>CAZWJE010000013.1:41671-50456 GCA_964634395.1 uncultured Gemmatimonas sp. | reverse complement strand
TGGCTGACCCCGGGCCATCCCCGACACTTTCAACGCGAAGCCGCCGCGGGTTTCGCGTTGAAACGAGTGACCCTCAGTGGGTCATCGACCAGACGACGAAGTTGATCCCCACCGCATAACCATACGGGGAGAAAGCGTGGAAGAACTCCCAGTCCTCGCCTTCTCGCTCCCATCCATCGGCGATATCCGTGTTGTGGCTCATGATCACGAGCAGGCGGCCCTCGTCGTCGAAGATGCCGGAGATCCGGGGGGTGGCCGTTTCCGCGCCGCGTTCGGAGGTCTCCCCGCCGCTCCGCCGCCAGCTCTGGATCGAAGGGATCTGAGGAACCTTCTCC
This sequence comes from uncultured Gemmatimonas sp., assembly GCA_964634395.1. Classification (GTDB taxonomy): domain Bacteria; phylum Gemmatimonadota; class Gemmatimonadetes; order Longimicrobiales; family Longimicrobiaceae; genus WHSP01. The sequence continues at coordinate 50,121 of CAZWJE010000013.1, read as the reverse complement.
ACGAAGTAGAACGAAGAGAAGATCGGATGATCCAGCGGGATCTCCCGGGTTTCGTACTCGGGGAGGACGCGCCCGATCTGGTCGAGCCAGCGGGTCCAGGCGAGGTCGCCCCAGAAGTCATCAACCCAGAAGAGACCGCCCTTGTCGAAGAACTCGCGCATCCGCTCGACTTCGTGGTCGTTCCAGCCGATCGTTCCGGCATCGGCGGCGTAGAGGAATGGACACTGGAAGAGCGCGTCGTCGGAGGCGGAGACGAGGGCATGGGCGGGATCGGCCTCTCCGCGCCAGGTGACGTTGGCGTTGGTGAGCTCCGAGAGACGGACCATCAGGTTCTGGTCGGCCATCGGATAGTCCGTATTCCACCCGGAACCGCTGGGCTCGGAATAGGTGCGCTGGTAGACGAGTCTGCAGAAAGTGAAGCCGGTACGCTCGGGCGGCATCTCGCCCTGGATGATACGTCCTCCGCGCACGTATACCGGCGTCTGCGCGAAGAGGAGGGCGGCCGCGCCGATCGAACAGGCGAGACCGAGTACCACAGCCAACATACTTCTGAACATCGCGGCGCCCCGCAGGTCGTGAACCGCGCCGCCCGAACCAACAAAAACCCGAGAAGCACGGTTCCGTAATCATGCCGACTCCGGGGTCCGCCGCTCGCCGGCACCCCCGGCCGCACGGGAACCAATGGCAACGATCACGCCGCGAATGCCCCGGGCGCGTTCCCGGAGCCCCTCGTCCCGCGTCCTCCCCGGAGGAACGGCCGCGCCGGAAAACGCCACCCCGTTCCCGACCTCGATCGTCCTAATGCGTGAGCGCCCAGATCACGACATTCATCCCGACCGCGTACCCGCCGGGCGAGAACATCTCGAAGAACTCGGGATTCTCGCCTTCGCGCTCCCAGCCGTCGGCGATGTCCGTATTGTGGCTCATGAGTACCATGAGCCGCCCTCTCTCGTCGAAGATGCCGTAGACACGGGCGATGGCGCCGGCGCGTTCCGCGGTCTCGCCGGTGGTGAGCCAGTAACTGATGGCGGGGATCTGCGGTACCTCGGTGACGTCGAGGAAAGTCTTGAAGATCGGATGATCGGGGGTGAGCTCGACGATCGGGCGTCCCGGAAGCACCCGGCCGATCTCCATCGACCAGCGGTCGAACGCCTCCGGGCCCCAGAAGTCATCGACCCAGAGGAAGCCACCCTTGAGCAGGTACTCGCGCAGACCTCCGATCTCTTCGTCGAGGAACCCGATCGTTCCGACGTCGGAGGCGAAGAGGAAGGGGCAGCCGAAGAGAGTCGGATCAGTGGCGCGCACGACCACGTGGAGTGGCTCCTCTTCCGCGTTCCTGGGGCTTTCCACGAGGGTGATCTCGGCGAGTCGGATGAGGAGGTTCCGATCGGCCGAAGGGTAATCGGTGGTCCACCCGGAGCCGAGTGCCTCCTGGGTGACGCTGCGGTACATGAGCCGGCAGAAGTTGAATCCCGGCCGTCGCGGCGGGAGTTCACCGATCTCGAGCCCCGTCGATGAACGGGGAATCCCGTAGGAAATCGCCTGCCCGACAACGATGACCGCGGTGCCGAGCAGGAGAAGTCCGGTGACGAGGACCCGGATGATGCTGACGCGGGTCATCTCACTGCGTCATCGCCTGGAGCGTGACGGAAGACCGCCGTCGTCGCGGCGGCGGTGAAGCCGCCCGGACGGCCGAGGACGAAACGCGGCATGGGATTCCGCGAACGGTGACGGGGACGGAGTCTACGACGATCGCGTCTCTAGTTCGCGCCGGGCGCCCCGGTGGCCGCGTCGCGCGCCACCGTCTCGAGCGCCCGCACACAGAGGTCGATGTTCTCCCGGCGACTGCTGTAGCCCATCAGCCCGATACGCCACACCTTGCCCGCGAGGGCACCGAGACCGCCGCCGATTTCGAGCCCGTGCGTCTCGAGAAGAGTGCGGCGGGCGGCCGCGTCATCCACCGCCTCGGGGATGAGAATGGTGTTGAGCTGCGGAAGACGCTCGGCCTCCGGAACCGCGAAGCGGAGCCCGGCCGACTCGATTCCGTCGCGGAAGGCTTCGTAGTTCGCCGTGTGCCGCGCCCACGACTTCTCGATTCCTTCTTCGGCGAGAGCGCGGAGCCCCTCGTGAAGACCGTAGAGCGCGTTGATCGGCGCGGTGTGGTGATAGGAACGCTGGGCACCGCCCGTCCAGTAGCCCAGGACCAGGTTGAGGTCCATGAACCAGCTCTGGACCGGCGACTTCCGGCCACGCACCTTGGCGACGGCCCGTTCATTGAGGGTGATCGGCGAGAGTCCCGGCGGCACGGAAAGGCACTTCTGCGTGCCGGAATAGACGGCGTCGATCTCCCACTCATCGGTCCGCAGCGGGGAGCCGCCGAGCGATGTCACCGCGTCGACGAGCGTGAGCGCTCCCGCGCGACGGGCGAGCCTGGCGATCGCCGCGACGTCCGAAAGCGCGCCCGTCGAGGTTTCCGCCTGTACGACGGCCACGAGACGCGTATCCGGATGGTCGGCGAGAGCTTCCTCCACCTTGCCGGGATCCACGGCGCGGCCCCACGGGTCATCGACCGGCACCACCGTTCCCCCGCACCGTTTGATCATCTCCTTCAACCGCCCACCGAATACTCCATTCTGACAGACGATCACCTTGTCGCCCGGCTCGACCAGATTGACGACACAAGTCTCCATCCCGGCGGTCCCGGGTCCGGAGATGGGCATCGTCAGTTCGTTGCTCGTCTGGAAGGTATAGCGCAGGAGTTCCTTGATCTCATCCATCAGACCGATGAACGCCGGATCGAGGTGGCCGATCGTGGGGCGGGCCAGCGCCTCGAGGACGCGGGGCGGAACATCGGAAGGGCCGGGGCCCATCAGCACCCGGTTGGGCGGGTCGAATCTCGAGAATGTAGGCATCATTCCATGGTTGGTCGGGAACGCGGAACAGGACGAGACTGAAAGTGCCGCGCGTGGGGAAAGCTCCACGCCGGGCTTGATTATGCGCTCGACGAGCGGTATTTGCCAGCGGGGAATGAAGCCTGCTCGAGTGTCAGACGGGACGATCGAATGGCGATGGAAGAGAAGATGTCCACGCGGGAGCGGTCGCTCGCCGCCGCGCTGGAAGTGGTGCGCGAGGTCGGCCTGGGCGACCTGTCGACCCGGGCGATCGCGCGCAAGACCGGGCTGACACAGCCCGCGATCTATCGACACTTCACCGGGGTAGAGGAACTGATCCGCGAGACGCTGGCGCGGATCCGGGACCTCTTCGCCGAGCGGCTCGTGGCACGCGACGGGCGGGGCGACTCGCGTGAGGAACTGCTCGCTGCCCTCGACGTCTTCCGCGATTTCGCGATCGACGAACCTCGCCTGTACGACGCGCTCTTCCTGCGTACCGGGGAGGGTATCCCGACCCCCGCGGCGAGTGACGGGGCGCGCGGCCAGAACATCTTCGCCTGGGTCGTGGAGCGGGTGACCGCGTGCTCACGGGATGGGGTGATCCGGAGTTCCGGACCCGTCGGCTCGGCGCTTTCCCTCATCGCCCACGCGCAAGGGCTGATCCTCATGTACCGTCAGGGTCGGTTCGGCTCCGGAGAACGATTTTCCGAGGCGTATTCCCGATCGATGCGAGATCTGCTGCGTGGCCTGGCATAGCACTTCCCCCCGGCAAGGGCGAATGGACGGCGAAGATCGCTCGCCGCCCGAAGCCGGCGATCCTCCCGGCTCCGTACGACCCGATCACCCCGAGTTCTGAATCGTGATCGACGAAGGAACCCTCGCGCCCGATCCGGCATCCGCGAGCGAACGCGCCATGGCGCTGTTGCCCGGGAATCCGGCGGAGGCGCTCGAACTCGCGGAATCCGTGCTGGCGATGCCGACCGTATCGGCGGACCCGGCCGCTCGCGCGCGCTGTCATTTCGTGATCGGGGCATCCCGCATCGTCGCCAAGGAGTACGAACGAGCGGAATCGGAGCTGCGCCGCGCCCTCGACCTCGCCGAGGAGCTGGACGACAAACGCCTTGCCGTTCGCGTTCAGCGCTCGCTTCTCCAGGGCGCGTTTTTCACGCGAAACCTGGAAGCCGCGCTCCTGCGCGGGCTTCGAGCGCTGCACACCGCGAAGGAAACGGGAGACCCCGTCGTCGAGGCCGAGACTCGCAACGACCTCGGTCTCGTCTATGGCGAGCTCGGTGACTTCGAGGGCGCCCTCGAACATTTCCTGGCCGGGCTTCGCCTGAGTCGCGAGTACGGATCCACGAAGCTCGCCAGACTGCTGAACAACATCGGCAACGTCTACCACGAACTCGGCGATCACCGGGAGAGTCTCCGTTTCTTCGAGTCGTCTCTCGACGCGTTCCGGGCGGAAGGCAACGTGCGCGGAGAGGGGATCGCGCTCGGAAACGTGGGTCGGGCGAGCATGACGCTCCGACGGTTCGACGCGGCCGCGGCGGCGCTCGAAGAGAGCGTACGCATCTTCACCGAGAGTGGGGACGACGTCTATCGGGCTCCCGCGCTCGCGAGACTGGGTGTCGCGCTCGCCGAACTCGGCCGCGATGAGGAGGCGGAATCCGCGCTTTCGGACGCCCGCGAACTCGTCGAACGGTCGCGGGCGCGCGAGTTTCAGGACGAGATCCTGCTGGAGATCGCCCGCCACGCCATTGCCCGCGGCAGGCTCGACGAAGGGATCGACACGCTCCTCCGGCTTTCCAGCATGATCTCCGAGGGGGAGATGACCCGGAGAGCCCACGAGATGCATTCGCTTCTCGCGGGAGCCTATGAACGGCGTGGAGACTCGCTCCCGGCGCTTCTTCACTTCAAGAAGTATCAGCGCATCCAGCAGACCGTCGCCGAGTCTTCCAACGCGGTGCGGATTCGGGGCTTGATGCTCCAGTTCGACGTCGAACAGGCGCGGCAGCAGGAGGAGATCTTCCGGCTTCGGAACATCGAGCTGGCGCGGGCGAACGAAGAACTCCAGCGGCTCCACTCCCAGCTCGAGGAGCGGAACCGGTGGCTCGAGCAGATCAGCGTGGAAGACCCGCTGACCGGGCTCCAGAACCGTCGCTACCTGGCGCTGCAGCTCGGCGTGGAAGTCCGAAAAGCGCTTCGTCACGGCCGGCCTCTCTGCGTCGCGATGTGCGACATCGACCATTTCAAATCGGTCAACGACCGATTCTCTCACGCGGTCGGCGATGAAGTCCTCCGGCGGATCGGCGGGATCTTCCGCGCGGTGATCCGCATGACGGACGTCGCGACCCGCTACGGTGGCGAGGAGTTCGTGCTCCTGCTGCCCGACACGGACCTGGAGGGTGCCACGGCGCTCGCCGGTCGCCTGCGGGACGCCGTCGTCGCCCACCCCTGGCACGAATTGGCCGACGGCCTCTCAGTCACCATGAGCATCGGCCTCGCGCTGCTCCCCGCCGACGGAGAGAGCGACGGCGATCGCCTCATCGCGGCCGCTGACTCCCGTCTCTACGAAGCGAAACGGGCGGGCCGCGACCGGGTGATCGCGTGACCTCTGTCGCTCCGGCCGCTTGACGTCGCCCCCATCCGCGTCTATACAATCAACTGTCTGGCGACCTCTCGCGGTTCCCGAGGTCGCTTTTCTTGTACGCGTGGGCGATCGTCGTTCGCGCGTCGCGTCGCGGCGGCGTAGTCGGTGGGCTGGAGGGAGATGAAGAAGTTCAGGCGAACCCTCGCCGGATCCGAGGGGTGGCTCGAATGGTGATGACGGCGGAGGTGGCCGGACCCACGATTCGGCCGGCCACGCACGATGATGTTCGCCGAATCGCGGGGCTCCTCGCCATCTACGTTCGCCTCAAGCTCGTCCGCGATCGCCCGATCGCGGAGCTCCGGAGGGTGGTCGGCACCTTTCTCGTCGCGGAGATCGACGGCGAGATCGTCGGCTGCGTCGCGGTCCGCGTGTACACGCCGGAACTCGCGGAGATCTCGTCGCTCGCCGTGGCGGAGGGGCGGCAGGGGTCCGGGATCGGTCGCCGACTGATCCAGACCGCCGTGCTCCGGGCCCACGCGCGCGGGGTGCAACGCGTCTTCGCGTTCACCATGCGCGACCATCTCTTTCAGCAGCTCGGCTTCCGGATCGTCCCGGTCACGGAGTTCCCCCAGAAACTCGTCACCGATTACGGCGGGATCGCCCTTGCCGCCGGCCGCAAGGTGGCGCTACTTCTCGACCTCGAGAAATGGACGGGCTGGGATCCGGCGTTCTCGCATGCGCCTCGGCAGACGATCCGAGCGGCTCGCGGCCCGCTCCGACGCATGCCGGCCGCGGAAGCCCCGACGATCGCGCCCGGCACGGACCGGCCGGCCTCCACCGCGGAAGTCCCGGCCCCGGAACCACGAACACACGATCGGGCGACACTCCGCCCGCTGAACCTATCGAAGAAGAGACGAGCGATGAGCGAGAACGACGGGCGGATCACGAACGGCAGGAGGATCGCGATCCTGGGCGGAGGCAACCTGGGGCGCGCGCTGGCGATGGGCTGGGTGGAGTCCGGCGCGCATCCCGCCGACCACATCTGGATCACCCGGCGGAAGGCGGAGAAACTCACCTTCTTCGCGGACGCCGGCTTCCTCGTCGGCTCGGACAATGTCGCGGCCGTCGAGGCATCGGATATCATCGTCCTCGCCATCCAGCCGCAGCAGGTCGGCGCCCTGACCGAAGAGATCCGCGGAGCGATCGATCCCGACCGACACCGGATCATCTCGGTCGCCTCCGGCGTATCGATCCGCCAGCTCCGGGAGCTGTTGGATACCCGCGCCTCGATCGTCCGCGCGATGCCGAATACGGCGGTCGCGATTGGCGAATCGATGACCTGCGTGTCGAGTTCCGACCCGAATGATCCCGCCCTCCCCGAAGCGGTGGAGCTGTTCGATGTCGTCGGGCGGACGCTGGTCATCGCGGAGAACATGATGATTCCCGCGACGGCCCTGTGCGCCTGTGGAATCGCGTTTTTCCTTCGGGCGATCCGCGCCGCCTCGCAGGGCGGGATCGAGATCGGGTTCGACCCCGAGGAAGCTCTCCTCCTGGCGGCCCAGACGGCGGCCGGATCGGCGATGCTCCTCCTGGACCAGGGCCGGCATCCCGAATCCGAGATCGACCAGGTGACGACGCCCCGTGGATGCACGATCGTCGGGCTCAACGAGATGGAGCACCAGGGGTTCAGTTCCGCGATGATCAAGGGGATCCTGATCTCGGCGGCCAAGGCGGAGACGCTGTACCACGACTGATCGACGGCGCCCGGGTGACGTTTCGATGAACGGCCGATCATCATCATACGGACACGTTATTCCAGGCGGGTACGCGCGTCGCGTGTGCACTCCCGCTGGCGCGCGGCCGTCCGGTCCACCATCATAAAGGGCGGTCGTGGCCGGTGGCCCACCGGTCTTCACACCTTTCCAATGGCGAAGAGAGGGCGATGATGATTCAGAATACAATTACCGTCGGGATCGTCGTGGCGCTCGCGGTTGGCGCGCTCGCGAGCGTGGGTTCGGCTCAGGAAACGCCACTGACGGTGCTGAACATCGGCGATCGGGCGCCACTCTTCGAAGGACGGACCGACACGGACGAGATCCTGCGCAGCCGGGAACTCGCCGGCCGGGTGCTCGTCGTCTATTTCTATCCGGCGGCGATGACGTCGGGGTGCACGACCCAGGCCTGCCTCTTCCGCGATAACCAGTCGGTGCTGCAGGACCTGGGGGCGGAGGTCGTCGGCGTCAGCGGGGACCGCGTCGACGCACTGCGCACGTTCAAGGGCGTCAACCGGCTCAACTTCCCCCTCGTGTCCGATACCGCCGGCGTGATCGCGCAAGCGTTCGGCGTACCCACGCGGGCGGGCGGGGAGATCACCCAGGTGGTGGACGGCTCCGAGGTGACCCTCACTCGCGATCTGACGATGTCGCGCTGGACGTTCGTGGTCGACCGGAGCGGCCGAATCGTTTACAAGGAGACCGACGTCGACCCGGCGGGCGATCCCGAGGCGGTGATCGCCTTTCTCCGGCGGATGTCGATGGCCCAGTAGTCGCCCTTTGGCCAGGGCCGGATGATGAGCGCCGGGAGAGCGATCCTCCCGGCGCTCTGTTTTTCATCTCCAACGGGTCGAATCTCTCTGAAGCACGCGCCCGCACGCGGCCCCGCGCTCCACGATTTCGAGCGCGCTCATCGTTCTCCAGTGCACGTTATCGGAGTTTGGCCTCGTCGTTTCCCCGCTGCACACGATTGATCGGGAGGTCCTGCGCGCCATTCGCGCTCGGCCCCGCCATTTCCCCACATCTCGCGTCGTGCGTCAGACCTTCTCGTCGTCTCCCGCGGATCCCCGCATGCATCGACCCGAGCGTTGATGAAGCCCGGGTCCCCCGGGGAGGGCACGCCGATTGCCCCGGGATCCCCAGGTTGCGAAGGTGGAAATGGGCCGACGGCCCGTGGTGACCACGACAAGCGAGGGT
>CAZWJE010000013.1:39647-41571 GCA_964634395.1 uncultured Gemmatimonas sp. | reverse complement strand
GGTTGCGAAGGTGGAAATGGGCCGACGGCCCGTGGTGACCACGACAAGCGAGGGTTCCAATGGATGGTGCGAGGATTCGAACGAACGGCCCACCCGGGCCCCGTCCCGGCGTGACATTCGATTCCGGAACCGAACCGGGCCTCGCTCAACTCCTGCGTCAACTGAGCGACGACGCCACCCGGCTCGTCCGTCAGGAAGTGGGACTCGCGCGGCTGGAACTTCGGGATGCGGTGGGCACGCTCGGGCGGCTGGGCGCCAGGATCGCCATCGCCGCGATCGCCGGGCTCCTCGCCGCCATGGCTCTGCTCGCGTTCATCATCCTGGGACTCGGCGTGCTGCTGACGAACTACTGGCTCGCCGCCCTGATCGTCACGGTCGTGCTCGGGCTGACCGCGGGGCTTCTCGCGTGGAGCGCGGTGAAACACCTCAACGCTCGGGAACTGTTGCCGGTCGACACGATCGAGACGCTGAAGGAAGATGCGCGATGGGCGGGTCAGGAGGCGAAGGAAGTCACCCGGGAGCTACGCGGCTGACGTTCGCTGAAACCTCCGTTCCTCGGCCTCCTTTACCCTGGCGTGCGGGCGCGTTGGCCCGCCGACTTCATACCGGACGAATGGCCCCCCGCGGCGCCTGTACGTATCTTGGTGGGCGTAAGATCAATCCCCCGGGGCAATCCAGAAAAGGGTCCGAATGAATGAGTTCAAGTCGTCTCGCGGCCGCGCGGGCGGTAGGGGGTCGTCGGGTGAGCGTGGTACGGGCGGACGGCGCGTCTTCCGGGAAGAGAGCCCGGACGCCCTGCTGGATATCGCTGACGACCTGGAAGACCAGGCCCGCGACCTCCTGCGGCGCGCCAGGCAACTGCAGCGCATCGCGGAGCGGATGACGCGGACGGACGGAGCGCCTTCGCGTGCCGCTCGTGGAGAACGAGGTGACCGCGGTGAACGGGCACGGCGGGGTGACCCGCGTGAGCGCGACGGCGATGACGGGGGCGAAGGGAGCGGACGTCCCGGCCGTGGCGAGTGGAAGGGCCGTGGCGCGCCTCGGGAGGGTGAGCGACGGCCGCGCGGTGCCCCCGCGCATGACGATCATGGCGAGGACCGTGGTGAGCGATTCCCCGAGGATGAATGGCGCTCGGTGAGTGACCGGCGCCCGAAGCGTTCCCCTCGCCAGCCGAGCGGGGAGACGGGTACCCGGGAACGCGGCCGCGGCGCCGGTGGCGCCAGAGGGCCGGGTGGCGCCGGGCGTTCTGGAGGGTCCGGTGGTTCCAGGAAACCCGAATGGGCTCCCAAAGGCAAGCGCCCCGGGACGAGGTAGCCCGCTCTATCTCACGCTGACGCGGTCGCCGTCTTCGAGGTTGTCAGGCGGAAAGAGTACGACGCGCTCTCCCTCGGAGAGCCCGTCGAGCACTTCCGTGTTCGCGACGGCGCGCTGGCCGATCCGGACATCGCGCTGTCGGGCCCTGTCGCCGTCGACGATGAAGACGCGCCAGCCGTCGCCCTCCCTGAAGAGCGCCGTCGACGGAACCCGCGGCACGTCGTCGGCGCTCCAGGTGACGATGCGTGCCTCGACACGAAAACCGTCTCCCAGGGCTGGCGGTACTTCCGATACCTCACCGATGACGTTCACGCGCTGTTCCTCGACGCCGAGCGTCGAGACTCGGGTGAACGCTGACGGTTCGACGTGGCGAACCCGACCGGCGAGCGCCACGTCCCCTCCCCAGTTTTCGATCCGTAACGGCATACCCTCCGAGATCCGGACGGCATCGGTCGAGAGCACGTCCACGACGACCTCCAGGGCGCGGGCGTCGCCGACATCGAGGAGGGGTGTTCCGGCGGGAATGACCCGGTCACTACGCTGGTGGATACGCAGGACGCGTCCGTCGGCGGGAGCAACGACATCGGCCGCGTCTCCGCCGTCGTCCAGG
>CAZWJE010000013.1:27106-39547 GCA_964634395.1 uncultured Gemmatimonas sp. | reverse complement strand
GGATCGAGCGGAACCGGCTCGATGCGGGCGAGAACCTGGCCGGCCCTCACCGCATCCCCCTCGCGCGCCTGGAGTCGTAGAAGCATTCCCGTGACGGGGGCCGCGATCTGGTAGCGGTCCACGACACGCGTCACGCCGTCCGCGTCGATCGTCACCTCCATCGGGCCCCGGGTAACCGTTGCCGTCTCGACGGCCACCGGCGTGGGCCGGAACGCGAGCGCCAGGAGGAGCACGAGCAGGAGTGCGCCGATGCCCCAGACGATACGTCTTCGCGCCCTCGGCTCGAGTTTCATTGCCATGATCCATTCAGAGCGATTCCGGAGGATGACGGAACCCTCCCGCCGGACAATCCGTGGGTCGACCGAAGTCGCCGGCCTTCCCGTTCCGTTCCGGACCGGACCGTTCCTTCAACCGCGAGTCACTCCCGCGTTTTCAGCACCGCGATGAGGTCCAGCCGATTCAGCCGGCGCCGCACGAGCAGTCCCGCGAAGATGGCCGCGGCGACCGCGACGAGCGCGCTGAACGCATAAGTCGATGGCGCGACCACCAGCGGGATCCGATACGCTTCCGTCGCGAAGGCGGTCACGAGCGCGCTGGCGAGAAGGTAGCCGACCAGGAACCCGAGTGGAATCCCGATCAGTGTGACAACCGCCTGCTCCCCGAAGAGAATGACCGCGATCTCCTGCCGGGTGAAGCCGAGGACCCGGAGACTGGCGAGTTCCCGGCCGCGCTCCGAAAGCGCGATCCTCGCGCCATTGTAGATCACGCCCACGGCGATCACACCGGCGAAGAAGATGAGCATCGACATGGAGATGAGGAGACTCTGTTCGAGCTGGACCTCGAAGTTCTCGAGCATGTTGTCGCGCGACGCGACGCCGGTGATCGCGGGCATGCGCTCGAGTTGCCCGTAGACTTCCGATCGGCGGTCGTCGTCGACGAGAAGGAAGGCCCCGCTGGCGGTCGGCCCTTCGCGCATCAGTCCGTTGAGCTCCTCGATCCGCATGTACGCGCCGAGGCCGAACAGTTCGTCGACGACTCCGGCGACGACGACCTCCCGCGCCGGCTGCCGCCCTTCGAGGACCTCCATGCGGATGGTGTCGCCCGCACCCACACCGATGAGGTCCGCCAGCGCCTGGCTCACGAGCAAACCCGCTTCGGGGACCCGATGCCGCCGCCCTTCCGCGTCCACGATCGAACGGAGCTCATCCACCCGCCCCAGACCCGTCACGGCGACCTGCCGGGACCGATGGCCGGACCGCAGGCGGGCGGGGACGGAGCGAAACGTCTCGACCCTCGACACCCCGTCGACGGCCGCCAGATCCCGCGCGACGGACCCCGCTCGCGGCGACGTGAAGAGGATCGTGAGGTCTTCGCGCTGAACGGTCCGATACTGCAGGTCCGCCATGAAACGAACCGAGTCGAACATGAACGAACCGATCAGCAGAATCGCCACCGAGAGGGCGATGGCGATGGCGGAGAGGCTCGTCCGGGCGGGCTGGCGCTCGAGGTTGCGGAGGACCATCCTGCCCGCCGGAGTAAAGAGGCGACCGAGGCCCACCCTCTCCAGGATCCCCGGTCTGAAACGAGCGGGCGCTTCGGGTCGCATCGCCTCGGCGGGCGGCAGCCGCAGGGCGGCGCGCACGGCCGAGACCGCCCCCATCGCCGCGGCCGACGCACTCACCAGGACCGCGATGATCAGCAGCGGCCAACTGACTCGAAAGATCAGCTCGGGAAACTGGAAATAGCTCTCGTACACGCCGACGAGCAGACGGCCGAGCCAGGCGCCGAGCGGCGCGCCGACGAGCACGCCGAGGGCGACGGCGACCAGGGCGAACCGCAGAAAATGCTGACCGATCTCGAAATCCGTGTACCCGAACGCCTTGAGGATGGCGATCTGTTCGCGCTGGGTGCGTACCATCCGCGAGAGCACGATGTGCAGCAGAAAGGCGGCGACACCCAGGAAGATGGCGGGCATGACCGTTCCGCTCACGCGGATGCTCTCGAGTTCATCAACCATGATTCGGTTGGAAACCTGCTCGTCGCGCCCATAGGCGCCGAGCGAACCGTACGGATCGAGAATCCGGTCGATCTCACCGATCACGGCGCTCTCGCTCGCGCCACGTTCGAGGATCAGGTTCAGTTCGTTGAACGCGCCCTCCATCGCCGTCGCCGCCGCGAGGGCCTCCCGTTCCATCCAGAGGACGCCGAATCGCCGACTGTCCGGAAAGAGTTGGCCGGGGGCGACCTCGTAGACGAACTCCGGAGACATCCCGATCCCGACGATCCGCAGCGTCTCCCACCGGCCGTTGATCACCGCGCCGAGCGTGTCGCCGGGGACAAGGTCGTTGGCGGTGGCGAAAGCGTTGCTCGCGATGACTTCCCCGCTCCGCCCACGTTCCGGCGCGCGACCGGCGACCAGGTGTACTCGGTTGACCTCCGAACCACCGGCCGGGACACTCACGAGCCGACCGGTCGCGGGTTCCACGAGCCCCGGAACGTTCAGGCTGACCGCGAACGCGACCCGCGTCTCGACGGCGGCGACCCCCGTCACCGCGCCGACACGCGCCGACACGGGCTCCGGCGCGCGAACCAGCGACACGAAGACATCCGCGAACCGCCCTCGTTCATAGAACGATTCCAGGCTCACCCTGAGCGACTCGTAGTTGCTGCGCATGGTGACCACCGTCATCACGCCGCACGCCACCACGAGAGCGATCGAGATCACCTGTCCCCACGCGCGCCACGCGTCCCGCACGAGTTTCAGATCGAGCGCCGCGAGCTTCACCACTCCACCTGGTCCGGAGAGAGCCGAACGGCGTTTCGATGCGTCTCGACGATCGCGCCGTCGTGGAGCCGCACCACCCGGTCGGCCATCGCCGCGATCGGCGCATTGTGCGTGATCAGCGCGGTGGCGGTCCCGAGCTCGCGGTTCACCCGCTCGAGGACGGTGAGGACGAGACGTCCCGTCCTCGAGTCGAGCGCGCCGGTCGGCTCGTCACAGAGAAGTACGTCCGGCTGTTTGGCGATGGCGCGCGCGATCGCCACCCGTTGCTGCTCTCCGCCCGAAAGCTGCGCCGGGAAGTGGTCGAGTCGCGGGCCGAGGCCGACCATCTCCAGCGCTTCCTCGGGCCGCATCGGCTTACGCGCGATGTCGGTGACGAGCGCCACATTCTCCCGGGCCGTCAGACTCGGGATCAGGTTGTAGAACTGGAAGACGAAACCGACGTGATCACGCCGATAGCGGGTCAGCTCGGCGTCGTTCGCGCGCGTGAGGTCGATATCGAGGAAGCGAACCGTCCCCGAGGTCGGAACGTCGAGTCCTCCGAGGATGTTGAGCAGCGTCGACTTTCCGCTGCCCGAGGCCCCCAGCAGCACGAGCATCTCCCCCCGGTACAGATCGAAGTCGACGGCGCGCAGGGCCTGGACCTGGACCTCGCCCATATCGTACGTCTTCGTCAGACCGCGCGCCTCGAAAATCTTCTCGGCGCCCGCGGGCTCGGAACCGATACCTTCAACCGGGACGGGGCCCTCGTTCGTCATCCCGCCTTCCCCATCCGTTCGAGCCTCTTCACATCCGCTTGTAGGCCGGACCGCTCCCGCCCTCGCGCGGGGACCATCGCGGGCCGAGCACGTCGGTCGCGCGGCAGTCCACGCAATTGGGCGCGTTCACGACCAACTCATCACCACGTCGCTCGTAGACGGCGGCGGGGCAGAGATGCTGATAGAGTTCGGCCACCTCGGGGGGTACCGAGCCGCCGACGGAGAGGTGCGACGGGATGTCGTCGCGCGTCTGGTTCCCCGATCGGAAGACCGCGTCGACCTTGCCGAACGTCAGCTTCCCATCCGGAACGAACGGCGCCGCCGGCTCGACGGTCTTCGGCACGGCGGCGTCGGACTCCATCGGGATGCGGCCGCCAGGGATCCGCCCGCCGGTGAGCGTCATCAGCGCCGCCTTGGCCCCACCCACGAAGAATCCATCCTTGAAGGCGAGGCGCATATTGCGTCTCTCGTACAGCTCCGCCATCACGTAACTCCCGTCGGTCTCGACGTCGTAGGCGGCGAGCGAAGCGGCGGAATAATCTCCCGACTTCTTCGCCTGGAAGATCGCGCGGGCCGCATGGATGCCCGTCTGCATCGCGTAATGGATCCCCTTGAGCGAGGGGACGTCGACGAAACCCGCCGCGTCGCCCACGATCACGACGCCGTCTCCATGGCGGCGCGCGGGGAGCGAGTAGTACCCTCCTTCGGGGATCGTCTTCGCGCCCCACTCGAGCATCTCGCCTCCTTCCAGATACTGGCGGAAGAAGGGATGCAACTTCATCCGTTGCAGCAGTTCGTGGACGTCCAGCGTCGTGCTTCGATAGTCAAGCCCGACGACGAGGCCGAGCGCGACAAGGTTGGGGCTCAGGGGATAGAAGAAGCTCCCACCGAAGGCGTCAGTGGGAAGCGGCCAGCCGAGGGTATGGACGATCGAATCAAGCGGCTTCTTCGTCTCCCAGATCTCCTTCACGCCGAGCGCGAAGATCTGTGGGTTCCGGGATCCGATCGATCGCGAGCGAAGCCAGGCCTGGGTGATCGGGCCGCGCGTACCCTCGGCGAGTACGACCACCCGGGACGTGATGTCGGTACCCGGTTCGAATCGCGGACCCGCCGCACCCGAGCGTTCGAGTCCCGCCGGCGCGGTGCGTACTCCGATCGCGCGGCCATCCTCGCCATCCACGAGGAGCGAATCGACGGGGAAACCGGGAAGGATGTTTACCCCCAGCCCTTCGGCTTTCTCACCGAGCCACCCGCAGATTTCCGAGATCGACGCGGTGTAATACCCCGCGTTGCGCATCGTCGGGGGCATGGGGATCGGGAACGCGGAGTTCGCGGTGAGGAAGAGCGCCCGTTCGCCGCGCACGGGGTCGCGGAACGGAAAATCTTCGTCGTTCAACTCCGGGAAGAGTTCCCGGAAAGCGCGGGGGTTCACCACCGCGCCGGAGAGGTTGTGTTCGCCGAGCGCCCGCGCCTTCTCGAGCACCGCGATATTCACCTCGCCCACCGTTCCGCCCGCCCGGGCGTCTTCGCGCGCGAGCCTCGCCAGCTCGATCGCCGCGGCCAGCCCCGCGGGCCCGGCGCCGACGATCGTCACGTCCATCTCGATCGCCTCCGGGTCCGGCGGCGCCGCGAGGATCAGATGCTCGAGCGGAAGGGCGGGCTGGTAATCGGCGGGACGTACCTTGGTCATCGTACTCCTGATCGTTCAGGCGTCATTCGCGGATCGCTCCCGGTCGCCCGTCCCACCCGTCATCGCCCTGTCGTCCCCGAGCGTGTTTGTCAGCCGAGCCGGCTCGGGATGACGGATCGGCTCGCGGTGACAAACGTGCTCGGGACGACGGCTGCACCCGCGGCGACCTCCGTCCCGCGCGCGGCGCCGACCGGCGCCGCGACAAGCACACTCAGCCCCCCATGACCGTCGCTTCGACGAACTGTTCGAAGTCCAGTTCCGAACGGGTCCACCGCCGAACGTGCCAGATCCGCGCTGGCGCGTCCGGCTCGATAACGATGTGCTGATGCGACCCGCGCCACAGGTGCCGGTTTCCGCTCAGCAGTTCGACGGCCTCCCAGGTGTCGTCATCGTCGACCCCGATCGTCGAAAGCGGAAAGAAGAGCGTGACGCGATGCGCCTCGAACGGATCCAGGTTCACCGCCACGAAAAGGATATCGCGGAGGTCCTCCGTGCTCTTCTCATAGAAGAGGACGTTGTCGTTGTCACACAGGTGGAAACGCAGGTTGTCATACTCCTGCAGCGCGGGGTGCGCGCGCCGAATCTCGTTGACCCGGCTGATGATCGGGCGAATGTTTCCCGGTCGGTCCCAGTCCCAGGCCCGGATCTCGTATTTTTCCGAATCGCGATACTCTTCGCGCCCCGGCAGCGCCGCCGCCTCGCACAGCTCGAAACCGCAGTAGATCCCGTATACCGACGAGAGCGTCGCGGCGAGCACGAACCGGATGATGAACGCCGGCCTTCCACCCTTCTGCAGGAACTCCGGATTGATGTCGGGCGTGTTGGCGAAGAGGTTGCCGCGATAGTATTCGCGCATCTCGCTCGCCGTCAGTTCCGTGAAGTACTCCCGCAGCTCGTTCTTGAAGTTGCGCCAGGTGAAGTAGGTGTACGACTGCGTGAACCCCGCCTTCGCGAGCACGCGCATCATCTTCGGCCGGGTGAACGCCTCCGAGAGAAAGATCACCTCAGGGTGGTCCCGCTGGATCTCGCGGATCGCCCACTCCCAGAACTGGACCGGCTTGGTATGCGGGTTGTCCACCCGGAATGTCTTGACGCCCTGCTCGATCCAGAAAAGGAAGATCGACTTCCATTCCTCCCACTGTTCCTCCCACCCCTCTCCATAGAAATCGAGCGGGTAGATATCCTGGTACTTCTTCGGAGGGTTCTCCGCGTACTTGATGGTCCCGTCGGGGC
The DNA here is from genome assembly GCA_964634395.1 of uncultured Gemmatimonas sp. Lineage (GTDB taxonomy): Bacteria > Gemmatimonadota > Gemmatimonadetes > Longimicrobiales > Longimicrobiaceae > WHSP01. The sequence continues at coordinate 33,084 of CAZWJE010000013.1, read as the reverse complement.
GAACGAAGAACCAGTTCGGGTGGGCCTTCACGTACGGGTGATCGGGCGACACCTGGATCGCGAAGTCCAGGGCGATCTCGAGCCCCTCTTCCGCGGCGACGTCCACGAGTCGTCGGAAGTCGGCGAGTGTACCCAGTTCCGGATGGACGGCCTTGTGACCGCCTTCCGGCCCGCCGATCGCGTAGGGCGAACCCGGATCGCCCTCGTCCGCCACGAGCGAGTTGTTTCTTCCCTTCCGGTACGCGCGGCCGATCGGGTGGATCGGCGGAAAGTACAGGACATCGAACCCCATATCGCGGACGTAGGGAAGCTTCGCGATAACGTCGTCGAAGGTGCCGTGGCGGGCCGGATCGTCCGACATCGAACGGGGAAAGAGTTCATACCACGCGGCGAAGCGCGCGCGAACACGGTCGACCTGCACGGCAAGGGTGCGGTCGTGGGCGGTGAGGTCGCGCCGGTCGGGATAACGCTCCATCAGCAGGAGCAACTCATCGGCGAGCGCCGCCGCCACCCGGTTACTCGCGGGGGTCGTGGTATCGCCGATTCGTTCCAGGTAGCTCGCGAGCCGGCGGGCGTCGTCGCCCTGCGCCCGCCGAACCGACGCCGCGAGCAGATGCGCGCCTTCCAGCAATTCGCTCGAGACGTCCTGTCCGGCATCATGCTTCTTGCCCAGGTCTGACGACCAGCTGCCGAACCAGTCCGTCCAGGCCACGACCGTGTACTCGTACCGGGCGTTGCGAGCGAGCGGGAAGGATCCGCTCCACCGGTCGTTGTCCACGAATCGCATACGTGTCTCCGACCAGGCGTCTTCGTCCTCGGGCCGATAGCGGATCGCCGCCGCGATCGCGTCATGCCCGTCCTTGAAGATGTCGGCGCTCACCTCGAGGTAATCACCGACCTCACGCTTGACCGCGTAGCGACCGCAGTCGAGCTCCGGCCGCACCCGCTCGATGACCACTCGGCGGCTCGCGTCGATCCGGGTTCCCATCAACATCCCGCGTTCGGGTTCACGCCGGCCGGATGACCGGACACGTCGGCGATAATATCGGCGAACGGAGCACCCGGCCAGTCGACGCCGGAGCGCAATGCGTCAGGACCATACGCCCGCCCGCCGGGAGGTTCGCCGTCATGACAGCCTCCGCAATACCGTCACCGAGCGCTCCTCGACCCGGCATTCGCCACCGCCGGCGATCGGCGCGGGCGGTTTCTCAGGGAGCGGATCCGATGTCGAAACCACGATCTCCCATGATGCGCCGGCATTCGAGTTCGGAAGGACGAACGTCGACGGTTCCGCCCCTCCGTTGAAGATGAGGATGAAGGTGTCGTCGACCACCCGCTCGCCCCGCTCGTCCCATTCGAGCATCGCGTCACCACCGAGACGCATCCCGAAGCAGCGCGTGTGGCCGCTGTTCCATTCGCCCTCGGTCATCTCGTTGCCATCGGGACGAAGCCAGGTGATGTCCTCCAGTTCGGAACCGCGGATCCGCCTTCCCTGAAAGAAGTGGCGGCGGTGGAAGACCGGATGCTTCATCCTCAGCGCCGTGACGCGCCGGGTGAACTCGAGGAGCTGCTCGTCTACGTCGGCCAGTTCCCAGTTCAGCCAGGAGATCTCGTTGTCCTGCGCGTACGCGTTGTTGTTTCCCTTCTGCGTCCGGCCCATCTCATCGCCGCCGCAGATCATGGGCACGCCCTGCGACAGCAGGAGGGTGACGAGCAGATTGCGGCGCTGCTTCTGGCGCTGTCGGTTGATCTCCGGATCGTCGGTGGGTCCTTCGACGCCGAAGTTGTAGCTCAGGTTGTGGTTTTCCCCGTCTCGATTGTTTTCACCGTTGTCGAGGTTGTGCTTCTGCTCGTAGGTGACCAGGTCGTTGAGGGTGAAGCCGTCATGGGCGGTGACGAAGTTGATGCTCGCGTGCGGCCGGCGCCCATCGGACTCGTACAAATCGCTCGACCCGGTCAACCGGAACCCGAGCTCGGCCAGCGTTCCCTGATCACCCCTCCAGAAGGCGCGCACCGTATCCCGAAAACGACCGTTCCACTCGGCCCAGAGAATCGGGAAATTGCCGACCTGATAGCCTCCCGGCCCGATATCCCAGGGCTCCGCGATCAGCTTGACGCGCGAAAGCACGGGGTCCTGGTGGATGATGTCGAAGAACGCCGAGAGCCTGTCGACGTCGTGCAGTTCACGCGCGAGCGTCGCCGCCAGGTCGAACCGGAACCCGTCGACGTGCATTTCCTCGACCCAGTAGCGAAGCGAATCCATCACCAGCTTGAGCGTCTGGGGATGGACCATGTTGAGTGAGTTGCCGGTACCCGTGTAGTCCATGTAGAACCGCTGGTTATCTGGCACGCAGCGGTAGTAGGTGCGGTTGTCGATCCCCCGGAAGGAAAGCGTCGGCCCCAGGTGATTGCCCTCGGCGGTATGGTTGTAGACGACGTCGAGGATCACCTCGATTCCCGCCAGGTGGAGCTGGCGCACCATCTCCTTGAACTCTCGCACCTGCTCATGGTATTCGCGCGCCAGCGCGTACCGACCGGCCGGCGCGAAAAACCCGATACTGTTGTAGCCCCAGTAGTTCTTCAGCCCCTTCCGGACGAGGAACAGATCGTCCACGATCTCGTGCACGGGAAGCAGTTCGATCGCCGTGACCCCGAGGGAATGGAGGTGCTCGATGATCGCGGGATGCGCGACGGCGGCGTATGTCCCGCGGAGTTCGGGGGGGATCGCCGGGTGCAGCATCGTGAGCCCCTTCACGTGTGCCTCGTAGATGATCGTCCGGTGCCATGGGATCGCGGGGGGTTGGTCGTCCCGCCAGTCGAAGCGGGAATCGATCACCACGCCCTTCGGCACGCCGGCGGCATCGTTCTCGTCGTCGAGCACCCAGTCCTCGCCGGGCTGGTCGAAGGGGTAGGCGAATGGATGTTTGGCGTAATCCACCTTGCCGGCGAGCGCCCTGGCGTAGGGGTCGATGAGCAACTTGAACGGGTTGAAGCGCAGTCCGCGGCCGGGGTCGTAGGGGCCACCGATCCGGTACCCGTAAAGCTGACCGGGGCCGACGCCGGGGAGATACCCGTGCCAGACGTGGGCGGTACGCTCACGCAATCGGAAGGAGTGACTCGGTTCGGCTGACGTGGGCGAGTCGAAGAGACAGAGTTCGACGTCCGTGGCGAGTTCCGAGTACAGCGCGAAGTTCGTCCCCTCCCCATCCCAGGTGGCGCCGAGTGGGTACGGCAGGCCTGGCCAGAGCGTCATCCGCGCCTCCGTCGTCGCGCCGGTGCGCGATCCGACCGAGTGCCGGCCGTGAGCTCCAGAAGCATATGGACCAACCAGAAGCTGGTGAAATCATCCGTCGAATGATCACGAACCCGCGCGCCGCGGGACGGCGACGGAGTTCTCGCTCGCCTGCTTCTTGCAACTCCCGAACCGCCTGCCAATTCGAGCATTTCGTGCCCTGTGGTGGATCAGGTCGCCCGCCCGAACCTCGAGCATGTCAAAGCGAAGCGATCCGCGGCTGCCGCCAAAGTCTCCGTATTCAACGTATCGCGTTCAGTTCAACCGTCATTTCGGCTTCGAGGACGCGACAGCGATCGTTCCGTACCTCCACGCCCTGGGGGTCTCGGATCTGTACGCTTCCCCGTTCCTTCAGGCAAGCCCCGGGAGCTCTCATGGCTACGATATCACCGACCACGGCCGCCTGAGCGCGGACCTCGGGGGCGAACCCGAGTTCACGCGCCTCTCGTCGGCGTTGCGAGATCACGGGATGGGGCAGCTTCTCGACATCGTCCCCAACCATATGGGAATCGCCAAGTCGGGCAACCGCTGGTGGATGGACGTCCTCGAGAACGGTCGCCTCTCGCCCTTCGCTCCCTATTTCGATATCGACTGGTACTCGCCCCGACCGGAGATTCGAGGGAAAGTACTGTTGCCGATCCTCGGCGATCAGTTCGGGAAGGTCCTGGAGAATGGCGAGCTTCGCCTGCATTTCGAGGAGGGACGATTGCGGATCACCTTCGAAGACCACGTCCTGCCCGTTTCGCCGCGCTCCTCGTCGCTCGTCCTGCGGGCGGTGATCGGCGCGATGTCGGCGGAAACGGGGGCGGGAGACGATGACCTCGCCGAACTCGAGAGTATCGTCACCGCGCTCGAACATCTGCCCGCGCGCGAGACGGCGGATGTCGAGAGCGTCGAGGAAATCCGCCGCGAGAGCCGGGTGAGCCGGCGGCGGCTGCTGGCGTTGCACGCGGATTCGCCCCGATTTCGCGCCGCGCTCGGTCGGGTTCTCCGTCACTACAACGGACGACCGGGCGAGCCCGAAAGCTTCGATCCCATGGAGCGCGTCCTCGACGCCCAATGGTACCGGCTCGCCTACTGGCGTGTCGCGGCCGAGGAGATCAACTACCGCCGTTTCTTCGACGTCAACCATCTCGCTGGTATCCGCGTCGAGAACGGGGAGGTCTTCGATGCCACGCATCAGCTCATCCTCCGCCTCATCCGCGAAGGGCACGTCACCGGTCTGCGCGTCGACCACATCGACGGCCTGCTCACCCCGCGCGCCTACCTCGGCCATCTGCAGTTCCAGGCTTCGCTCCATGCGGGGGAGGGACCGATCTACCTGATCGTGGAGAAGATACTCACCGGCGACGAGAGGCTCCGCGAGGACTGGCCGATTACGGGAAGCGTCGGCTACAGCTTCATGAATCTTCTCAATGGTCTGTACGTCGCCGCGACGAACGAGCGGGCGATGACGCGGATCTACCACGACTTCATCGGAACCACGCTGGATTACCGGGAGCTGGTCTACGAGAAGAAGAAGCTGATCCTGCGCGTGGCGATGGCGAGCGAATTGACGGTGCTGGCGCACCGACTCGATCGGATCTCCGAGCAGAACCGGCGCTTCCGTGACTTCACGCTGGGCGGTTTCATCGACGCCCTTCGCGAGACGATCGCCTGCTTTCCCGTCTATCGCACCTACATCGATCCCATCGCGCGTCGGGTCGAACCGGCGGACGCCGAGTACGTCGACCTCGCGATTCGCGGAGCGGTCCGGCGGAATCGAGCGATGAACCCTTCGATCTTCGATTTCATCCGTGACACGCTTCTGCTCCGCTGGCCCGAAAACCTGACCCATCAGGACCGCGACGATCACGCGGAGTTCGTGCTTCGCTTCCAGCAGCTGACGGGCTCGGTGATGGCGAAGGGCGTGGAGGACACCAGCTTCTACATCCACAACCGGCTCGTCTCGTTGAACGAGGTGGGGGGCGCCCCGGACAGCTTCGGCGTCGCGCCGAACGTGTTTCACGAGTGGATCGCCGAACGCGCGTCGCGGTGGCCGCTGGCGATGAACGCGGCGACCACGCACGACGCCAAGCGAAGCGAGGACGTTCGCGCGCGCATCAACGTCCTCTCCGAGATTCCCGACGCCTGGCGGCGGCGCGTTCGTACGTGGTCCGAGATGAATCGCTCCCTTCCGCGTGTGGTCGATGGGGATCCCGTTCCCGACGCGAATGATGAATATCTCCTTTACCAGACCCTCGTCGGCGCTCTGCCCCTCTCGGGTCTCTCGACCCCGGAAGCGGTCGTCGACTTCCGAGACCGAATCCTTCGCTACATGCGGAAGGCGACCCGCGAGGCGAAGCGACACACGAGCTGGATCAACCCGAACACCGCCTACGATGACGGGCTGCGGGATTTCCTCACGGACATCCTCGGTGGCGAGGAGGGTGTTCCCGGTCCTTTCCTACGCGATGTCGCTGCGTTCGTCGAGGAGGTCTCCTGGTTCGGGATGGTGAACAGCCTGTCACAGACACTTGTCCGGCTCGCCGCCCCCGGCATCCCCGATCTCTATCAGGGTCGCGAGGTCTGGGATTTCAGCCTCGTCGACCCTGACAACCGACGCCCCGTGGACTTCCCCTGTCTGGCAACGATGCTGGCCACGCTCCAGTCACGCCTCACCTCCGAACCCCGCCGGTCCATCGCC
>CAZWJE010000013.1:0-27006 GCA_964634395.1 uncultured Gemmatimonas sp. | reverse complement strand
ACGCGAGTTCATCTCCCCGCCCGGGTCGCCGGTGGAACATTCACCCACACCTTCACCGGAGACCCGTTCTCGGGCGATTCACTCGATGCCGGCGGACTGCTCGCGGGGTTCCCGCTGGCGCTTCTCGAGAGTGAGTAGGCTCGACAATACCTCTTCATACTCGTCGATGACTCGCTCGATCGCGAAATCACGCCGCGCCCGAGCCCGCCCCGCGTCGCCCATCTCCCGACGCCGTCGAGCGTCGAGCGCCAGGTCGGTGATCGTTGCGGCGAGGGCATCCGGGTCGCGCACGGGTACGAGTCGGCCCTCCACCCCGTCGTCCAGCAGTTCCGGAAGGTTGCTCGCCCGCGACGCGATCACCGGCACGCCCGCCGCCATCGCTTCGGCGATCACGATCCCGAACCCCTCGAAATGCGACGGTACGACGAGCAGATCGAAGGCGGCCATGACACCCGCCATCTCCTCACGGAAGCCGATGGCCTGGACCCGCGAGGCGGTGGCCGCCCATCGGTCCAGCTCATCGGCCAGCGCGCCACCCGCGCCCGCGAGGACGAGATGCGCGGCCGGCACCGCGGTCGCGACCCGCTCCCAGGCCGACATCAGCTCCCGAATCCCTTTCCGCTCCTCGAACCGCCCCACGAACCCCACCACGATCGCGTCCTCCGGCAATCCCAGATCGGCCGGTTCCGCTCGCGCGAACCGCTCGACATCGATCCCGTTATAAATGACCGTCACGTCGGAGGGGTCGAGCCACGGAGCCGAGCGCACCATCGAATCCCGTGTCGCACGCGAGTTCGCGATGTAATGGCTCGGAATGACGCCGTAGAAGAAGCGATGATGGAGCGAGCGGTGAAACGGCAGGTCCATCGGCTGGCGAAGGACGACGGGGATGCCGAGCATGCGGGCCGCGACTCCCGCGATGCGGGGATCCTTCTGCGTCATGGTGATCAGCAGGTCGGGCTGGGACCGGGCAAGTACCCGCGCGCTGCGAGCCACCGCGGCCGGGTTCGCGTCGAACCCGCCGAGGGTCGGATAGCAGTGTATTTCCTCGCCCATCCGCCCCAGGAATGGAGATCCCGGCCGACAGAGCAGTTCGACCACGTGTCCGCGCGCGCCGAGCCCCCGGAGAAACGCGGCGGTCATCACCTCCGCCCCTCCCCAGATCCGGGAGGAGTTCGCGAACATGAGTCTCATGTACGGCAAGGTAGAGCGCCGGAGCGCGCGTGGCGAGGGAGGTACGATCATCAAAGTCGCGCCGAGCGGTGGGAGCGATCATGTCGAGCGCGGAACACGACGATCTCGAGCGCCCCCTGTCATCCCGGCCGGGCGAGAGATCCGCGTTTCACGGCTCGCGCGCCGGGACCCGAAACGCGGATCGCTCGCTTCGTTCGGGATGACAAGGAGGGGGTGGCTCGCTCGGGACGACGAAACGGGCGAGGAGACCAGCGGTGTCCTACCGCGCCACCGCGTCGCGAGCCGCCGCGGCAAGGTCGAGCGGCACTCGCGCCACCTCTGCGATCTCGGCGGGGTTCGCGTTGCGCAACGTCCAGACGTGACCGAATCGATCCACGAGCGCGCGGCGCCGCTGCGGGCCCAGCCCCTTCACCGACGAGAGCGCCAGATCGAGTCTCTCCCTTTCCAGCGCCACGCCAATCGCGTCTCGATCCTGGATGTCGAATCCGCGACCCTGCAGGCTCTCGAGGAAGTTGATCCAGTCCCGGTGATCCCAGCCCTCGGGGCGGGCGGCGGCGAAATCACGCAGTTCCCGATGCAACTTCGCGGGGTTGGCCGCGGCGGGTGGCGGGGCCGCCGGCCGCGTGGCGACACGTGGATCCCGATCGCCCACCGGCGCCGGGCGGGCGCGGCGTGCCCTCCTCACGGCCGGACCGGCCGAGTTCGAGACGTCGGCGGGTTCCGTTTCGATCGCCATCGCCTGGCTCGCATCGTCAGCAATATTCTCAGCCATCGTCGCTCCTTGCGGCGGAGTGGGTAGTCAGACCGTCCCACACCCACGGCAAGATTATCGCCAAGAGAGTCAGGCGTCCGGCTTCAATACGACGATCGCGAGTGGTGGAAGGACCAGAGAGAGGGAACAGGGATGGTTGTGACTCGCAACTTCATCGGTTTCGACCGCGCCCTGGTTGCCCAGGTTGCTCCCGCCGTAAATCTCGGAGTCGCTGTTCAGGATCTCCTGGTACCGGCCCGCGTGGGGTACACCCAGCCGATACTCGAACCGCGGCACCGGCGTGAAGTTGCAGACCACAATGACTTCGCTTTCCGGCCGGTTACCGAGACGGCGGAAGGAAATGACGCTGTTCTCCACGTCGTGGAAGTCGATCCACTCGAACCCCTCATAGGTGGTATCCCGTCCCCAGAGCGCCTCCTCACGCCGATAAAGGCGGTTGAGGTCGCGCACCCAGTGGTGCGTGGCGGCGTGCAGAGGCCGTTCGAGCAACGACCAGTCCAGCGGCCCGTCCTCGCTCCACTCCCGCCACTGCCCGAACTCACTGCCCATGAAGAGCAGCTGTTTGCCCGGATGGGTCCACATGAAGCCGAGGGCGAGGCGGAGATTCGCGAATTTCCGCCATTCGTCGCCGGGCATCTTGTCGAGCAGTGCCCGTTTCCCGTGCACGACCTCATCGTGCGAGATGGGCAGGATGAAGGTCTCGCTGAACGCGTAGATGAGGGAGAAGGTGAGAAGGCCGAAGTGATACTTGCGGTGGACCGATTCGTGTTCGATGAAGCGGAGGAAATCGTTCATCCACCCCATGTTCCACTTGAAGTGGAAGCCGAGGCCGCCATGCTCAACGGGGCTGGTGACGCCGCCCCAGGCGGTCGATTCCTCGGCGATCATCAGCACCCCGGGAAAGTGGGTCCTGATCGTCGAATTGAGCTCCCGAAAGAAGTCGATCGCTTCGAGGTTCTCGCGTCCTCCGTAGCGATTGGGGAGCCATTCGCCCTCGCTCCGCGAATAGTCGAGATAGAGCATGGAGGCGACGGCGTCGACGCGCAGGCCGTCGACGTGGAACTCGTCGATCCAGTAGAGCGCGTTGGCGACGAGGAAGTTCCGCACCTCGTTGCGGCCGTAGTTGAAGATCATCGTCCCCCAGTCGGGATGCTCGCCCATCCGGGGGTCGTGGTGTTCGTAAAGCGCGGTGCCGTCGAAACGACGGAGGCCGGCCGCGTCCTTCGGGAAATGGGCGGGGACCCAATCGAGCAGCACGCCGATCCCCGCCTGGTGAAGGCGATCCACCAGGTACTTGAACTCGTCGGGAGTCCCGAACCGGCTCGTGGGCGCGAAGTAGCCGGTGACCTGGTAGCCCCATGAAGGATCGAACGGGTGCTCCATCACGGGCAGCAGTTCGACATGGGTGAAGCCCAGTTCGGCGACGTAGGCGGGCAGTTGATCGGCCAGTTCCAGGTAGGTCAGCGGCCGGTCATCCCGCCAGCGCCAGGAGCCGAGGTGGACCTCGTAGATGGACATCGGAGCCGCGGCGGCGTCCACCTGCCGGCGTCTCTCCGTCCAGTCCTGGTCTCCCCAATCGTAGCGGCCCAGTTCATGGACCACCGAAGCGGTCGCCGGCCGGACCTCCGCGCGGAACCCGACCGGGTCGGCCTTGACGAACGGCGGGCCATGGCGAGGCTTGATCTCGAACTTGTAGATGGCGCCCGTGGAAAGACCGGGGATGAAGAGATCCCAGATCCCGGCGCCCGGATGCCGGCGCATCGGGAATCGCCGGCCATCCCAATGGTTGAAGTCGCCAACCACACTGACGCGGCTCGCGTTCGGCGCCCAGACCGCGAAGCGCACGCCCGAGACCCCGTCCACCGACCATGGGTGGGCGCCAAGCTTGTGGTAGAGCTGGAGATCGCGACCTTCGGCGAGCAGATGGAGATCGAGATCGCCGAGCGTGGACGGGAAGGTGTACGGATCGAAGAACTCGCTCTCTTCCCCGCTCTCCCACCGTGCGCGAAGCCGGTACGCGAATCGAACATGACCGACGCGGACGGCCTCGAAGAAGCCGGCGTCGTCCACCATGACCATGGGTGTTTCGCGCCCTGTTTCCGCCTCGATCACCCAGGCTTCCTTCGCCGTGGGCAGGAACGCGCGGACGACCATGCGTGGGCCATCGATCAGCGCGGCCCGATGCAGCCCCAGGATACCGAACGGATTGGGATGCTCGCCATGGACGACGAGCTGGATGTCCTTCTCGGGAGTCGCGGTCGCCATCGGATCGTCAGGGCTTCCCGTCACGGCCTTCGCCCGTCTCCCGTGCGTCGGCGACCAACGCCAACCTTTCCTCGATCGTCCGCAGGAGGTGCCGGAACGGATGAACGAATTTCTCGACGCCTTCGATCTGGAGTTGTCTGGTCACCTCCGCGAGATCGATCCCCGCGTCGGCGAGCGCCACGAGATCGCGCTCGGCGGCGTCCAGTTCCGCGTCGAGCGTCCGGGCGACGACACCGTGGTCCGCGAACGCCTCGACGGTCTGGAGCGGCATCGTGTTGACCGTGTCAGGGCCGATCAGTTCCTCGACGTAGATGACGTCCCGATAGGCGGGGTTCTTCGTGGACGTGCTTGCCCAGAGTGGCCGTTGGACGCGCGCTCCGTGATTCGCGAGCCGGGTGAACCGCTCGGCGCCGAAGATCTCCTGGAACCGTCGGTACGCCAGCTTCGCGTTCGCGATCGCGGCACGACCACGAAGGCCGAGAAGACGGTCGCGAAGCGCCGAGTCTTCCGTCGCGGCGGCGGCGGTCTCGAGCAGCGAGTCCACCGCCGTATCCACGCGCGAAACGAAGAACGACGCCACCGACGCCACCCGGTTCAGCGGTTCACCCGCCGCCAGCCGCCGTTCCAGCGCGCGCAGGTAGGCTTCCATCACGGCCTCGTGTCCCTCCAGCGAGAAGAGAAGCGTGATGTTGATGTTGATCCCTTCGGCGAGTGCCTCCTCGATGGCCGGAAGGCTCTCGACGGTACCGGGGATCTTGATCATGACGTTGGGGCGGTCGACCTCGGCCCAGAACCGGCGGGCCTCGTCCAACGAACCGGGGCCGTCATGGGCGAGTTCGGGCGACACCTCGAGCGACACGAACCCATCGGTCCCGTCCGAGTCATCGTAGACGCCGCGAAAGTGATCGGCGGCCTCGCGGATATCCTCGATCGCCAGCGTCTCGTAGGCGGTGAGCGCGTCGACGCCGGCCGCGGCGAGTTCCGCGAGGGCCTCGTCATAGTCGTCGTTCCGGGCGATCGCCTGCTCGAAGATCGACGGATTCGACGTCACGCCGCGGATCGCGTTCTCGCGGATCATCCGATCCATCCCGCCGTCGCGAAGGAGGCCGCGGCGAATGTAGTCGAGCCAGACGCTCTGGCCTTCGTCGACCAGTCTCCAGAGCGGGCCGTCGCCGGTCCGCGCCGGAGCTCGGGTGTTGGTCATCGCGTTCTCGTCAGTTCGTGGTTCTTCATCCGCGGGAAGGGACTCACCCCGCCTCGTCCACTCCGAGTCTGGCGGGCCCGGCGGCATCTTCGCCCTCGGTCCCGGGCATCACCACCGTACCGATCCCGAGCGCCAACTTCGCGTGCGCGACCACGTTCTCGACGGTGAACCCCAGCTCTCTGAACACCGTTTTCGCCGGCGCGGACGCACCGAAACGCGAGATTCCCACGATCTCTCCGTCGGACCCGACCCACCGATGCCACCCCATCGGGCTCGCCGCTTCGATCGCCACCCGCGCCCGCACGGTCGGCGGAAGGACCTGATCGATGTATGCGCGCCCCTGCCGTTCGAAGAGAGTCCAGCTGGCGAGGTTCACGACCCTCGTGGGAATGTCGGCCGCCTGCAGCGTCTCACGTGCCTCCAGCGCGAGTTCGACTTCCGATCCGCTCGCGATGAGGATCACCCTGGGGGTGCCGCCATCCGCCTCGGCGAGCACGTATCCACCCCGACGGATCCCCTCGGCGGGGCCGTACTTCGATCGGTCGAGGTGGGGGAGCCCCTGCCGGGTAAGGGCGAGGAACGCGGGCCCTTCATTATACTCCATGATCCACCGCCACGCCTCGGCGGTCTCCGTCGCGTCCGCGGGCCTCAGGTCGACCAGGCCGGGGATCGCGCGTAACGCCGCCAGCTGCTCGATCGGCTGATGGGTGGGGCCATCCTCGCCCAACCCGACGCTGTCGTGCGTGAACACGTAGATCGTCGGCTGCTCCATCAGCGCGGCGAGTCGAACGGGCGGGCGCATGTAATCGGAGAAGATCAGGAACGTCGCGCCGAACGGACGTACGCCCCCGTGCAGCGACATCCCGTTCATCAGCGACCCCATCGCGTGCTCGCGAACCCCGAAATGGATGTTGCGGCCGGCCGGATCGGCTCGTGAAAGGCTTCCCGCCCCCTCGATGTTGGTATTGTTCGAGCCGGCGAGATCCGCCGAACCGCCAACCAGCCAGGAGACCCGCGACGCGATCGCGTTCAAGACCTTCCCCGAGGCGGCCCGCGTGGCGATCGGCTTATCGCCCGGTCCGAACGTGGGGATGTCCGCGTCCCAGCCGGCGGGCAGCCGACGTTCGAGCGCCGCCACGAACTCTCCGGCCGCATCGGGGTGTGCCTCCCTGAACCGCTCCAGGCGCGCCTGCCACTGGGAACGCGCCTCTTCACCGCGCGCCCGCTGGGCCCGCATATGCCGGAGCGCGGCCTCGGGAACGAGGAACGTTTCATCTTCGGGCCAGCCGAGCGCCCGTTTCGTGAGGCGAATCTCGCTCTCGCCCAGGGGCGCGCCGTGAGCCTCCTCCGAACCCGCCTTGTTCGGCGAACCATAGCCGATCACCGTGCGCACGCTGACCATCGTCGGGCGCGGGTCCGACTTCGCCGCCTGAACGGCGGCGTCGATCGCGGCCAGATCATTGACGTCTTCCACGCGCAGCGTCTGCCATCCATACGCCGCGTACCGCGCGAGCACGTCCTCGGTGAACGCGAGGTCGGTGGAACCCTCGATGGTGATGGAGTTGTCGTCCCAGAAACAGATCAGCTTCCCGAGACCGAGGTGCCCCGCGATCGACGCGGCCTCGCTCGAGACGCCTTCCATCAGGTCACCGTCCGAGCAGATCACCCAGGTATGATGGTCGACGACCGGGTTGTCGGCGGTATTGTGGAGCGCCGCCAGTCGGGCCTCCACGATCGCCATCCCCACCGCGTTGGAGATGCCCTGTCCCAGTGGACCGGTCGTCGTCTCGACCCCGGGAGTCATGCCATACTCGGGGTGTCCGGGCGTCCGGCTCTCCCACTGGCGGAATTCCTTCAGGTCCTCGAGCTCGAGTCCGTATCCGGTGAGATAGAGCATCGAGTAGAGCAGCATCGAGGCATGGCCGGCGGAGAGAACGAACCGGTCCCGGTCCGGCCAGTCCGGGTCCGTCGGCGCATGCTTCATGTGACGCGTCCAGAGGGCGTAGGCGAGCGGCGCGAGTGCCATCGGGGTACCCGGATGGCCGGATTTCGCGCGCTCGACGGCGTCCATCGAAAGCGTCCGGATCGTGTTGATGCAGAGCTGGTCCAGCTCGGTGGGGACGGAAGTCGTCGAAGAGCTCATCCACGTACCGTGCGGCGAGGTTCAAACCGGCGCCTCACGCCGATGGCGCGATCGCCTTCGGTCCGTCAGGCCGGCCGGTAATGTACACGGTGAGCCGGTGCAGTCCAGTCCGGGCGACCCGATCGTCAGGGATTCGGCTCGGTCGCCCGAGGTCGGTCCGACCGCCCGGGGATTCCATCTCCGGGCGGCCCGTCTTCCAGAACGTGGCTGGCGTGACCCTGTTCGATACCGCGCGACCCCTCCGCGCCGGGTGCGCCGCGTTCGCCCGCCGCGAACGACCCCTCGACCTTCTCGATTCCGAACGCGGGATCGGAGCTCGGGCCGGGACCTTCACCGCCCTCGCGATTCCCGTCGCGCGCCTCACCGGTCGGTGTCGGCTCCGCGGCGAGCCGGGTCTCGTCGACCCAGCCGTCGACACGATCGTCGATGTCGACCGACCGCGGCCGGTCCACCTCCCGCGGCGGTCCGATCGGGTCGCCGGCGGCGAAGTGGATCTCGAGGTCTTCCGCGTATCGCTCCGTCAGCTCACCATCATCATACTCCGGAAGGTCCCGCACGCGACCGCTGTCGAGCGAAGCCACTTCGACCGTGCCCCCGCGTTCGTCGAGGAGGGCGTAACCGATCGGGATCAGGATCCGGTGCCCGCCCTCACCGCCGTAATATTCCGCCTCGACCGATACATCGAGGTACCGGACCTTCATCGCGTCAGCGTCGACGAGCAGATCCTCCACCCGGCCGATCCGTCGGCCATCCGCGGCATAGACATCCCAGCCGCGAACATCCGGTTCGTCGTGAGCGACTTCGAAGTCCTCGGTCCGATCGAGTGGAATGATCCGATCCGCCGCTTCGTCCATGAGACACTCCTCGCCGCCAGGACACTCCCTCACCCGGGTCCTGGAAGCGCAAGAGCCATGCGAACGAGGCTCGTGGTCAGTTGGTCACCACCACGATGCCCGTCATCCCCTGTTCGGCGTGAGGGATCGAGCGAAACGGATAGGAGCCCGGAGGAGCGCCCTGGAACGATATCACGTGCGACTGGCCCGGCTCGACGAGAAGGACGCCGAGGTCCAGGGAGTTCTCGCGGATGAAGGCGGTGGCCTCGGGCGTCGCGGCATCAGCGTCGAAGACCACGCTTTCCGGGCGTCCGCCGGTCAGCACGAAGCGCACGGCGTCACCCGAGGTGATCGCCAGGCCGGGTGGGTCGAACTTGTTGCCGCGGTCGTGCTGTACGATCCGGACGATCCGGACGATGCCACCACCGGGAGATCGGTCGGCGGTCCGGTCCGCTCGCGAATCCCCGGCGTCGGACGCGCCGTCTCCGGAACACCCGCCGACCAGGAGGAGGAAGAGAACGACCAGTAGACCACGCGGAAAGAAAACGCGAGGGGGGATTCCAGCGCTAATTTCCGAGGCTGAGCGCATAGACGTAGGTGGCGAGTGACCGAAGCGCGTCCTCATCGAACTCGCCACCTCCCATCGCGGGCATCGGTACGGGATAACTCCGGGGGTTGTCGACGCCCGAGCGAATCACACGCTCGATCCCTTCGATCGTTCCGTCGGAGTGGATCCACGACCCGGATCGGAAGGGTGGACCGAGCTGCGTGCCCTCCGCCTCGACACCATGACAGACCAGACAGGGAGCATAGTGCTCCCGTCCCTCGCGCAGGGTTTCCATCGACGCGTCCGGCGGGAGCGCGGCAAGCACGGAGTCCGGGATCCCGGCCACGGGTGGAACCAGGTCCTCGCTCAGCTCGGCTCCCTCCTCCGACCCGGACGACCGGCAGCCGGCGGTGAGTATCATCAGGCCCAGCAGGACGAGAGAGCGGGAGATCCGACGGGAGGGTATGACCATGTCCGACCGTGCACACTTCGAGACTTCGGGCCAGCGGTGATCCCGGTATCGCGGTGCAAACCGTGTTCCTTCCGCCCGGCGAACCCCGGAGGGTACCCGGGTGGGCTCGGCGCGTCATCCGCTCGTCACAGCGTGTCAGCGGGAGTGAGCAGCGCGCGGACTTCGGCGGGCGCCGTCGCGATGGCGGTGGCGATCTCATCCCGGCGATCGGCCTCCCGGAGTGCCCGTGCCAGCCCCACCCATCCCTCCATCGAAACGGAATCCAGTTCGATCGCGGTGCTGAACCGGGCGATCGCGACCTCGGGCTGACCCGAATCGAGAAGGAGAAACCCGACTTCGCGATGGACGGCGGCGTCGCCGGGCGCGATCCGCTCCGCCTCGCGAATCGCTTCCGCGGCGAGTTCCGGCTCGTCCAGCCGACGATGGATGCGGGCAAGGAAGAGGTGCGGAGTCACGTCCTCCGGGTGGTCGACCGCGTAGTCGCGGAAGAGTTCGGCCGCCTCCGTGAACCGCCCGCTCTCGAAGAGGCTCCGCGCATGATCCATTTCGGATGGGCCCTGTTCGCCGAAGTAGCGGACGCCCGCCCACCCCAGGACGCCCAGCAGCACGAGGCCGATCACGATCTCCATCAGCGGCGGGCCTCGACGCGCGCGTCGCCGGCGCCCGGTCGTCCCGCGAGCGGGAGCGAGGTCGACGGTCACGTCCCCCGGGTCATCGGTGATCGCTCGTGTACCCGCGTGGTCAGCGCCGGAGGATCCGGGGGGCACCGCGGCCCGCGGACCCGTGAGAGGCACGGATGGCTGCTCCGCCGCGACCCGATCGACGACCTCGCTCAGCGCGTCGGCCACCCTGACCGACCGCATCCGATCGGCCTCGGTCGGTTCCCCGCCACCTTCCAGACGACGCCCGGTCTCGAGCAGCTCGTGGACTCCGGCGGCCAACTCCATCGGGATGCTTTCGATGCGGCGCAACTCGGAGAGCACCGAATCGATGCGGATCTCGTCGGGGGCGAGCGCCTTGAGACGGACTTCGAGGTTCGCGGCGGGATCGTCGCGGAGGATACGCCGGAGGGAACGATCAACGGCGTTGATGATCCGCAGGATGGGACGCCTCGGATCACCCGGAATGGCGTCGCCGCTCCGCAGGGCCTCGACCTCGCGGGTCGCTGAATCGAGAGCCCGCCGGGCGGCGCCGCTCTCGGAGGGATTCACCAAGCGGACCTCAGCCGGTCAGCCCTCGATGCTCAGGAGCCCCATCCGCGCGCTCTCGCGAATGAACTCCTCGGCATCGTCACAGGGCAGGTCGCGGCCGGTCAGCTGACGGACGCGCTGGGCCGCGCGGCGCATGAACGTCGCGACCGGTTCAGAGGGATCGGAAAGCGCGTCACGCATTCGCCGCACGATCTCTTCCCAGGTCCCGCTGAAGAGCGTCCCGTCAGCGGTACGAACCCGATGGATCGACTCTCCGGTCTGCGCGGGGGGGAGGATCGGGAGCTGTGCCGGCGGCTGGAGGACGAGGTGAGAACTCGAAGAGGGGAGCGGATAGTCACCGCCCGCCTCCTCGAAGGCGGCCTCGACTTCGGCGAGGATATGGTCGATCGCGTCCGGCTCACCGCGAAGTTCTTCCCAGCGCGTCCTCCAGGGCGCGAGGGTGGGGTCGTCCTCGCGACACTTGCCGAGCGAGCATTTCAGTTCGATGTACCGCCAGACGGAGAGCGGGTCCCAGTGCTCGGAAGGCGGCACCTGCTCCAGCTCGGCGAGGGCCGCGTTCATGTCACCCCGTTCGAAATACAGATGCGAGAGATAGATACGGACCTCGTGCACGTCCCCGTCGAGGCGCAGTGCCGCGCGCAGTTCGCGTCGCGCGCCGAGGTCGTCGCCCAGCGCGTGGAGCGTGTATCCCAGCGCCGCGCGCACCTCCGCCACGTCGGGATGTACCGTCGCGAGCCCGACGAGACGCTGTCGCGACTCGCGGAAGAGCGCTTCGCGGTAGAGTGCCCGGCCCATGGCGAGGCCAAGCTCGAGGTCGTCCGCGAGGCCGAGGTCGTCGATCCGGCCGAAACAGGCCAGCGCGTCGTCGATCCGGCCGAACTTCAGGAGCGCCTCGCCCCGGCCGACCCACCCGTCCTCGTGCTCAGGGTCCAGCGCGAGTGCCTTCTCGAAAGCCTTCAGCCCCCACGCGTACTCCTCGCGGGCGAGTCGGACATAACCGATTCCGACGTGCAGGTCCACCGCGTCCGGATACCGGGCAAGACCCTCCAGGAGCAGTTCCAACGCCTCGTCGTACTCGCCGGCGTCGAACAACTGGTGGGCCTGTTCGTCGTATTCTTCAGAGCTGAGGAAGGAGAAACTCATTCGCTTTCCTGGAGCGTGTCGGTGGACGAGAGACGGGATTCCTCACGTGCCGGCGCCACAAGCCCTACGGTTGTCACGAAGTCGCTGGAATAATAACCACCCCGGTTCGACGCAACCACCCCTCTTCCCATCGCCCGGACCGCTTGCGGTTCCGCCCGATCGCCACCAGACTTCGTGCGACTCGTTCGAGGAAACCACGAATGTTCAACTGGATCCGACGCCGACGCCTGTCGGCCGACGCGCGTCGAAAACTCCTCCTCGTCTCCGCGCGCGCCGAAGAAGCGATCGTGGAGACGCACGTCGTCAATATCCTCGACCTGCTCGACACCCTCGGTGACGAGGTCGATCTCGATCACGCCATCGAGCTCTACGCGGAAATGATGGCGCTCGACGACTCTCGGGCGTCGACCGTCGCGACCCGTCTCCTCGCGCGCCTCGAACGCCGGTCGCCGCGGGTCGCGAAGGGTGGCGGCGACGGTCGCTATCGCGACGTGTTCCGAGACGGAAAGCGCTGAGCCCCGACTCAGTCCTCGCCGGTCGCCACGGCTCCCGCTCCGTGTAGCCGGATCAGGGCGACGCGCCGTTCATCCATCCGCTCGACGGTGAAGACCTGCTGGCCGACCGCCTCCACCACATCCCCCGGCTCCGCCACCCGACCGAGCACCCCGAAAATGTAGCCTCCGATCGTCTCGAAGCCCTCCTCCGGGATCTCGAGACCGAACCGTTCGTTCACGTCCGAGATCGCCGCCCCCCCGTCGATCAGCACGTCGCCCTCGGGCGTCGGAGCGAACTCCGGTTCCTCGACGTCGTACTCATCGTGGATCTCGCCGACGATTTCCTCGAGCAGGTCCTCCATGGTGAGCAGCCCGAACGTCCCCCCGAATTCATCGATCACGATGGCCAGGTGGACGCTGTGCTCGCGGAACTCCGCCAGGATATCGTCCACCGGTTTCGACTCAGGGACGAAATAGGGCTCGCGCATCAGGGCGCGAAGGGCGAAATCTTCCGACCTCGCGCCATTGGTCGCCGAAAGCAGCGGGAGCAGATCCTTCGCGAGGAGAACGCCCACCACATTGTCGATCGACCCTTCATAGACCGGGATCCGCGAGTGTCCTTCCTCGACGACCACGTCGAGAAGTTCGGGAAGCGTGATATCGCCCGGAACCGCGACGATATCGATCCGAGGAGTCATCACCTCGCGCGCGACCGTTTCGGAGAACTCGAAGACACCCGCGATCATCTCGTGCTCGTCCTCTTCCACGACCCCCTGCTCGTGGCCATGGCGCACGAGTTCGCGGATGTCTTCGGGAGTATGCACGGGCGCGTAGAACGCCGAGCGTGAGAGCCCGAGGAGATCGGAAAGCGGGTTGAGGATCACCGTGAAGACGGTGACGAGGGGACGGAGCAGGAAGGCGGTGATCCGGAGCGGCCAGTAGACGAGCGCGTGGTCCACGAGACCGGGCCGGTTCGCGCCGAACAGTCGTGGCAGCTGCTGCCCGAAAAGGATATATGGGAGGGCGACGACGGCGAGACCCAGGGCGGCCCGGATCGGCGGAGGCACCGCCGTGAACGCGCCGGAGGCCCAGACAACGGTGAAGTAGCCGAGCAGGAGCGCGCAGACGAGGCTTCCCAGTTGGCCGACGAGGGCGATGCCCTCCGCGTCTTCAGCCGCCAGCCTGCCGGAACCGTTGCGGCCGTTGATCTCGTGGTCCCCCTGGTCCACCCGTCGGCGGCGAAGCGTGAGGACCGCGAACTCCGCGGCGACGAAGTAGCCGCTCGCCAACACGAGGGCAACCAGGATCAGCGCGAAGGCGAGCGGTGATATGTCAGCGTCCATTCAGTGGGAAGACTGTTCCAACCGGGGAGGCGGCGGCGTTCACGCCGGGATTCCGCCTCGCCCACCCGCCCGCCCGCGCCCGCATTTCCACTGGCGCGCACCAGGCACGTTCCGGCATTGTACACTCGATCGGAAGAAAAGCGCCGGGAGCTCGTCCTGTCCAGAGAATCGAACGCAATCGTGCCGGAGTCAACCATCCCATCACGAGATCGACACGGCCGGCCCCCGCGGTTTGCGTGGCATCCTCCGACAGCGGACATTAGGGAAGTGAACGACGTGCCCGGATGGCGGGCGAACTGATCCCGATTCCATGAACCCGATCGATTTCTCCGAGACCAGAGTCCTGATCACCGGCGGCGCCGGCTTCATCGGCAGCGCGCTCGCGCGGGAACTCAACACGCGCGGCTGTGAACGACTGGTGATTTCCGACCGCCTCCGCGCCAGCGAGAAGTGGCGCAATCTGGTCCCCTTGCGATTCGAGGATTACATCGAGGCCGACGACCTCTTCCCCGCCCTCGAACGCGGGGGGCTGGGCCGATTCGACCTGGTCCTCCACCTCGGCGCGTGCTCGTCCACCACCGAAAGTGACGCGGCGTACCTCTTTCGCAACAACTTCGAGTTCTCCCGCGGTCTGGCCCGGATGGCGCTGAGCGAAGGGACCCGCTTCGTCTACGCCTCCTCCGCCGCGACTTACGGCGACGGTTCGCGAGGGATGAGCGACACCGACGAATCGACGGAGGCACTCGCTCGATTCCGGCCGCTCAACATGTACGGCTACTCGAAACACCTCTTCGACCAGTGGGCCGCCCGGGAAGGCGTGCTCGGCAGGGTCACGGGGCTCAAGTACTTCAATATTTTCGGTCCGAACGAGGCGCATAAGGGCGAGATGCGGAGCCTGATCGCGAAGGCGGTCCCCGAGATCATCGAGACCGGCGCGATCCGCCTCTTCCGCAGTTACCGTGACGACTTCGCCGACGGCGAACAGCGGCGCGACTTCCTCTACGTCAAGGACGCGACCGCCATGACTCTCCACCTCGCCGCGCGGCCCGACGCGACCGGCATCTTCAACATCGGGTCCGGCCGCGCGGTGTCGTGGCTGGAACTGGCGGCCGCCCTCTTCGCCGCGCTCGGGCGCGAACCAGCGATCGACTTCATCGAGATGCCGGAGTGGTTGCGGCCCAGGTATCAGTATTTTACCGAGGCCGACATCGGCAAGCTCCGGGCGGCCGGGTACAGCGACCCGATCACGCCTCTCGATGAAGCGATCGCGGATTACGTCCGCCACTACATTCTCCCCGATCGTCGCCTGGGCGACGAAGGAAGCTGAGCGGCGGGCCGGTCGTCGAGGGAACCGATGAATCGAACGATGGCGCGGAAACCAGTCTCGCTGATCGCCGCGCCCTGCGCCCTGGGGGGAAGCTACCGCCGCAGACGGGTGGCGAGTCGCAGCCCCGGCTCGTAACTCCGCAGGTGCAGGCTCAGTGAACCGACGATCGGCACCTTGCTGCGCAGGTAGACCACCAGCCGACGGTCGTCATCGCTGAAGTACACTTCCGCCTCCCCGCCTTCACCGAAGAGACCGTCCGTCTGGATGATCGGCTGGACGACGATCGTGTTGAACTCGCCCGCCGGCACCTTCACCCGCTCCTTGCGCAGGACCTTCAGGACGACGGGGTTGCCGTCTTCCTTGAAATAGCGGGGAATCGTGTACGTATCGCCGACGTTGAGTGGGAGCGTCCTGGCGTAATAAAGGAAGGCGACGTCGTCGAGCGGCCGGTCCGTCGGGAGCGTGAACGTCGTATCGCGATCCCGCTGCTGATAGGTCCGGTTCTCGGCGTCGAAGTCGAAGATCCGATGGCGGCGATAGCGGATCTCCTTCTGGTTCTGCTCGAAGCGGCGCGAGAAGAGACCGGCGACGTCCAGCCAGGTGTCGAGTTTCGTGTCGACCCGGGCGAAGGGGATGCCGCCCTCGACGTGGAGACGCGCGTGATAGGTCGAAAATCCGTTGACCGTCGCGAGGTCGAGGATCTGCATCGTGCCGTCGCCGACGCCGATACCGCCCAGCTTGACCTGATATTCCGCGCGCTCGCCGGGGCCGAACGGGGCGTGTTCCATCGCCGGTCCCGGGTCACCCCGTGCCGCCTGACTCGCGGGTGACGCCACCACGACGCCAAGACCGAGAAGGGCCGCGCCGAACGCGGCGGCGGCGAACGACGTGATGGGTCGTCTATCCATACCGTCCCCTATCCCGTTGAGTCCGGGACCGCCGCGACAGGCGGCGACCGCCGGAGTTGTCTCGATACATTCCAGATATCGACGACGGTCGCCCAGGGTCTGAAACGTGAGTCTCTCTGACGCATGTCATAGCGCCGCCGGATTTCCAGCCCCTCGGTCCGGCGCGAATGAGGCCCGGTCGCGTGGATCAGTTCCACGTTGGCGGCCCACCCGTCCCAGCGCAGCAGGGGCGTCCCGTTCCGCTCGGCGAGCGCGCGTTTCAGTACTGAAACGCGGTACGCGCGGAATCCTGACACCGGGTCCCGGATCTCCTCGGGGAGCCCGGCTCCGCGGAGGATGAGAGGGATCCCCCGCCGGGCCAGGCGGAGCGATCGGGGGACATCGGGTCCCTCGCTCACGATCGCGCCCTCCACGATGTCCGCGCCGCCCTCGATCCGGCGGATGAGCGCCGGCGCGTCCTCGGGCGCCTCGGTGAAGTCGGCCTGCAGCGTCACCAGCACATCCCGCCGAGGATGTGAAGCCCGCGCGACGACTTCGCGGATGAGCCGCTCGAGAGAGTGGGCATACCCCTTCGTCGTCTCCTCGCGGAGCACCGTGAGGGGCAGGACCCGCGCGTAGGGCGCGAGGACCTCGAGGGTCCCGTCGGTCGACCCGTCATCGAGAACCAGGATCTCGTAATCCCTCGGAAACTCTTCCATCACCCGCCGGATCTTCCAGAGAAGGACTCCGGCTGTGGCGGCCTCATTCCAGGCCGGGATGCAGAAATAGATCAAGCTCGGTCCCTGCTGATATATCCGGAACCTCAGGAGCCACGGACCGGCCGGGCATCCATCGGGGGGGCGACGTCCGTTGCGCGATCCGTGCCGTGGAACGCGGTCAGGCAGCGGTCAGGATGACCGTTGTCACGGGGTGGTAGTACCGGGTACGGTCGGGCGGGGTTCCTCTGACGGGGCGGTTTTCCAGCGCTTGTGGAACCAGAAATACTGCGTCGGGTCGGCGCGGATCTCGCGCTCGAGGGCCGCCGCGAGGTCGGCCGTGATCCGCACGATATCGGTCTCGGGATCACTCTGGCGACGGGTGTCGATCCGCCGTGTGTCGATGGAGTAGCGGCCGTCCGGGAGCCGCCGGGCGATCGCCGCGAGGAGCGGTGCTCCGGTGCGGAGCGCGAAGATCGCCGGACCG
The DNA here is from genome assembly GCA_964634395.1 of uncultured Gemmatimonas sp. Taxonomy (GTDB): domain Bacteria; phylum Gemmatimonadota; class Gemmatimonadetes; order Longimicrobiales; family Longimicrobiaceae; genus WHSP01. Next base: position 9,968 of record CAZWJE010000013.1, on the reverse strand, counting down.
CGATGGGTGCTCGCGGGGACTCCGAAGAACGGGACCCATACACCCGTGCGTCGCGCGTCCTGGTCGGCGACGATGCCGATGGCGTGACCCGCCGCGAGCGCCCTGGGGATGTGTCTGGTGGATTCTCGCATTCCCACGGTCTCGACACCGAGTGCCCGCCGCGCGGCCGCGATCCGTTCGTCCACCAGCGGATTGCGCATCCGCTTGACGATGGCGGTGATCGGATGGCCACGCGCCGCCACGGCGGCCGCGGCCATCTCCCAGTTTCCGTAATGGCCCGTGGCGAAGATCACGCCTCGCCCCGATCCGACGGTCTCCCGCAACGCCGAGGCGGCCTCATCGGTGAGGACGGTGAGATCGCGGACCGCGGCGGCGTCCAGTGTCGCGAGACGGGTCATCGCCGTCGCCTCGCGACCGAGGTGCCGGTACGCGGCCGCCGCCGTCGCGGCGATCCACTCCGGGCTCGCCTCGGGGAAGGCGCGCGCGAGGTTCTCCATGACGACGTCGCGGCGGACTCCCAGCGGTCGGCGGACGAGACCGCCGATGCTCGCCCCCAGCCAATCGGCCGCTCGCCGCGGCAGGACCCCGAAGCCCGCCTCGAGCCCGCGCAGGAGTCCGTACTCGAATCGGTTCCGCCAGACGCGATCCATCCGGCCCGCTCAGCCCCGGAAGAACTCCCGGATCACGGCCGCCACTCGCTCCAGCCGCGCTTCGGTCAGTTCGGGATAGACCGGCAGTGAAAGCACTTCCCGGCAGGCGCGTTCGGCGACGGGGAAGTCTCCTTCCGCATGGCCGAGATACGCGAAGCACTCCTGCAGATGCAGCGGGACCGGGTAATAGACGCCGCTCCCCACACCCGCCGCCGCCAGCGCCGACCGCAGCGCGTCCCGACGGTCATCGAGTACCCGGATCGTGTACTGGTTGTAGATCGATTCGTTTCCCGGCGCGATCACCGGCGTGACGATCTCGGCGATGCCCGCGAGCGCCCCGTCGTAGAAGGCGGCGTGCCGCCGTCGCGCGTCGCTCCACTCCGCCAGGCGCGGAAGCTTCACCGAGAGCACGGCCGCCTGCAGCGCGTCGAGCCGGGAATTGTACCCGACCTCCTCGTGGTGGTACATCTGCACGCCGCCATGCACCCGGAGCCTGGCGAGCCTGGCGGCGGTCCCGGCGCTGTTCGTCACCACCATGCCGGCGTCGCCGAACGCGCCGAGGTTCTTGGTCGGGAAGAACGAGAACCCGCATGCGTCGCCGAGCGTGCCCGTGGTGATCGTTTCACCGGAGGGTATCACCTGTCGCGCCCCGATCGCCTGCGCGGCGTCCTCGATCACGGGCAGCCCGAGCCGGTCGCCGAGCGAGCGGAACGCGGCCATATCCGCCATCTGACCGAAGAGGTGGACGGGGATCAACGCCTTCGTGCGCGGTCCGACGGCCGCATCGGCGGCGGTGGGGTCGAGGTTGAAGGTCGTCGGGTCGATATCGGCGAAGACCGGTCGGGCGCCGACGTTATGGATCGCGCCGGCCGTCGCGAAGAAGGTGAACGGCGAGGTCACGACTTCGTCACCGGCGCCGACGTCGAACGCCCGCAACGAGAGGAGGAGCGCGTCGGTGCCACTCGCGCAGCCCACCGCGTGACCGACCCCGAGGTATGCGGCGATCTCACTCTCCAGCCGCTCGACGGGCGCCCCCAGAATGAAGCGTTGCGATTCCACGATCTCGCGGATCGCGTCGGCGATGGGCTCGGCGATCGTGGAGTACTGCTCCGTCAGATCCAGCAGGGGAACGTCCATCGAACGAGTCATCTCTCGAGGTTCAGGTTCTGTGCGTGGTGGTGGATGGAGCCCGCCGTGTCCCGGAACTGCAACTGGTGCAGTCTCCGGTAAACGCCGCGCGCGCCGAGCAGCTGGGCGTGCGTGCCGCGCTCCACGATCCGCCCCTCATCGAGGACGAGAATCGTATCCGCGCGGTCGATCGTCGAAAGTCGGTGCGCGATCACCAGCACCGTCCGATCGCGCATCAGGTCTTCGATCGCCCGTTGCACGAGATGCTCGCTCTCGGTGTCGAGCGCGCTGGTCGCCTCGTCGAGGATGAGGATCGGCGGGTTGCGGAAGAGTGCCCGGGCGATCGCCAGCCGCTGTCGCTGTCCTCCCGAGAGACGTACCCCACGCTCACCCACGACGGTCTCGTACCCGTCCGGGAACTCGGAGATGAAACCGTGCGCGTAGGCCGCGCGCGCGGCGGCCTCGATCTCTTCACGGGTCGCGTCGTCGCGCCCATAGGCGATGTTGGCGGCGATCGTGTCGTGAAAGAGGATCGTGTCCTGGGCCACGATCCCCATGAGCGAACGGAGGTCCTCGAGCCGCAGCGCGCGAGCGTCCCGGCCATCGATCGTCACCCGTCCGCCGGTGGGGTCGTGGAAGCGCGGAAGAAGGTCGGCGAACGTACTCTTCCCCGCCCCGCTCGGACCGACGAGCGCGACCACCTCGCCCGGTCGGATCCGCGCGTCGATCCCGCGCAGAACCGGTTCACCGGTGTTGTACTCGAAGTCCACGGCCTCGAAGCGGATCTCGTCGTGAAAGCCGTCGATCGGTACCGCGTCCCGCGCCTCTTCCACCTCGGGCGGCGTATCCACGATCTCGAAGATACGCTCCGCCGCCGCCAGGCCGGGCTGCACGAGCGCCGGGAACTGACCGAGAAACTTCGCGGGCGCCATCAGCTTCATCGAGGCCCCGAGGAAGAGCAGGAACGCGGAGGCTTCGAGGGAGCCTTCCTCCAGGACCAGGTAACTGCCGAACCAGAGCAGGCCGAGGATCGCCGTCGCGATCACCATCTCCGTCGCCGGGGCGAAGAACTGGCGCCACCGCTCGTTGCGGATATAGGCCTTGTAATGCCCCTGCGTGAGTGTCCGGAAACGCCGTTCTTCCCACCCCTCGGCGCTGGCGGCCTTGACGAGGCGAATGCCGGACACCGTCTCCTGGAGCTGGGAGGCGACGTCGCCGACCGCGTCGAGTACACGCAGCACCCCTTCGCGCAGCCGCTGCCGGAAACGCCCCCAGAGACCCAGCATCGGCGGCAGCGCGAGCAGCGCGATCAACGTCAGCTTCCAGGAGATCAGGAGCAGCAACGCGAGAAGAAAGACGAGTTGCGCGACGGAGGAGAACGCTTTCGCCAGGTTCGCGGTCACCAGCGTCCGCACATGGTCGACGTCGACCGTCAGCCGGCTGATGATCTGCCCGGTCCGGGTGTTCTGGAAGAAGGGGAACCCGAGACGGAGAAGACGCGCGTACACATGGTCGCGAAGGTCGCGCGTCACCCGGCCCTGGAGGAGCGCGACGGTATACTGCTGGAGGTAGAGCGCGACGTTCTTGAGAAGGAAGACGACGAAGAGCAGGACGACCACGGAACGAAGGGCGTCCATCGGCGAGTTCGTGGTCGAGAGCTGGCCGAGCACCCAGCCGAGGGCCTCCCCGAGCCGCCCGCCAACCGCCAGCGCCGCCTCGGAGACCGAACCGCGGCCATCGAAGAGCACTCCCAGGAAGGGGATGAGCAGCGTGAAGCTGAACGCGTCGAGCGCCGCGAAGACTACCGTCGCGGCCACCGAGGCGCCGAACAGCCAGAGATGCGGGCGGAGATACCCGAGGATGCGGCGGTATCCGGTCATCGCGGGGTGAGCAGCGCCACGGGCAGAATCATTTCCTCGGGGCTGATGCCGCCGTGGAGGAAGCTCCCGCGGTACCTCGCCTGGTACTGTCTCAGCTTCGTGGGATACACGAAGAACGCGTCTTCGAGGCCGATCACGTAGTTGGTCGCTTCCTTCCCCCTGGGGAAACGGAGGATCCGTTCGTCGTTCACGGAGAAGACGAGCGAAGGGTCCTCGGCGCGCAGGTCGTCCCCGAACTTGTAGCGCAGGTTCTGCGTCGCGTCCCGCTTGGCGTACACCGTGACCGGCCGATGACAGTGGATGGATCCGTGATCGGTGGTGATCAGCACGGAGACGCCCATGCGGATCGCCTCACGCACGGCGGCCAGTGCCTCGGAACGCGCGAACCACTGCCGCGAGAGGGCCCGAAGCGCCTCCTTGTCCCGCGCCACCTCCATCAGCACCGCGGACTCCGATCGCCCGTGCGTGAGCATATCGACGAAGTTGAACACCAGCGCCGTCACCCCCGGCTTCGAGAAGTAGCCGGGCAGCCGGTGGAGCACCTGCTCGCCATCGGCCGCGCTGAAGATCTTCTCGTAGTTGATCGGTACCCGCTGGCCCGTCAGTCGCCGGAGCTGGGAAACGAAAAGCTGGTCCTCGAACGCGTTGAGGCTCCCCTCCATCTCGCGGTTCCACCACTCCGGATATTCCTCGGCGATCGCGTCCGGATACTTCCCCGAGAAGATCGCGTTGCGCGAATACGGCGTGGCGGTGGGAAGGATCGAGTAGTAGAGCGCTTCCTCCACCTCGACGCCCGCGCCGAACAGCGGCAGGATCGACCGCCACTGGTCGAGCCGCAGGCAATCGATCACCACGAAGAGCACGTGGCGGTCCTCGCCGAGAAGCGGCCAGAGGAACTGGGGTACGAGGTCGATGGAAAGGGGTGGCCGGTCTTCGGCGTCGTTCACCCAGTCGCCGTACACGTCGATGACGTACCGGCCGAATTCGCGGCGGAACTCGTCGAGCAGGGTCTCCAGCGAGGCCACGAGACCGATCTCGCCCGCGCCACGCAGCCGCAACTCCCAGTCGACGAGTTCGGAGTAGGTGGTCATCCACTCTCGCCAGGTTCGCTCGGACGTGACCTCGGAGTTCAGCTCCCGGAAGCGGTAACTGAACTCGCGCGCGACGTGCTGTTGCAGGAGCGTCTCGCCTTCGAGGAGGCGAGTGACCACGGAGAGCACCTGTCGAGGAGACGTCGGCTTGACGAGGTAGTCCGAGACACGGCGGCCGATCGCCTCGGTCATCGTCCGATCCTCCTCGGATTTGGTGACCATGACGACGGGAACGAGCGGGTCCAGCCTCCGCACCTCGTCGAACACCTCCATCCCCGTTCGCCCGGGCATCTGCTCGTCGAGCAGGATGAGGTCGTACGGATGAAGCCGGACCAGTTCGAGCGCGTCATCGCCATTGGCGACAGCGTCGATGTGGTACCCGCGCCCCTGCACGAAGAGGAGGTGCGGCCGCAGCAGATCGATCTCGTCGTCGACCCAGAGAAGACGTTTCGTCGCGACCGTCATAGACGAGTAAAGGTAGATGTGGCAAGGGGGTTCCGCAACGCGACGGACCCCGCCGCGAACCCGCGTCGGGCCAGGGTCCGTTCCTCCCGATAGCGCCGGTTCACGCGGCCGTCTATCTTGCGCGTCACCCGTCCCCGCCGGCCCGGCGCGCGCCCTCAACGGTGGTTGATACCCCAGGTCCCCGCGATAGTCAGCACTGATGGTGGAAAAGACGTTCCACTGGCGGAACCCCGGCGGCCTCCGCGACCCCGGGCACACCACGCCGGGATGAACTGGGCGAGCCGGTACGGGGGCGATCCCGGGCTGCGCGACTTCGCGTGTCACGAGGCGGGCGGCGTCAGGATCCTCGTTCGCCGGGGCTTCGAGCGGCTGGTGCTGGATTCGCCGGAAACCTCGGCCGACGTTCGAGTGATCGGGCGTACGGGCGGCGGCCGGGGGGCGCATCCGGTGGTCGAACTGCCCGACGGAGCTCGGGTCCTCCTGCGCGAGTACCGTCGCGGCGGCGCGGTCCGCCACGTGAACCGGGCGACCTATTTCCTCGGCCATCGGGCGCTCGAGGAGCTCCGGGTAACCGTCGCGGCGGAGGATCGGGGCGTGAGCGTACCCCGCATGATCGCGGCGGTCGAGACCCCGGGACGGGTGGGGTACTCCGCGATGCTCGCGGTCGGCTGGATCGATGGCGCGGTGGAGCTGGCGCGCTGGATCGAGGCCCTGCCCGATGAGCGACTCGAGACGATGCGTTCCGTCGGGGAGGCGGTCGCGCGGATGCATGACGCCGGGATCGCCCATCCGGACCTGAACCTCCGGAACCTGCTCGTCGCGCCGGGCGGGAGACCCGGCGAGCCACGGGTGGTGATCATCGACTTCGATCGAGCGACGCTTCATGACCGGGCACTCTCCGCCCGGCGTCGTCGCGCGGCGATCCAGAGGATGACCCGTTCCGCCTGGAGCCTCGGTGCGCCCATCGGCATCCCCGAGACGGAGGCCCTCGCGGCGGGTTACGGCGCCGACTGGCCCTTCCCCGGCCCCCACGGATAGTTCGCGAGCGCCAGCTTCACCTTTTCCACGACGTCGTCGACGGTGATTCTCTCCATGCGACCCGAGCGGTACTCCGCCGTCACGGGATAGTCCTCGCCCGGGTCACCATAGCGATCGATCATCAAGTCGCCGAAGCGCCTGTACGGTCCGACGCGTTTCGGGTTGGTGTACCCGAGCAGCGAAACCGTCGGTACGCCAAGGGCCACGCCGATGTGGAGGGGGCCCGTATCGGGTGAGACGAGGACGTCCGAGGCGTCGAGGAGCCAGACGAGCCGCCGGAGATCCCATTCGAGCAGGTTGATCGGAGGGTGGGCGGTGAGTCGCGCGATCCGCTCCGCCGCCTCGAGTTCGCGGGGCGACCGTCCGCCCACGAGCAGGACGCGGGCGCCGACCTCGTCATACAACCGGTCGGCGACTTCAGCGTACCGTTCCGCCCGCCACTCCTTCTCAGGCTTGCTCGTGCCGACCACGAACGAGACGGTTGGCGCGTCGGGCGCGGGTGGGAGCACATCGCGGTAGCGGTCCCGTTCCTCCTCGGTCGGACCGAGGCCCCAATCCAGCGTGAGCGGCACACCCAGATGTTCCAGAAACTCGATGTACTGGTCCTGGACGTGCCGCTGTCCGCGGGGCGCGATGCGTTCCGTGGTGAAGAGCCAGTTCGCGTCTCGCGCCCGCCCCCGATCGAATCCGAGCTTCCGCGGTGACCGTAACATCCCCGTGATCACCCCCGCCTTCAGGTAGACCTGCAGCGCGATCACGAGATCGAAGCGCCGCTCGCGGGTCTCCGCGAAGATCTCGCGGAACGCCTTCCTTCCTTTCTTCCTGTCGAACACGATGAACTCGTCGACGGCCGGGTGTCCGCGCACGAGGCCGAGCGGTCCGGGCTGGATCACCCAGGTGATGTGCACACCGGGAGAAGCCGCCCGCAGGGAGTTCACGATCGGCAGCACGTGAACCGCGTCGCCGATCGCGCTCATCATCACGATCGCGACCCGCTTGCCATTGAGATCCACGAACCGGGAGAGGGAAATGGGTCCTTACAGGAAGATCTGGAACGGATACCAGGCGGAGACCGCGCGGCCATCCTGACGAGCCGGGTCGAACACCCAGTCAGCGACGCTCTGGATAAGCCGCTGGTTGTAGCGATTGTCGGAGGTCGGGGGCTCGAGCCGTACGCTGCTCCGGTCCACTCGACCCGCTTCGGAAACGAATACCCAGACGGTGATCTCCTTTCCTCGCGCGCTCGATGGCGACCCTGACGGCGGGATGAAGATCCCGCGCGGCGTCGGCGGAATGATCCGGCTCTCGCCGGTATCCGCGTCACCGCCGCCGCCGGCCCCTTCGCCCCCCCCGGTGGAGGTACCGGTCGAGGTGCCGGACTGGCCGCCCGTTCCCGGTCCGCCCGTTCCCGGCGCCGGCGCCGGCGCGACGATCGATGGGGGCGCGGTCACGGGCGTCGGCGACGGCTCGACGACCTCCTCCGGGACCACGACCTCGACGGGTTCGATCACCGGTTCCGGAACGACCGTGACCTCCCGGACCGGCGTCTCGGGTGGCGTCTGTTCGGGACGGATTTCGATCATCGTCATACCGCTTCCGCCCCCGGAGGCCCGGATGTCACCGCGCGGCGGGCCCGCCGCCGCCCTGGTCGAGCGCGGCGCCACGGCCGTGTCACGAACGGTGATCAGGAAGAAGGCGTGGATGATGACCGTTCCCAGGATCCCCAGGCGGACGGCACGCCGCCACCGCGTCTCTTCCGCCGCGCTGGTGGCGTCGAGAACCCGATGCAGATCGCGCCCTCCCGCGCGTGTATCCAGTGAGCGAAACCGTCTCATCAGCTACGCCTGGGATTCGTCAGCGCGGCCCCTCTCCGCGACTGACACCGATTCGATGTTCCGCGATACGGCCCGGCGGCCGCGCGTTCCGAGCCTGGTTTTCGGCCGCTTCTTGGTAGTGACCCCCGGAGCGAAAGTTCCCGCCCGCGGGCCGCGACCGGTCGCTCCGGTGGCCCGCTCGAGCCGCTTCGGGCCGCGAAGCTCGCGGATCAGATCCCGAGCCGCCACATCTCGGCGAACGCTCCGTCCTGGACCATCGCCGAGACCGCCGCGATCTCCGGCGCCAACACGCGGTCGGCGCCGAGCGGCGGAACGCGGGAACGAATCATCGTCCGCGCCGCCTCCACCCCCATCCCCGAGCGCATCGGTCGCAGGAACTCCAGCGCCTGGGCCGCGCACATCAGCTCGATGGCGATCACCGTTTCCGTGTTGCGCAGCACGGCGGTCGCCTTTCTGGCGGCGGTGGAACCCATCGAGACGTGATCTTCGCGATTGGCACCCGTCGGGATCGAGTCGACGCTCGCGGGGTGCGCGAGGATCTTCGACTCGCTCACCAGCGCCGCCGCCGTGATCTGCGCGAGCATCATTCCCGAGTTCACCCCGGGATCACCCGTCAGGAACGGTGGGAGGTCGGAGAGGTCCGGGTTCACGAGCCGTTCGATGCGCCGCTCGGAGATCGACGCGAGGTCCGCGAGCGCGATCGCCAGCAGGTCGAGCGCCTGGGCCACCGGCTGGCCGTGGAAGTTGCCGCCGCTCAGGATCAGGCCATCATCCTCATCGGCGAAGACGAGCGGATTGTCCGTGGCGCTGTTCGCTTCGATCTCCAGTACCCGGCGGACATGGGCGAGCGAGTCGCGGCACGCCCCATGGACCTGCGGCATGCAGCGGAGCGCGTAGGCATCCTGTACGCGTGGGTCGTTATGGCGGTGCGATTCGCGGATCTCGCTCCCGCGCACGAGCGCGCGGAGCCGCTCGGCGCTCGCCGTCTGACCGGGATGCGGGCGCACCCGCTGCAGCGCGGCGTGGAAGGCCGCCGGCGTACCTCTCAGCCCCTCGAGAGACATCGCGCCCGCGACCTCGGCGGTCTCCACGAGCCGCTCCGCGGAGAGCAGCGCCAGCGTCCCGATGCCGGTCATCACCTGGGTGCCGTTGTTGAGCGCGAGCCCCTCCTTCGCCGCCAGCACGAGCGGGCTCAGTCCGGCGCGACGGAGCGCTTCGTCTCCCGCGACGACCTCACCCTCGTACTCGGCTTCCCCTTCGCCGACCAGTACGAGCGCGAGGTGAGAGAGCGGCGCGAGATCGCCCGAAGCTCCCACCGATCCCTGTTCGGGGATCACCGGATGGACTCCGGCATTGAGGAGCGCGCAGAGGAGATCGATCACCTCGGGACGAACGCCCGAGTGGCCCTTCGCCAGCACATTGGCGCGCAGAACCGTGATGGCCCGCACCGCTTCACGACCGAGGGCGGGTCCGACTCCGCAGGCATGGCTGCGAATCAGGTTCAGCTGGAGTTCGCCGATCCGGTCCGCCGGGATCGCCACGTCGGCGAGCCGGCCGAAACCGGTGTTGATGCCGTAGACCGCCCGCCCCGACTCGACCGCCCGATCCACCACCGAACGCGCCCGAACCACGCGCTCTCGCGCTGGCGCGGAAAGCCTGACCGGGGCGGATGTCGAAGCCGCCACCCGTTCGATCGTCTCCAGCGTCAGATCGTGGCCATCCAGCTCCACCCATTCACCGCCCATCCGCCCTCCACCTGTTCGCGCGGTCCATCGGAATCCCGTCGCATCGCCCGGGGCGCGAAACGCCTCACCGGATGAGGTCGAGACTCGCCTCGTCCGGCCTCAACTGGTAGGCCCAGTCGAAGACCATCAGACGTCG
>CAZWJE010000012.1:2223-74437 GCA_964634395.1 uncultured Gemmatimonas sp. | reverse complement strand
CACCCCCGCTCCCAGCCCCCGCGAACCCCCGCCCCGGCCGCTCACGCGCCCCTGACGATCACGCGCGATCCGTGATCACGCCCGTCGGCAATCACGCCCGTCGGCAATCACGCGCCTCGCCGCCGAGCACCCCCTTGCCACGCCCTATCAGTTCGGACGTACGCCCTCCGCGACCCGAAAGTTCAATCGGCCGGAGTCTCTTCACGCCGCCATCTCCACCACCTAGATTCCCCGGATGGACCAGTCACCAACCCGGGCGGGCTTCGTCGCGATCATCGGTCAGCCGAACGCGGGCAAGTCGACGCTGCTGAACCGTTTTCTCGGCTCGAAGCTGAGCATCGTGACACCGTCGGCGCAGACGACCCGCGAGCGGGTCGTGGGTATCGACACGCGTGACGGAATCCAGTTCGTGTTTCTCGATACCCCCGGCCTGGTGGACCCTTCCTATCTTCTGCACCATTCGATGCTGGAGATCGCGGATCGCGCCGTCGCCGACGCCGACGTCGTCGTCCTGCTCGTCGACGGGACGCGCACCGTCCCGCGAATGGCGCCGGAGCTGGGGGATACTCTCAGGTCTCTCGGCGGGAATCTCCTCGTGGCGATCAACAAGCGGGATTCCGCCAGCCCGGCGAGCCTGGACTCCATTCGAGAGTGGAGTCGCGCGACCTTCGACATCGATCCCATCGAAATCTCCGCCGAACGCGGTGACGGCGTCGAGCCGCTTCGGGAGGCAATCGCGACCCGCCTTCCCCCGTCTCCGCATCTCTACCCGGAAGACGACGTTTCCACCCAGACGGTTCGCTTCTTCGTCGCGGAACTGGTTCGCGAGGCGATCTTCGAGCTCTATACCCAGGAGATCCCGTACGGCGCGGCCGTGAAAGTTGAGGAATTCAGAGAGGATGACGACCCTGTTTTTATCAGGGCGAGCGTATTCGTCGAGCGGAATTCCCAGAAAGGGATCATGATCGGAAAGGGCGGGGAAGCCATCCGGGAACTGGGCAGGTCCGCCCGGCTCCGGATCGAGGCGTTCCTGGGCCGTCACGTCTACCTCGAGCTACGCGTCAAGGTGCTTCCGAAATGGCGGAAGAGTCCACTCGAACTGACGAGGCTCGGATTCCCCATCCCCTCGAACACACGGACGCCCCATGCTTGATCCCCGGTTACTGGAACTCCTCGTCTGCCCGAAGTGCAAGGGGAACCTGACTATCCAGGAGGACCCGCCGGCGCTGCGCTGCGGCGGATGCCGTGTGACGTATCCGATCCGCGACGGCATTCCGGTCCTGCTGATCGACCAGGCGGTTCCGTTCGACGAGCATTGAACGACTCCCGCGGATTCCGGCCCCCCCGGCGGCCTCATGGGAAAGGTCCGGAGGCTCGAGATCTCCCGGAACGGGCGATTCGCTCGATCGACGGGTGGCCCGGCGCGAAGGCGGACCCTCCTGGAAATGGTCCAGGAGACTTTGACGGGGTGAACAGATGTACTATCATGCCCGGAATCCCGCGGGACGGGAACGACCGGGCGAATCGCGGCTTCCCTCGAACGGGACGAGCCGCGAGCCCAACGACACGGAACCACCCACGTAGCGACCGAATACCATGAATGTGACCTGCCCAGAATGCGCCACGACCTATCGGGTCGACCCGCTCAAGGTCCCGGCGGGCGGAGTGCGCGCGCGCTGCGCGAACTGCCCCGCGGAGTTTCTCGTCTCGGTCGATTCCGTGGTACCGGCATTCACCGCGGCGGTCGCGACCGGCGTGGAGTCTGCCGCGCCGGCGGTCGAGGAGAGCGCCGCGTACGCTACGGATACTTCCACGTACGAAACGGATGGATCCGCGTACGAAACGGAATCGTCCGACACCGCCGACACCACGGGGGTCGACGTCTCCCACGAAGCTCCCGATCCGGATGGCCCGGTCGATACATTCGCCGATTCCTTCTCGACCTATCATGCCGACGACGAAGCGGGTGAGGAAGAGACGGAAATCGTCAGCGTGGGCAACAACGACCTCTCCCGCGGTCGAGTCGCGGTCTATTTCGACACGGAAGAGACCGGGAACGAGACGGAAACGGAAGAAGAGACCCTCGTGGCCGTCGACTCGTCGGATCCGGCGGAGTATTCCGCTGGAGAAGACGATGACGTGGACGGCGAGATCGGGATCGCGGTAACCGTCGAAACCGCGAGTTCGTGGAGCGAATCGGGATCCGATTCCACCGAGGTGGCGATCACCGAAGCGCCCGACGACGATGACCACGACACGGCCGGACCCCCCTCCGAAGACGGTGACGACGACACGACGGGAGCCGCCTCCGATGACACATCGGGGGTATGGGCGGCACGAACCACGGACGAGGACGCCGACGATCAGCCGGAAGCGGATCATGAAGCCGTCCCCGACTTCGATTCTTCCTCGGTCTTCACCCGTGACACTTTCGCCCCCGTGGTGCCCGTCACCACGGACGAGCACGCGGATGACACCGTCGCGCCGGACGCCGGCGGCTATGAAACGGCCGAGCCCGTCGAGGACGACGACCCGCACGCGGGGGCCGAGGAAACCCCGGTCGCCGCTCACGCCGATGATCGGGACGAAGGCGCCGATACGGGCGCATCCGGGAACGACGCGTCGGCGGACGGATGGGAAGAGTCGGGCCACGCCGACGAGGGTGTCGACGAGGGTGCCGACGAGGAATACGGGCAAACCACGACGCTCGAGGAAGTGGAAGCCCCGGCGGGTTTCGCCGCCGTCCAGCAGTCGCGCTCCGACGCCGATCTTTCCCTGCCGCCCGCGCCCTTCGGCTCCGCCGATCCGAACGCCCGGGCACAGAGCCTCGCCCGAGCGCTCGTTTCCGACATCGTGGTGTATCACCGTGACCGCCGCGACCGAAGCATTCGGGCGGGCACCCTTCGTCAGGAGTTCCGCGAGGAGATCCGCAAGAGCTGGGACGAATACGTTTCCCACGTCGGCAACCAGATCGCGCGAGACACGTCCTATTTCCGGGACGCCCTCAACGAAGTGCTCGCGGGAGGTCAACAGCTCTTCTGACGGCTCCGCCGGCTCGGGTTTCGCCTGTTCCGAATCCCCGGCCCGCGTTATCATTCTCTCTGCGTACACAGGGGCCCCCGTTACGGCGGCCCTTGTTTGCTTTTCGCGGCCCGCGTTCCCTCAATCGCGATGACGATGATCGACGAAGGACTCGCCCGACTCGACGAATACCAGAACCGGCTCGACGAGCTGAGGAGGTTTCTTTGACCTGGGCGCCAAGGAGGATCGGATCCAGCAACTCGAGTCCCGAATGTCGGATCCCGGTTTCTGGGACGACGCGGAGCGCGCCCGATCGATAATCGCTGAAGTCAACGACCTGAAGGCATGGGCGGAGCCCTGGCGCCAGCTGATGGTCAGGGTGACGGACCTGCGCGAGCTCGCCGAACTCCTGCGGGTCGAGGCGGATGACGCGCTCAGCGTCGAGTGGGAGCGGGAACTCGCGACGATGGAACCCCTCCTCGCGGATCTCGAACTGAAGAACATGCTCCGCGGCCCGGACGACCAGCGCGACGGCCTCGTCACGATCCATCCCGGCGCGGGCGGAACCGAATCGCAGGACTGGGCGGAGATGCTGCTCCGCATGTACATCCGATGGGGTGAGAAGCATGGTTTCGCGGTGGAGTTGCTCGACCGCCAGGACGGAGATGAGGCGGGTATCAAGTCGGCGACTCTCGAGATTCGGGGCGCCTACGCCTACGGTTACCTGAAGGCCGAGCGCGGCGTCCATCGACTCGTCCGGATCTCCCCTTTCGATTCACAGGCCCGTCGGCACACCTCCTTCGCGTCGGTGTTCGTGTATCCCGTGGTGGACGACTCGATCGAGATCGATGTCCGCGATGAGGATATCGAAATGGAAGTATTCCGGGCATCCGGCGCGGGCGGCCAGCACGTCAACAAGACGAGTTCGGCGGTGCGTCTGCGCCACCTGCCTTCGGGCATCGTGGTTTCCTGCCAGCAGGAACGGTCACAGCACAAGAATCGCGCGACGGCGATGAAAATGCTGAAAGCCGCGCTATACCAGCGGGCGATCGAAGAGCAGGCGGCCGAGAAGGCGAAACTCGAGTCCACCAAGACGGACATCGGCTGGGGAAGCCAGATACGATCCTACGTCTTCCAGCCCTATACGATGGTCAACGATCACCGGACCGAGCTCAAGCTTGGAGACGTCCAGAGCGTGATGGACGGTGACCTCGACCCGTTCATCCAGGCGTACTTGAAGGAGTTCGGAGCGGCATGACGGAAGGTACGAAGGAGCCGGCCCGGGAGTTCGGCCGCGTCGAGCGGGACCGGATCGCCAGGATCGAAGCGCTCCGCGAAGCGGGCGTGGCGCCATACGCCTATTCGTTCGACCGGACCCATAGCGCCACCGAGGCTCTACGCCTCCTGACGGCCGATCAGAAGGAAAGCCCCCCGGTTCGCGTCGCGGGTCGGCTCGTCGCGCTGCGCAGGATGGGGAAGACGACCTTCGCCCATCTCGCCGACCGGAGCGGAAGAATCCAGATCTACTTCCAGCTCAACGTTCTTGGCGACGATGGGTATAAGTTGTTGGATCATCTCGACCTGGGTGACTGGGTCGGAGTCGCGGGCCCCCTCTTCCGCACGCGCACCGGCGAGATCACCATCCGGGTCACCGAGTACGAACTCCTCGCCAAGACGGTACGACCGCTGCCGCTCGGGAAAGAGGAGATAGACCCGGAGACGGGCGAGAGAAGAGTGTATTCGGGCTTCTCGGACCGCGAGGCCCGGTACCGGCAGCGATACGCCGACCTCGCGGTTTCGCCGGAAGTGCGGGAGGTCTTCGAGGTTCGTGCCCGGGTGATCCGCGCGATTCGCCGATTCCTGGACGAACGGGGTTTCCTCGAGGTCGAGACCCCGGTGCTCCAGCCGATTTACGGTGGCGCGGCGGCTCGGCCATTCGTCACGCACCACAACGCCCTGGGAATGCCGCTCTACCTGCGGATCGCGGATGAGCTGTATCTCAAGCGTCTGATCGTGGGCGGATTCGAGCGGGTCTATGAGATCGGCAAGGACTTCCGGAACGAGGGGATGGACCGATCCCACAACCCCGAGTTTACGATGCTGGAGTTCTACGCCGCCTATCTCGACTACGAAGGAGTGATGCGGCTCACCGAGGAGCTGTTGCATACGGTGGTCATGGACGCGTGTGGCGAACCATCGGTCACGTTCCGGGGCGCGAGGATCGACTTCGACGCTCCCTTCCGGCGGCTCACCATGTACGACGCCATCCGCGAAATCGGGGGGATCGACGTGAAGTCGCTGACCGATGATGAGCTTCGGGACCGCGTCAGGCTGCTCGGCGTCGACGATACCGACTCGATGGGCAGAGGAAAGCTCATCGACGAACTCTTCGGCGAACTCGTCGAGCCGCGGTTGATCCAGCCGACGTTCATCACCGACTATCCGCGGGAGATGTCGCCCCTCGCGAAGCCGAAGCGCGGCGACCCCGAATTGACGGAGCGGTTCGAACTGGTCGTCGGCGGCAAGGAACTCTGCAACGCCTATAGCGAACTGAATGACCCGTTCGACCAGCGCGAGCGCCTCGAGGCCCAGGCGGGCCTGCGGGATCGTGGCGACGAGGAAGCACATCCGCTCGACGAAGACTTTCTCCGGGCGCTCGAGTACGGGATGCCCCCGACGGGCGGTTTCGGCATGGGAGTCGATCGGCTCGTCATGCTGTTGACGGACCAACCCTCGATTCGGGACGTGATCCTCTTCCCGACGATGAGACCCGAGCACGACCGAGCCACGGAAGGTCATGTCAGATGAGTGATCGCGATCGTGCGTTCGAATCGAGGGGCATGTGAAAGGCTTCAGTCTGGAGTTGTTCATCGCCCGGCGGTACCTCGCTTCCCGGAAGGGCGCGCGGTTTCTATCCCTGATCACGCTCATCGCGATCGGGGGGGTCACCGTGGGGGTGATGGCGCTGATCGTGGTGACCGCCGTCATGAGCGGGCTGCAGCGGGATCTGCGGGACAAGTACCTCGGGACGAACCCTCATATATGGCTGACGACCTACGGCGAGGGGATGCGTCTCGACGCCTGGGAAGGCGTCCTGGAACGGGTGCGGGAGATGGATGGAGTGGTGGCGGCGGCCCCCTTCGTGGAATCCGCCGTCGCGCTCAGACTCCCCAACGCGTACGCGGAAGCGGGGTTGTTGCGAGGTATCGACCCCGATGCGCCCGGAGAGCCGATCACCGAGATCGTGAGCCGGATCCGCGATGGCGAGTTCGACTTCGGACCGACCGCGAGCGGCTATCCTCCACTCGTGCTCGGAGACGGCCTCGCCGAGAAGTTCCAGGCCTATCCCGGAACCATTCTCGACGTGATCTCACTCCAGGGCACCGAGGTCAACAGCCTGGGGATCCTGCAGCCTCCAATGCGCAGGTTCGAGGTCGTCGGCAGCTTTCACACGGGGATGTATGATTACGACAATCGATACATGTACACCTCGTTGGCCGCCGCCCAGGATCTCGCCAGGCTGGATGGCGCCGTCACCGGACTCGAGATCCGCACGCCCGACCCGGACGACGCGTTGCCGACGGCCCGCGCGATCGAGAACGAACTCGGTGGCTTCCCGTACCGGGGTATCGACTGGATGTCGCTGAACCAGACGCTCTTCCAGGCGCTGCAGCTCGAGAAACTCGCGATGGGGATCATCCTTCTTCTCATCGTCGTCGTGGCGGCCTTCAACATCATCTCGACCCTGGTCATGGTGGTCGCCGACAAGACCCGAGAAATCGGGATCCTGAAATCGATGGGTCTGCGATCCGCTCAGGTACAGCGGGTATTCATGATACAGGGGGTCGTGATCGGGTTCGTGGGGGCCGCCCTGGGCGCGACGGGAGGACTGCTCCTGGCGTGGATCCTGGATCGATATGAGCTGATCAAGATTCCCGGCGACGTATATTTCATCGATTATCTGCCCGTCGAGGTGAACCCGCTGGAACTGGCGGTCATTCTCGCCGCGAGTCTCCTCATCTCCTTCCTGGCGACGATCTATCCCGCCAGGCAGGCGGCACGGCTCTTCCCGGTGGAGGCGATTCGGCATGAGTGAGGAGACCGTGGAGCGGCCGTCCGTGATCACCGCCGCCGGCGTTCGCAAGAATTACGTCGGCGGAGACGGGTCCACGCTGGAAGTCCTGTTGGGGGTCGACCTGGTCGTGCGAGCGGGCGAGGCCGTCGCCATCATCGGTGAAAGCGGCTCGGGGAAGTCGACGCTGCTGCACATCCTCGGCGGGCTGGACCGGCCGACGGGCGGCGAAGTATGGATCGGCGACGAGCGACTCGGAGAGATCGATGAAGACCGGCTCAGCACGATTCGCAACGAGTCGATCGGTTTCGTGTTTCAGTTCCATCACCTGCTCCGGGAGTTCACGGTCCTGGAGAACGTGATGATGCCGCAGCTGATCGCGGGACGGTCGCCGGCGGAAGCGACCGAACGCGCCATGGAACTGCTCGGACAGGTCGGACTCCAGAGGCGCGCCGAACACCGACCCACACAGCTTTCCGGGGGAGAGCAGCAGCGCGCGGCGGTGGCCAGGGCACTCGCCAACCAGCCTCTCGCGCTCCTCGCGGACGAACCGTCGGGCAACCTGGACCCGGGCACGAGCGAGCGACTCCACGATCTGCTCTTCGGGATCAGCGCCGAGCATGGAACGGCCATGATCCTGGTCACGCACAACATGCAGATCGCGACCCGGTCGGACCGCGTGCTCGAGGTGCATGATGGGCTGCTCGTCACCGCGGAAGAAACCGCCTACAGGCTTCCGGCTAGCTGAGTATCCCCGGGTTGGCCCGGGCAGCGGGAAAGAGATCGATGTCGGATTCATCAGTCTGCGACAGTTGCGGGAACGCCCCCTCGACGATCCATCTCACGCAGGTGGAGAACGACGAGATGCGGGTCCTGCACCTGTGTGAGAAATGCGCCGCGGAACGCGGCGTCGAGACGGACTCGCTGAAGGGCAACGCCCCGCTCGCGGATTTCCTCGCCCAGATCGGGCAAGGTGTCGGGGAAGGGCGGGCCGCCGGCCGTTGCCCAGCGTGCGGGATGACGGCCGCGCAGCTGCGCCATACGGGCCGACTGGGATGCACTGTCTGCTACACCCATTTTGACGAGCACCTGCGAGGTCTCTTCCGCCGGCTCCACGGCGGTACGAAACATGTGGGGAAGATCTTCCTGCCGATCGATCCGGGGGAGGACGACGTGGCGGCGCGAATCGTCAGCCTGCGCCGCAGCCTGGACCGTGCGGTCGAGGCCGAGGACTTCGAGTTCGCCGCTTCGCTGAGAGACCAGCTCAGGCAGCTCGAGACGAGGACCCTTCCCGAATGAGGAGAGCCTGGCGATGAAGGATGCGACGACCCTGCCGGATTCCGGCCTCGAGTGGCTCGACGCGGACGGCCCCGCCGCCGACATCGTACTCTCGACGCGGGTCCGCCTTGCCCGGAACCTCGACGAACACCGCTTCGCGCTACGCGCCGACGAGGATGAGCGGCACGAGATCCTGACAAGGATCCGGGACGCCGCCGGCCGTACCCCCTCCCTGCGGAACGGGACGGTGCTCTCCATGCGGCGCGTCAACGCGCCGACTCGCCGACTCCTCCTCGAACGCCACCTGGTGAGCAGGGAACTCATCGGCGAGGGAGGCGGAGAGCCGCCCGCGCACGCCGCCCTCCTCCTGGCCAACAACGACTCGCTCGGGGTCATGGTCAACGAGGAAGACCATATGCGGCTCCAGAGCTTCGTGAGCGGCTTCCGGTTGCGAGAGGCCTGGAGACGGGTCGACAACCTCGACGAGGAGCTGGCCGGACACCTCCGGTACGCATTCCACCCGGAATTCGGTTACCTTACTTCATGTCCGACGAACGTCGGCACCGGGCTGCGCGCCTCGGTGCTCGTACATCTGCCGGCGCTCGTGCTGACGAAGGAAATCGGCAAGGTGCTGCAGGGAATCTCGCAGGTCGGGTTGACCTTCCGCGGCCTGCATGGTGAAGGTTCCGAAGTCGTCGGAAACTTCTTCCAGATTTCGAACCAGACGACCCTGGGGAAAACCGAAGAGGAACTGATCGACCACCTGCGGAAGATCGTCCAGCAAGTGGTCCATTACGAGACTCAGGCGCGTACCGTTCTGCTCCGTGACGCGCGCACCGTGATCGAGGATAAAGTATGGCGGGCGTATGGTTTGCTGCGGTACGCGAGATCCATTTCGTTCGACGAGGTGATGAACCTCGCGAGCGGCGTGAGGCTCGGCCTGGGGCTGAAACTTCTCCCCGGGCTTCGGGTATACTCGCTCAACCAAATCATGATCTTCACACAGCCCGCGCACCTCGAAAAAATGGCCGGAAAGTCGCTTTCGGCCAGCGATGCGGATACCTACCGAGCCAGCTATATCCGGCGATTGTTGAGCCAGAACGAACTGGACGGGGGCACGGACTGATTCCCGATACGATATCGATCCAGGAAAGGGCGCCGCGCGAGCGAAGCCCGAGCGCTCCGAAGAAAGGCCGTCGATGAACTACAACTTCACAGACCGGGTTCGGAAAGTCCTCGCGATGGCGCGGGAGGAGGCGATCCGTCTCCACCACGACTACGTGGGCACCGAGCACATTCTCCTCGGCCTGATCCGGGAGGGCGAAGGCGTGGCCGCCGCCGTGCTGACGAACCTGACGGTCGATCTCGAGCAGCTCCAGGAACGGATCGAGGAGTCCGTGCGTCCCGGAAAGGCCACGATCGCGCTCGGTGAGCTACCTTATACGTCGCGCGCGAAGAAGGTGCTCGAGTTCGCCATGGCCGAGGCGCGCGAACTCAACCACTCGTATGTCGGTACCGAGCATCTGCTCCTCGGACTCCTGCGTGAGGAGAAGGGGATCGCCGCGGACGTGCTCAACCAGCTGGGCGTGACGCTCGAGGAAGCGCGCAGGCAGACGCTGAAACTCCTTGGCTCGGAGCCGAACGCGCCCCAGCCCACCGGCGGCGCCGGTTCGAGCACGACACCGGGTGGCAAGGGCGACAAGAAGTCGAAGACCCCCGCGCTCGACCATTTCTGCCGGGACCTCACCGAGCTCGCCCGAAACGGCGATCTGGACCCGACGATCGGCCGCGCGGAGGAAATCGAACGCGTGATGGAGATCCTCTCGCGGCGCAAGAAGAACAACCCTGTCCTCATCGGCGAGCCCGGCGTCGGCAAGACGGCGATCGTCGAAGGCCTGGCGCAGCTCATCGCGCGAGGCGATTGCCCGGACAGCCTGCGTGACCATCGGGTACTCGCGCTCGACATGGCCGCGGTCATCGCGGGCACGAAGTACCGCGGGCAGTTCGAGGAGCGGCTGAAGGCGGTGATGAACGAGATCGCGCAGAACAAGAACGTGATCCTCTTCATCGACGAGCTTCACACCCTGGTCGGCGCGGGTGCCGCGGAAGGGGCGATCGACGCGTCGAACATGCTGAAGCCGGCGCTGGCGCGCGGCGAACTGCAATGCGTGGGTGCGTCGACGCTCAACGAGTATCGGAAGTACATCGAGAAGGACGGCGCGCTCGAACGACGCTTCCAGACGGTCGCCGTCGAACCGCCGAGCGAGGATGAAACCGTCCAGATCATCCAGGGTCTGAAGACGCATTACGAGGAACATCACCGGATCGTCATCACCGATGAGGTGATCCTGGCGGCCGTGAAGCTCTCCGAGCGCTATATCACCGACCGTTTTCTGCCGGACAAGGCGATCGACGTGATCGACGAGGCGGGCGCCCGCGCACGACTCGCGACGCAGGTGCCGCCGCCCGACGTGGCCGACCTGAAGGCTCAGCAGGCGGAGATCGCGGAGGGCAAGGATCAGGCGATTCGCGACCAGGACTTCGAGCGCGCCGCCGAGCTGCGGGACCGCGAACGAGAGGTTCAGCGCAAGATCGCCGAGCGGGAGGAGCAGTGGGAAGAGGAGCGGCGGACCCATCGGCCGACGCTCACCGAGGACGATATCGGGTTCATCGTCTCGCGCTGGACAGGCATCCCCGTGACCCGGTTGAGAGAGGCCGAGACGGCGCGCCTCATCAACATGGAGGATGAACTCCACAAACGGGTGATCGGCCAGGACAAGGCGATCGCCGCGATCGCCCGCGCGATCCGCCGGTCAAGGGCCGGCCTCAAGGACCCGAAGCGACCGATCGGGAGTTTCGTCTTCGCCGGCCCCACCGGTGTGGGCAAGACCGAGCTCGCCCGCGCGCTCGCCGAATTCCTCTTCGCCGACGAGAGCGCGTTGATCCGCGTCGACATGTCGGAGTACATGGAGAAGTTCTCGGTGTCCCGACTGATCGGGGCGCCTCCGGGCTACGTCGGTTATGAAGATTCGGGGACGTTGACCAAGGCCGTGCGTCACAAGCCGTATTCGGTCGTTCTTCTCGACGAGATCGAGAAGGCGCACCCCGACGTGTTCAACATCCTCCTGCAGGTGCTGGACGAGGGTCACCTGACCGACAACTACGGGCGTCAGATCGACTTCAAGAACACCGTGGTCATCATGACCTCGAACCTGGGTGCACGCGATATCGGCAAGGGGAAGGGGCTCGGATTCCATCTCGCCTCCGAACAGACCCAGTTCGAGGCGATGGAGGGGAAGGTGTCCGACGAGATCAACCGGGCGTTCAACCCCGAGTTCATCAACCGGCTGGACGACATCATCATCTTCCATCCGTTGACCAGGGAGCAGATCGGCCTGATCGTGGGCAACCTTCTCGCCGACGTCCAGAAGCGGCTGACGGAAGAGCGCCTGGTGCTTCGCCTCACCGACGCGGCGACGGAGTTCCTGATCGAGCACGGCTACGACGAGAAGTATGGCGCGCGGCCGATCAAGCGCGCGATTCAGCGGTACATCGAAGATCCCCTCTCGGAGAAGATCCTCCTCGCGGAGTTCTCGCCCGGCGACGAAATCGAGGTCGGCGTGGCGGACGACAAGGGATCGCTGTCGTTCCGGGTCCCTTCCTCATCCAAGACCTGAACGGCGCTGGATCGTAGATGGAAAAACGATCGTGGATGGAGACACGGATGAGGTCGCTGCTATTCCTGGTCCTGGGGGGCGCGCTCGCGACCGGAGCGGCCAGTCCGCTCACCGCTCAGGTCACTCCCCCGCCAGGCGCGCAGACCCCGGCGCCAGCGGTGGATCCGATCGTCACGGTGAGCGATGTCGTCGTCCGGGGAAACGAGCGGATGGACGCCGCCGCGATCCGCGTCGTCGCGGTGCTGCAGCCGGGGCAGCAGGTAACCGGCGCGGATATCCAGGGCGCGATCCGACGCCTGATGTCGACCGGGCAGTACGACGATGTCGAGATCCTCTATGAGGGGACCCCGGCCTCCGGCGTTACGCTGATCATCCAGGTGCGCGAGCGGCCCCTGATCACGTCGTTCGACATCCAGGGGTTGCGGCGGATCAGCGCGAACACCGTGCGGGATACCGTGGGGCTGGGAGAGAACCAGCCTCTCAGGCCCCAGATCGTGTTGCGCACACAACAGATGGTGCGCGATCTGCTCGCGCGGCAGGGGGTGCAGCTGGCCGGCATCGATACCACGATGGTGCGCGTCGAGGGAACCCCGAACAGCTACCAGCTGGTCTTCCACGTCGAGGAAGGAAACCGCCTGGCGATCGCCGAGATCGACTTCGAAGGCAACGAGCGATTCAGCGACTCCGAGCTGCGCGGCGCGATGACGACCCGGAAGGAGGGATTCCTCTGGTTCCGGGCGGGCCAGTTCGACCGTACGGCCTTCGAAGAAGACCTTGCGCTCAACCTGCCGACGTTCTACGGGTCGAACGGATATATCGATTTCAGCGTCGTCTCGGACACGCTGGAAGTCGATGCCGTGTCGGGCAAGGCCCGCATCGTGATCCGCGTCGACGAAGGACCCCAGTACCGCCTGGGTGATTTCTCGATCCAGGGTGCCCAGCGCTTCCCGCAGGAACAGCTGCGGGCCATGCTGACCTCCGAGCGCCGGTCCGTCCTCGGCCTGCCTTTCGGGTCCCGGGACGACGCCGTTCGAGGCGAGGTGTTCAACCGCGCGGCCCTCGACGACGCGACGGGTCGGGTTCGCCAGCTCTACAATAACGTCGGCTACCTGTACGCTTCCGTCCAACCGCTCCTGGAACGCGGAACCGGGCCGAACGGAGAACCGGTCGTCGACGTCACCTGGGCGATCTCCGAGCAGAGCCCGTTCTATATCAATCGGGTAGCGATCGAAGGAAACACCTACACGCACGAATCGGTGATCCGGGACCAGTTGGTCGTCTTCCCGGGTGACATCTACAGCGAGGACCGGGTGATTCAGAGCTACCGGGCGATCACGGCGCTCGGTTTCTTCGAGACACCGATTCCGCAGCCGGACATCCTTCCCGACCCGGAGAACGGTACCGTCGACCTGGTCTTCCGGGTGACGGAGATGAACACCGGACAGATCCAGTTCGGCACGACGATCGGCGGCGGCGGGTACGGTCGCGCGGGCGGGCTCTCGGGGTTCATCGGCTTTTCCCAGCCGAATCTCTTTGGCCAGGCAAAGCAGACGAGCGTACAGGCCGAGTACGGTTATGGCCGAAGCTCATTCACCGCGTCGTACACCGACCCGGCGCTCTTCGGTACGAGGAACTCTGGCAGCGTTTCGCTGTTCCATACCGACGACCGTTATCGCGGGGTGAGCTTTTCCGAGGGGCGATACGTGCGGACCGGTATGTCGCTCCGGTATGGTTTCCCGCTGGCGGGATTCCGGTTCACCCGGGTATTCACCGGCTATTCGCTCTCCCGGTATTCGTACCAGGCGCGTGAGGAAGATGACTGCGAGGTCGGCAACATCTTCTGCCAGCCGTCGGCGATCGCCAGCAACGTCTCGCTGGCGGTGACGAGGGACACCAAGGACCACCCGCTCTTCCCGAACGTCGGTTCGCGCCAGAACCTGTCGATTCAGCAGACGGGCGGACCCCTGGGCGGCGATGGCAACTTCCAGAAGCTCACGGGCGAACTGGAGTGGTGGGTGCCCGTCGGGACGCTGGGAGGTTCGACGCCAGGATCGAGGCCGATCATCCTGACCTTCGGTCTGGCGGCTCGGGGAGGGGCCATCTTCGGGGATCCGTCGCGTTTCCCGCTCGAGCGGTTCATGCTCGGCGGAACACAGTTCGGGCAGCCCCTGCGCGGCTATGACGAGCAGACGTTGACGCCATTCGGCTATTTCGGGCGGGATGATGGCACGATCTCGAGCGAGAACCGTCTGGGGAACGCGTACCTGACGGTGACCGGCGAATACGCGATCCGCCTTTCGGACATGATCTCCGTCTCCGCCTTCGCGGACGCGGGCAGTGTCTGGACGAACCCGGGCGCGATGAACCCGGCCCGCCTCTATCGCAGCCTTGGCGTGGGCGCCACCGTGGTCACGCCCTTCGGTCCTCTCGGGATCGATATGGCGTACGGATTCGATCGAACCCCACCGGGGTGGAAGTTCCATTTCAAGATCACTCAGCCCGGCTACTGACGCGCCACGACACGTGCCGGCATTCAATTCCAGGAAGGGGTTCAGGATGATTCGATTTCTCGTGGGGTCGTGCGTGGCCGCTCTCGCCATGGCGCTCGTCCAGGCTTCCCCCGTGGAGGCCCAGAACGCACGCGTGGCCTACGTCAACGTCCAGCGGATTCTCGCTGAAGCGCCGGGCACGACGGACGCGCAGCAGGCATTTGAGCGCGACATGGAGAGCTTCCGAGCGGAACTCGAGAACCTGGAGAACGAACTCGACGCGCTGCAGACGAACTTCGATCGACAGCAGGCGACGATGACGGCCGAGATCCGGCAACAGCACCAGACCGAGATGCAGCAGAAGTTCATCGCCTATCAGCAGCGCCAGGCGGAACTGGAGGAAACCCTGCAGCAACGGCAGTCGGAGCTTCTCGGGCCGATCATGGATCGGATCATCTCGGTCACGGAGCAGGTCCGCGCGGAAGGGAACTACGCGATGATCTTCGACGCCGCTGCCGGCGGCCTGGTGACGGCGGATCCGACGCTCGACCTCAGCGATCAGATCCTCCAGCGCCTGCGTTCGTCGACGCCCTGAGCCGTCCAGCCATGATGTCGGAAGCCTGTGGCACCTCTGGCGCCGCAGGCTTCATTCTTTGCGGCGAACCGGAAACCACGATGCGAAGACTCACGGCCGCGGCCGTCGCGGAACTCGTCGACGGCGAAGTCCGAGGCAGTCCCGACGCGACGATATCGAGCGTCGCCTCCCTGGAGCGCGCCACTTCCGAGGCGCTCTCTTTTGTTGCGAGAGCCCGATACCTCCCGTATCTTCACACCACTCGCGCCGGGGTGGTTCTCGTCCAGGAAGAGTGGGTCCGCGAGCTTCCCGAAGGGTGCACGGGGGTCGTCGTGAAGGATCCCCATGACGCGATGCAGCGGGTACTCGCGCGTCTCCACGAACCTCCGGAACGGACGCCCGGCATCCACCCGACGGCGATCGTTCCGGAATCAGTGGTGCTGGGAGAAGCGGTCGCCATCGGCCCGTACGCCGTTCTCGGCGAAGGGATCACGATTGGCGACCGCGTGTCGATAGGGGCTCACGCGGTCATCGGCGCGGGTTGCTCGATCGGGAACGACGTCGTGATCCACCCTCACGCGACGTTGTATGACGGGGTCTTCCTGGGTGATCGGGTCGTCCTGCATAGCGGGGTCCGGATCGGCAAGGAAGGTTTCGGCTACGTGTGGCGGGACGGGGGGCACCGGAGAGTCCCGCACGTGGGCGGCTGCGTGATTGAATCCGATGTGGAGATCGGCGCGAACTCGTCGGTGGACCGGGGCTCGGTCGGCGATACCGTGATCGGTGCCGGAGCCAAGATCGACAGTCTCGTGCACGTTGGTCACAACGTGCATCTGGGAAGGCAGGCGATCGCGGCCGCGCTGGTCGGTATCGCGGGCAGCACATCGATCGGCGAGGGTACGGTCCTCGGCGGGCAGGCGGGGGTCGGAGGACATCTTCAGATCGGCGATCGTGCGCGGATCGCCGCCCGGGCGGGGGTAATCGGCGACGTGCCGGCGGGCGCCACGTACTCCGGGTATCCCGCCCGGCCGCATCGCGACGCGCTTCGCGCTCAGGCGGCGGCGTTCCGGTTCCCCGAGTTGCTCAGGCGACTCAAACGCCTCGAATCGAGCGTTCTCGGCGAAGCGTCCGAGGACCACACGGAAAGACCCGAATCGGCACCGGCCGAATGACCCATCCAAGACAACAGACGCTGGCGGCGGTCCGGGAGTTTGAAGGGACGGGGCTGCACACGGGAGTGCCGACGCGAGTGCGCCTCGTGCCGGCCGACGTTCAGACCGGTATTCGCTTCCGACGAATCGACCTGGAGGGTCAGCCGGAGATCGCCGCGACGGTGGCGAACGTGGTCGAAACGGATCGC
Source organism: uncultured Gemmatimonas sp. (assembly GCA_964634395.1). Lineage (GTDB taxonomy): Bacteria > Gemmatimonadota > Gemmatimonadetes > Longimicrobiales > Longimicrobiaceae > WHSP01. The sequence continues at coordinate 57,966 of CAZWJE010000012.1, read as the reverse complement.
GGGACGACGATCGGCGAGAATGGAGCCAGGGTCCACACGGTGGAGCACCTTCTCTCCGCTCTCGTCGGCGCGCGCGTCGACAATCTCGTGGTCGAGATGGATGGTCCGGAACCCCCGGCGGTGGATGGCAGTGCCCGCGTTTTCACGGAGGCGATCGCGACGACCGGCACGGTGGAACAGGACGCACCGGCCCGGTTCATCGAGCTGGGAGAATCCGTCTCGGTGGTGAACCGCGACAGTTCGTACACCGCCTCACCCGCGAGCGGCTACGAGGTTTCCGTTTCGATCCGCTTCGATCACCCACTCATCGGCCGCCAGTTCATATCGGTCGAGGTCGAGCCGGAGTCCTACACGGAGATGATCGCCCCGGCGCGAACGTTCGGGTTCCTGAGCGAAGTCGAAGCGTTGCGGGAGCGCGGCCTGGGCCGCGGCGGGTCGGCGGAGAACGCGATTCTCCTCACGGAGGACGGGCTGCATGAGCAGTCGCGACTGCGCTTCCCCGACGAGTTCGCGAGACACAAGGCGCTCGACGTGATTGGTGACCTCGGCCTCCTCGGCGGCCGACTGAAGGCGCACGTGGTCGCGCATCGTCCGAGTCATCAGGGGAATGTCGCGCTGGCGCGCGAGATCCTCGCCCAGCAGGAGAAGCGGGCCCTCGCCAGGCCGATCCTCGATATCCAGCAGATCTTCCAGTACCTTCCGCATCGTTACCCCTTCCTGCTCGTGGACCGGGTGGTCGAGTACGAAGAACGGAAGCGGATCATCGGCCTCAAGAACGTCACGATCAACGAGCCGTTCTTCCAGGGCCATTTCCCCGGGCATCCGATCATGCCCGGAGTGTTGATCATCGAAGCGATGGGGCAGGTGGGCGGGCTTCTCCTGATGGATTCGATCGAGAATCCCGAGGAGAAGATCGTCTACTTCATGGCGCTCGACAACGTGAAGTGGCGACGTCCGGTCACGCCGGGCGACCAGATCCGGTTCGAGGTCGAGGTGCTGCAGATCCGCGGGCGAACCGCCCGGATGAAGGGAGTAGGCACCGTCGATGGTCACGTGGTCGCGGAAGCGGAGATGATGGCGCGTGTCGTTGATAAGTGAAGGCGCGACGATGGCGATCCTGAACGATCCGCGGGCGGTCGAGATCCATCCGTCCGCGCTCGTCGACGCTTCCGCCGAACTGGGCCCGGGAGTAACCGTCGGTCCGTTCACGATAATCGGCCCGGACGTCTCGATCGGCGCGGGAACCCGGATCGGACCACAGGTCCTGATCGAACGGGATACGTCGGTCGGCGCCGATTGTCAGATCCACAAGGGCGCGGTACTCGGTACGGACCCACAGGACCTGAAATACGCGGGCGAGCCGACCCGGCTCAGGATCGGCGACCGCACGGTGATCCGGGAGTACGCCACGTTGAATCGCGGCACGGCGGCCCTCGGGTTCACGGAAGTGGGCGAAGACTGCATGTTGATGGCCTACACGCACGTCGCGCACGATTGCCGGCTCGGGAACCATGTGATTCTCTCGAACGCCGTGAACATGGCGGGACACGTGACGATCGGGGACTGGGTGATCGTCGGCGGTCTGACGCCGATCCATCAGTTCGTACGGATCGGCGCGCATGCCTTCGTCGGCGGCGGGTCACGAGTCGCCAAGGACATTCCCCCGTTCGTGAAGGCGGCGGGAAGTCCATGTCAACTTTACGGACTGAACAGCATCGGCCTTCAACGACGAGGCTTTTCCGAGGATGTGCGGCGGGAACTGAAGCGGGCCTACCGCCTGTTCTTCGCTTCGTCCTACAACACGACTCAGGCGCTGACCCGAGCACGCGAGGAGCTCCGGGCACTGCCGGAGATCGAGACGTTCCTCTCCTTCTTCGAGGAGTCGGAACGGGGCGTCTCGGTTTGACGACGATCGAACCACGCCGGATCGGCGTGATCGGCGTCGGGAGCCTGGGCTATCATCACGCCCGGATCCTCGCGGAACTGGTCGGGCCGAATCTCGTCTCGGTCCACGATGTCGACGCGGGTCGGGGGCAGCGGGTCGCGACCGAACTCGGCGTGACCTGGCGCGCCACGATCGATCAGCTTCTCGACGAGGTCGAGGCGGCGGTACTCGCCGTACCGACGATCGAACACGCCGCGGTGGCGCTGCGCGCGATCGAGGCCGGCGTGCACGTGCTGATCGAGAAGCCTCTCGCGGCATCGCTCGCGGAGGCGGACGAGATCATCGCCGCGGCGGCCGCCCGCAGGGTTCTCGTCGGCACGGGTCATGTGGAACGCTTCAACCCCGCGCTCCGGGCGTGCGAACCGTTCCTGGACGTCCCGCGTTTCATCGAGTCTCATCGGCTGGCCCCGTTCGGGCGCCGGGGCCTCGATATCGCGGTCGTGCTCGATCTGATGATCCACGATATCGATCTCGTGCTCGGCCTCGCGAAGCGGCCGGTCGCGACCATCGAGGCGGTCGGGATCCCCGTGCTGACCCCGAGCGTGGACATCGCGAACGCGCGCCTCACCTTCGAGGGCGGCGCGGTGGCGAATATCACCGCGAGTCGCGTATCCCGTGAACGGATGCGAAAGATCCGGCTCTTCCAGGATTCCGGGTACCTGAGCCTGGACCTGGCCACGGGAACCGGAGAATTCCTTCGTCTGCGGGAAGGTGCCGTGCTGGCGAGCCCGGATGCGCTGGCCCATGGACTGGAAGGTCTCGTGGAGCGTGTCGACCTGGTCGGAGACCAGGTGGAGCCGCTCCGGGCGGAGTTGCAGTCGTTCCTGAAAGCGCTGGCGGGCGAGGCCCCGCTCGTGGTGAGCGGCGAGGATGGCCGACGCGCGCTCGCCGTGGCGCTTCACATCGTGGACCGTATCGAAGCCAATGTCTCTGATCCGAGCCCGGCGTGAACGGCGCGAGTTCGGTGTGGGCAAGGCCCGAAAGCCCCCATCGATCCGGAGCCTGGTCCTCCTCCTCCTGATGATCCTCGCGTTCATCTGGTGGCTGGGAGGATTCTGAGCGGGAAGAGCGGGGCGAGCGGACGAACCGTCTTCCTCTCGGCGGGTGAGGCTTCCGGAGACATGTACGGTGCCGCGCTCGCCAGATCTCTCCGTGCCCGGATTCCCGGCGTTCGCCTGATCGGACTCGGCGGACCGCGGATGGCGGCGGAAGGTGTGGAACTCCTCGCCGACCTCGAGGACCTCGCGGTGATGGGTATCGTCGAGGTCGTTTCCCGACTCGGATTCTTCCTCAGCTTGCGCGGGCGGGTTTTCGAGGCGCTGGACGCCGAGCGAGTCGACCTCGTTATCCCCATCGACTACCCCGGGTTCAACCTGAGGCTCGCGCGAAGAGCCCGCCTCGACGGACGCGCGGTCCTTTACTATGTGGCGCCGCAGGTGTGGGCCTGGCACGCGAGTCGGATCGCCGATCTCAGCAGGGACTCGGATCGGATCGCGGTGATCCTTCCCTTCGAGGAGGCCTTCCTGCGGGAACGGGGTGCTCCGGCCACGTTCGTCGGGCATCCATTGCTTGACGTGATCGGTCCGCCGCCCGATCGAACGGCGTGGATGACGGAGGCCCGGCTGGATCCGAAGAGACCTCTCCTGGCGCTCATGCCCGGCTCGCGCCAGCAGGAATTGCGACGTCATCTCTCACTTTTCGTGGAGAGTGCCCGGGAGGTCGTTCGGCGACGTCCGGAAGTGCAGGTGATGATCGGGGCCTCCGACGGACTCGACGACGCGGCGTTCGCGACGGCTCCGTTCCCGTTCGTGCGGGACTTCCGCGGCCTTCTGGTTCACGCGACGGCCGCGCTGGTCAAGTCGGGAACGACGACTCTCGAGACCGCTCTGGCCGGGACGCCGTTCGCCGTGGTCTACCGGCTCAACCCGATCAGTTACGCGATCGCCCGTCGCGTCGTGCGTGTTCCCCATATCGCGCTCGCCAACCTGGTGGCGGACGAGAGAGTCGTTCCCGAATTCGTCCAGGACCAGGCAAGCCCCGAGACGCTCTCCCGGACGCTGTTGCCGCTTCTCGATCTCGAGAACCCCGACCGGTCCAGGATGGTCGAAAAGCTGGGCCGAACCCGGGATCTGCTGGGTGGCGGAGGCGCGACGGAACGGGTCTCGTCGATGGCGGCGGAACTGCTCGGAGTGGAGTGAGCCATGGCATCCGGAGTCGTGCGGCGGATTCAGGGTTCGCTCGTCTCCGGCGTCGGCGGCGCGCTTGTCACGGGAATCATGCGCAGTACGCGCGCCACCCTGATCCACGGGGAAGTGAGCGACCAGCGGTTCGTCCGCCGAGGGGTTCCGGCGATCTACGTGCTCTGGCATGGTCGGCTCCTCCCCTGCGCCTGGCACTACCGAAACCTCGGCCTCGGGACGCTGATCAGTCGGAATCGGGATGGCGATCTCGTCACGGGGATGATCGAACGGTGGGGATACCGGGTGATCCGGGGTTCAAGTTCACGAGGGGCGGTGGGCGCACAGCTGGCGATCGTCCGCGCGCTCCGTGCGGGAACGTCCGTGGCGTTGACGCCGGACGGTCCACGGGGCCCCCGACAGAAGATGAAGCTCGGCCCGATCCGTGTCGCGGCGAAGACCGGCGTTCCGCTGATCCCGGTGAGTGCCGGCGCCCGGTCGGCCCGGGTCTTCGGACGCTGGGATCGTTTCGTCGTGCCCCGACCGTTCACCTGGCTCCCCGTCGCGCTCGGCGAGCCGGTGTGGGTCCACGAGACGACGTCGGAGGATGAGATGACGAAGGCCGCACTGGCGCTGGAAAGGGAACTCGACCGGCTGACCGCCCTGGTCGATGACGCGGCCCGCACGCGAAAGGCCTGAGGTGGACCTCCGCGCGATGGTCGCCGCGTGGTGGAAGGGCGGAGGCGGGATACTCGGCGCGGGCCTCTCGCTCGGCCTGGCGCCGGCGGAGGCGGCGTTCCGGGGGGCGGTGAGGCTCCGTAACACGGCCTACGACAAGGGGCTCTGGCGGAGCACAGCGGGGCCGATCCCGGTGATCAGCGTCGGCAACCTCACGGTCGGGGGCACCGGCAAGACGCCGATCGCCGCCTGGGTCGCGACCCGGTTGCGGGAGATGGGTCGGCATCCGGCGATCGTGTTGAGAGGATACGGTGAGGATGAAGTCGCGGTCCACGCCGAGTTGAATCCGGGAACCCCGATCCATCGTGACGCCGATCGACTGGCCGCCGTTGTCGAAGCCCGGCGCGCGAAAGCCGATTGCGCGGTGATCGATGACGGTTTCCAGCATCGTCGTCTGCGTCGCGACCTGGACATCGTGCTGGTGAGCGCGGAACAATGGGCCGCCGGGAGTCGCCGGCTCCTGCCGCGCGGGCCCTGGCGCGAGCCCCCGGGCTCACTCGCGCGCGCGACCCACGTGGTGGTTACGCGCAAGAGTGCGTCGCTGATGGATGTCCACGATGTCCTCGCCGAAGTTCGCGTGATCGCCCCGGCCGCTGGCCATGCGATCGCGCACCTCGCCCCGGCCGGACTGACCGCCCTGGGGGCGGAGTCGGCGCACCTGTCGACGCTCGATGATCTCGCCGGACAGCGGCTCCTCGCGGTGACGACACTGGCCGAGCCGGAGCCGTTCGTCGCGCAGCTGAGAGCGATCGGGGCGGACGTCGAGACGATGGAGTTCGGTGACCATCACGAGTTCACCGAAACGGAGATCGAGAGGATCGCGAGTCGTCTCTCCGACGCGATCGGGGTGGTGACCCGCAAGGAGGCAGTGAAGCTTCGCGGTCGGCTCCCGGCCGGGGTATCGGCGGTGGTGGTCGAGCAGCGGGTCATTTTCGAGTCCGGGGAAGCAATCCTGGTGGACGCACTGGAACGGGTCACGGAAAGGAACGGATGAAGGACGAAGTCGACGTGCTCGTCCTGGGCAGTGGAATCGCCGGCCTGTTCTTCGCGCTGAAGGTGGCGCCGTTCGGCCGGGTGGGCGTGGTCACCAAGAAGGATCGCCCGGAATCGAACACGAACTACGCCCAGGGAGGTATTGCCGCGGCGCTGGCGCCGGACGACACTCCGGAGCTGCACGCCCGGGATACCTACAACGCCGGTGCCGGTCTCTGCCACGGTGACGCGGTCCGCGCCCTCGTTCGCGAGGGGCCCGCCCGGGTACGTGAACTGATCGAGCTGGGCGCCCGCTTCACCAGCCGCGACGATGAACTTTCGCTCGGCCGCGAAGGCGGACATTCGCGCCGCAGAATCGTTCGCGCCGCCGACCTCACGGGACGCGAAGTGGAACGCGCGCTACTGACCGCTATCGCCGAAGCGGGCGACGTCGAGATCTACGAAAACCACATGGCCGTGGATCTCGTGGTCGAGCACGACGGGCGCGGCGCCAGCGTGTGCGGTGGCGCGCTCGTCCTGCCCCCGGGAGAGCATACTCCCCGGCGGATCTCCGCGCGGGTGGTCATGGTCGCGACCGGTGGGTGCGGACAGGTATACGCGCACACCACGAACCCGGGGATCGCCACTGGCGACGGCGTGGCGATGGCCTATCGGGTCGGGGCCCGGATCGCCAACATGGAGTTCGTCCAGTTCCACCCGACCGCGCTCTATCCCGCCGGTGACAGGGCCTTCCTGATCAGTGAGGCCGTCCGTGGAGAGGGCGCGATCCTCCGGCGGCGCGACGGGACGGCGTTCATGGATCGATATCATCCACAGGGCTCTCTCGCGCCTCGGGATGTCGTCGCCCTCGCGATCGATCGTGAACTGAAGGAGACGGGTGACCCGTTCGTCCATCTCGACTGTTCGCCCATCAGTGAGGAGGTTATCAGGGATCATTTCCCGAACATTCTCGCCGAGACCGCCGCGCGTGGAATCGACATGCTCGGGAAGCCGATTCCAGTCGTTCCGGCGGCCCATTACGAGTGTGGCGGGATTCTGACGAATACCTTCGGGGGCACGTCGATCCCGCGCCTCTACGCGGTTGGTGAGGCGGCATGCACCGGCGTGCACGGCGCGAATCGCCTGGCCTCCAATTCGTTGCTCGAGGCGCTCGTGTTCGCCGGGCGCGCGGCGGAACAGATCGCGCCGCGGCTCGCGGGATGGCGGATCCCCGCACCGACGGCCGACACCATCGAGTCCATTCGGAACCCCGATGGCGCATCCTACGATCCGGAGCCGGATCGAAACCGGCTTCGCGCCCTGATGTGGGACCTGGTCGGGATCGTCCGCACGGATGAGCGGTTGGCCGAAGCGTCGGACCTTCTCGCCGAACTGAACACCCGCGTCACCGCCGCGATCGACGAGTCACCGTTGACGCCCGAACTCCTCGAACTCCGCAATCTCGTGCAGTGCGGCTCGCTCATCGTTGCCTCGGCCGAGTTACGGGGCGAGAGTCGCGGACTGAACTTCAACCTCGATCATCCCTACCGCGACAACGAGTCGTTCCTCCGCGACACCGTGATCGGCGTGTGAAGATCACTCTCATGTGCGTCGGTCGGGCGCGCGCTCCGGTCGCGGACGCGATCGCGGTGTACGAAGGACGGATCCCGCGCTACTTCAGTTATGACGTCGTTGAGATCCGCGAGGTGTCCGGCCGGGGTCGAACCGCCAGCCAGGTCATCGGGGAGGAGGGGGAACGGATACTTGCGCGCCTGCCGGGGCAGGACAAGGTTATCGCACTGCACCGACCTGGCGGGGCCTGGAGTTCCGAACGACTCGCTTCCTGGCTCGGTGACGCGTCGTCACGCGGGTCTCCGGGCGTGACGTTCGTGATCGGCGGAGCGTTCGGGCTGTCACCCGCCGTACTCGATCGCGCCGACGAGTCGATCTCGCTTTCGCCGATGACCTTTCCGCACGAAGTCGCCAGACTCATCCTGGTCGAACAGGTGTACCGCGCCGGGACGATCCTCCGGGGTGAGCCCTACCACAAGGGGAAGAGAACGTGAGGGAGTCACAGCCGTGCGCGCCCCGGGAGTGTCACCGTGGTCACTGTCGCGACTGACCAGGTGCCCGGTACCGGGGTGACGCCACTCATCCAGCGGCATCCGATCGGTGGAAGCCGCCTGGTCCAGGACTATCTCCACGAAGTCCCTTCCGCTCTCCGTTTCTTCCCTGGATCGCCACACCGTCTCTCGACGTACCGGCTCAAGCTGGCCGAGGTCGACGCGCTCTTCGGACCCGACGAGCGCGCCGCCGCGGCCCGCACCCTGCGACCCACGTCCGACCTGGCGCGGGAACGACTCGACAGATTCGTGCGGGAAGGCGGGGTAGCCGTAACGACCGGTCAGCAGACGGGTTTCCTTACCGGACCTCTCTATACGATCCATAAGGCGATCTCCGCCGCCGCGCTCGCCAGACACCTGGAGCGGCGGCTGGGTCGCGTGGTCCTGCCCATCTTCTGGTCGGCCAGCGAGGACCATGACTGGGCCGAAGTGAATCACGCGTATCTGCTCGACCCGCGTGGCCGGCCGCGGAGGTTCGGTCTCTCCTCCGCCGATCCGAGGCCCTTGCCGATGAGCCGGCGGAAGATCGAAGGCGACGCGAAGACTCTGGCCGAGGAGATCCGCCGGTATGTCGGTCAAGGAATCGAGCATGATCCCCTTGGTCGCACGATCGTGGACGCGTTCAGCGAACCCGGAAGGACCGTCGCCGAGGCCTTCAATGAGGCGATGGCCGCGATTCTCGCTCCGTTCGGGATGGTCCTGGCCGATGCCGCGGACCCCGCGCTCAAGGAGCTCTCCAGGACGACATTGCTCCGAGCGCTCGAGGACTCCGAACGCCATGAATCGATTCTCAGGGCGCGCACCCGGTCGATCACGGAGGCGGGTTATGACGCGCAGGTCACGGTCCTGGAGGGAGCCACGAACGTATTCCGCGAAACGGAACGGGGACGGGAGCGACTCTACCGTGTGGAGCGGGGATATGGAGTCCGCGAACGCCGCGGGACCCTGGCACCGGATCTGATCCGCGCCGAGCTCGACAAGACACCTGAGGTGTACTCCCCTAACGTCTTGCTCCGGCCCGTCATCGAAAGCTCCGTCCTGCCCACTCTCGCATACGTCGGCGGACCGGGGGAACTCGCGTACTTCGCCCAGGTCGGAGCTCTTTTCGAGGCGTTCGGTCGGATGCCCCCGGTCGCGATGCCGCGCTACTCGGGACTCGTCATCGAGCCCGCGGTGGAACGATCGCTCGATAGACTCCACCTGTCGGTCAGTGACCTGGACCGGCCGCGTGAACGGCTCGTGGAACGCCTCGCGGGTCGGGCGATGCCCGAGTCGACCGTTCGCTCGCTGACGACGCTGCGGAAAGAACTCACCCAGCAACTCGATGAACTGGCCGACGGGGTCGAGGACATCGATCCCACGCTCGTGGGCGCGCTCGGCGCGGAGCGGGATCGCCTGCTGCTGGCGGTTTCGCGCGTCGAGAGAAAGGTCGTTCGCGCGCTCAAGCGAAGCGATCGCGTCGACGTCGCGCGGCTGGACCGCGTTCTCGACTCGATCCGACCGATGGGTCAGCCGCAGGATCGAGTCCTGAACATCCTGCCGTATCTGGCCCGGTACGGCGCGCATTTCCTGGAAGAGGCGCGGGTCGCGATCGACGAAACCTGGCCTCTGCCGGACGACGAGTGAGCGGCGAGGGGGGAGTCGATACCCCGGAAGGGCCCGGAAAGCGGGGTGCGGGGACACCGCGTTCGTCCCGCGTCTCGTCCACGCTCGTCGCGGCGGGGATCTTCCTGAGCAGGGTTACGGGGCTCATTCGGACGGCGGTCTTCGCGAGATACCTGGGCGCCACGGGCTACGCGGATGTAGTCACCGCTGGCCTGCGGATGCCGAACGTCCTGCAGAACCTGCTCGGGGAGGGCACCCTGAGCGCCTCGTTCATCCCCGTCTACTCAGAGCTGCTCGAACAGGGCAGGGAAGAGGACGCGACTCGTGTCGCGGGGGCGATTTTCGGCCTCCTCTGCGTGATCGCGGGGCTTTTCGCCCTGCTCGGGATGCTTCTCGCGCCGTTCCTGGTCTCGATTCTCCTGCCCGGATTTGACGGGGAACGGCGGGTTCTCTCCATCCAGGTCGTTCGGATCATCTTCCCCATGACCGGATTCCTCGTGCTCTCCGCCTGGGCGCTCGGAATCCTGAACAGTCACCGGAAATTCTTCCTCTCCTACGTCGCGCCGGTCGCCTGGAACGGCGCGATGATCACGGTGGCCATTCTGTTCGGCGATCGTCTGACGCTTGACCGTCTCGTCATCGCGATCGCCTGGGGGGCCCTCCTTGGCGGCGCTCTCCAGTTCCTCGTCCAGCTCCCCTGGGTGCTCAGGCTGGAGCCGAGATTCCGCCCCTCGCTGAAGCTGGGAATGGCGCCCGTTCGCGAAGCGATTCGCAACGCGGGCCCGGCGATCGCCGGGCGGGGAGTGGTCCAACTGAGCGCCTGGGTGGATCTGGTACTGGCGAGTTTCCTGGCGGCGGGCGCCGTCGCGGTGATCGGATACGCGCAGACCCTCTACCTCCTGCCGATCAGTCTCTTCGGCATGTCGGTCGCCGCCGCCGAACTCCCGGAGCTATCACGCAGTCGGACGGGCGGAGCCGAGGTGCTCCGAAACCGGACCAACGCCGGCCTCGAGCGGATCGCGTTCTTCGTGCTCCCGTCTTTTGTGGCCTTCCTCTTCCTGGGTGATTCTCTCGTGGCCGCGCTTTTCCAGCGTGGCGAGTTCGTCCGGGACGACACGACGCTGGTTCACCTGACGCTGATCGCATTTTCGGTCGGACTCGTCGCGTCCACCGCGACCCGTCTCTTCTCGTCCACGTTCTTCGCGCTCCGCGATACCCGGACGCCCGCGCGCGTGGCCGTTGTTCGCGTCTGTGTCGCGGCCGTCCTGGGCTTTGCCCTGATGATCCAGTTCGAACCCGTTCCGGCCCAGGCCATCGCGGGGGGCCTCGTCACGATTCCGGCGAACGCGATCGACTGGGGCCTGTTCACGGACCTCACCATCAACGGTCGGCACCTCGGGGCCGTCGGGCTGGCGCTCGGCTCGGGACTGGCGGCCTGGGTAGAATGGGATCTGCTGAGGCGGTCGCTCCGACTACGACTCGGACCGGTCGGGCCACGGATGCCGGTGATCGCGCGAATGATTCTGGCCTCCCTGGCCGCCACGGCGGCGGGGTGGGGAGTACGGTACTTCACTCAGGGCGTGGATCCGCTCTTCGCGGGCCTCCTGATCTTCCCCGCGTTCGGTGTGGTCTACCTGGGGGCGGCGGTCGCGCTCAACCTTCCGGAAGCGGACAGGCTGGCGGCGATGCTCCTCCGGCGTCTCGACCGCGGTGCGTGAGAGAAGGCGCTCGACCTGGCGAGGCGAGCCGGACGGATGGATCCGGGGTATCAGACCAGGTGGTCGATGGACTCCCGGATGATGGTTCCGATGGCTCTTCCGAAAACGATCGAAGGCAAGCTCCGACATCTTCCCGACCTGCCCGGCGTCTACCTGATGAAGGATGCCCAGGGCACCGTGGTGTATGTGGGGAAGGCGAAATCGCTTCGCTCCCGCGTGCGATCCTATTTCGGGACCGGCGCAAATGAGTCGCTGAAGACGCGGGAGATGGTACGAAGGATCGACGACTTCGACACGATCGTCGTGAATACCGAAGCGGAAGCGCTCATTCTCGAGAACAACCTCATCAAGGAGTACCATCCTCACTTCAACATCAGCCTTCGGGACGACAAGAGCTATCCGTACATCAAGGTCACGGTCGGCGAACCATTCCCGCGCGTGTTCGTGACTCGACGACTGGTTCGCGACGGATCACGGTACTTCGGACCGTACACGGATGTGCGTAGAATGAGGCAACTTCTGGATGTGGTGAAGCGACTCTATACGGTTCGGTCGTGCCATTACCGATTGCCCCGTGAGGCCCCGCCGCGGCCGTGCCTCGACTATCATATCGGTCGCTGCCTGGCGCCCTGTGTGGGTCTGCAGTCTCCGGAGGATTATCGAGTGATGATCGACGAGGTCCTCGAAGTTCTCGGGGGAAATCCGACACGGGTCGCGCGGCGCCTAAAGGAGAGCATGGAATCGGCGGCCGCCGCGATGAACTTCGAACGCGCGGCGGAGCTTCGGGACGCGCTCAACCAGCTCGGACGGCTCGACGCGCGTCTGCGGGTCGTCGACGTCGCCGGGTCCGACCGCGACGTCATCGGGATCGCCCGTGACGGCGATGAGGCGTGCGGCGTCGTGATGCGGATTCGCGAGGGGAAGCTCCTCGCCCGTGAAGCGATATTCCTCGAGAACCTGGCCGACGAACCGGACGAGGCCGTTGTCGCGACGTTCGCGACCCGGTACTACGCCACACGATCCGCCGACCTGATGCTCGATGTACCGCCTGAAGTACTCGTTCCCATCGAGTTCGACGATCGCCCCGTGCTCGAGAATTGGTTGCGCGAACGCGCGGATACGGCGGTCAGGACCCACGTCCCACGTCGGGGTGAAAAGGTGCGATTGGTGGAACTCGCCTCACGGAACGCCCGGCACCTGCTCGAAGAGAAACGCCTGCTCGCGGACGGCGATGGCGAACGAGCGCCGGACGCCCTCTTCGAGCTTCAGGAAGTCCTCGAGTTACCGAACGTTCCTCGAACGATCGCATGCTTCGATGTCTCCCATACCCAGGGGTCGGAAACGGTGGCGTCCGCCGTACAGTTCACGAACGGCGCGCCCGATCGCTCCGAATACCGCCGCTTCCGCATCCGCGGCGAGTGGGGTAACGACGACTTCCTCTCCATGAGCGAAGCGCTCACTCGATATCTTCGACGTCGAATCGAGGAAGAACGCCCCCTCCCGGACCTCATCGTGATTGATGGCGGAAAGGGACAGCTCAGCGCCGCCCGCGCGGTCCTCGAGGAACTCGATCTCGCGCAGCAGCCCCTGATCAGCCTGGCCAAACGCGAAGAAGAAGTATTCACGGTGGGCCGAAGCGATCCGATCCGACTCTCCCGACGGTCGCCAGCGCTTCGGCTCCTGCAGCGGATACGTAATGAGGCGCACCGATTCGCGATCACCTATAATCGGAACCTCCGCACCCGGCGCACGGTAACGTCGCGGTTGGGGGAGATTCCAGGTGTCGGCCCAGCACGACAGACCGCGCTCCTGGAACATTTTGGGTCACTCCGCGCACTGACGGCGGCGTCCTCGGAGGAAATCGCCAACGTCCCCGGGGTGGGCCCCGCTCTTGCACGGACCATCGTCGAACATCTCAACCCCGAGACCGCGCTCGATGGCGCGAATCCCGACGCATGAAGATCGCCGTACTGCTCGGCGGAGCCACGGCCGAACGCGAAGTCTCGCTCGCCTCCGGCCTGGCGGTGATCAAGGCCCTGCGCGAAAAGGGGCACGAAGTCTCCGCCATCGATACCGCCCTTGGATTCGTACCGCGGGAGCGGGAGTCCCAGCTCCTGCCCGGCGGCGTCCATTCCGCTCCGTCGGAAGATATCGCCCATGTACTTCCTCCGAGTGAGATCCCCACGATCTCGCGGGTCCGCGAAGCCGACGTGGCTTTTCTCGCGCTGCATGGTGGGATCGGAGAGGACGGGAGGCTCCAGACTCTCCTGGAGCTGAACGGAATCCGCTATACCGGCACGGGCCCCCTCGGGTCCGGTATCGCGATGGACAAGGACGTCACCAAGCGACTCCTGCGAGACGCGGGAATCCCCACGTTGCCCTGGCGTATCGCCCGCGCCCCGGATTTTCGTTACGATCCCGCCGCGATTCGCGACGACGTCACCTTCCCATGCGTCGTCAAACCCTCGAGGCAGGGTTCTTCGGTCGGCGTGCATATCGTGGATTCGATCGCCGCCCTCGACGCCGCGATCGAGGACGCGTCGATGTATGACACCGAAGTGATGATCGAGAGGATGGCGCGCGGCAAGGAACTCACCGTCGCGATCGTCGGTGACCGCCCACTCGCGCCCATCGAGATTCGCCCCCGAAGCGGCGTCTATGACTACGAGGCGAAGTATACTCCCGGCATGACCGAGTACCTCTGCCCGGCGCCGATCAGCGGGGAACTGACCGCCCAGGCCCAGCTCTTCGCCTTCCGCGCCTTCCGTGTGCTCAAACTCGGCGGGTACGCCAGGATCGATTTCATCCTCGCTCGCGACGAACTCTATTGCCTCGAGGCGAATACGTTACCCGGAATGACCGCGACCAGCCTTCTCCCGAAGGCCGCCGCCGAATCGGGCCTGTCGTTCCCGGACCTGTGTGAGTGGATCGTCACGCTGGCAATGGAGTCGAACCCCACCTGACCAGACGGTGATAGATCTTTTCTGGATCACACGCGCTACATCGAGCTTTCGCCTTACTTTGCATGGCTTATTCTACAGGGTTTTCTAATCCGTTCGGGGCGATGTTGACGCCGCTCGTCAAGCGATTGATCATCGCCAACGCCGCGGTGTTCGTGGTCACCCTCCTGGTGCCGCAGCTCGTGCAGTATCTCCAGTTCGAGCCGTCGCGCATCTTCCCGCGCGTCTGGACGCCCTTCACGTACATGTTCGTGCACGGCGGTATTTTCCACGTGCTCTTCAACATGCTGATCCTCTTTTTCTTCGGGCCACCGCTCGAGGATCGCTGGGGATCCAGGGAATTCCTCCGATTCTACGTGATCTGCGGCCTCAGCGGAGCGCTCCTTTCGGCGCTCACGCCATACCCGATCATCGGCGCGTCCGGCGCCGTCCTCGGTGTGATGGTGGCCTTCGCCATGTTCTGGCCCGACAACCCGATCTACATCTGGGGGATCTTTCCCGTGAAGGCCAAGTGGCTCGTGGCGTTCATGGTCGGAATGAACATCTTCAGCGCGCTCGGGGGAGGGCCGGCGGGAATCGCGTACCTGGCGCATCTCGGCGGCGCGTTCGCCGCTTTCGGCTATCTGAAGTCACCCTGGGCGCCGCCGGCATGGGGTGAGAGACCCGCGAAGCGATCCGACACCGGGCGCGACTGGCGTGGAACGATCACCGGGCTCGTCCGGGGGACGTCCAGCAAAGAGGAAGTGACGACGACCGTCACACGGATCACTCCACGACGCACGCGGCCGACGGCTGGCGACGATGTCGACAGGATCCTGGAAAAGATCTCTCACGGGGGGCTGTCCTCACTGACACCCGAGGAGCGCGAACAGCTCGAAGAGGCGAGTCGGAAGTTCCGTACGAACTGATGAGCCACGTCATGAATCCGGGATCGTGATCCGGGTTCTCATGTGGCGGCGGACTGAGGGATCCACGCCCATCAGCGGCGCCGGCGGCGGGCGGGTGAGCGACCGGGGCGGTGGAGAAGTCGACGACTTTCCCCGGTTTCCCACATTGTTAGTTTACATAATCCATATTATACGCCGTTGGGCGCAGGCGCCGTTCGGCCAAGCCGACGCGGAACCCTAGAGTTTCCCCCGGATCGCGAGCCATCGCAGCCGCCACACACGCCAGACCGCTTCCCGAATGATCTTCTTCGACATCTTGCTCTCACCCACGTCACGATCCACGAACATGATCGGGATCTCTCCGATGCGGAACCGCCGGATCCAGGCACGGAAGCTCATCTCGATCTGGAACGAGTAGCCGCTGGATTCGACCGCGTCGAGCGGGATCGCCTCCAGCACCTCGCGGCGGAAGCACTTGAAGCCGCCCGTCAGGTCGGCGATGGGCACACCCGTGACCCAGCGAGCGTAGACATTGGCGAAATAGCTGAGGAGGAGCCGGCTGATCGGCCAGTTGACGACGGTCACCCGTCCACCGAGATATCGTGATCCGAGAACGACGTCGTATTCCCGAATCGCCTCGAGAAACGTGGGCAGGTGCGCGGGATCGTGCGAGAAATCGGCGTCCATCTCGAAGAGATAGTCGAAACCGTGCTCGAGGCCCCATTTGAAGCCGGCGATGTACGCGGTTCCCAGGCCGAGCTTGCCCTGTCGGTGGAGGATGTGGACGCGGGGTTCGCGCGCCGCGATCTCATCGGCGAGCGCGCCGGTACCGTCAGGCGAAGCGTCGTCGACGACGAGAACTTCGATCGAGGGGTCACGTTCAAGGATGAGCGGAACGATCCTCGGGAGGTTTTCTCGTTCGTTGAAGGTCGGGATGATGACGAGGGCGCGCGGCACGTCGGTGTCATCTGGAGCGGCTTGAAATCGGGCCTGGATGGCCGTAAGTTGCGTGAATGCGGAAGATAGGAGACTTCGGGCCGAACGACAAGTGAGAATTCTCTACATCGTTACGGCCTTTCCGCGCTGGCCGGGGGACGTCATCACTCCGTGGCTGACCGAGACGATCGACCAGCTCCGGGGGCGAGGCGTGGAGGTCGAGGTCCTCGCGCCAGCCTACCGAGGAATGCCATCTGGCGAGTGGTGCGGAACGCCGGTGCACCGGTTCCGGTATGCGCCCGCCGCCCTCGAGACGCTGACCCACGATCAGACGACCCCCGACCGGATTCGGGAACGTCCGTGGCTCGCGTCTCTTCTTCCGGGATATGTGGCGGCCGGGAGCGCCGCCGCCGCCCGACTGGCGCGTACGGGCCGTTTCGATGCGCTTCACGCATTCTGGCCCATTCCCCACGGGCTTCTGGGGATGGCGGGCCGCCGTCTCTCGGGCGTGCCTCTCGTCTCCACCTTCTTCGGCGTCGAGTTGACATGGCTCCGCCGGCAGTTTCCCTTCCTCGCGCCGATCGCGCGACAGATTATTCGCCGCTCTGACGCGGTCACGGTCATTTCGAGCCACACGGCGCGCGAGGTGAGACGGCTCGTTCCCGAAGCACGGGTCCGGACTATCCCGTTCGGGGCCGCGGTTTCATCGGGACCGCGCGATGATGGTCCCCCCTCGGCAATCGAGACGATTCCCGTCGCCCGCCCGTTCAACCTGCTCTTCATCGGTCGTCTGGTCGAACGCAAAGGCGTCACGTTCCTTCTGCGTGCCGTGGCCACGATTCGCGATCGTGGTGGTGACGTGCGCTTGCGTGTCGTGGGCGATGGACCGTTGCGGGAGCCGCTCCAGCGCGAGGCTCGGGACCTCGGTATCGCGGAGGCGGTCGCCTTCACGGGTTTCATCCCGTCGGACGATCTCGCAGGAGCGCTCGACGACTGCGATGTCTTCGTTCTTCCGGCGATTCAGGATAGAAAGGGTGACGTAGAGGGTCTCGGCGTGGTCCTGATCGAGGCGCTGATGCGTGATCGGCCGGTCATCGCGAGTGATTCGGGCGGCATCAGTGATATCGTGATCGACGGTGAGTCTGGCCTCCTGGTGCCACCCGGTGACGTCGGCGCCCTGGCCAGCGCCATCGAACGATTGCGCGACGACCATCGACTGCGAACCGCGCTCACGATCCGCGGCCGAATCCACGCGGAGGATCGCTTTTCCTGGGAACGGATCGTGGACGACCTCCAGGGACTCTACGCGGAACTCCGCCCCCCTTCGCGGGCATCCGATGATTGAGACCGACCGCGCGAGGTTCCGCGTCACCGATCGTTGTGATCGGTTCGAGCCCGGCCCGTTGGTGTACTCGCCGCTGGCGCGTCGGCGGCTCGAGGACATTTCAGAATCCTGGTCATCATCGACCCTCGCTGAGCTGGAGCCTTGCGCGTCCTTCACCTGATCTATGACGACCCCCAGAACCCATGGGTCGCCGGAGGAGGCGCGGTCCGGGTGTTCGAGCTTTATCGTCGTCTCGCCCCGCGTCTCGAGTCGATAACCGTCGCGACCGGGGCGTTTCCAGGTTCACGCGACGAGAGTATCGAGGGGATTCGCTACAGACGGCTCGGTGCATCCCGCCCCTATGCCTGGAGCCGCGCCACCTTCGCCCGGAGCGCCCGTCGCCTCCTCGCCAACGCCGACTACGACGCCGCCGTTTTCGATTTTTCGACGTACGTACCGCTCTTCATCCCCCGGAATCGCCCCATCGGAATCACTGTGCACCACGTGACGGGAGCGAACGCCTCGGACCGATGGGGCTCCGCGATCGGTCGGCTCGTCGCGTATCAGGAGCGGATTCGCCTCGCGCGTGGCCGGGTCTTCTCGGTGACCTCGAGCGCGACCGGACGCAGACTGCGCGCGATCGTGGGCGACGACGCCCTGCTCGTGGACGTCACCGCCGGAGTCCCCGATGAACTTTTCTCGCTCCCTCGCGACGATTCGGGGTATCTGCTCTACTTCGGGCGGCTCGACTGGCACCAGAAAGGGCTCGATACGCTTCTCGACGCCATGGCGATCCTGGTCCGGGAGAGGCCCGACCTTCGCCTCAAGGTCGCTGGTCGAGGTCGCGATACCGAGCGATTCCGCGACCGATTGACGCAACTCGGGATCGCCGGGAACGTCGATTTCCTCGGTCCCATCGACGCGGACACACGCGATACATTGCTCTCCGGCGCGGCGCTGGCGATCATGCCTTCCCGATTCGAGGGCTTCGGCATGGTGGCCGCCGAAACGATGGCGGCGGGACTCCCACTCATCGCGTCGGACGTGGACTCCCTCCCCGAGGTCGTCGCCCCCCCGGCCGGCGGACTCCTCGTCCAGCCAGGTGATCCGGCCGGCTTCGCGGAGGCGGCTTCACGTTTGCTCGCTGACCCCGCGCGACGTGCGGAGATCAGTCGCTCCGCCCGCGCATCGGCCGAACGATTTCGCTGGTCACGAGTCGCTGATGACCACCTCGCTTTTCTCGAGGTGATTCGCTCCAACCACTCTCACGGGAACACCATACAATGACGGCACAGCCAGGACTTCGAGGTTCGGCGAGGAAGGCCGCTCGCGAGGCCGGGCCAGGGGCCGGGAGTGCGGATCATGGACCGTCGATCGGCCCGGGACTGGCCGCGCTGATCTACTTCGGTCTTTCCCTGCTCTATTTCCTTCCCGCGTTCCTCCCGGGCCGTCATCTGTTTGGTACCGACTACCTCGCGGGCGGTTACTTCTTCACGGAGTTCGTTTCCGACCGACTCGCCGAAGGCTCATTGCCCAAATGGGTCCCTTACATTTATGGAGGGCTGCCGCTCCTGGCGAATCCGGGGAGCACCTTCTTCCCCACCCGCCTGATCGCTGATTATTTCCTGCCCACGACGTGGATATTGCCACTCATCTTCGTCGTGCAGTTCGGGTTCGCGGGACTTGGAACCTATCTCCTCGCGGTCGAGTTGGGGTGCCGGAAATGGGTCGGATTCCTGGCGGGACTCGCGTTCGGCTTCACCGGTATCACCCTTTCATCCGTGTACGCGGGGCACGACGGCCGAGTGATCGTCGCCACGTTCGCGCCGCTCGTGTTCTTCTTCCTCCATCGGGGAATCCGAACGGGCCGGCTGGGGCCGTTCGTCGGTGTGGCGGCAACGATCGGTTTCTCGCTGCTCTCGTTTCAGATCCAGAACAACTACTACCTCCTCATCGCGGCGGCGATCTGGGCGACGTTCTGCCTTTTTCAGTTGGGTGTCACCCGGAATGGGCGGCTGCTCGGGAAGACCGTAGCCATGGGTCTGGGCGCGGTCGCGTTCGGATTCCTGCTCGCCTCGGTCAATTTCCTTCCCTTCCTCGACTACGTCCCGCAGTCACCACGCGGAGCGGAGGGCGGGCGAGGCTATGAATACTCGATCGGGTTCTCGATGCCGCCCGAAGAGCTGCTCTCTATCGCGGTGCCCGAAGAGGCGGGGATTCTGGGGAACTACCAGGGTCGGAATCCGTTCAAGCTCCATAGCGAGTATCTCGGCGCGCTGGTCGTCGTGTTGGGAGTTCTCGGGATCGGAATATCGCGGTCGAATCGGTACTGGTGGTTCTTCGGCGCGCTCGGTGTCTTCGCTCTTTCGATCGCGTTCGGCGGGCACACGCCGCTCTACAGGCTCTACTACGAGCTTCTGCCGGGGACGGCGCGATTCAGGGCGCCGTCTCTCTCGTTCTTCGTCTTCTCGCTCTCCGTCGTCGCGATGGCCGCGATCACTCTCGAGCGGCTCGCGGCGACACGTGTTTCCGGCGGTGATCGTGACGCCGGTCCCGACTCCCGTCGCCGCGCGCGCGATGGGGGCAAAGGCGAAGACGGCGGGACAGGTGGCGGTCACGCTCCACGGCCGGGCCCATGGCTGATGGGGATCGTCGGGGTGTCGATCGTGGGCGTGCTGGTCGCCGCCGCCAGTTCCGGCGGGACCATGCGAGACGCCGCCGCCGTCGCCGGATGGGGTCGATTCGCCCTCTTCGCCACACTCTTCTCCGGCGCGATCTGGCTATGGTGGTCGGGCAGGATGCGGTCGCTAGCCTTCGTGATTCTCGTCGCGATCCTCACCGTCGCGGATCTCTGGATCGTGGGGCGAAACTTCTTCGAGACCGTTCCGCCTCCCGAGACCACTTTCGCGCGCGACGACGTCGTCGACTTCCTCCAGCGTCAGGGCAATCATGATCGAGTGTGGGTTCTTCCGTTCGGCGAGCGAGGAGCCTATCAGAATCACGGAAACTACCTGATGCATTTCCAGGTGGAACAGGCCGGCGGTGAACATGGCAATTCCCTTCAGCGATACCACGAGTTCGTGGGTGCCGGACAGGAAGTCTATGTGGACTGGCATAACTTCCTGGGGAACCAGAACTTCCTCGACGCGGCGAATATTCGCTACATCATCAGCATGATGGAGCTGAACGCACCGCGGTTCGTCGAGGTCCACCGAGGAAGCGCCATCATTTACGAGAATCCCGCCGCGCTGCCCCGCGCCTATCTCGTCGAGAACGCGGTCACGACGTGGGATACGACCAGCGCCCTCGAGATGATCGCTTCCCCTGACTTCGACGTTCGTCGGTCGGCGGTCGTGTACGGTGCCGACACGAACGCGTTTCCAACCGGGCCTCTCGACGGGTCCGCGGAGATCGTCGAGTCCACACCCGACCGCGTAGTCCTGCGCACCCGCGCGAACCGCGCGGCGCTTCTCGTCCTGGCGGACAACTGGTACGAAGGCTGGCACGCCACCGTGAACGGTGAGGAAACCCCCGTCCTGCGCGCCAACCATACGTTCCGCGGCGTACGCGTCGGCGAGGGAGAGTCGGAGGTCGTCTTCGAGTTCCACCCCGCTGATCTCTATCTGGGACTCTACATTTACTTTGCCGGGATGACGGCCCTCGTGGGATATGGGAGCTGGCTCCTCTGGTCACACCGGCGACGACGTGGAGTGGATACGCCGGGCGAGAAGGTGGCCACGACGTGAATCGGGAGTCGCCCGGGGCGGGAACATGGCGGCGCGTCGCGGGATTCGCCTTCGTCGCGACCGCGCTCGGCTTCCTCTTCTGGTTCGTCGCCCGGAACGCCGCCGCGCTGCGCGCCCATGAGTGGACGCTTCGGCCCGGACTTCTCCTGGCCTCCCTCGTGTTGCACATCGCGGGGCTCCTCTGGGGCGTTCTGGTCTGGCGCCTCCTCCTCAAGCGGATGGGACACCAGATCGGGTATCGTGATCTCGCTCGCGTCTGGTTCGTTTCTGGCCTCGGCAGATACATTCCCGGCAAAATCTGGCAATTCGTGGGCGCCGCGCATCTCGGCGCGCGTGGTGGGCTCACCGGTACGGTCACCATCACGTCGCTTGCCGTTCATTCGGGGATCTTCGGTATCGCCGCGATGCTCGCCGGTATCTATTTCCTGCCCCGCGGCCTCGTCCCCCCGATCGATCCGCTCGCCGACATCGCGCGGGTTCTTGCCCCTCTTCTACTACTCTTCGTGCACCCGGTCGTGATACGAACGGCCCTCACGTTCGTCCAGCGGGCGACACGAAGGGATCTCGGTGAATGGAACGGTCGGTGGATCGATGGTGTGGGCCTGGTGTCTCTGGCCATGGTCTCCTGGGTGGTGATCGGCGGCGCGTTCGGTCTCTTCGTTCGCTCGCTGACCACGCTCGAGAGTGCCCCGTTCGGCACATTCATAGCCATCAACGCGCTGGCGTTCATTGCGGGATACGTCGTCTTCATCGCTCCCGCCGGTCTCGGCGCGAAGGAAGGCGCGCTGACATTGATGCTCTCCGCGCTGATGCCCGCTCCGGTTGCCGCGCTCGTCGCGATCGCCACTCGCCTCTGGACCGTCGCCGCTGAACTGGTTCCGGCGGTCCTCCTCCTCCCCCGGACCCCTCTGGATAGTCGCCGCACCGTTTCCACCCCCGACGCCGGCCCGACGCCTCCGTAGCTTCCCCTGGATTCCGGGGTTACATTTTCATCCCGCTGTCCACTGAGAGGACGTCTTCCCCACCCGGATGGGAGCGATGCTCGACGAAATCAAGGCGCGGCTGGACGAAGAAATCGCTCGTCTGACCCATGAACTGCAGGTGACCCTGCCGAAGGCGATCCAGAGAGCCGTCGAGCACGGTGATCTGCGTGAGAACTCGGAATACAAGTCGGCCCTTGAACGGCAGCAGTTCGTCCAGGCACGACTCAATCACCTCACGAAGCGCCGAGGCGAGATCTCCAACGTGGATCTCTCGCAGATCCCGGCCGATCGTGTTGGCTTCGGCTCGCGCGTCACCGTCGTCGACCTCCGGCTCGGTGACGAGGAAACCTATACGCTCGTTTTCGGTGACTTCATCGACATCGAAACCGGGCAGATCTCCATGGCTTCGGCGCTTGGCCGCTCACTTCTCGGAAGGACCGCGGGGGAGGAGTTCGAGCTTCAATTGCCCAGAATCGTGCGTAGACTGCGCGTTGAACGGTTCATCACGCTCCACGAGATGTTGGGTCAGGCTCGATGAGATCACGGCGGAAAGAGCGGTTCGCGGAGCAGGTCAGGCGAGCGACCTGACCTGAAGGTTTCGCCCGGATGAGACAATCCCCGGCGACCGCGGGTCGTCGGGGATATCTGTTCTTCCCGGGGTGACGAGCGCTCGGGCCCGCGGGCCGCTCAGCCGATGAACAGATCGCCGACGCGAACCCGAAATCCCGGAAGCACCTCACCTCCCCGCAAGTCGTCTTCGGGATACAGATGCTCGATGTGTCCCCCCGCACGGTGAACCACGACCGATTCACGGATCGAGTCCACGACCCAGACGAGACGTGTTCCCGCCCCGAGATAATCATCGACACGCGCTTGGATCTCCGCGCGACGATTCGAGCGGGATACGATCTCTATCGCGAGATCGGGCGCGCCGTGGAAGAATCCCAGCGGGATGCCGTCCGTCAACCGCCCCGCCGAGACGAACGCGATGTCCGGACCGCGAAGCGTTACCGGATTTTCCGAAAGGATGAAGCCGGCCTCGATCATGACGCGGCCGATGTCCTGACGCCGGACGAAGCCGTGCAGAACCGCCGCCAGTTCCATGGCCTGAACCCCATGGTGGACCCCAGGACGGGGCTCTCGGACGAGCGTACCCCGGACCAGTTCATGCCGGTATTCATGATCCTCCGGCAGCTCGGAATACGCCTCGAGGGTCAGGAGACCTCCACCCTCGTGATCCTCGCGATCAGACATTCGTACCTCCCGTGGTTCATCTCGCCACGATGCTTCCGTCACATCTTCGGGCCGCGCGCCCTCCTCCGGCGATTGGAGGAGGGCCCCGCTGGGCAGAACCTGCTCTCGTCTGTTCACGGGATCGAATCTATACACCTGAACGCCTGCCACCAGCCCCATTATTGGCTCTACGGTCACCCCTTCCATGGCGGCGTCGACGCATGGCCTTTCCGTATTCCCGGGGATCGTTCGCCCAGGCCCGCCAGGTCACCCAGTGGCGAGAACGAGGATGCGCGAGGTCGACCCGCGCCACTGGTTCGACCCTATGGGGGCGGTTCTATTCGACGGCGTATTTGGTGAACGTTCCACCCGCGAATCGCAACGAATTGGGCCCCTCGGCGGCGTACACGTTCCCATCCGCGTCGACGGCGACGCCTTCACCGGCGACTCCCTGGTATAGCCGGTTCTCCGCCTCGAATGGCGGAATGAACGCCTCGATGCGATCCGCGTCGACACGGCCGATCCGCACACCGTTCACCCAGTTGGGGTGATTGGTCGGACTGGATTCCGAGTCGATCGCGTACACCCGGTCATCCTCGGTGATGAAGATGCCGCTGATCCGTCCGTACATGTAACGAGACTCCAGGTAGTTACCCTCCTGGTCAAAGATCTCGATTCGATGGTTCCCGCGATCCGCGACCCACAGACGGCCGCGCGAGTCGAACGCGAGTGCGTGCGGAGTACGGAACTCGCCGTGACGAGTGCCGATCTGGCCCCATTGTTTGATGAACGTTCCGTCCGGAGTGAACTTCATGATCCGCGCGGTCATCCCCTGAGCCCGCCCTTCCTCCATCGCCTGGGCCGTCGTCATTCCCTGCCCGCTATGGCCATCACTCACGAAGATGCTCCCGTCGGGCGCGACGATGACATCGTTCGGCTGGTTGAAATGGGCGCCATCGTTCCCCGCCCGCCCGGGCGTACCGAGGCTGAGCAGCAATTCTCCGCTCGGACTGAACTTGTGAACCTGGTGCCCCTTCGTTCCGGCCTCGTTCGCGGCGAAGTCGGTCACCCAGACGTTACCCTCCCGGTCAACGTAGATCCCGTGCGGGGTGACCATCACGCCCGCGCCGATCATGGCGAGGATCTCGCCGGTATGGCGATCCAGCTTGAGCACCGGATCGACGGGGTTGCTGTCACAGTTGATACCGGGTCCACCCGCCGAACCGGATCCGCACCGTTCATACGTCCAGAGATGACCATCCGTCGGATCGATTTCCATTCCGGCGCTGGTGCCGAATGTCCGGCCAGCGGGGATCTGTCCCCAGTTCGTGAGAACCGTCGGGTTCGGGTTCGGAAGTCCTTCACCGGTGATCGGGTTGCCGATCGTTTCCTGCGTCGGGGCCGCGTCGACCTCGCGGGCATCGGCGAGACACGACGTGGATACGATGGCGCCCAAGGCGACGACCGGAATCCTCCACAGCTTGTGCAGTTGTCGCGGCATGTCTCCTCCCTGCGGGGAATGTGATGGATGAGGCCACCGGGTCGCGGGCCAGGGGTCGGCCGGCCGTTGGCGGATTCGCGCGCTGCTCGATGGATCGGGGTGAAGGAAAAGCGACTCTTACGGCCGGGATTCCCCCGGACGATATGCCCGGGGCGTGGGGTGGTCAAGGAAATCGTGGGAAGGATCGCCGGCTAACGCCGAGATCACTCACCTCGCGGCGCGCCGCGACGCAGGGCGTCAACGTCCGTGCGGACGATGGCGATCATCTCGCCGATGAAACCGAAGCCGAAGAGTACGAAACCAATGGTTTCGAGCAGGACCACAAGGGTCAGGAGCGGGCGGTACCCGAACGGAGGCATCCACTCCCCTATCCGGAGTACCACCGCGATCAGACCGACCAGCAGGCCCAGCAGGATCAACGCGAGACCGGCGCCGCCGAAAAGCTGCATCGGCTTCTCGCTGAACTTCAGGTAGAACCAGACGACGAGCAGATCCCCCACACCGACGAGAATCCGCCCCCGACCCGAGAACTTCGAGACCCCGGCGTGTCGAGGGAACAGCGCGATATCGATCTCGGTGACCGTATAGCCGCGAGCGTAGGCGAGCACGATGAAGAACCGGTGCCAGTCGTGCCGCAGCGGGATCTCACGCAGGATCCGCCGCCGAAACGCCTTCATCGAATTGAGATCACGCGCCGGCACGTCGAAAAGTCGGTTCGAGATCTGATTGTAGACCGAACTCACCGCACGCTTCTCGTAGCTGCCGATCTTCCGCCCGGCCACGATGTCCCACCCTTCGGCGAGCTTTTCGAGGAACCGAGGAATTTCTTCGGGCGAATGCTGCAGGTCGGCGTCGAAGAGTACGATGAACTCCGCCGTCGTCGCGTCGCCGCCCGTGATCATCGCTTCCGTCTTGCCGAGGTTTCGCCGGTGACGCACGACCTTGACCCGCGCGAGTCGGTGCGCCTCGCGCAAAGCGACCTCATGGGTGCCGTCCGTGGAACCATCGTCGACGAGGATCACCTCGCCGTTCAGATCGTGGCGCGCGAACGTCTCCCCGAGCGCGGAGAAGAGCGCGGCGATGTTCTCGACTTCGTTGTACGCGGGGATTACGACGGCGAAGTTGTCGCGCGTGGCGAGTGATTCCTCAGGCATACGGGGCGCGATGGCCACAGTGGCCACTCCTGACCGCGGCTCGACCGGCATCAGACGCGTTTACGCATTCTCGCCGAGAGGATCCCAAGCTGGTCACGATACTTCGCGACCGTCCGCCGCGCGATCTGTATACCTTCCTTCTTCAGGATGTTCACGATCGCCTGATCAGTCAGTGGACGAGCCGGGTTCTCTTCCGACACCAGCTTCTGAATCTGTGCCTTGATCCCTCGCGCCGAAACCTCTTCACCCGAGGTCGTCGACAGACCGGAGGAAAAGAAGAACTTCAGCGGCAGCACTCCCCTCGGCGTCTGCACGAACTTCTCGTTGGTCACCCGCGAAACCGTCGACTCATGCATGTCGATCACCTCGGCCACCTCGCGCAACGTCAACGGCTTCAGATACTGGACACCCCGTTCGAAGAACTCCCGCTGACGGTCCACGATGAAGTTCATCACCTTCAACATCGTCTGCCGTCGTTGCTCGATCGCCTGGATCATCCAGTTCGCCGAATTGAGCTTGTTGGAAATGAACTCCTTGTTCTCGCCGACGAACTTCTTCTTGTCCATCGCGATCTCTTTGTACGTCCTGGACAGCTTCAGACGCGGGAGATTCGTGTCGTTCAGGAAGACCAGATATTCGTCGGCGACCTTCTCCACCACCAGATCAGGCGTGATGTAATTGTCGCCGTGGTTCCCGTACTTCAGCCCGGGTTTCGGATCCAGCTTGGCGATATCGTCCGCGGCGTCCTGAACATCCCTCGGCGTGATCGAGAGTTCCTTGGAGATCTCGGACCACCGATGGTTGATCAGCTGGTCGAAGTAATCACGGGTGATGCGATGACAAAGTCGTGACTCGAGCGCCGCGTCGAGGTCGGCCGGAAGTGGTTCCGAGTGGCCGGTCCCGCTCGTGATCGCCTGCGACACCTCGTCGACGATCTGCAGAAGTATACATTCCCGCAGGTCGCGCGCCCCGACACCGGCCGGGTCGAAACCCTGAATCGTTCGGAGCATCTTCTCGGCTTCGGGAAGCGTGAAGAGTACCCGCTCCGCGGCGTTCTCACCCCAGGACGCGCCGTTCTCTCGCAGGAACTCGTTCAGCGAAAAGACGAGGACTTCCAGCGAGCACTCCAGATATCCCTCATCGCTGATGTTGCCGATGATCTCCTCACCGAGCAGCAACTCGCGTGGCGACAGACGCAGTAAGGTCAGCTGGTCGTGCAGGTGGTCAGAGAGGTCACGCGTGGCGACGGACACGGGCTCGAAATGCTCACGCTCCTCGTATTCCTCACGACGCCCGCCGGTCTCGAAACCGTTGAGCAGGATCTCTTCCCAATCGATCTCCTCTTCCTTCTCCTTCTCCTTTTCCTGGTCGGCCTCGGTCGTTTCATCGACCTCCGACTCCTCGGCCATCTCGAGGAACGGGTTGTTGAGTAGTTCCTGCTTCAGGTGCTGCTGCAGGTCGAGGAGCGGCATGTACAGAAGATCCATCGCCTGGTAGAGGCGAGGATTGATCTTCATTTCCTGCTTGAGTTGTGTCCCCTGGTACAGGCCCGTCTTCATCTACTCGTTCCTTCGATCAGGATAGCCGTAGCGCTGGCGCATGCGAGCGGTGAGCGTGGGGCCGAGATAAATCTCGGCCACCTCGTCATTCCATACCAGTTCAGAAACCGTTCCAGAGACTCGCACTCCCCCCTCGTACATGATGTATGCCCGATCCACGATGTCGAGCGTCTGCTCGACGTTATGATCGCTGATCAGCACTCCGATATTGCGATGCCGGAGGTCCGCGACGATCTGTTGAATGTCATGTACCGCGATCGGGTCGACGCCGGCGAACGGCTCATCCAGCAGCATGAACTTCGGTTGTCCCACCAGAGCTCGCGTGATCTCAAGGCGCCGGCGCTCACCACCGGAAAGCGCGTACGCCTTCGAGGATCGCAGGTGCCGGAGCCCCAGTTCATCGAGCAGTACTTCCAGCCGTTCCCGTTGCTCCCGGCGCGACACGTCCAGCATCTGCAGGACCGCCAGAATGTTGTCTTCGACCGTCAGCTTGCGGAAGACGGAAGGCTCCTGGGACAGATACCCCACGCCCTTCCGGGCCCGGCGGTACATCGGCACCGAGGTAACGTCCTCCCCGTCGAGCAGGACCCGGCCCTTATCCGGCGCGATCAGTCCGACCATCATGTAGAAAGTCGTCGTCTTCCCCGCTCCATTCGGTCCCAGAAGGCCGACGATCTCCCCCTGTGACACATGCAGGCCGACGTCGTTCACGACCCTTCGTTTCCGATAGACCTTCACGAGGCCGGTCGCGCTCAGTGTCGAGCCGGGCCGATGGACGGCAGCCTCAGAGAGGGTCGTGACCTCGTCGGAAACACTCGGCCCCTCGCCGATGGCGTCGTCGTCGGCCAGCCAATCGGGCGGGTGAGAGGGTCCCTGGAGATCCGGTTCGCTGTCCGCGCCCATGGGGTGGATCGCGTTGATCTCCGCCCCCGGCTCGTTCGTCGCGTTCCGCTCCCCTTCCCGTTCCGTCACCTGGCCATGGTGAGGAGGACCGGGCTCGAACTCCGTCGATTCCGGCTGGCCGTCCATTCGTGATTCCATGGACATCAGCGACCGATCGCGGTGGATGGAACAAGATCCTGCACCGGACCGCTCGGGACCGGCATCGACGGCTCGGGCGGTTCAGCGGGCTCGGGACCGGGCATCACCCCACCACCCCCCGGTGCCGCCGAGTTGGGCGTCTCGGGCTCCAGGTAGATACCGTACTGGAGTCCTTCCACCCGCGCGACGCGCATCTCTCCGCGGTCGATCTCGAGCTCGATGCGCTGGCCGACGAGAAAATTGAGGTTCGTGCGTTCCCCCGAACCACCACTCGCGCCACTCAGCCGATAAAGGGATTCGGCCGCGCCGATCGCGACGATTCGTTCCAGGTCGACCTCGTTGGAGGGTTCAGCCGCCTGAACCAAAACCTCGCGAGTCGGATCGACTGGAAGCGCGTCAATATCGACGCCCTCCGGTTCGACTGGCACGAAGTGACCGATAATGGTGTCGCCACGGATCCAGTCGCTGGCGAAGGCCGCGGCGACCGGGTCCGGATCAGGAGGCACCCCCATCGTGTCGGTCGGTGTGATCGGGGGGGCGTCAGCGATCGTGCCGTCCGTCGTCGTCGTGGTGCCTCGCGCGTTTCCGATCGCGACCACCTCATCGAGTCGCTGCTCGGTGAACCGCGCATCGAGGGAATCGGCCGTCAGCGCGAACGCCTCGGCTCTCGCGGTGGCGATGACCGGGGGATCGGCATCCCGCTCGCCCACCGCGACCGCCCGATCCAGCGCCTCGCCGACGAAGAAGAGCTGCAGGTCCGCGCCGGCGACGTCGAGGTCTTCGCTTTCCATCCTCGCCGCCGTGGTCGAACGGACATACTCGATCTGACCGCCGCTGAGACGGGCCAGGACCGTCTCTCCCGACAGTTCCCGGCCTTCGCTCCGAATCACGGCGTTCCGCCGTAGTTCCAGCTCTTCCAGGGCGGAATCGTACATGACTTCTTCGCCCCTCGCGTCGAGATCCGAGCGGGTGATCACGACGTCACCAAACGCCGTGAGTCGTGACGAGCCCTCCATCTCGACCCGCTCTCCAACCAGTCTGATCGGATCCCGCACCGCGCCAGCGACCGCCTCCGGATAGAGCAACAGCGTCGGCCGCTCGGTCGCGCTCATCCGCGCCACCGACCGGAAGTCCGTCGCCCGAAAATATTCAAGGTTCGGCCCTTCCAGCGTCGAGCCCTCGGCCCGGTCCTCAAAACGAACCTCACCAAGGGCCACGAGATGCGCCGTCTGGGCATTGTACGTGGCTTCCGCCGCGCGGAGCGTGTTCGTGGAATCCTGGAAGAAGACGTCGCCCACGAAGTGCGCTTCGTCAGTCAACTGGTTGAGTCGTCCAGAGTTCGCGCTCAGCATCACGCCATCGTCACACGAAAACACGAAGGGGTCGCGGATGATGATCACTCCTGTCTCGACGCTCGAACTCTCGGCGAAACCACCCGTCGTGAAGGAACATTGCCTTTCCTGCGCGGAGAGCGCGGCGGGCCCGAACAACAGGAACATCAACGCGAGAACGAGCCGCCACATCAGAACGGCGTCTCCGTGCCCGAAACGGTACCGGTCGACTCCAGACCGCGAACCTCCCAGGTCGAGAACCGGGAGTCGGTCCGGAAGCTCGTGCCCCGGCTCGTTCTGCCGCCCTCGGTGAGAAGGAATGGCGATTCGGTCCAGATCACGTCATCCCGCAATTCGAAAGTCAGCTGCTCACTCTCGAGCGTACGAGTTCCTTGCGGACCCTCGGTGACGAGGACGACCGAGCCACGCCCGATGAAGGTCACGCCGTCGAACTCACCCGTCCGCGAGGTCAGGGTGCCCGCCGGGGCACCGCGTTCGTCGTGGAACTGGACGTCGACACCGATCAGATCCACACGCCGTTCGCCATCCCACACGAGCGCGGAGTCAGCCGTGAGAACCGCGGCGATGACACCGTTGGAGAGCATCACCTCACGGATCTCAAAGAAAACGTTGTCCGCGGGAAGCATGAAGGCCTCCGCCGGCGCCGAGGGCGTTCCGGCCTCAGAACCGCACCCGGCGAGCAGTGCCAGGATTCCTCCCCAGAGCATCAATCGTTTCACGTCAGACAGCTCCGGCCCGCATCAGGTCGTGAAGATGAACCATGCCGACGACGAAGCCGGCTTCGTCCAGGACGGGAAGGGCCATGATTCCCGAGCGCTCCATGAGCCCGACGGCCGTGGCGGCCAGCACCTCGGGCCGGGTCGACCGAGGTTCTCGCGTCATCACCTCGGCGACGGGAATATCGAAGAACGCCTCGCTTCGCTTCATCAGTCGGGTGAGATCACCGGCCGTGAAGACGCCGACGAGGCGCCCGTCCGCGTCGGTTATCGCGACGGTTCCCCGCCTCCCCGCAAGGAGCACGACGACCTCCCGCATGCTCGCCGTCGGAAGGACGACGGGCAGAGCCTCGGTCACCATGACGTCGGCGACGGTCAGGAGCAGCCGACGGCCAAGCGCGCCACCCGGATGGATGCGCGCGAACTGCTCGCGCCCGAAGCCCCGTCGCTTGAGCAACGCGAGCGCGAGCGCATCGCCGAGCGCCATCATCGCGGTGGTCGACGCGGTCGGCGCGAGGTCATGCGGACACGCTTCCTCACTGACCGCGCAGTCGAGCACCAGCCTGGCGTGCCGGGCGAGCGACGACTTCCGGCTCCCGGTCATCGCGATCACCTGTACACTCGTGCGCGCAAAGTATTCCACCAGACCGCGCAGTTCGTCGGACTCCCCGCTCTTGGAGAGCAACAGCGCGACATCCCCCCTCCCCACGATCCCCAGGTCTCCATGAAGGGCTTCCACGGGATGGAGAAACGTCGCCGGCGTTCCCGTCGAAGTAAGCGTGGCGGCGAGCTTGCGACCCACGATTCCGGATTTCCCGATTCCGGCGACGATCACCCTGCCTTTCGCCGCGAGGATCATCTCGACCGCCGCGACGAAGTCCTCATCCAGTCGCGCGGCGAGATCGCCGACCGCGGCGGCCTCCAGCCGAAGGACCCGACGCGCCTCCTCGATCACGTCGGACGGATGGAGCCTCGATGCGTCCCGCGGTCCGCCATCGCCCGGCGACCCGTTCGCTTCGTTCCCGTCCACGATCGTCCGGGAGATGGGAATCATCATGCCTCCTCGCGCGCGGCCAGGTACGCTTCCACTCGTGCGCTCCACTCTCCGCGGGCGCGGAGCAGCGCCTCCGCGAACTCACGGACCGCGCCGTACCCACCCACGCGAGTCGCCGTCCAACACGCATGGGCGCGAACCTCGGGAACGGCGTTCGCCACCGCGGCGGGCAGACCGACCCGCTTGAGCACCGGGATATCCGCCAGATCGTCCGCCAGAAAAGCGACGTCCGACCATCCGATACCGAGTCGGGAAATCAGTTCGTCGAGGATGGGAAGCTTCCGCGCGCCTCGGTCCTGGTGGCACTCACGGATGCCCAGTTCCTCCGCTCGAAGACGCACCGCGGCGGACTCCCGTCCCGTGATGATCGCGACTTCGATCCCCGAATCGCGGATGAGCCGAACCCCGAGCCCATCGGTGATCTCGAAGCGTTTCATCTCGACCGTTTCGCCGTTCGCCGTGGCACCGAGGTAGATCCCGCCGTCCGTCAGCACGCCATCGACGTCCAGGACCACGAGGCGCACCGCGCCCGCCCGGTCGGCGGGGATCGGCGAACTGCTCATTCCGTTCATTCTTTCTCCGCCCGGAGCGCGGCGCGGATCGCCAGCACTTCCTCCAGCAGAGGTCGTAACGCATCGAGTCGTAACATGTTCGTCGCGTCGGACGGAGCCGATGGCGGATCCGGGTGGACCTCGAGGAAGAGCGCCGTCGCCCCCGCCGCCGTAGCCGCCCTGACGAGCGTGGGGATGAACTCCGGCTGCCCGCCACTCACCCCCGCACCTTCCCCCGGCCTCTGCACGGAGTGTGTTCCGTCAAAAACGATGGGCCCGCCCGTGAGACGTTTCAGCGCCGGGAACGAGCGCATGTCGACGACGAGGTTGCCATACCCGAGAAAGGTTCCTCGCTCCGTAACCGCGACTCCGGCCGCGCCCGCGCCCATCGTCTTGGCCACCGCGCCCGCCATCTCCGCCGGCCCCATCCACTGGCCCTTCTTGATATTGACCGCCCTCCCGGTGGCGCCCGCCGCGACGAGCAGATCGGTCTGCCGGCAGAGAAACGCGGGAATCTGGAGCACGTCCACGACCTCCCCGACGACTCCGGCCTGGGCGGCCTCGTGGATATCCGTCAGAACGGGAAGTCCCGACTCTCGGCGCACCCGCGCCAGTTGCTCGAGACCGCGTTCGAGCCCCGGTCCACGCGGCGACCCCGCCGACGAGCGGTTCGCCTTGTCGAACGACGCCTTGAAGACGACGGGCACGCGGAGTTCGGCGGAGAGGCGCGCCAGTCGTTCCGCGATGCCCAGGTTGAGGGCGTCGTCTTCGAGGACGCAGGGGCCCGCGATCAAAAAGAACCGATCCCGCCCCGCGAAGAGCCGGTTCGCGTCCGGGGCCGCCCGCGCGGTCACGTCGTCGCTCAGGAGACGACCTCCGCCAGGGCGTCCCTGCCGGCCTCGGTCGCCGTCCGGTCCCGATACCGCGCGGCCGCGCGGATGAACGACGCGAACAGCGGATGCGGGTTGTTGGGCCGGGATTTCAGCTCGGGATGGAACTGCGTCGCGAGGAACCATGGATGATCGTCCAGCTCGATCATCTCGACGAGGTCGCCATCGGGCGAGGTGGCGCTCACGCGCATACCATGTTCGTTGAGCACGTCCCGATAGATGTTGTTCACCTCATATCGATGACGATGCCGCTCGCTGATCTCGGCCGCGCCGTAGATGGCCGCCGCTCGCGAGCCGCTCACCAGGCGCGCCACGAACGCCCCGAGCCGCATCGTGCCGCCCATATCCGTCTGCTCATGTTGCGAGTTCATCAGGCAGATGACCGGGTCGCTCGCGTCCTTCGACCATTCCGTCGAGTGAGCGTCCGCCAGGCCGCAGACATTACGGGCGAATTCGATGATCGCGGTCTGCAGACCGAGACAGATGCCGAAGAAGGGGACGTCATTCTCCCGGGCGACGCGGATCGCCTCGAGCATCCCCTCCACTCCGCGCACCCCGAAGCCGCCGGGGATCAGCAAACCGTCATAGGCCTTCAGCCGACCGTCCGACGTTACGCCTTCGAAGTCCTCGGAGGAGAGCCAGTCGATATCCACTCCGACATCGTTCGCGATCCCCCCGTGGATCAGTGCCTCCTGTACGGATTTGTAGGAATCGACGAGCGCGACGTACTTCCCCACCACGGCGATCCGGACCCGCCCGTTCGCGGGCTGGTAGATTCGCCCAACGAGATCCTTCCACGCCGAAAGGTCCGCCTTCGGCGCTTCGATATGCAGCCTGTTGAGCACCAGGTCATCCAGATGCTGGTCGCGAAAGACGAGCGGGATCTCGTAGATGGACCGCACGTCGGGCGCTTCGATCACGCCGCGCACGTCCACGTTCGCGAAGAGCGCGATCTTGCGCCGTACGTCGGACTCGAGTCGCTTCTCTGACCGGCAGACGAGGATGTCCGGCTGGATCCCGATCTCCATCAGTTCCCGCACGGAGTGCTGCGTCGGCTTCGTCTTGAGTTCACCGGCGGCCGCGATGTACGGCACGAGGGTGACGTGGATGAAGAGCGTGTTCTCGCGACCGATCTCCTGCCTGTACTGCCGGATCGCCTCCAGAAACGGCAGGCTTTCGATATCGCCGACCGTGCCGCCGATCTCGGTGATCACCACGTCATTGTTGGGGCCCAACCGTCGGATCGCCGCCTTGATCGCGTCCGTGATGTGCGGGATCACCTGCACCGTCGCGCCGAGGTAGTCACCCCGTCGCTCCTTGGTGATTACGTCCTGATAGATCCGGCCGGTCGTGATATTGTTCGCCTGCGAGAGGGACTGGTCGATGAACCTCTCGTAGTGACCCAGATCCAGGTCGGTTTCGGCGCCATCGTCGGTCACGTACACCTCGCCGTGCTGGAACGGCGAGAGTGTTCCGGGATCCACATTGATGTATGGATCGAACTTCTGGATCGTGACCTTGAGCCCCCGTTCGACGAGCAGCCGGCCGAGCGAAGCGGCCGCGATCCCCTTCCCCAGCGAAGAGACGACGCCGCCGGTCACGAAGATGTACTTCGTCGGTGCCGTGGATGTCGGTTCAGTCATCGAGCCCCTCGAGATGCATGTGGTTCCGGATCGACCTTCCGTGATCTCCCCGCTCAACTCGCCAGAAGACGAAGTTCGGCCCTGCGCGCGTCTTCCAGTGTATCTACCCCTCCTTCGGCGCTCGGGACCACCGCCACCCCGATCCGGAGGTCGGCGCCGAGTGGCCGCAGTTGTTCCAGCCGTTCGAGCCGCTCCAGAGGCGCTTCCGGCAACTCCACCCAATGCCGCAACGCGTCCGCCGTGTACGCGTATACCCCGATATGACGAAGGAAGGCGCCGCTTTCGAATTCCGCCGGGCCGGGTTCCGCGTCCCGCTGGTGCGGGATCGGCGCCCGGGAGAAATAAAGCGCCCGTCCGCCCGGAGCCCGGACGATCTTCACCACGGACGCCGACCGCCATTCCTCGAGGGTCCCGATCTTCGACGCCACCGTCCCCACGTCCCATCCCTCTTCGCGGACCAGTCGCAACGCCGCCTCGAGGTGTGGCGACTCCACGAACGGCTCGTCACCCTGGATATTGACGATATAGGGAAATTTCTGATACGGGATCCGTCGCGCCACCTCCGCGACTCGATCCGTCCCGGACGGGTGATCGGGCGAAGTGAGTTCCACCAGCGCTCCCATTAACCGGGCCCGCTCGGCGATCTCCTCGCTGTCCGTCGCGATGACCGTGCAATCGAAGATCGGAATGGCCGTCACACGTCGCCAGACCCACTCGAGGAGAGGTCGACCGGCGATGACGTGAAGGGGTTTTCGGGGGAGGCGAGTCGATCCGAGCCGGGCGGGAATCACCGCCAGGGTCAGGCCGCTCATCGCGCGGAATGAAGGCAATGCGTGCACATGGAAGCAATAATCACGCCAGTCAACGTATCCGTGTCCAGCGACTTTGTCAAAAGCCTTCCGCTGGTCGGGTCAGAAGGTGGGAACGCTCAGGCCGCCAGAGAGGCGGGCACCGAAAACGAGTTCTCCGCGCCAGGTGTCGGCAGCCGGGTCCGCGTACACCATCGCCTTGAACATGAGCAGCTGGATACCCGCTCCGACGTTCTGTGCCATGCGCGGCATCGGCTCTCCCGATGGCCAGGCGGTACCGGCCAGGTATTCGAGCCTGAACGAAGGACTCCCCGCGACGGGGATCCGGATCCGATTGACCGGCAGCAGATAGACGGCGTTCCCGAAGAGGAGGTGGTCACCCCGCGCATTCGCCGTCGGGAACGTCGGAAGTGTCGCGGGCCCGCCGACGAAACTCCATCGTTGACGCGGAACCGCGCCGTCACCCAGGGGAACGAGCGCGTATCCGGTGATCCCGACCTGGTGACCGTTCAGGATCTCCGTCGACAATACGACCGCCGATGAAAGCTGCGTGAACTCGAAGTCTCCCAGACTCGGCACCCCCCACTCCACCGCGGCCTCGGCGCCGAGTCTGGCGCGCGCCCCCCGCCAGGCGGCATCGACGCGTCCAACCAGCGACGCAAGCGTTCCCTCGTCGATCGATGGGTTCGGGCGATCGAGATCGCCCATCAACGACCAGGGATGACGGCCCTCCAGAGATCGATCGCGCGACACCCGAAGGGTAATGCCTGGTACGATAAACCCCTCGCCCTCGATGAGCGGAGGGGGAGGCAGGCGGCGGATGGAGATCGACGCGACGTCCGATTCGAAATAGTCCCGGACGTCGGATCCTTTGATGAGTGACGAGAGCGTATTGGCGAGATCTCCACGGGCCCAGACCTCGGGCGTGAACGTCGCCCTCCCGACGCGTGTGGAGACGAGCGACCGCGGCGTGGGCCGATAGCTGGCCTCGATCGTCCCGTCGATCCGCCGACGGAGGGTTCGAACGATGACCGTCCCCCGGATCGCGACGGTCGCTGTGTCTCCCCCGCCGAACCCGATGTCCGGGCGCCAGATCACCGAGAACCCGTCCACACGGTCATGGGTGGGCGGCGCGAAGCCATGGAACCCCGGGAGTCGGAACGTCGGAGGCGGCTCGGGTGAGGTGATCGTGAGGCTGTACCCGGTCGGCGTCGCGCCCACACTGACGAACACGCGTGGGTCCTGCTCCAGGACCCGCGGCGGATCACCTTGCGCGAGGCCCGAGGTGAACGCGCCGCCAGTACCGAGCACCGCCACTGGGCCGCCGACTTCCGACCGCGACCGGGTGAAGAAGTCCCCATCAGCGACGACCACCGCGCCGGTGACCTTCCCCTCCAGCGCGACCCGGGCCCGCACAACGATGAGGTCGCCCGCGATCTCGACTTCCGGGCCCAGTACGGTATCCCGATCAATCAGCAGGTAAGCGTCGCGTTCGAGTACGGCGAGGGCGGCCGACACCGCGGGATCCCGCGACGTTCCATAGACGGTGATGTTCTGCGCGTCCGCGGGGACCGCCGTCCCGATAACGACGGAAACGGCGGCAAGGAGGAGGAGTCCGGATCGCACACGTCCCGCGCGAGCATGGGTCATATCCCGCCGCCCGGCGCGCCTCAGATGGAATCGAGGAAGTTCTGGAGAAGCTCCAGACCGTGCTCGCTCGCGATCGACTCGGGATGGAACTGGACTCCCCAGACGGGAAACTCCCGATGTCGGACCGCCTGGATCTCGTCCCTGTAACCCTCCTCGTCCGTATGGGCGAGAATCTCCAGTTCCTCCGGCAGATCGTTCGGGTCGATGGTGAGCGAGTGATATCGAGCAACGGTAAGGGGTGAGGGAATCCCCGCGAAGATTCCTCTTCCCGAGTGCGCGATCGACGATGTCTTCCCGTGCATCAGCCGCGCTCCACGGATCACGCTCCCGCCGTAGGCGGCCCCGATCGCCTGATGCCCCAGGCAAACCCCGAGAACGGGCGTGGTCGGCCCCAGCCGCTGGATCAGTTCGATCGAGATCCCGGCTTCGTTCGGTGTGCAGGGACCCGGCGAAATCACCACGGCGTCGGGGTGTGTCGCCTCGATCTCATCGACCGTCAACTCGTCGTTTCGATGAACCGCGACCTCCGCCCCCAGCGTTCCCAGGTACTGAACAAGGTTGAAGGTGAAGCTGTCGTAGTTGTCGATCACCACAATCATCTCGCTCTCCGGCGCTGGCCCACGTGTCGCGTGAAATACTGGCGGTTCCGGCTACGCTCGCGGGTGGTAGCTACGATGTACCTCGGTGAGGTACCGGCGATCCACATGCGTGTAAATCTGCGTCGTGGAGATGTCGGCGTGACCCAGCATCTCCTGGACGGCGGTCAGGTCCGCGCCGCCTTCGAGGAGGTGGGTCGCGAACGAATGCCGCAGCGTATGTGGACTGACCGCCTTCTCGATTCCCGCCGACTCCACGTGTCCGCGGAGGATCTTCCAGATTCCCATCCGCGATAGCGGCCCGCCGCGGGCGTTCAGGAATACCCGGCCGTCTCCCCGGCCCCGGTCGAGGCGCGGCCGGGTTTCGCGCAGATAGATCGCCAGCGCGCCAATCGCGCTCCGCCCGATCGGCACGATGCGCTCCTTGCGTCCCTTGCCCCGGACGAGCGCGACCTGCTCCTCGAAGGCCAGATTGCGGAGCTTCAGATCGGCCGCCTCCGATACACGGATCCCCGTACCGTACATCGTTTCGAGCAACGCCCGATCACGCCACGCGAGCGGTCGTCCCAGGTCGGGTGCACCCAGCAGTCGCTCGATCTCCTCGACGGAGAGCACGTCGGGAAGCCCCCGTGTCCCGCGCGGCATGCGCAGCTTGTCACTCGGGTCAGCGGCTCCGAGCCCTTCCGCGACGAGAAACCCGAAATACGCGCGGATCGCCGAGATGTTGCGGGCGATCGACGACGACGCCAGACCAAGGTCCTTGAGCCGAAGGACGAATGCGCGCAGGTCACCCGTCGCGACCGCGTCAGGGGTACGTGGACCACCCGCCGCGAGAAAGACGACGAGTCGTGTTACATCATGATCGTACGCTTCCAGCGTCCGTTCCGAAACACCTCGCTCGAATCGCAGGTGATCGACGAAACGTTCGATATGGAACGCCCGGCGCAGGTTGTCGAGGTCTTCCGCCGGTCGGTCGGCGACTTCGGGATTCGCCGTCATGGTGCCATCCCCCGCTCCCGACGGGTACGGAGCCACCACCAGGCGAAAAGCGCGACGAAGATTCCCGAAACGACCCACAGGCTGCCGCCGATCCGCCCGAGCGTCTCGGTCACGGCCGGGAGATTCTGGCCGGCGGTCGTGCCCAGATAGACCAGGAAACCGTACCAGATCGCCGACGCGAAGACGATCGGGATCGCCGCGCCCGCGAACGAGATTCCGGCGACGCCCGCGAACGCGGGTACGATCGGGCGAAAGACGGGGAGGAAACGGCTGAAGAAGATGATCGGGAGACCGAAGCGGTGATACGCGCGGGAGAGTCCCGCGAGCTGTCTAGGCGCGAGCAGGAACCCGCCGATGCGGCCCGCGAAAAACGTCTCGCCGTATCGCCGGCCCAACGCGTATACGCATAACGCGCTCGTCACGTTGCCGAGCCAGACGACGAGGAACAGCATGGGGGCGTCCACTCCCTTGGCGCCGGCGATCACGCTGATGACCACCACCATCAGGTCGCCGGGCAAAGGCGGTATGACGTTCTCGATCGCGGCGGCGGCGGCGGCGATCGGGTAGAGCAACCATTGAGGGATGGAGAGAAGCCAGCGGAAGATCGCCTCAGCCCCGCTCATCGCGCATGCCGGACATTACCGCGCGTGAACTCGATCCTGGTCTTCGATGCGGTCGACGAGCGCCACCGCGTGAACGGCGATACCGGCGCCTTGCCCGATCCACCCCATCCCTTCATTCGTCTTCGCCTTGATCGAGACATGCCGAGGCGCGATCCCGATCGCCTCGGCGACCCGCCGTCGCATGGGTTCCGCGAAGGGGCCGATCCTGGGGCGTTCCGCAACGATCGTGACGTCCACGTTCACGACCTGATAATTCTCGCCTTCGAGGAGCCTTACAACGGCCTTGAGCAGGCTGATGGAATCAGCGTCCTTCCATCTGGGATCCTCGGGCGGGAAATGGTGACCGATGTCGCCGAGCGCGACCGCGCCGAGAAGCGAGTCCGTCACCGCGTGCGCGACCGCGTCCGCGTCAGAATGTCCGGCGAGACCGTATTCGAACGGGATCTCGACACCGCCCAGCACGAGCCGGCGCCCCTCGACGAACCGGTGTGAATCATACCCATGGCCGATTCTCATGGGAGAATCATGGCCGTCGGAAGGCTAGTCGCTTCGTTCGCCACGTCGACCGACCGTCCCGTCACTCTCCGTCGTCCCACCGGCGGATCGCGAGCGAAACGTTGTGCCCCCCGAAGCCGAAGCTGTTCGAAAGCGCGAAGTCCACTCGCTTCTCGACCACGCCATCGGTCGCGTAGTTGAGATCGCAGGCCGGATCGGGCTCGGAATAGTTGATCGTGGGCGGGATGAGACCCTTTTCGCAGACGAGCGCGGAGATCACGGCCTCGACGCCGCCGGCGGCACCCAGCGTATGTCCGGTCATCGACTTTGTCGAACCGACCACGAGCTTCCACGCGTGATCGCCGAAAACCGTCTTGATCGCCGCCGTCTCGTTCAGGTCGTTCGCCGGCGTCGACGTTCCGTGCGCGTTGATATAGGTGACGTCGGTGGGTTCGGCACCGGCCGCGCGGAGTGCCGCCTTCATGGCCCGGACGGCGCCTTCCCCGCCGGGCGCGGGCGAGGTGATGTGGTAGGCGTCGCCCGTCTGACCGAAGCCGACGACCTCGGCGATAATCCGCGCACCGCGAGCTTTCGCGTGCTCCAGTTCCTCGAGCACGAGGATCCCGGCACCTTCACCGAGCACGAAACCATCGCGCGTGGCGTCGAACGGACGGCTCGCCGTCGCGGGAGAGTCATTCCGCTCCGAAAGCGCGTTCATCGCGGCGAACCCGGCGACGGTCATCGGCGTGACGCTCGCCTCCGTGCCCCCGGCGACCATCACGTCCGATTCGCCCACCTGGATCGACCGAAACGCGTTTCCGATCGCGTGCGCACCCGAGGCGCACGCCGACACGGTCGTGTAATTCGGGCCTTTGGCCCCGTACCGCATGGATACCAGACCCGAGACGATGTCCGCGATGAACATCGGCACGAAGAACGGCGAAACGCGGCCCGGACCCTTCTCCACGAAGCGGCCGTGCTGCTCCTCGAACGTGGCGATGCCCCCGATCCCACTGCCAATGATGACCCCGAATCTTTCGGGGTCGACCGGGCCGAGACCCTCGTCGAGTCCGGCCTCACGCATCGCCTGGACGGAGGCGCCGATCCCCAACTGGGCGAACCGGTCCGTCCGCTTTGCTTCCTTGCGGTCGATGTACTCGTGGGGGTCGAAGTCCGTCACTTCACCGGCGAAGCGGACCGGATAGTCCGTCGCGTCGAAGTTCTGGATCGTGTCCACACCGCTCCGGCCCGCGAGAAGGGACGTCCAGGTGCCCGGGACGTCCTTCCCCACGGCCGTGATCAGGCCCGTCCCCGTAATGACGACACGGCGATTCATCGACATCGTTTCTTCGCGATCCCGAATCAGTCCTGCTGCTTTCGGATATAGTCCACGGCGTCACCGACGGTCTGCATCTTCTCCGCGTCCTCGTCGGGGATCTCGATCCCGAACTCCTCCTCGAAAGCCATCACCAGTTCGACGGTATCCAGAGAGTCGGCACCGAGATCTTCAACGAAAGACGCCTCCGAGGTGACCTTCTCCGCCTCGACGCCGAGCTCGTTGATGATGATGTCCTTGACCCTCGCTTCGATGTCCGCCATCGCCCTTATCTCCTTTGGAAGTCGAGAAACCGTGACGCACCCGGGCACGTCGCGCGTGAACCTACTAGATGACCATCCCCCCGTCCACCACCAATACCTGGCCCGTGATATACCGTGCGGCGGGCCCCGCCAGAAAGCGCACGACACCGGAGACATCCGTCGGGTCGCCCAACCTTCCGAGCGTGATCTGGCCGACGAGCGCTTCCCGCGCGGCGACCGGAAGTTCGGCGGTCATATCGGTTTCGATGTAGCCCGGCGCGACCGCGTTGACGAGGATGCCCCGGGAACCGAGTTCCCGCGCCGCCGATTTCGTCAGGCCGATCAATCCGGCCTTCGACGCGGCATAGTTCGCCTGGCCCTTGTTTCCGCTGATCCCCACGACGCTCGTGATGTTGATGATGCGTCCCGCGCGTCGCTTCATCATGCCCCGCGAAGCCGCCCGAATCGTGTTGAACGCGCCGCGCAGGTTCGTGTCCAGAACCGTGTTCCAGTCGTCATCCCGGAGCCGCATGAGCACGTTGTCTCGCGTAACGCCGGCATTGTTCACGAGAACGTCCAGACCGCCAAGGTCCCCTTCGATCGTCTTGACGAGAGCGTCGACGCTTTCGGCGATCGCGACATCGACGGCGTAACCGCGATGGCCTTCGCCCGGCAACTCCCGAGCGGCGTCCGCGGCGCGCCCACCGTCCCGCGCCGCGACCGCGACCTTCGCGCCCGCCTCCGCGAGCGAACGGGCGATCGCCAGGCCGATTCCCCGTGAACCTCCGGTCACCAGCGCCACCTGTCCCGTCAATTCCACCTCATGCCTCCGCGATGTAGGTTCGCGCTTCGTCCGTGGTCCCCAACGCCCGACCGGTTCGGGTCCTGTCGATTCGACGCAGCAGGCCCGTGAGCACGCGCCCGGGACCGACCTCGATGAACTCGTCCGCGCCAAGCTCGATCATCCGCCGAACCGACTCCGTCCAGCGGACCGGCGCGGTGAGCTGCGCCAGCAACAGCCCGCGGGCATCGGCCGCCCGGCCGATAGGTTCGGCGCTCACGTTCGAAATGACCGGGAAGCGAGGTT
Organism: uncultured Gemmatimonas sp.; assembly: GCA_964634395.1. GTDB lineage: Bacteria > Gemmatimonadota > Gemmatimonadetes > Longimicrobiales > Longimicrobiaceae > WHSP01. The sequence goes on along the minus strand of CAZWJE010000012.1, from coordinate 15,321 downwards.
CCGCGAAATCCGCCCGCTCGAGCGGGGCCGAGAACCCCGCCGCCGCTTCCGCCATGAGGGGCGAATGGAACGCGCCGGATACCGGCAGAGGAACGACCTTGCGTGCGCCCGCTTCGCGAGCCAGATCGGTCGCTCTGCGTATTCCCTCCACGTCGCCGGAGATCACCACCTGACCGGGCGCATTGAAGTTGGCCGCCACGGCGACCGATCCGGTCTCTTCGCTCGCTCGCCGGCAGATCTCGGTGATCACCTCGTCGTCGAGCGCCAGAACCGCCGCCATCGAGCCGGCGCGGGAGTGGCCGGCGGCGTACATCAATTCGCCGCGGGCCCGGACGAGTCGAATCGCCGCCACGAAATCGATCGCGCCGGCGAGTACCCAGGCGCTGAACTCCCCGAGCGAATGACCCGCGGCCAGCGACGGTGAGACTTCCCGCTCGGCCGTGATCACCCGCCACGCGGCGACGGTGTGCGCCATGATCGCGGGTTGCGCGTTCATCGTCCTCGTCAGCTCCGCCTCGGAGCCGTTCCAGCAGATATCGCTGAGCGAAAGGCCGAGAGCCGCGTCGGCCTCCTCGAAGGTCTCGCGAGCGATCCCGTAATCCCGCGCGAGGTCCCGGCCCATGCCGACGAATTGTGAACCCTGTCCCGGGCAGAGCAGTGCGATCAAACCCGCACCACGTTCGCCGCCCACGTGAACCCGGCCCCGAACGCGACCATCAGCGCCAACGATCCCGAGGTGAGAAACCCACTCTTGCGTGCCTCATCGAAGGCGACCGCCAGCGAAGCCGAACTCATGTTGCCATACCGATCCACGTTGACGAACACCTTCTCCATCGGAATCCCGGCATAGCGCGCGGTCGCCTCGATGATTCGCATGTTCGCCTGATGAGGCACCAGAAAGTCGATCTCTTCCGCGCTGATACCCGCCCTCTGAATCGCCCCTTCCGCCGCCTCGCACATCGAGCGGACCGCGAACTTGAACACCTCCGGTCCCGCCATCCGAACCAGATGTGAGCGATCGTCGAGGACCGAGACATCCATCGGGATCCTCGCTCCACCCGCCGGACGGAAGAGGAGTTCGGCGAGCGTCCCGTCGGATTTCATGTAGGAGGAAAGGATTCGACCGGCCTCCGCGTCACCACGCTGCATGACGGCCGCGCCGGCACCGTCCCCGAACAGGACGCACGTCGTCCGGTCCGTCCAGTCGATGATCGAACTCATCTTCTCGGTGCAGATCACGAGCACCGTATCGGCCTGCCCGGTCGCGATGTGTCCCTGCGCCAGCGAGATTCCGTACAGAAATCCCGAGCACGCGGTCGCGAAATCGTACGCGCCGGCGCGTCCAGCGCCGATGAGCGCCTGGATGTCACAGGCCGTCGAGGGCAGGAGTCGATCGGGAGTCGCCGTCGAGACGAGGATCATGTCGACCGCGTTGGCGTCGACCCCGGCCTCGCGCAAGGCGAGCCGCGCCGCCTCCGCGCCCATATCCGCCGCGCCCTCCCCCGCCCCGGCGATCCGCCGCTCACGAATCCCCGTCCGCGTCCGGATCCACTCGTCCGACGTGTCGACCAGCCGTTCGAGGTCGACGTTCGTCATCACCCGCTCGGGCAGGTGCCTCCCCGTCCCCGTGATTCGCGCGTTCGGCACGCCCGTCCCCGCGATCACGAAATCCCGCCCGGAGCCTGGAGGGCGTTCACCCGGTTCCTGATCTGCGTCACGATATCGTGTTCGATCGACTGTGTCGCGACTCGAACCGCGTTCGCCAGCGCCCGCGGCGGAGAACCGCCATGACAGATGATCACTACCCCGTTCACCCCCAGCAGCGGCGCGCCGCCATACTCCGTATAATCCAGAATCCGATAGAGACGTCGCAGATCGATCTGGACGTTCGCCTCGGCGATCTCCTGCCGTAACAGCTGCAGGATGAACGCAGCCACCGATTCGTAAAATTTGAGCAGGACATTACCGACGAAGCCATCACAGACGAGAACATCGCACCGATGGTCGATGATGTCACGCCCTTCGATGTTGCCGACGAAGTTCAGGCTCGACCCGGAAAGGAGATGGTGGGTCAGGAGTGTCCGTTCGTCGCCCTTTTCCGGCTCCTCTCCGATGTTGAGGAGGCCCACCCGGGGCGAATCCACGCCCATCAGGTCGCTGGCGTAGGTGGCGCCGAGGTAGGCGAACTGGAGGAGTTGAGCCGGACGAGTGTCGACGTTGGCGCCGGCGTCGATGAGCAACATGTGTCCCCGGCTGGTCGGCAGGATCGTTCCGACGGATGGCCGCTCCACGCCGGGGAGCGCGCCGAGTATCATCAACGATCCCGCCAGCACCGCTCCCGTGGAACCCGCGCTGACGAACGCGTCCACTTCGCCCCGAGCGTGCAGTTCCAGACCCACCGCGATCGACGAGTCACGCTTGCGCCGGACCGCCGTAACCGGCGACTCGCCCATCTCGATCCGCCGCGGCGCGTGGACGATATCGATCCGGTCGAGTGGCGCGTCCGGAAACCGCTGGAGTTCCTGTTCGACCTTCTCACGATCTCCGACGAAGACGATCCGGAGATCCTGGTCCAGCGATCGCAACGCCTGAATCGCGCCCTCGACCTCGGTGATCGGGGCGCGATCGGAGCCCATCGCATCCAGGGCGATCCGCATGGAGGCGAGTGAGTCTTAGATTTCTTCGACTTCGAGCCTCTGGACCCCGCGATAATACCCGCAGGAACCGCAGACGCGATGAGGAACGTGGGGATCACCACAGCGTGGACACGCGGACACCACCGGCATGCTCGCCTTCACGTGTGTCCGGCGCTTTCGCTGCCGCTGCTTCGATTGCCGCCTCTTCGGTACCGCCATCGGAAACCTCTTCGCTCGAGGTAGGGGTCTAGTCGAACCTGATCTTCTTCAAGCCGCCCCAGGGGCCTTCGTCCACGGGCGGAACACAGCCACACGACTCACGATTCAGATTCACGCCGCATCGCGGACAGAGCCCGCGACAGGACTCGGCGCAGAGTACATACTCCGGGATCCGCAGAAGGACCTGCTCCCGGATCGTCGGACCGAGATCCAGCCGGTCGCCGCGTTGCGGCAACGCATGTACTTCTCCCCCGAGTTCGGCTTCGGCGACCTCTTCAGGGGTCAGTCGCTCGAAAAATACATCCATGTCGTCGCGCGCGTCCACGGTCAAGGGTGCCAGACACCTTCGGCACGACGTCTCGAAACCGCCGCGGATCTCGCCTCGCACCAGAACGCCGTCGCCGACCGTGCGTGCGTCGATGTCAACCCGGAGGGGCCCGGCGAGCGCGACCTCGGTATCCTCCCAGAGTGGGTCGTCGGGCGCGATCTCTCCATGAACCCGGACCGGCCCCCGCGCCACTTCAGCGAGGTTGAGAATCAACATAAACGTAAAAAATAGCCGCCGTTGCGGGGGGTGTCAACGCCGCGGACCGGCGACCGGCGTGGTCGGAGTGCCGCCCCTTCAGCCTCCCTCATCGTCGAGCAGCAGCCCGGACGCGATCGCGGAGATCACCGTGATCACGAGCGAGCCGAGGAGTGCGGACCAGAACCCGTCGACCTGGAAACCGACGCCCAGCGCGCGGGCGATCTCCGACGCCAGCAGAAGCATCGCCGCGTTGATGACGAACATGAAAAGGCCGAGCGTGAGGAAGATCAGAGCGCAGGAGAAGAAGGCGAGGATGGGCCGGACGAACACATTGATGGCGCCGAGGATGAGCGAGACCACGAGAAGGGGCGTGAGCCCCTCCTCGATGGTGATCCCCGGAACGAGTCGAACGGCGACCCAGACTGACGCCGCCATGATGAGCCAGCGCAGGATCAGGCTCATTCAGATCAGCTCTCGCGACGCGAAGAAAAAAGCGATCTCGTTGGCGGCGTTCTCATCGGAGTCAGAGGCGTGGATGGCGTTTCTCCCTTTCGACTCCGCGTAGAGTTTGCGGATCGTGCCTTCCGCCGCCTCCGCCGGATCGGTCGCGCCGATCACCTGCCGGAGCGCGGTCACGGCGTCCGGGCGTTCGATGACGATCGGGATCACCGGGCCGGATGTCATGAACTCCACGAGCTCGTCGTAGAAGGGTCGCGCCCGGTGAATCGAGTAGAACTCGCCGGCCTCTTCCGTGGAGAGACGAGTCATTTTCAGGCCCAGGATCGAGAACCCCTGATCCTGGAGGTGCGCGATGATTCGGCCGGCGTACCCCGACGCGACGGCGTCCGGCTTGATGATGGCGAGCGTACGAGACATGGAATCGAAGAATCCTTGTATCCTGTTGAAAAAAGTCGGCGTCTAGCTGGAAAACAGCTTGCGCATGACGTCGGCGCGTGTGAGAAGGCCGGTGAGCTTCCCTTCCTGAACGACGGGAAGCCGTTCGACGTTCTTGTTGATCATCGTCGAGACGACCTCGGAGAGCGGCTGGTCTTCCGAGATGCACATGACGGAACGCGACATGATTTCACGCACCGGAGTGTCGTAGAGATCCGTGTCTCCCGGGTCGGCGGGGGGGTCGCCACCGCCGGCTCGCCCGATCACCGGCAGGAGATGTCGCAGGATGTCACCCTCGGAGACCACCCCGAGCACTTCCCGTTTCTCTCCGACGACCGGCACGCCCTTGAGTTGATGGCGGCCCATGAGGTCGAGGATTTCACGGACGGGCGTATCCGGATAGACCCGGAACGTCTGGGTCGTCATCACGTCGCGCACGGTGAGCACGGGTTGTACCGTGAGTTCGCGAAGCTGGGGAATGGCGAGTACCTCATAGGACGACCGAGCCGCGTTCAGCGCCTCGACGGTCGCTTCGTCGCGGAGCGCGCGAGCGAGCGCCGCGACGACCTGCAGATACTGACTCACGGCCTCGGGTGGCGCGAGCACCAGGATGACCACCCGCGCGCTTCCCTCCTCGCCGACCTGGGTGCTGAGCGGCTGTTCGCTCACGCCGATGGCGACGATGAGACGGTCGACGGCGTCGGTTCGAACGTGCGGGAGGAGTACACGTTCACCCACCTGGACGAGGCGCTGGACCCGCTCGTCGTTGATCAGCCGCTCCAGTCGGTCCGGGCGCACGATCGCCCCCGTCTCGACGAGTCGCTGCATCAGGACCGGAACCGCCCCGCGAAGGGTCTCCGCCGGGAGCGGAGCGATGATGTTACGGGGCTGCAGGACATCCAGAAGACGCATGAGTGCTCGCGAACGCCGGTGCCCGGCTCATAGGACCGCTTGACGACTGGGGTAGATCACAGAATCCATCGGTCACCGCATCGGTGGTGAACCGGCCACCGACTCGTGGCTGGTCCACCACCGCCAGCGACCGTGTCGCCGCTCAGCCGAGCGCCTCCTGGATGAGCCCGACCACGTCCAACGGACGCTCCGCCACGGCGATTCCGTTCTCCCTGAACGTCGCCACCTTCTCCTCCGCCGTGCCGGCGGAACCGGAAATGATCGCGCCGGCGTGTCCCATCCGGCGACCCGGAGGCGCGGTACGCCCCGCGATGAATCCGACCACCGGCTTGGTCACATTCGATCGAATGAAGCGCGCGGCATCCTGCTCGTCGGTTCCACCGATCTCGCCGATCAACACGATCGCCTGAGTCTCCGGATCGTCCTGGAACGCGGCGAGACAATCGATGAAACTCGTGCCGTTGATCGGATCGCCTCCGATCCCCACGCACGTCGTGGTGCCGATCCCGGCTCCTTTCAGCTTATGGACGACCTCATAGGTGAGCGTCCCCGAGCGAGAGACGAGTCCGACCGGTCCCGGCAGGGTGATGTTACCCGGAATGATCCCGATCTTCGACTTCCCCGGAGAAATCAGTCCGGGGCAGTTCGGGCCCAGGAGCCGGGCCCCCTTCTCCATGACGTACGGTCGAACCCGGGTCATATCGAGCACGGGAACGCCCTCGGTGATGCAGACGATGAACGAAACGCCCGCGTCCGCGGCTTCGAAGATCGCGTCCGCGGCGAACGGCGGCGGCACATAGATCACCGACGCGTTGGCGTCCGTCTCCTTCACGGCCTCTTCGACGGTGTTGAAGATCGGCACGCGGTCGTCGAAGCGCTGTCCACCCTTCCCGGGAGTGACCCCGGCGACGACCTTCGTTCCGTACTCGATCATCTGCCGCGCATGGAACGACCCGTCCCGGCCGGTGATTCCCTGAACGACGAGCCGGGTGTTCTGATCGGCGAAAATGCTCACGCGGCGCCTCTCTTCCCGAGCTGTACGGCCTTCTCGACGGCCTCGTCCATGTCAGTCATCGCGCTGAATCCCGCCGCCTCCAGAATCTGGACGGCGAGTTCCTCGTTGGTCCCCGTCAGGCGAATCACGATAGGCACCTGGATATCGATACGGCGAGTGGCGGTGACGATTCCGTTCGCGACATCGTCGCAACGGGTGATGCCGCCAAAGATATTGAACAGAATTACCGAGACGTTCGGATCGGAGGTGATGATCCGCAGCGCGTTGACGACCTTCTCCGGGTTCGACGAGCCGCCAATGTCGAGGAAATTGGCCGGGTCGCCACCGTAGAACTTGACGAGATCCATGGTGGCCATCGCGAGGCCGGCACCGTTGACGCAGCATCCGACCTGTCCATCCAGCTTGATGAACGTGAGGCCGGCCTCCCGCGCCTTGACTTCCGCCGCGTCCTCGGCGCTTTCATCCCGCAACGCCTCGACTTCAGGACGGCGGAAAAGCTCGTTGTCATCGATGTTCATCTTCGCGTCGATCGCCTTCACCTCACCGTCGGGCGTGGTGATGAGGGGGTTGATCTCCGCGAGTGAAGCGCCCGAATCGATGAACGCGTCGTAGAGCTGTCCGATGATCTTCGCGGTCGCGCGCTGTTGCTTCGCGTCGTCATAGAGCGACGTGGCGAGCCAGTACCCCTGGTGCGGGAGGAGCCCGTAACGGGGATCGACCTCGAGCTTGCGAATCGCGTCCGGATTCGTCGCCGCGACCTCCTCGATGTCCACCCCGCCTTCCGACGAGACCATGAACACGGGGCGCTTACTCCCACGATCGACGATGAGGCCGACGTACGCCTCGGTCGCGATGTCCTCGGCGGGCGTCACCAGCACCTTGAGGACGGGCAGATCCTTGATCTTCATGCCCAGGATCCGGGAGGCATGTTCCCGGGCTTCCTCGGGCGATCGGGCGAGCTTTACCCCGCCCGCCTTGCCTCTTCCCCCCGCGTGGACCTGGGCCTTGACGACGACCACGCCCCCGAACTTCTCGGCGGCCGCCGCCGCTTCCTCGGGCGTGGTGGCGATTTCCCCGGGTGGGACGGGGATTCCGTGTTCGCGAAAGATATCCTTCGCCTGGTACTCGTGGATGTTCATCGGGCTCCTGAGAGAATCCGAGCGGCGCGCCGCTCGGCGTCGAAGCCGGCGGCCGTGGTCGGATTCACCGCCCGAGCCCCCGCCGGAGGCGGGCAATGATAAGTGGCGCGCGGGGGTCCGAGCAAGTTGGCGAGCGGATCGCGACCGGGTAGCCGGCCGGTACTCAGGGCATGGGTGGTGTTTCGTCGAGGACGGCGCGGAGTGAATTCAAAGCGCGGCCGAAGCCGGCCCAGTCGCCCAGGCGGAGACTGCGGTCCATCTCGTCAACCAGTTGTCGCGCCCGATCGATCGGCGCCTGCCCGAGGCCGGTGGCGGGAGTACCGTCGGCCGAGGAACCCGGGCCGACACCCATCGGGGTATCGGAACCGCCTCCGGCGGGCGACTCGGCGACGGGCGGTCTCGCGGGCGTACCGTGAAGCAGCGTGGCGACCGCCCTCGGGAAGGTCGGCTCCATGACCACCCGGCCCGCCTGGGCGATGATCACGCGCTCCAGTTGCGGGATGGCCGCGTTCTCCGCTTCGAGGAAGAGTGGTTCCGCATAGAGAAGCGTACCGTTCACCGGCAGCACGACGAGATTGCCGCGATAGACGTCGCTCCCGCCACGACGCCAGAGCGCGAGCTGCTGGGAAATCTCGGGATCCTGATCGATCGCGGCGTCGATCTGCTGCGGCCCCGGGATCTGCTCGTCGCGCGGAAGCAGATACAGGACCTGCTTGCCGTAATTCGGTGGATCGTTCCGCGTCATCATCAGCGCCGTCATGTTCTGGCGACCGCGAGCGACGAAGGGAAGCGAGAGCAGGAACTCCGGTTCGTCCGAACCCGGAAGCGGGAAGAGGGAGTACGTCGGCTCCATCGTCGCGGGTGTGCCCCGTCGCAGGCCGATGGCGATCGACCATACGTCCTGCTGCTCATAGAACTGGCGCGGGTCGAGAAGATGATACGCTCCGATCACCTGCGCCTGGAGGGTCATCATGCGAACCGGAAACCGCAGATGCCGCCGCACCACCTCCGGCATCTCATCCAGGGGGCGGACGAGTGTCGGAAAGATTCGCTGGTACGTCGCCAGGATCGGATCGGTCGGATCCATGGCGTAGATCGTGATCTCGCCCGTGACCGCATCCACCACCGCCTTCACGCTCGAACGAACGTAGCGGACGGCGCGGTTGTCGAAACCGACCAGCTGTGAAAGCGGGAACGACGAGCTCGTGGTATACGCGTCGACGACCCAGACGATCCGGCCATCGGCGATCACCGGCGCGGCCGAACGATCCGCCGGAACGTAGAGGAACGGCGCGGCGGCCTGGACCCGCTCGGCGACTCCGCGGCGAAAGACGATCCGACTGTCCTCGGTCAGCTCGTTCGACAGGAGGATGTTCTTGCTCCGGAAGTACCAGGCGAAGAGGGCTTTTCGCCAGGTGGCGTCGAGTGGCACCCCGACCGGCGGATGGTCGTCTCCGACGATCACCCATTCACTCGCCCGCTCCCCGATGTAGACCCGGGGATCGGTGAGCGCGAGATCGGAAGGCGCGTCCGACGAGAGCTTCGGGGGGTCGAGATCCCAGACGTAGAAGATCGGTGTGCCGTTCGACGACATCCCGGCCGCCGGGCTGGCGACCGCGCCCGCTCCGGAGACGTAATTGAGGTGAAGGTTCTGCCAGGTCTTCGCCGCCGGCTCCAGTTCGTCCGTGTCCAGCTCGCGAACGGAGATGGCGATCGGTTCCGCCATGTCGCCCTCACCGTATCGATCATGGTGGACGCTCGCGAACGCGTATCGGCGAAAGAGTCCCTGCTGCGCCTGGTAGGTGGTCATCAGCGGCTGCGTATCCCACAGGGGAATCCCCTCCAGCCGACGGACCAGGTCATCCTCGTCGAGATCGACCCGCTGCGCGTAAGGCATCGTCACCCGGTCGATCTCGTGCAGATCGAACGCCACCCGGGTGAACGCGATGTTCTGCTCGATGAACGGCTGCTCTCGCGGGAACTGGTTCGGTTCCACGACGAACCGCTGGATCGAGGAAGGATAGATCCCCTCCGCGACGACGAGCCCGAGGAAGAGAAGGATTCCGGAAACCACGGCGAGCCGCATCCTGCCGATCCACGCGCCGTACCCGATGCACCCGGCCGTCGCCAACACCAGCAGGACCACCACCATCCTGGCCGGAAGTCGGGCGTACATATCGGTATACCCGAACCCGCCGCCGAAACCGTTCCCGCTCACCACCAGGCCGTAGCGACCGAGCCAGAGGTCGATGGCGAAGAAGAAGAGAAAGGTGGCCGCGAGGATCCCGAGATGCCGCCGGGCGGCGCGGGAGACCGTGGGTCTCGCCTGCCCGAACTTGATCGCGCCGGTTACCGCGTAGGCCGCGATCGATAGCAGCGTGACCCAGAAGATGACGATCGAGAAGAGCGTCTGAATCCGGTTGAGAACCGGCAGGCGAAAAACGTAGAAGGAGGCGTCGCGCCCGAATGCCGGATCGCGGAGCCCCCACTCCACGGGGTTGAGCGCGGCGAGCATGGGAAGCGGGTCGGCGAACCCGGCCGAAAGCCACCACGCGGAGAACGCCGAAACGAGCCCGATCGCGACGAAGAGGTACACCTGAGGCAGGCGTTCGGCGATCTCGATGTTGCCATATCGTCGGCGTACACGGATCGCGCCGAGTGACCGCGTGACGATCGCGAGGTTGAGGGCGACGATGGTCATGATGACCACCGTCACCGTACCGCGAACGACGAGCGCCCCGCGCCAGTGCGTCCAGAAGACTTCTTCGAGGGAAAGACTTCGATACCAGAAGAGCTCCGCGACGAACGCCGCGACGATACCGCCACCGACGAGCAGGAGAACCAGGCCGAGGGCGATCGCCGAAATCGTGACGCCGCGGCTCACTCTCATGGCACCGTCAGGCTGGGTTCATTTTCCAACCAGCTCTCCATCGTCGAGCGGATCGCCTCGAGCGCCTCGGGCGTCTTCGCCTCGTACCGCGCCACGAGAACCGGCTCGGTGTTCGACGCCCGTATCAGGCCCCAGCCATCGTCGAAGATTACCCTGGCCCCGTCGACGTCGATCACGCGGTGCGAGGCGGAGAAGTGCGCGACCGCCCGACCGACCACGTCGAACTTGCTGCGTTCATCCGCCGGATACCGGATTTCCGGCGTCGACACGAAACGTGGAAATTCGGCCACCCGTGCCGACAAGGGCCGCTCGCCCCGGGAAACGATCGAGACGAGGAGGCACATCGCGAAGAGGGCGTCATCGAAGCCGAAATAGTCTTCGGCGAAGCAGATGTGACCCGACAATTCACCGGCGAGGAGAGCGCCCTCCGTCTTCATCCGCTCCTTGATCAGCGAATGCCCGGTCGCGGACATCAGCGGCACGCCGCCCGCGGCGGCGATGGTATCCGACAGCACCTGTGAGCACTTGACGTCGAACACCACCTTCTGCCCCGGCCCGCGCCGGTCGATCAGGTCGAGCGCGAAAAGGAGGAGAAGGATGTCGCCCCGGATGATTTCGCCGTTCTCGTCGACGGCGCCGAGACGATCAGCGTCACCGTCGAACGCGACTCCGAGGTCAGCGCCGGTCTCCCGCACACGGCGTTGCAGGTCCACGAGGTTGGCGTCGACGACCGGATCAGGGTGGTGATTCGGGAATGACCCGTCCGACTCGCAGAAGAGCGGGATCACGTCGAGCGACGGCGAGAGCGCGCGCAGCAGTTCGGTGGCGACCACGCTGCCCGTCCCGTTCCCGCAGTCAACAACGACCCGAAGTGGCCGCTCGATCTCGAATCGCCGGCGCAGGAAATCGATGTAAGTAGCGAGAATGGGCTGCTCGACCACCGCCCCGGACCCACTCTCGAAGTCGCCGGCGTCGATCGCTCGTCGGAGGTCCTGGATCGCCTCACCATAGAGCGATCGGTTGCCGATGGAGAGTTTGAACCCGTTGTACTCGGGGGGATTGTGCGACCCGGTGATCTGCGCGGCCGCGGTCGCTTCGAGGTACGCGCCGGCGAAGTAGAGGACCGGCGTCGGCACGAGGCCGACATCGACGACGTCGGCTCCGGCCGCCAGTACACCCGCCCGGAACGCCTCGGCCAGCGACTCCGAGCTCAGGCGGTTGTCGTGGCCGACCGCGACGCGCACCGGGCCCGACGTTGTCCGGCGGACACGGGTGCCGAAAGCACGGCCGAGGAGGCGCGCGAACTCCGGGTCCAGATCACGGCCGACGAGGCCGCGAACATCATACTGCCGGAAGACATGAGAGTTGGTCATGATTCGCTGGCGACGGTCACGCCTGGAGGGCCGCGACGCACTCGATTTCGACGAGTGCATCCTTGGGCAAACGGGCGGCCTCGACGGTCGAGCGGGCGGGCCGATGGTCACCGAAAAATCGCGCGTAGACTTCGTTCATCTCTCCGAAGTCGTTCATATCGTTGAGAAAGACCGTGGTCTTGACGACCGAGGCCAGCGAAGCGCCGGCAGCCTCGAGGATCGCGGTCAGGTTCCGGAAGACACGTTCGGTCTGCGCGGCGACACCGTCACCCACGAGAACCCCGGTGACCGGGTCCAGCGCGATCTGTCCGGCGGTGAAGACGAATCCGCCCGCGACCGTGGCCTGGCTGTATGGCCCGATGGCCGCTGGCGCGTCGGGCGTCTGGATGATGGCGATTTCGGACATTCCCCTGGACGTTTGGAGGAAGAGCCGCGCGGAGGGGCCGGCTCGGATTCGGGCATCAGACGTAAGCTTCGGTACGGTGCCGGATCACGAGATCGCGAATCTCATCCGGCGAGACCGTGGCGACACCGGGTTTCGCGACTTCGATCGCGGCGGCGTAGTTCGCCAGGATCATCGCTTCCCGCACGGTGGCCCCAGCCGCGAGCGTGACCGCGACGAACGCGGTAACCGTATCACCGGCACCCGAGACGTCGAACACTTCCCGGGCAACGGCCGGCACGCGGATGCTCGATCCCTCCGAACGCAGCACCATGCCCTCCTCTCCCATCGTCAGGAGGAGGTGTTCGCAACCGAACCGGCGTCGCGCCGCCTCCAGCCATTCCTCGCTTCCCGCCCGGAGCGGCGTGCCGAGCGCCCGGACGATCTCCAGGGCGTTCGGCTTGAACAGGGTAGCCCCGCGGTACTCGAAGATGTTCCGGAACTTCGGGTCCACCACGACGGGGATTCCGGCGTCGATCGCCGCCTGGATCGCCGTCCGAATCACGGCCGGGGCGAGAACGCCCTTGTTGTAGTCCTCCAGTACGAGCACGTCGGACTCGGCGGCGCAGCGCCGAATCGACGCACAGAGCAACTCGACGGCTTCCCCGGACAGGTCGTCATCCCGTTCCCGGTCGAAGCGGACGACCTGCTGATGTTTCGCGACCACCCGCGTCTTCGTCGTCGTCGGTCGCGCGCCATCGGTGACCAGGTGGGCACGTACCGCACCACCCTCCAGGGTCTCCAGCCGGTCGCGGACCAGGGCGCCGTGCGGATCATCCCCCACACAGCCAACCACCTGGCACGAAGCGCCGAGCCCGAGAACATTCGCGGCCACGTTCGCCGCACCCCCGAGCGCGAACGTCTCTTCCGTGACATGCACGACCGGGACCGGGGCTTCGGGCGAGATACGGTCGACCGAACCGATGAGATAGACATCCAGCATCAGGTCACCCACCACGGTGACCCTGACGTCTCGCGCCCGTTCCAGCAGGGCTTCCATCCTGTCGAGTTCGAGCGAATGCATGCGGAGGGCGCCCAAATCAGGGGCGTGC
>CAZWJE010000012.1:0-2123 GCA_964634395.1 uncultured Gemmatimonas sp. | reverse complement strand
CAGATCAGCGGCAAGCGATTGACGGCGGCGATCGCGCTCTCTCCCTACCCCGAAGACGTCGGCCTGGAACTGATTCGTCTGGACGGCCTCCAACGCGCCAACGCCGACGTGGGGATGGGCGACCATGTCGAGGTGCGGAAGGCGGACGTGAAGCCCGCGCGGCTGATCCGCATCGCCCCCGCCCAGAAGAACGTGCGCCTCACGGGGTCACCGGAACTGCTCAGACGGACTCTCTTCCGTCGACCCCTCGTGGCGGGAGACATCGTCTCCACCGCCGTCTACCAGCGCACCCAGGGTGGACCCGGACCCGCCCGCCCGGCAGACGACATATTTCGGACCTTCTTTCAGCAACCCGCCTTCGCGTTGCAGGAGATCCGCCTGATCGTGGTGGCGACCGTTCCCAGGGGTGTCGTCCAGGTCGCGGCGGACACCGAGATCGAGTTGCTTCCCGAGTACACGGAACCCCAGGAAACGCGCAGGGCGGACGTCACCTACGATGACATCGGCGGCCTTGGCGGTACCGTCGAACAGGTCCGGGAGATGATCGAACTCCCGCTCAAGCATCCCGAGCTCTTTCATCGACTCGGGATCGATCCACCGAAAGGTGTACTCCTCCACGGTCCGCCCGGCACCGGCAAGACCCTCCTGGCGCGCGCGGTCGCGAACGAGGCCGACGCGAACTTCTTCAGCATCGCGGGGCCCGAGATCATGGGCCGCCACTACGGCGAGTCGGAACAGCGGCTCCGGGAGATGTTCCAGCAGGCTGAACAGCAGGCGCCCTCGATCATTTTCATCGACGAGATCGACTCGATCGCCCCGAAGCGCTCGGAGGTGACGGGCGAACTGGAGCGCCGGGTCGTCGCCCAGCTGCTGACGCTGCTCGATGGCCTGGAACCGCGTCAGAACGTCGTGGTGATCGGCGCGACCAACCGGGTCAACGCGATCGACGAGGCGCTCCGCCGACCGGGGAGATTCGATCGCGAGATCGTCATCGGGGTGCCCGACCAGCAGGGACGTCGAGAGGTCCTGGCGATCCATACCCGCGGCATGCCGCTCGCCGACGATGTGGAAGTCGACGAACTCGCCCGCCTCACATATGGGTTCGTGGGAGCCGACGAGGCCGCGCTCACCCGCGAGGCGGCCATCGAGGCGCTTCGCCGATTCCTGCCGATGATCGACCTGGACAGGTCAGAGATTCCCAACGACATCCTCGAAAAGATCCGCGTCGAACGCGCGGATTTCCTCGCCGCGCTGAAACGCGTCCAGCCCTCGGCGATGCGTGAGATCATGATCCAGATCCCCGACGTCCGGTGGGATGAGGTCGGCGGCCTGGAGAACGCCAAGCGTTCACTGCACGAGGGGATCCAGCTTCCCCTCCAGCATCCCGACGCGTTCGAACGACTGGGAATCCGCCCGGCGAACGGTTTCCTTCTCTATGGCCCGCCCGGCACCGGCAAGACGCTGCTCGCCAAGGCGGTCGCCCGTGAGGCGGAAGCGAACTTCATCGCCACCAAGTCCTCCGATCTTCTCTCGAAGTGGTACGGCGAGTCGGAGCAGCAGATCTCCCGTCTGTTCGCGCGGGCACGGCAGGTCGCGCCCACGGTGATCTTCATCGACGAGATCGACTCGCTGGCCCCCGCCCGGGGTGGGGGGATCGGCGAGCCGGCCGTCACGGAGAGGGTGGTCAACACCCTCCTCGCGGAGATGGATGGCCTGGAGGAACAGAGGGGAGTCGTCGTCGTCGGCGCGACGAATCGACCCACGCTGCTCGACCCCGCCCTGCTCCGCCCCGGCCGTTTCGACGAGATGGTCTACGTCCCCGTTCCGGACGAGGCGGGACGCCTCCAGATCCTGAAGATCCATGCCCGGGGCATGCCCCTCGACGACGACGTCGACCTGGAACGCCTGGCCGGCAGGACTCGCGGCTACACCGGCGCTGATCTCGAGGATCTTACGCGGCGCGCGGGGCTCAACGCCCTGCGTGAAAACCTGAACGCGGACCGCATCCCGATGAAGTATTTCGAGTCAGGCCTGGAGGACACCCGCGCCTCGGTGACCACCGAGATGGAGAAGGAATATGAGGAGATCGCCGAGCAGCTGAAGCGGGAAAGTCCCCGCGGACG
>CAZWJE010000011.1:65621-75301 GCA_964634395.1 uncultured Gemmatimonas sp. | reverse complement strand
GCTTCACTCAATGACACGAAGGGCCTCGCTGATCTGCGAGGCCCTTCGTGTCATCCGGCAGATATTAGATGTTTCTCGCCTGTGGCGGCTTTCTTCCGTCAGGACACCGCCCAGAAGCCTTCCAGAGCGGCTCCGTCCGGGCTCTCACGCAGTTTCTCGAACGCTCGGTTGCGAATCTGACGGATGCGTTCCCGCGTCACGCCCAGGAGCAGACCGATCTCTTCGAGCGTCCGCTCCTCGCCTTCGTCCAGACCGTAATAGAGGTAGAGGATCTTACGTTCGCGTTCGGTGAGATACTTCTCGAACATGCGCTCCAGGAACTCGCGGCGGGCCTGTGATTCGACCTCCTCCTCGATTTCGTCGGCTTCGGCACCAGCGAACCGTTCGCCAAACGAGGAGGAATCGCGATCCCCCCGATCGAGCGGCGCATCGAGTGACAGTTCGCTCGCGGCGACGCGGCGGAGTGCGCGGATCGTATCGATCGGCTCCGCCATCTCGTCGGCGATCTCCTGGTCGGTGGGCGAACGACCGAGTGACTGTGTGAGAGCGGTCTCCGTGCGGGAAAGACGAACGAGGTTGGAGTTCTGGTTCAGCGGGATCCGCACCGAGCGCGTCTGTTCGGCGAGCGCCTGCAGCACCGTCTGCCGGATCCACCATACGGCGTAGGAGATGAACTTTACGCCCTTCTCCGGATCGAATTTCTTTACCGCCTTGAGCAGACCCTCGTTGCCGATGCACACGAGTTCGGCGAGACCAAGACCACGACCCTGATATTTCTTGACGTAGGAAATGACGAATCGCAGGTTCGCCGTGACGAGACGCTCCGCGGCCTCCTTGTCGCCGCTCCGCGCACGCCGGGCCAGCTGGCGTTCCTGTTCCGGATCCTCGATGAGAGGATACTTCTCGACATCGTGCAGATACTGATCGAACGAATCCAGGGCACGGGAGCTGAAGAACATGGGTTCGGCTCGTTAGGTTGAAAATGAGAAGGGCAGCGAGCCTCGTCGGTATCCGACACTCGCCGCCCTCGACCTATTCGCTCAGGCGTCTGCCTCCGGAGAGTCCAATCATCTACCCGCTTCCTTCAGGGGGTCGTGGCGATTGTCGAGCATTCAGGCGCCGGTTCGAAGCACTTCCCCCACTCCCGCGGCGGAGGGGGCGCCTTCGAACGACCCTAATAGTGACCCATTCGGAGTTTGGTTCCAAAATCGTCACGGAACGGTGTCCGCGCCCGTTGACGGAAATTTTCGCGGGCTTCATGACGTCTCCGGCGGTCTCCGATCACGCCCTCCCTCCGCTATCGCGGGGTGAAATCGACGTTCGCGTCGAGACCACGAACGAACTCGGCGATCAATCGAGCGCACGCATCCAGATCCGTGAGAGAGACGATCTCGTTCGGCGAATGCATGTAGCGGTTGGGAACGGAGACCACCGCCGTCGCCACCCCGTCGCGCGAAAGGTAAATCGCGTCCGCGTCGGTCATCGTCTGTCGCCCGGATGCCTGGATCGTGTAGGCGATGCCGGCGGAGGCCGCCGCCGTCGCGAGCCGCTCGAACACGATCGGATGCGCCGCCGAACCTCGGGATAGAACGGGCCCGCTGCCCAGGCGATGGTCGCCGTTCTGCTTCTTGTCGATCTCGGGCGCGTCCGTCGCGAACGTCACGTCGACGACGATCGCCACTTGCGGATCGAGCCGATGCGCGCTCGTGCGAGCCCCCCCGCCGGAATATCCGATCTCCTCCTGGGTCGTCGCCACCGCCGAGACTTCCGCGGAGATCCCGTTTCGATCGACGGCGAGCAGGCGAATCGCCTCCAGCACGATATAGGCGCCGATCCGATTGTCCACCGCGCGTGACGCGATCAGCTGGTCACCCAGCCGGACGAGTCGGCTGTCGATGACGCCGGGATCACCGACCCGTACACCTCGTTCGAGCGCCTCCGCGCGGCTACCGGCACCGATATCCACCCAGAGATCCTTCACCTTCGACACCCTGTCACGCTCTTCCGAGGTGATGAGATGAATCGGCTTCTTGCCGATCACCCCCAGGACTTCCCGCTCCTGGCCGAGCAGCCGGATTCTCTGGCCGACGAGCACCTGCGAGTCCCAGCCGCCGATCCCGTCAAAGTAGAGGAAACCGTCGTCGTCGATGTGGGTGATGATGAGGCCGATCTCGTCGATGTGCCCGGCGAGCATGACGCGAGGGGAGCCGCCCGGATTCAGCGTGGCGATCGAGTTGCCGCTGACGTCCGCGTCGACGCGATCGGCGAAACCCCTGGCCTCCTCGCGCCATACACGGGCGGGTCCGATCTCGAAGCCACTGGGGCCCGGCGTGTCCAGGAGTCGGGCGAGAAAGTCGAAGGAGTCGTCGGTGATCATGATGGGGACTGTGGAGGTGGGTTGCCAATCATCGGATGAGCCGGGCCATCATGCGTTTCGACCACCGGGGATCCGCTGGACACGTCGCCCGGACGCGTCGTCCGAACAAGTCGTCCGGTTCGCGCTCAAGATAACTTCCCCGTTCGCGCGGAACGAGCGATTCCCAGGAACTGGATGAGCATGCGATAGGTGAGGCCCCAGATCACGTGTCCATGGTAGGCGAGCGCGGGAAAGCGAAGGCGCCCGCCGCTCGGGAGCACGTGCAGGTGATCCGCGGCGGAGGCGGGGTCCGCCAGATGCTCGAGCGGAATCCAGACGGTATGCGCGACCTCGCGCGGGTCCGGTGTCACCGTGATTTCCTTCGGTACGGTGAAGACGAACGGGGCGATCGCGATCGGAGGCCCTCCGGAAGAAGGATGGAGGTCGTCGAGCCGGCCGAGCGACATTCCCTGGTCGAGCAGGTCGATCCCTACTTCTTCCAGCGTCTCGCGGATCGCCGCGTCGAGGGAAGACTCGCCGAGCCGGTTCCGGCCACCGGGGAGCGCCATGTGGCCCGACCAGGGGTCGACGTCGGACGCGGGCCGCTGGATCAGCAGGATCTCCACGTCCTCGATCGCGGGACGAAGAATGAGGGAGACGGCCGCCCTGGGGACCTCCGGCGATGTCTCGACCAGCCGGGGCCGGCGCTTCTCGAGCGCGGCATGGAGCGCACGGATCCGGGGGTCGATCAAGGTGTGGCGACGGCAAGGGCTTCGGTTAGACCATAACCCCACTTGCGGGCGGTTCAGCCGGAGGTTATCACATCCGAAACCGACGGGCAATCCGCCGGATCACCTCCTCCCCCCGCGATCAGATTGCGACTCCGTCAGATCGAGGAAGCCCGCCGTCGGATCAGCGAGCACGTCGTGCTGACTCCCTGTACGCCCTCTGAAGTCTTCAGTGAGCTCTTTGGCGGCAGAGCGTCCTTCAAGTTCGAGAACCTGCAGCGCACGGGGTCTTTCAAGGACCGTGGCGCGCTGAACCGGATCCTGTCGATCGAACCGGCGGATCTCGGCAGGGGAATCGTGGCCGCGAGCGCGGGGAACCACGCTCAGGGCGTCGCCTATCATGCGGGTCGTCTGGGCATCCAGGTAACGATCGTGATGCCGGAGCGCACGCCGCTCAACAAGGTGTCCAGCACGGAGCGATTCGGCGCCACGGTCCACCTGCACGGCGCCAACTACGATGAGGCGATGGAGGAAGCGGCCCGCCTGCGGGCCGAAACGGGCGCCACCCTCATTCACGCCTTCGATGACGAAGACATCATCGCGGGTCAGGGCACGATCGGGTTGGAGCTGCTCGAACAGGTACCGGACATGGAAGTGCTCGTCGTCCCGATCGGGGGCGGAGGACTGATCTCCGGGATCGCGACGGCGGTCAAGGCGAGTCGACCGGAGGTACACATCGTCGGAGTCCAGGCGGAACGGATGCCGGCGGCGCTGCGATCGAGGCAGGCGGGCCAGGTGATCACGACGCGCCCGGGGGAAACGATCGCCGACGGCATCGCTGTACGCCGTATCGGGGACCTGACCTTTCCGATCATCGAGAAGTGGGTCGATGACATCGTCACCGTGCACGAGGAGGAGATCGCGAGCGCGGTACTCCTCCTCCTGGAACGTGAGAAGACGGTGGTGGAGCCGGCGGCGGCCGTGACGCTGGCGGCGGTGGTTGGTGGTCGGGTCTCAGCGGCGGCCAGGCGGCACGTCGTGATGGTGTTGAGCGGTGGCAATATCGATGTGAATCTCCTATCCCGGATCATCGACCGGGGCCTCGTCAACGACGGTCGCCTGGCGCGACTCGAGGTGCGGGTCCAGGATCGGCCGGGTGCCCTCGCCGGCCTGACCGCCATGCTGGCGGGGAAGGGTGCCAACATCCTTCGCCTCGATCATCGACGGGGTACACAGGGCATCTGGCTCACGGATGTGGAGATCGAGATCACCCTGGAAACCCGCGGTCGCGCTCATGTGGACGAGATGGTTGACTCGCTGATCTCGGCGGGATACGCCGTCAAACGCGGGTAATCGTTGGATTCGTCATGAGCGTCCGCGGCGGTGGGCGGCGCCCGAACCCGGCGTTGCGAGATCGGGTTCTGCGCCGCGACGCCTTCCGCTGCGTCTACTGTGGCGTCGTCTTCCCTGACGAACTGCTCACTCTCGACCATGTACAGCCGCGAATGCGAGGCGGTGATCGTTCCGCGGGGAACATCGTCACGGCCTGCCGCGAGTGCAACGCGGCGAAAGCGGCGCTTCCAGCCTGGGCGTATCTCGCGGAGCGACCGGAACAGCGCGAGAACTTCCTGCGCTACGCGAACGGCGTCTGGGAGCGTCATCGGCGGGCGGTGATCGAGGCGGCCGAACGGCGCCGGGACCCGCCCGGGTCCTGAGCGACGCGCGGGCCCGTCGAGGCCGGACCCTTTCGGCGATCGCCCGTGTAAACATGCGTACCTGCGCGTTCTCCTCTGATGGATCCCTGGCCATGACGCGGTTCACTCGATTCCGACGTCACCTCCGGTGCGCCCTCACGGCCCTGGCGGTCCTCTCCCTGTCCGCCTGTGGGGGGATCTCTCCCGGTGCGTTCAACGGCGACGTGAACACGTTGCTCAATTCCGGTCGGGATTACCTGGCCGAGCTCGCGACCCGACCTTCCGACCGACTCGCGGATCATGAGGTCATCGCGCTCGGTTACGCCGAACGCGCGCGGCTCGGGTTGGGCAGCCCTTTCCGGCTCGTCGACTATGCGCTGCGCGACCGAGACCTGCCCGACGAGGTCCGCACCCTCGTCGCCTACGGCATCCTTGCGCGGACTCTCGATGGGGCGACGTACGCCGTGGACCCTCGGGTGCTGGAGATCGCGCGACTCGGCGGTGTTCCGCCGGGCACGCCGACGGGGGCGCGACAGCTGAATCTGATGGAGGCGGCGATCTCCGCCGCCCCGAGCCCCGCCGCCGGGGAACGGACGATTCGCCTGGCCTACCTGCTGGCCGCGTCCGATCGGACCGTCGATCCGTCGATCAACTCGGTGGTCGCGCATGTGGCCGCGATGCTCGGTGATCGGCGCCGCGCGAGCGATGACGCCGCGATGCTTCTGCGCACCGCCGCGCGTACCCGAGCGGATCCGCTCGCCCTGGTTCGTGAGTGGCGTCGAGACCTGCGGCTCGGGGTCGAGCAGCCGCGACTGACCCCGGCGACGATGCGCGAGGAAGAGGCCGAAGCGCGTGACGGCCCGGCCCTGGCGATGGCGCTCCGCAGCCTCGCGCAACGTTTGAGTACGCCAACGACGCTCGTGGAGGAACCCGAGTCCGGGGAGCTGGCGGGTCTGCGGCCGCTTCTGGACGGGCCGTCAGCCGACCGGCTACGCGAACTCGCCAACCTGCGAGACTATCCGGCCCAGGCTCCCATCGCGGTCGCGGTCGAGATCAACAGGGACGGCCTGCTCGAAGGTATGCGACTCACCCGCGCCGAGCGCGCGGCACGCGAGCGGTTCGCGACGGAGGCCTGGAACGAAGAGCGACTGGCCGCGGGCGCGGCCTCGCTGCGCGGGATCGGGGCCGACGTGGGGCAACGCGTGCCGCTCGTCCTTCTGCAGGCCGCCACCTTCCTGCGCGTCTGGAACCAGGAAGAGCCCTGGTTTCCGGGTGATCCGGCACCGCCGACCCGCGAGTTGGAAGCCCGCTTCGGGATTACCGAAGTTCGTTTCGACGACGACCTTCCCGAGAGCTGGCGCCCCTACTATCTGCGCATGCTCGCCCGGAGCCTGACGGAGATGCAGCGGGTGCTACCGATGACCTCGGTGCGGGGGATGGCGGTCGTGATCGGCGATCTGCCGTTCGATGCCCGGGCGCTCGCGCTGCACGAGCCGAGAAGTCGGACACTCTATCTGCCACCGGGAAGCGGCGCGGGAACGATCGCGCATGAGATCGCCCACGATCTCGACTGGCAGCTGGCGAGGCGTCGGTACGAGGCCCGTGGCGGTTACGCGACCGATATGGCGATCCGGGACAATCGCGGGGATCGCATCGCTTCGGCGCTGATGGAGCTCTCCGCCTCTCTCATGCAACCCTCGATCGACGAGGAGTCGACGGCGCACCTGACCCGGCCGGCGGAGGTGTTCGCCCGGGGTACCGACTGGCTCATCGCGGCCGTCATGGCCCGGGACGGACGGCTTGGCGGTTACCTCACTTCCTTCCAGGACCCCGTCCTCACCGGATACGGAACGACGCGGGGACCGGACATCACGGGCGGGGCGGTCCCGGCGCTGCTCGCGATTCTGGACGCCATTTCGCCGCTCCCGGAGCCCGCGCGTGATTGGGTACTCCACCGATACGGCCCATCACGCTCCCTGATGGGCATCGAACTCGTCCGGACCGTTACGGACGCCGGCATCGGACTGCCGCTGGAACGCCGTCTGGACCGGATCCACGAGATCGGACTCCGATCGTATCAGGCGGTCAGCGATTGCAGATTCGGATCGGCCGCCGGCGTCCGACGCCTGACCGCCGCGCAACGAACTCTCGCGGAAGCGAGCATCGGCGCCGCCGCCCGTGGCGCGGCGGTCGACGCGATCCGTTCACTCGCCATCGATTTCGGCGGGTTGCACGCCCGCACTTCCGCCGACGCATGGGTTGCCTCACGCCTCATCGGGGCTCCCGCGCCCCCCGCCGATCCCGCGATCGCGGACCTGATTCCGGTGTTTGAAGGTTTTCTGACCCGCGCCCAGAACACGGGGGGCGGCGGTGGCCCCGCCGGCCAGACCGCGTTCAGCCCACGGAGCACTCCTTCACTGTGCGGGGGTAATCCTTTCGCGGCCGATAGCCCTGTCGGCCGGTTCCGCACCACCGTGGCGAGCGCGGGCCTCTGACGGCCGGAAGGGTTCGAGGCTTGAGACACCAACCGATCACGACTCACGACCGCACGATCCGGTTCGCGGACGAGTTCCTTGGCGAGGCCCGGATGGACCTGGCGCGGGCGGCGGTTTCCGGGAGCGATATCCCACCCCGGATCCGGGTGGTGCATGACCGCGCGGGTCACGCCAGTCCCGAGTTCCGAACGCTCGCCGTTCCTCTTCCCCCGGGCGGGAGCGGGGCGTCCCCCACCATTCTGTCCGGTTCTATCGCCGCGTACGCCCGGCGCAACCCGCCATCATGCCTCATCCTCGTCCTGGACGTGGTCTCCGCTGGCGAAAACGGAGACGGTCAGTCACTCCTCATCGGTGAGGCTCGGGACCGCTCGGGGACTCGGCTCTTCCTGGTCCAGCCATTCGGAGTGGTCGGTGGCCGCGTGATCTGGCGGGAGGCGCTGCAGGGCGGGTGGCGGGATCCCGGCGATGAAGAAATGATCATCGACGCCGCCTTCAGATAGATTCGAGCTTCCCTCCTCGGAGGACACCTGTCCGGCGGATCGCCGCCCGTTCCTCAGGAAGAAGCGGGCGGCTTACGCGGCGCACTCGAAACTGTCGAGAATCGTGTTGAGCTGGTACATGTACTCGAACTTGGAGTCCCCGGGCGCGTAAAGAAACGCGTCCACCAGCAGTATCCGGTCGCCGCAATCCACCAGGCGAGTGAGATACGGACCGGCCGCCGGCCACTGGCCGGGAGGGTTGGACCAGACGCCCTGGATCTGGATCACCTCGTGCTCACCGGCCTTCAGTGGCAGGACCTGTTCGTAAGGCTCCGTGACCTGGGGAGGTTGTTCCAGACGGTCGAGCAGTTCCGTGCGCCACGCGAGCGCCGCGTCGGCCGTGAATTCGACCTCGCCCCTGGCTCGTGAATCCACGATCACGTTGCGGATCAACTGGGACGGGTCGGGTTGATCGTTACGAAACCGCCAGATCCCCGGTTCGATCTCACCGGTCCGGTAAACGTTCGGTACGATGAGCGAGAAGCCGGCCGTACGACGGAGCGAATCGGCCAGGATTTCGTTCGGCCTGGTCACGAACATCCGTGAGTGGGCGTACTCCTCATACTGTGAGATGTAGATATCGCCGAGTTCGGCAAGGAGCGGCCTGACCGCCGATTCGCCCGCGCCCGGGGGCACGAGCGCCACCGTTACCAGCTGGTTCGACGCCCAGACGTTGCGAATCTGAAAGACGGCCGGGGGCGCGGGCGGAACGCCACTGAACTCGTCGAGCGCCTGCGCGACCGTCGGGTCGTCGGGGGGGCCGATGAGGAGGATCTGCCGGAGGAACCGCAGGTTTCCCTCGAGGATCTCCGCCGGCTCGGCGTGGGCCACGTCGAACACTCGCTCGTTGCGGACGGTGAAGGTCCGCGGCTCCATCGCCGCCCTGATGTCCGCTTCGAGGCTCTGCCATAAAGGCGTCGGGGCGACCACGAGAATCTGGTTCACATCGCCCAGCGCGAGCGGCTTGTTGCATCCCGCCATCGCCGCCGCCGCCATGACCAGCCCGACCACGCGCGTCCTGTTCCTCATGGCCTGATACCCCTTTCCCGTAACTCCGACCTCCGCCGCGGAGGACGACCGAACCGTTCTTCCAGTTCTTCCCAGATCGCGTCGAGCGGCAGATCGCGAACGCGGAGCAGAACGATGAGATGGAAGAGGAGATCCGCCGTTTCGGACCGCAACTCATCCGCGGATCCGTTCTTCGCCGCGATCACCACCTCGGTCGTTTCCTCTCCCACCTTCTTCAGGACCTTGTCGAGACCCGAGTCCAGAAGATAGTTCGTGTATGACCCCGCTTTCGGCTCGCGGATCCGCGAAACCACGGTATCGTCGATCCGGGCGAGGACGTGCGCGGCGGCGGGGGACTCGACGAGTGCATCACCCTCGACGGTCCGGAAGAAGCAATCGGCCGCTCCGGTATGGCAGGCGGGGCCGGTCTGATTCACCCGATAGAGTACCGCGTCCCCGTCACAATCCACGCGAATCTCGACGAGCGACTGAATGTGTCCACTGGTCTCTCCCTTCATCCACAGGGCCTGCCGGGATCGACTCCAGTAATGGGCGCGCCCCGACTCCGCGGTACGTTCGAGCGCGTCGCGGTTTGCCCAGGCGAGCATGAGCACCTCGCCGGAAGCTGCTTCCTGCGCGATCACGGGAACGAGGCCGCGGTCGTCGAACCGGATCTCTTCTAGCCAGGCCATATGCTTGGAACGTCGCGAACCGAAGGAGACGATCGTTACTGGAGCGATCGACGGGCACGCGAGAATCTACCGGCGGCGCGGGGAACCGGTCAAACGGAAGAGTCGTGAACCGGCCGGCCGGAGAGCCGGGAGGCCGCGTTCGGGACGGCCTCCGTCAGGACCGGGCGT
>CAZWJE010000011.1:35875-65521 GCA_964634395.1 uncultured Gemmatimonas sp. | reverse complement strand
CGTCAGGACCGGGCGTGAAGTCAGGTCACACGGGTCTGCGGCCCGTGATTACTCTCCAGGCGATCACGATGATCGCGAGGATCAACAGCAGCCACGCGAGGCCACCGAGGAAATCGATCACGCCGCCAACCCCGAGCAGGGCGACGAGCAGCAGCAGGATACCGATGATCAGGATCGCGTCCACGGTCCGCTCCAGGTCCGATGGGTGACACTCGGAAACACAAGAAAACTCGAGGATCCGATACGCAACGGCCGTGCCCGGAAACCATTTCGGCCCGTTGCGGATAGGTCTCACCGGCCCGTATCTTCAAGGGATGCCGAACGAGAAGATTTCGCGAATCCCGCCCGGGTCCCGGGATCTTCTGGCGGGCGATGTACGCCGCCGGAGAGAGGTCCAGGCGGCGTGGTTCGATCTCGCGAGCCGACGCGGATACGAGGAGGTGATTCCTCCGACCTTCGAGTATGAAGAGGTATTCACGCTGGCCGCCGGCCGCGACCTCGCGTCGCGGCTCATCCGCTTCATGGACCGCGACGGGCGGATCGTGGCGCTCCGCGCCGACTTCACGTCGAGCATCGCGCGCATGGTGGCGACCCGCTTCGCCACGGCCCCCCTTCCCGTCCGCCTCTCGTACGCGGGCAAGGTCTACCGCGAGACCACGGACTATGGCGGCCTTCACCGCGAAGTATTCCAGCTTGGCGCCGAACTGATCGGTGACGGGTCCCCAGCGGCGGACGTCGAGACGTTGCGCCTGGTGATCGATACCCTGACGACCCTCGGAATCCACGAGTTCCAGATCAATATCGGGGAGATTCGCTTCATCCTGCCGCTGCTGCGCCCGCTCGACGAGGAGCAGGCCGAGCGGACGTGGAAGGCCATCGACCGCAAGGACCGGGCGGCGCTTACCGCGATCGCGAATTCCATCGGATCCGGTGAGGGCGCCGCGCTCGAGGCACTCCCCGAGTTGATCGGGAGGGCGGAGGTGCTCGACCGCGCGCGCGACCTGGCCTGTTCCGAAGACTCGCGGGCGGCGATCGATCGGCTGCGCGAGATCGACGCATTGCTGACGCCGGACGAGCGCGAACGCCTCGTCTACGACCTCGGAGAGGTCCGGGGTCTCGGCTATTATACCGGCATCCGGTTCGAGATATTCGTCGCCGGCGTGGGCCGGTCGGTCGGCTCGGGCGGCCGGTACGACGGGCTCCTCGGCCTCTACGGGCGGGACCTGCCCGCCGTCGGATTCATGCTCGAGACGGATACCCTCGCGGACCTCCTGCTCCCGGTGGACCGATGACGCGCCCTTTGCGGATCGCCCTGCCGAAGGGTCGGATGATGGACGATTCCCTGGGTCTCTGGACGCGCCTCGGCTCAGGGGTCGACCGCGAGGCCACCGAGTCCCGGCGGCTCATCCTTCCGTCTTCCGATGGGCGCTTCGAGTTCCTCCCGGTGAAGAGTCAGGACGTTCCCTCCTACGTGGAGGCCGGCGTCGCCGACGCGGGAGTGGCGGGATTCGACGTGCTTCTCGAACACCAGTCGGACGTGCTGCAGCCGCTCGATCTGAGATTCGGCGCATGCCGGCTCGTCGTGGCCGCCCCGGAGGAGATGCCGTATCCTCAGCTCGGCGGCGGTTCCACGCCCCGTGTGGCGACCAAGTACGTCGAGGTGACGCGGCGGCATTTCGTCGGCAGAGGGATGCAGGTGGACGTCGTTCATCTTTCGGGATCCGTGGAGATCGCGCCATTGCTCGGCATGGCGCACTGGGTCCTCGATCTCGTGGAGACGGGACGGACGCTGCGAGAGAATGGCCTGCGGGTGAGAGAAACCGTCGCGCACTCGACCGCTCGACTCATCGTGAACCGCGCGAGCCACAAGCTCCGCCTCGAAGAACACCAGCGGCTGATCCGTGAGCTCGACGCGCTCGTCCGCGAGGTTCCGGCCGTCCGCTTGTCAGGGACCGTCTGAATGATCCGAACGATCCGTTCCACGCCACCCCACGCCGAAATCCGGGCGATCCTCCGCCAGCAGACGCGCGAGGATCCTCAAACGCGCGAGATCGTCACCGACATCATCCGTGACGTCGTCGATCGTGGCGATGCGGCGGTCCTCGAGTATACCCGGCGATTCGACAGGCTGGAGGCAAGCTCTCTGGACGCCCTGCGCGTCGAGAGAGGGGAGATGGAGCGCGCCACGGCGGAACTCGATCCGGACCTGCTCTCCGCGCTCCGCTCGGCCGCCGCCAATATCCGCGTATTCCATGAGCGACAGATCGACCGCGGATTCCTCGATCTGCACGCGGACGGCAGCGTGCTGGGGCAGCGAGTGACTCCGCTGCGACGAGTCGGCGTTTACGTGCCGGGCGGGACCGCCGCGTATCCGTCGTCCGTGCTCATGAACGTCGTTCCGGCCCGGGTGGCGGGAGTCGAACGCATCGTGATGGTGAGCCCGGCGCCGGATGGTGAGGTGACGGGGGCGGTACTGGCGGCGGCCTGGATCGCCGGAGTCGACGAGTTCTGGAAGATCGGCGGGGCCCAGGCGGTCGCCGCGCTCGCCTATGGGACGGAGACGATCGCGCCGGTCGACAAGATCGTCGGTCCGGGTAACCGCTGGGTGGCGGAAGCGAAGCGACAGGTTTTCGGGAGGGTGGATATCGACATGGTCGCCGGTCCTTCGGAGATCCTGGTGGTCGCGGACTCCGGCGCGGCGCCGGTGCACGTGGCGGCGGACCTGATCGGGCAGGCCGAGCACGACCCCGACGCGATCGCCTGGCTGGTCACGGACGACGAGGCTCTCGCCCGGTCCGCGATCGACGAGGTCGACCGGCTCCTGAAGACCAATTCCCGCGCCGAGATCGCCCGCGCGGCGCTGGAGCGCAACGGACTGGTCGTGGTGGTCGAGGATCTCCGCGCCGCCGCCGAGGTGGCGAACCTGCGCGCGCCGGAGCATCTTCAGCTGCTCGTCGCCGAGCCGCTCCAGCTCGCGGGGGCGATCCACAACGCGGGGGCGATCTTCCTCGGCGCGAATACTCCCGAGTCGGTCGGTGACTATTACGCGGGCCCGAACCACGTGCTCCCGACAGGCGGCACGGCGCGCTGGGCGTCGCCTCTCGGAACCTACGAGTTCATCAAGAGAACGAGCCTCGTCGGATATTCCCGGGAACGACTCGCCGCCCACGGTGCCGACGTGATCCGCCTGGCTGAGGCGGAAGGCCTTCCGGGTCACGCCGAAGCGGTACGGGTGAGGTTGAGCCGACCCGCTACCAATCCCGATTCCTGAGTCTCGCAACGATCATTCGGTGAGAATCCTCTACTCGTTCGCCTGCGAACAAGCCGAGCCGCGTGAGAACCGGCTCGATGTCCACGGTCTTTTCCAGGAGCTGTTCGCGCCCGGCTTTCCGGCCGCGCACCAGATGGTCTACGTGCTCGGCGTGGAGTGGGACGTCGAGGGCCCGGGTCGCCAGGTATTCAAGATCGACATGCTCGATCCGGCCGGCGCCCCGGCGTTCACGATACAGGGTCACACGGAGGTGAGCCGTCGTCGGAAGGGTGATCCGCCGCCGCGCACGGTGCTGGTCCTGCCGATCGAGGATATTCACTTCCCGACGGAAGGCACCTACTTCTTCCAGCTTCAGGTCGGCGATGGAGAGCCCGTGACGTTGTCGCCGCTCCACCTCCTGGAGACGGACGCCGACCTCGTGGACACGAGCGGCTGAAACGCGGCTCGGAATCAGGAGCCGTTCAGGGCGCGCCGGAGCAACCGCAGATAGCGCGCGGCCTCACGGGGCCAGACGAGTGGGGAGAGACGGTCCGCCTCGCGGGAATGCACGAACAGGCGGGTGATCGTCGCGCTCACGTTGGCGTTTCCCGGAAGCGAGGCGGCCAGCCGAAGGGTTTCCGTGAAGGGGATCAACCGGTCCTCGCGGCCATGCGCGAGGATGATCTCCTGGTCGAGGAGTGGCAGGATCGGTCGTGGGTCCAGATCCGGCGAACTGTCCGTCGCGACCGTCACGATCCGATCCGTCAGTGCGCGGGTCGTCTCCGGTGGAGCGGCCTGGTCGTGAGGCGGAGCGATCACGTCCCAGAGCTCACGCTCGTCGGAGGACAGCTCCCGCCGCAGCTGACGCTTCAACTGGTCGTATTCGGCGTCCGCGGCGAATACGCCTCGCCGCCCTGACTCCATCGCGAGATCCAGCGCCGCCTCACGAAGCGCGGTCATGTGGGCGTATTCCGGGACCGCTTCGAGATAGTTCGCCGCGACCACCCAGCGCCCGTATGGGTCCGGCTCGTAACGGTATCGCCTCCCGTTCCATTCGTGCTCGCCCGTCATCATTCCGCGAAGCGTGCGCCCCAGGTCGCAATAGCCGCCGAAGGCGACGACGCGCTGTATATGTTCACGGATTCCGGGTCGGGCGGCGCTGATCAGCGCCTGTGTCGCCGCGAACGAAAAGCCGGCGAGCGAGATCGACTCGGCCGCGTCGGAACGCGAGCGAAGAAAATCGACAGCGGCGGAAATCGCGCCGTTTCCCGCGGATTCCACGAGGCGCAACTCTCGCCAGGCACGGATTTCGGGAATGATGACGATGGCTCCGGAAGCGGCCACGGCGGTGGCGAAACGCGTCAGCAGGGGATGCTGACGACCGGAAACGGTTACGCCATGAAGAAGGATCCAGGCGGGTAGGGGGCCGCGAGCGCGAGGTGTGAGAAGGGTCGCGGGAAACCGACCCGCCGATGTCGTCAGTTCCAGATCGGATACGCTCACCCCCGCGCGTTCGTGGCGCGCGTACCCGTACAGGAAGCGGGCGACACGCTTCATCTTCGGCTCAGGAGACGTCGGCCCCGACGACTTCCGCGATCGAGCCGACGCCCGCACGGTCCAGCCGCTCCGCGAGCCCGACGTTGATCCGTTTCACGATCCCCGGCCCACCGTAGATGAACCCCGTGTATAATTGGACGAGGCTCGCCCCGGCCCGGACCATCTCCCACGCATCCGCCTCGGAGAACAGCCCGCCCACACCGATAATGGGCAGGCGTCCCTCGGTTCGGCGGAAAACCAGGCGAACGACCTCCAGCGCCCTGACCCTCACCGGACGTCCGCTTATGCCACCGGCGCCGAGCGCCGCGACACGGTCCGCCGGCGTCCGGAGTCCAGCCCGTGAGATCGTGGTATTCACGGCGATGATGCCGGCCACCCCTTCCTCAGCGGCGATATCGACCGCTCGCGCGACCTGCTCGTCGGAGAGATCCGGGGCCAGTTTCAGGAGGATGGGCGGCCTGACTTCCGGATTGAAACTCCGGATCCGCTCGACCGCGGCGCGCAGCAGGGTACGGAGCGGGCCAGCGTCCTGGAGATCCCGCAGTCCCGGCGTGTTCGGGGAGCTGACGTTGATCACGAGGTATCGGGCGAACGGCGCGAGCAGGTCGATGCTCCGGAGATAATCGGAAGCGGCGTCTTCGATGGGCGTGACCTTGCTCTTGCCGATATTGATCCCCAGGACCGTCTCGGGTCGAACGTGGGCGAGGCGCTGGGCGACCGCCTCGGCGCCGGGGTTGTTGAAGCCCATCCGGTTCAGCAGCGCCTCATCCTCGGGGAGACGGAACACCCGAGGTCGCGGGTTGCCGGGTTGAGGATGCGCGGTGATCGTGCCGACTTCCACGAAGCCGAAGCCGAACGAAGCGAGGCCATTAAAGGATCTCGCGCTCTTGTCGAAACCGGCCGCGAGGCCCACCGGGTTCGTGAAATGGATTCCCCAGAGCTGATTATGAAGTCGTGGATCATCGACCCGGCACGCTTTCGTGAACGCGCGAATCGCCGGATCCGGCAGGAGGGAGAGCCCGTCGATCACCATCTCGTGGGCGGTCTCGGCCGGCAGACAGAAGAGAGCCGCCTTGGCGAGAGGATACAGATTCGGCACGGCCTCTGTCCTGAAGGGTACTTTCGTCCTGCAGCGGGAGCGGCAAACTACCGCTCGGCGATCCCGCGCGGCAAGGCGGCCCGGCCTCGTCCATCGGTGTCCTGGTGAACTCGGAAAGTGACGGAGTGAGCAGGATCCGCGCATTCTTCATCGCCCTCCTGGTTTTCTGCCTTAGTGGCTGTGGAGTGCCCGTCGCGCAATCGGAACCGGAGATTCCGGCCGGCACGATGCTCGGCGAACGCGCGATCCCGCTCCGCGGTGAACGCGCCGATGGCGACCGGGTCGAAGTGGTCGCCGGCGGAGGCGAGATCATCGTGCTGGTGTTCTATCGCGGCGGGGACTGTGGTCTCTGCCGCGTCCAGCTCCAGGAAATCCAGCGAAATCTCACCGCCTATCGGCGCCAGGGAGCGCGGGTGATCGCCGTCACACTCGACACGCCGGCCGCGACTCGGGAGTTCCTGGGGAATCCGCCTTTCGATTTCGACGTGCTCTCCGTCGACCGCGCGACCTTCTCCGAATGGGGTGTCCTCGACGCCGAGCGGGGCCTGGTCCTCCCCGGCACCTATATCCTCGATGAGAACGGCGTGGTCC
The DNA here is from genome assembly GCA_964634395.1 of uncultured Gemmatimonas sp. Taxonomy (GTDB): domain Bacteria; phylum Gemmatimonadota; class Gemmatimonadetes; order Longimicrobiales; family Longimicrobiaceae; genus WHSP01. The sequence continues at coordinate 59,024 of CAZWJE010000011.1, read as the reverse complement.
GGTACCGATATATTGGCCGTACGGCCGCCGACCGCCCGCGAGACGCGGAAGTGCTTACCGCGATTCAGATCCTGTGGGGCGAGTAATCGACGCATACGTTTCAGTCCGTCTGGCGTGACCAGAAAAGTCCGATTCAGATCCAGCGAATGGAGGGGGAACGGCGCCAGTGACGAATCTGCCCGAACATTCGGACGACGGCTCGAAGTATCCGGCTCGGAGGTTGTCGAGCCGCGACTTCGAGATGGTGATCCGACGCGCGGCCGAACTGCAGGCGCGCCAGAGCGAAGAGGCATTCGGTGACAACGGCGTGACGGAAGCCGAAGTGATCCGTATCGGGAGAGAGTTGGGGCTCTCGCCGGAGAATCTTCAGCGAGCCATCGCCGAGACCTCTGGCGAGTCGCCGGAAGAAGGATTGCTGCACGGCCTCTTCGGCGCGAGCGGCGCCCGGGCAAGTCGTCTGATTCGCGGCGATCCCGAGAAGCTCGTCCGATCACTGGAGCGCTATCTGGTCGAGCGCGAATATCTCGTCGTCCAGCGCCGGTTCACCGATCGCATCGTGCTCACCCGCGCGACGGGGATGATCGCCTCGATGGGGCGCGCCACGAGCCAGATGTTCAGCCGCGCGCCGCTCCTCAGGGTCGATAACCTCGAGGTCGCTTTCCGACCAGTCGATGACGACAGCGGTTGGATTTCAATCAGCACCTCGTTGCGCGGCGACCGGACGACCGCCGCCACGACATCGTTCGTGGCTGGTGGCGGCGGAACGGCGGTGGTCGGTGCCGTACTCGGTATCGCGATCGCGCCGCCGGCAACGGTCCTGGCGCTGCCGATCCTCGCCGCCAGCGTCTTCGGGGCGAGGGTCTATTACGAAAGGCGGCTTCGGGAGGTCAGCACCCAGCTCGAGTCTCTGCTCGATCGCCTCGAGCACAACGAGTTGCAGGTGCCTCAGCGCGGCTGGTCCGGGATGGGGATGTGAACTTCGCCGTAAGTGGAAAGACTAACGGCTCTGGTCCGGTGTGGAGATCGCTCCCTGGGCCTCCACGTACGGTAGTGTTTCCCGTGTGGTATCCGCGTCGAAGGAGCCGTCGTCGAGCCCTTCCAGCGAATCCATGAACGAACTCACGGAAAACACCGCGCGGCCGGGACCCGCCGGGCCGTATCCGGGCGGAGGGCGGTGACCGTATCGCTCGAGCGTTTCGCGATAGACTCCGAGCAACCTGACGTGATACTCGAGCGGAGCGCCCTCGGGATTCGACTTGCCGAGCGGCGTCGTCGGCTCCGGACACCAGGTGGTGAAGCGGGGTGTCACGCCGCGCGACATGAACCAGTCGAGCCCCTCACCCGTGGATTCGATCGCCTCGTCGATCGTATCGAAACCATGAGGCCGGGCGAGCTCCACGCCCGCGACGAAGTTGGGGATCACGTTACGCGGGCCGAAGATGTCGCGAGCGTCAAGAATCCGCCGGTGCCATTCTTCCCGGCCGACGTAGCGCTGTTTTCCGGGTGAGACCAAGCGAAATATCCGCTCATCCCACACCTCGTAGTTGGGATGGTAGATCTGGATCCCATGGTCCTTGAAGATCTTCGCCTCCTCGAACGGGAGCGCCTGGGCGACGACCTTCCCGATCCAGCGGCCGGGAAAGGCCTCTTCGATGGCGCGCGCGTATCTTCCGTAGAACTCCGCTTCCTTCAGGCCGTCCACCTCGGAGGTAATGCTGCCACCGGTGAGAGTGTAGGCGTGCGAGACCTCGCCGATGTCGTGTTTGTCGATGATGGCGAGCGCTTCCAGCACTTCGTCGACCGGTTTGACGCCGGTATACGGTCTGCCCGCCTGTTTATGCTGCCGCCAGTTGTGGTTGATGTCACAGAACTGGCACTCTTCCTTCGCTCCGAAGTACTGACAGAGACGGAGCACGGTGAGGTAGATGAGGTACCCCCACTGGATCGTCGGGGCGATCTCCATCACGGATTTCCCATTGGCCAGTCGATGCCGATAATATTCGGGCATCGGCGGAAATTCGACGGCGGCGAATGGCTTCCCATCCAGGCTGAGGGTGAGGTTGCCGTCGTCCGCGCGCGAAACACGGTACGGCGAGCCGGGGTTGACGCGGACGGAAACGATCGTGCGGCGCAGGTCGAACGGGCCTCCCGTCAGCGCGATCTCCTCCGGCGGTCGTCGGAGCGCCGCTTCGCCGAGTTCCTTCAGCGGTTTATGATCGAAGGAGAAGATGAAGTAGGATTTCGGCTTTACCTCGCCCGCTTCGTTGTCGGTCAGGGCGCTCGCGTCGAACGCCATGCCGCTGCGCAGCAGGTCCTCCTTGAGGACCGCTTCGCGCGGAACGTCGGGATAGCGGGCGACGAGGTCTTCGAGCAGACGCGTACGTTCGTTCATCCGGGATGCTCGCGGTTTGAAAGCCGTTCCGTTTACAGCGGGAAAGGTACCCCGAAGAGAGGCGGTTGGAAACTCCGCGCGGAGGAGGTCGGCGGTTCCGACGTTACTTCGTCGCGGCGCGGACGAGCCGATCCGTCACCGCCGCCCACTCGGAACCGGCCGGCGGCATCTCGACCAGCACGAAGTTGTATCCTTCTTCGTCGAGTTGGTGTAGAATCGCATAGAGGACGCTTCCATAGCCGCTCGCCTCACGCGGCATCCTGACGACACGCTCCACTCCGTCGACATCCGGAAGCGTCCGCAGCAGTGCGGCGACGCGACCTTTGGGTGCGTCGGGGAAATCCGGAACGATGGTGCCGGGCCACTCCGCCGTGTCATGGAAGAGCAGCAGTGACGCTCTGGGCGCGTAATGTCGGGGAGTCATCCCGGGAGCGGGTCGGGGTGCCTCGGCGCTATATTCTCCTGGCGCGAGCGGACGGCGACCGAGAACTTCTTCGAGTTCGAGCGCGCTGATCGATCCGGGACGCAGCAGGACAGGCTGATCGCCGGTGAGATCGATGACGGTGGACTCGATCCCCAGCGAAGTCGGGCCGGCATCCAGCAGCGCGTCGACGCGTTCGCCGAGCCCCCTCGCGACATGGGCACCGGTCGTCGGAGAGAGTTCCGTATAGCGGTTGGCGCTCGGAGCGGCGATCGGCACCGAGGCGGCGCGAAGGAGGGCGATGGCCACGGGATGTCGAGGGACACGGAGGCCCACGCTCGGCAGGCCGGCGGTAACGGCGTCAGGGACGAGGTCTCGTTTGCGTACCACCAGCGTCAACGGGCCGGGCCAGAAGCGGCGCGCGAGCGCTTCCGCTTCCGGTGGCCACCAGGCGGCCAGCTTCTTCGCCGCCTCGAGATCCGCGCAATGGACGATCAACGGATTGTGGGACGGACGACCCTTCGCCGCGTAGATTCGCGCGATCGCCTCTGGATCGAGCGCGTTGGCGCCGAGTCCGTAGACCGTCTCGGTCGGAAACGCGACGACGCCGCCGCGGCGAATCAGGGCGGCCGCCTGGTCGATTATCGCCGGTTCCGGATGGTGCGGATCGACCCGCTGAACGGTCATGGAAGGTGCTCGAAAAGGACTGATGTGCGCGAAGGCAAGTTATTGATGTACATCAAGATGCACGGACGCGCAAAGAGCTCGTAAATCCCGGTTTCGCCGGTCTGCTTCTTGCGCTGGTGAACGTATGGAGTGGGGCCGCGGACGGGTCATCGAAGCGTTGCGGGGCGCCGCGGGAATCGAGGCTGAGAATCACGATACTGGCGTGGTCGCTGGCCGGTGGAGCCGGCACCCGATAGGAGGTGGGGGCAAATGTTCTGGGTACTCGTAACCGGGTTATGGGCGGCGATGTTGATCTCGCCATTCGTCTTGCTGTACCTCTTCCTTCCAACGGGGCGCGAGTGTCCGCGATGCGCGAGCGAGACGATCGCGATCAAGTCGTGGGTGCCGCGACCGTTCCGTTCGCTGGGTACGGTCCGATGGTGCATGGAGTGCGGCTGGGAGGGGGTGTCCCGGAACGCGGTGGTTCGGCATCCGCTCCCGACGTTCGAGGTGGTACCGGATGACGGTGGCGACGCGAACGAGGAAACCCCCTGGAAACCCGAGAGCTGAGCGGGGACGGGGAAGAGCGAGGTCCGCCGGCGGAGCGCATCCGTCGGCGGACGTTTCATATCCGGCTCCGATTGATCAGCCTTCTTCCACATCTCGCCTGAGAGCGGGCGTCCCTCCGCGGTACGCATAGGCTTCGAGGCCGGCGCGCTGCAGTGTCTCGGCGACCTGGACCGCCTGAAGCCCCTGTCCGCAATGCAGGATGTAGGTGGCCTCCCGATCGAGCGTGGACGGGTCCGCCGCGACGGCCCAGCTCTCACGGTTCAATGAGCCTGGATAGTGCCACTCGCGCCATTCGTCCTCGGGTCTGAGGTCGAGAACCACCGCGCCGGCCGGGATCTGATCGGTGAAGAGGTACTCGAGCGACAGCTCCGCCGCGCCAAGCGTCCGGGGTTCAATGAGCTTGCGGCGACTGACGGCCGCCTCGAGAACGGCCGGATCGAGGCGTGCGGAGGCGCGTACGGTTTCCTCAGCGGAGGCGCTGGTCGCCGGATTGCCGGGAGCGATCGCGCAGTACTCCCGGACTTTCGATGACAGGTCGAAGGTACCGATGCGACGCGCGAGATCGATGATGTCGGACTTGTCGAAGCCGATCAATGGCCGGAAGACGGGCAGGGAAGTCGCCCCATCGATCGCGGCGAGGTTGGCGAGCGTCTGCGACGAGACCTGGCCGAGGGCTTCTCCGGTCACGATCACCTGGGCACCGACATCCCGTGCGACCCGTTCGGCGGCCTGGTACATCAGCCGTTTCAGGATGAGCTGCCAGAGTCGCGGCGGCGTGTGCTGACGCAGGTCATCCAGAGGCCCGGCGAAGTCGACGATGTGCAGAGTGGGGCGTGTCCCGAAGCTCCAGTCGTCAGCGAGTGTTTTCGTGACGCCCACGACCGAGCGCTCATAGGCGGCACCGGCCAGGTTGCAGAAAACGTAATCGAGCTGGACCCCGCGCTTGAGCAGCATCCAGGCGGCGACCGCCGAGTCGAAACCTCCGGAGATGAGGCAGATCGCGCGGCCTTCGACACCGAGGGGTAGCCCGCCGAGGCCCGTTTCCCGACCGGAGAAAAAGAATGCTTCCTCGTCACGAACCTCGACTTCCACCTCGACATCCGGGTTTGAAAGGTCGACGCGCGCACCGGGGTTGAGCGCCGCTCCGAGCGTCCGCATCACGTCGCTCGAACTGAACGGATGCGTGCCGCTTCGCCTGGCGCGCACCGCGTAGGTTCGGCCCCTGACCAGATCCGCGTACCGACGTACTCCCACCCGCGAGATCTCCTCGAGGTCGGCCGCGCAGCGGTCGGTGACGATCGAGTAGGAAGAGATTCCGGCCACGCGACCGAGCACCCGCAGCGCGGCCGGGTCCGCGTCGGTGTGGACGAAGATTCGCGTCCAGACGGATTCCACATGGAAAGCGACACCCGTCGAGCGCATTGCCTCACGCACGTTGTCAACGAGCTTGCGCATGAAGCGCTTGCGGGTCGCGCGCCCCTTCGTTGACAGCTCGGCCGAGAGGCGGACCATCGCGAATGTTTGAAACCGATCGGTAGACATCCCTGAATATAGCTCCCCGGACGACGACCGGTCAGCGATCGACGGCGCCGGATGGCCGGACGACGACGCGCGCGAGCACCGTCGGATCGAAATGCTCCGCCGCGATCCGCTGTACCGTTTCCGCCCTGATCTCCATCACTCGTTCGGGAAACCGCTCCCAGTAGTCGGCCGGCAGGCCATAGGCCTCCAGAGTCGCCAGCCTGGCGACCACCCGCCCGGGCGTCTCGAACGCCCGCGGGAGGGAAAGGACGAGCGCCTCCTTGGCGCGTTCCAGCTCTTCCCGGTCGACGGGGTATGCGACGACCCGTTCCAGTTCGAGGATGATCTCCTCGATCGCGTCATCGGCCACGGCGGCGTCCACAGCGGTTTCAATCGTCCAGCCCGCCGACTGGACGCCGGCCGAAAAGCCCGAGCGAACACCATACGTCCAGCCCTTGTCTTCGCGAAGATTCGCGCCGAGCCGACCGGTAATGGTACTCCCGCCGACGATATGGTTCGCGACCGAAGCGGCGACCCAGTCGGGCGACGTGCGTGGCATGCCGATCCCGCCGAAGCGGATCTCGCCCTGTTCGGCACCTTCCCAGTCGATGGAGAGGAGCGAATCACGCTCGAGAGGCAGTGACCTCGAATCAGGGTAGATCGGCGGCTCGCCCCGTCCCTCCCACTGACCAAGAACGCGTTCCAGCATCGAGCGGAGGGATCGACGGTCGAAGTCGCCCGCGATCACCAGGATCGAACCGTCCGGACGGTAGCGGCCGGAATGGAACTCGACGAGATCCGCGCGCCGCACGGCACGAACACCGTCGGCCGTACCGACGGGAAGGCGACCGTAGGGATGGTCACGGCCGAAGACCGCGCCGGCGATCCGATCGTCCGCCACGTTGGCGGGTTCGTCCAGACGCGCTTCGAGGGCATCGAGAACTTCCGCGCGCACTCGTTCGACTTCGCGCTCGGGGAAGGTCGGGTCCATCACGATCTCAGCCATCAGGCCTAGCCCGTCCTCGTAGGTCTCGGCGAGCGAGCCCAGGTCGATCTCGACGAAGTCGTGACCCGATCGGGCGCTGAACGAGGCACCGAGGCTGTCGATCCGCTCGTTGAGTTCGATCGCTGAGCGCCGGCCGGTGCCTTCCGCGAGAACCGCGGCGGTAAGAGAAGCCACACCCGGACGACCCGTCGGGTCCGCGACGGATCCGGCCGGAACCACCATTCGCGTGGCGACCTGCGGAAGGTCGGCGCGCGCGACGGAAAGGACCCGCAGACCGTTCTCCAGCCGGAATCTCTCCACGGGCGGAACGGTCGGGACGGGAGGCGTACCCGTTCGCGGGATCGGCAACACCCTTGGGGCACTCTCACGCATGAGCGTCCTCCCGCTCCGTGTCCTTCGCGTCGATGTCGTCGGCCTCATCGACGGTATTCGTGCCCGGGACGACCATCAACGTCGCCCGCCGCTCCGGGCTCAGGTACCGTTCCGCCACGCGCCGGACATCGTTCGCCGTGACCTCGACGTACTGGTTGAGCATTTCTTCCAGCCGATCGGGCGAGCCGAGGATGGTGGTCGCGTACGCGAGTTCATCGGCTCGCTCCTCGACGGTGGAGAAGCTCTGCAGTTGATCCTTCCGCGCGCGGCGGATGGCTCCGTCGAGTTCAGTGCCGGTCACGCCTCCTTCGATCACCCCGATCAGGACTTCGTCGATCGCTTCGATCAGGCGTTCGGCCGGAACCCCCGAGCGCGCGGTCGCGATGAACCCGAAGATGCCCGTCAACTGCGTGGGATAAAGGTATGTATCGATATCCTGCGCGATCTGCCCATCGCGGACGAGCGCTCTCTGCAGCCGTGAGCTGTCGCCGTCGGCGAGCAGGTAACTGAGCACGTCGAGCGCGATCCAGTCGTCGGTGCCGAACGGCGCGACCGCGTTCGCGTGGTAGACGCGGGGAAAAGAGACACGGTCCTCCATCACCTCGGTGTGTCCGGGCAGGCCTGGATCCAGCGGGCCCGTGGGCACGGGTGGGTTCCCGCCGGCCGGGATATCCCCCATGTATTTCTCGGCCCACGCGAATCCCTGATCGGGTCCGATATCGCCGGCCAGGACGAGCACAGCGTTGTCGGGGGTGTAGAATCGCTCATAGAATGCGCGGGCGTCCTTCAGTTCCATCGCTTCGAGGTCCGCCATATAGCCGATCGTCGGCCAGGAATACGGGTGATCGGGGGGGAAGAGAAGCTGGTTGAGCCGCTCGTGGGCCATCCCGTATGGACGGTTCTCGTAGACCTGTCTACGCTCGTTCATGACGACGGAGCGCTGGACGTCCAGGATCTCTTCGTCGAGAATCGGGAGGAAGTGCGCCATCCGGTCGCGCTCCAGCCAGAGCGCCAGCTCCACCGCGTGGCTCGGGACGACCTCGTAGTAGTTCGTGCGGTCGAACCACGTCGAGCCGTTGTTCGTGCCGCCGACGCGCTCCAGCATCCTGTCGAAGGAGCCCTTGGGGCAGTGTTCGGAGCCTTCGAAGAGCAGATGTTCGAGGAGGTGGGCGAGGCCCGTGCGTCCGATCCGCTCGTCCTTCGATCCCGCGTGGTACATGAGATGGACCGCGACGATCGGCGAGGTGCGGTCCTCGTGGACGACGACCCGCAATCCGTTGGAGAGCACCATGCTCTGCCGCCCGATCCGCAACGGTTTCAGCGATTCCCGCATCGATCCTTCGATTTCCCGAAATTTGTAGGGCCGGGCGAGTGGCCCGGCCAGGCCGCCCTTGCGGCGGCGCGCGGGGAAATGTAACACGGCTCTGCCTGACGCGCGCGTTTCGTCGTGGTCGCGACCCGATCGGGGCCTTCGGGGCGGTCGGTACGCCACCCTGACCGGGCTGGTTCTTCCTTCGTCGAGGAGATTCGAATGGAGCGTGTGCCGGATGTCTCGCCGGATGTGCCCGCCTTCCCGTGGCGCATACTGCTCGCGCTCCTGGGCCGGATTCCGCAACGTGCGCTGAGTCGGGGTTTCGGGCGTATCGCCGATCTCCCGATCACTCCACGCCTGCGGCGGAGGGTCCTGACCGCATTCTCCCGCGCCGTCGGGGTCGACCTCTCGGAAGTGGAGCTGCCGCTCGATCGATACCCGACGTTGAACGCGTTCTTCGTGCGGCGCTTGCGGCCGGGGGCGCGAGAATGGCCCGCCGATGCCGGCATACTGGCTTCTCCGGTGGACGGGATCGTGGGTCGCTTCGGCCCGATCCATGACGGTGTGGCGATTCAGGCCAAGGGCCTCGACTATTCGGTCGGCGATCTGCTCGGTGACGAAGAGGCCGCCCGCCGATATCGGCATGGCTCGTTCCTCACCATCTACCTCAGCCCCCGTCACTATCATCGGATCCACACGCCGGCACCCGGCACGATCGCGGCGGCGACGTACCTTCCCGGAACCCTGTTGCCGGTGAATGCTCCCGCGGTGATGCATGTGCCGGGGCTTTTCGTGCGGAACGAACGGCTCGTCTGCTACGTGGACGCGAGTGTGGGTCGTGTCGCGGTCGTGGCGGTGGGAGCCTATAACGTGGGGCGCATCTCGGCCGCGTTCGACCCGGAGTGGGCCGGAGATGGGCGATCCGTCTCGAACCGGCGAGCGGCCCGCCCGTCCCGCGGAGCGTACCACCCACCGCGGGCGGTGGCGACCGGGGACGAGATCATGGCGTTCCATCTGGGCTCGACGGTCGTACTCCTCTTCGAACCCGGCGTTCGCCTCGCGAGGGGGCTCCGTCAGGGGACGGCGGTGAGGGTGGGCGAGCCGATCGGGTCACGCGTCCCGCCGGGGACCCCGTCAGCGTGACGCGTCGGCTTGAACCGTGTCGTTGTGAACCGTCGGTGTGACCCCTTCGCGGTGACTCTTTTGCCGTGACACTGTCCCCCCCCTTCGCCGTGACCCACGACTTCTGGAACGCGGATGTCGATTTCCAGGCTCGTCGTTCGATCCAAGTGTAGCCCCATTCACCTGATCACGATCGCCCCCGGAGATGGATCATGCCGAGAGTTCGCGTACTCGTCGGGACACGCAAAGGCGCCTTCGTTCTCACTTCCGACGGTGCGCGCCGGGAATGGAGGATCGAAGGTCCATTATTCGGGGGATGGGAAGTGATGCACGTGACGGGCTCGCCGGTGAATCCGGACCGTCTCTACGCATCCGTCTGGACGGACTGGCACGGGCAGGTCGTCCAGCGTTCCGACGACGGTGGAAAGAGCTGGGAACCCGTGGGCAACGAGTTCCCATTCGCCGGGCAGCCGGGTACATACCAGAGTCACGATGGTATGCAACGCCCGTGGAAGTTCCGGCGCGTCTGGCATTTCGAGCCTTCATCGTCGGACGCGGAGACGGTTTACGCCGGGGTCGAAGACGCGGCGCTCTTTCGTTCCGCCGATGGCGGGCGCAATTGGACGGAGCTTCCCGCTCTGCGCACGGATTCGCGGGGAAACGAATGGATGCCGGGGGCCGGGGGGATGTGTCTGCACACGATCCTCATCGACCCCATCGACCCGCGACGGATGTACACCGCGATCTCGGCCGCCGGAGCGTTCCGCACCGAAGACGGTGGCGATTCGTGGAAGGTGATCACCCGCGGCCTCAGTTCGAACTTCCTGCCGGACCCGAGCACGGAGATCGGCCACTGTGTCCACCGTCTCGCGATGCATCCTTCCCGTCCGGACCGCTTGTACATGCAGAAGCACTGGGACGTGATGCGGTCTGACGACGCCGGCGATTTCTGGACCGAGGTGAGCGGCGATCTCCCGTCAGATTTCGGGTTTCCGATCGCCGTGCACGCTCACGAGCCCGACACCGTGTACGTGGTGCCCATCAAGAGCGACAGCGAACACTATCCGCCGGGCGGGAAACTCCGTGTCTATCGGAGCCGATCGGGCGGGCATGAATGGCAGGCGCTCGGCGCCGGCCTGCCGGAGAGGGATTGCTACGTAAACGTCCTTCGCGAGGCGATGGCCGTCGACGCGCTGGATGAGTGCGGTGTCTATTTCGGAACCACCGGCGGCCAGGTATTCGCTTCGCGAGACAGCGGGGACCACTGGGCGGCGATCGCCGAGTACCTTCCTCCCGTGCTCGCCGTGGAAGCGCAGACGCTGCGATGACGGTCATCCGGATCGCGCTGCCCTTTCACCTGCGCAACCTGATCCGTCTGGATGGAGAAGCGAGCGTGAACGTTCGGGATGCGCCGACGATCGGCAACGTCCTCGATGCTCTGGAGGCGGCCCATCCCGTCCTGCGTGGGACGATCCGCGACCATGCCGGCACCCGCCGCCGTCCGCACATTCGCTACTTCGCGGACGGCGACGATCTCTCCTTCGCGCCCCTCGAGGCGAAACTGCCGGCCGCCGTGGTAGAGGGACGAGAGGCATTCCGCGTGGTCGGAGCGATCGCCGGAGGATAGGTCGCCAAGGTTCCCATCCTCTGGGTGAACCGTGTGTCCCGAGCGAAATCGGCGCGCTCAGCCGCCGCGCGAGCCGACCTTTTCCAGCAAGAGCGCGATCGTTTCCGTTCCCAACGCGTAGTTCTCGAGCGAGTACCACTCGTTCGGGGCGTGCGTGTTCGAGCCGGGCAGGGCGAAGCCGAGCAGCGCGACCGGGGCATCCAGTGTCTGCTCGAAAGCGCGGACGATGGGGATGGAGCCGCCCTCGCGGATGTACACCGGAGGCCGGCCGAACGCCGCTTCGAGCGCGGCCGCCGCGTCCTGGAAGATCGATCCGGTGGGATCGGCATGCCAGGGCTCCCCGCCATGAAGCGCCTCGACTTCGATACTCACCCCTGGAGGCGCGAGTGACCGGACATGGGCGGTGAACTTCTCTTCGATATCCCGGTGACTCTGATCGGGAACGAGGCGCATCGAGATCTTCGCCATCGCTCGAGCCGGGAGCACGGTTTTGGCGCCCTCACCCGTATAACCCGAGAGAAGCCCGTTCACGTCGAGGGTTGGCCTGACCCAGATCCGCTCGAGGGTACCATATCCGGCCTCGCCGCCGAGCGCCGGCGCCCCGACCTCCGCGCGCAGCGTTTCGTCCTCGAACGGCAGGCCGGCGATCCTCGCCCGGTCTTCGGCCGAGAGCGGCAACACGTCATCGTAGAAGCCGGGGATCGTCACCCGGCCCTGGTCGTCGTGGAGTCGCGCGATGATCCCGGCGAGAGCGACGGCCGGGTTGATTACCGCGCCCCCATAGGTACCGGAGTGCAGGTCGCCGGCGGGACCCTGGACCCGCACCTCCATGTACGCGAGGCCGCGGAGCCCGGTCGTGATCGACGGCAGTCCCGGCGCGAACATTCCCGTATCGGAAATGAGCACCGCCTCGCACGCGAAACGTTCACGATTCTCGACGAGAAACGCCTCCAGGTTCGGCGAACCGATCTCTTCTTCTCCCTCGATGATCATCACGAGGTTGACCGGGAGTCCGCCGCGCGTGGCCATATGCGCCTCTACCGCCTTCACGTACATGTAGACCTGGCCCTTGTCGTCCACCGAGCCGCGGCCGTACAGCTTACCGTCGCGAACCTCGGGTTCGAACGGTGGCGACTTCCATTCGCCGAGCGGCTCTGGCGGCTGTACGTCGTAATGGCCGTAGACGAGAATCGTCGGCGCGCCCGGGGCGCCGCGCCATTCCGCGACCACGATCGGGTGCCCCGCGGTCGGGTGGATTTCGGCCGTCGTCATTCCCGCTTCGAGCAACCGCTCGACGAGCCAGTCGGCCGCGCGGCGTATATCGGGGCGGTGTTCGGACTTGGCGCTCACGCTCGGGATCGCGACGAACCGCTTCAGTTCATCCTCGAGGCGACCCCGGTGCTGGCGAAGGTACTCGATCGTATCGGTCATGGGAGGTATCTCTGTTCGGGTCGTGCGCCGCGCCGCGGCTCCTTCGGGAGCCACCTGGTTCGTCGGGCGCGGATCACCGGAACCGGGGACCGCGAGGCCCGGGACTATTTTGGCGCGATCGTGGTCGTGCGAAAAGCCTCGGGCGGCGCGTTCGGTTTCACCCGGACCGGCTTCGCGGGAATCCCCACGTTGACATGCCAGGGTCGAACATCTCTCGTCGCCACGGCGAGCGCTCCGACCATCGCGTCGTGGCCCACCCGCGTGCCCGCGAGAACGGTCGCGTGGTAGGTGATGCGGACATCGTCCTCGATCACCGTGGGGGCGGACGTGACGTCGAGCTGGTCGACGATCGAATGCGTATGCGAGTAGACGTTCGCGTAATCCGAGATCGAGACCCGGTCACCGAGCACGATCCCGCCACGGTCGTCGAGGAGCACGTTCCGGTGGATGACCACATCGTCCCCGACCTCGAGATTGTATCCGAAGGAAAACTCCACGTACTGGAACGCCTTGAAGTTACGACCCACCCGCCTGAGAATGTATGGGGCGAGGACGCGACGGAAATGGGTCCCGAGATAGATGTCGCCGCCAAGCGGAGATTTGTCGAACAGCTGCCACATCCAGAGGAGCGGTTTGCGTTCGTTGAAACGTTCGAGGTCGATTTCCGCGTAGTATTCGGGCTCGAGCGTGACATTGCGCGCGTCCATCTGGGCGAGCGCGACCCGTGCGGCGAGTGGCAGCGACCGGGGATCCGCCTCGGCGAGGGTCGGGTAGAAAAGGCCGGTGAGCGTACGTCGGCAGAGTTCCCAGCGATCGTCGCCTCTGGCGAGGGCGGTTTCGATCTCGTCGAGCCACTCATCGTAGAGCTCGATCGCCTGAGGCGCGGGGGTCAGATTGCGTAAAGGGCGCAGGACCATGGAAGTGCCTGGTCAGGACGTTCGTCGAAATACCACAGACGAGGAAAGGTATCGACGTTCGGCCGGGCGTCAAACGGGCTGATGCGCGCGCCGACGCGGCGGGACGGAATCCGTCGGCCTGAACCATCCAAGGACGGGGGTGATATGCACGACATTCTCAGGGAAAGGCTTTGGCGGACGCTCGAGGCGCTGCCGGAGGAGCGCGTTTACCAGGTCCTCGATTACGTGGAGTTCCTCGGTTCGAAATACGCCCGCGAGAACCAGGCGAAGAACCTCTCGCCGTTGCGCCGTTTCGGGGAGAAACTCGAAGATCACATGCGCATGAACGGGGTGGCTCTCGATGCGATTCGCGGGACGATGGGGGTGATGGGAACGGCCGACAAAGTCGTTTCGGATATCACCCAGGCGGGCCGCTCGATCATCCGGGAGGTGGAGGCCGGCCTGAAGGCGCCCCCTCCGATATCGCGGGACGCGACGGAAGTTCGCGACCTGCCGCCCGGGCGGGAGTGAGGCGAGAGCGGGAATCGACGAGCTTTCGATTCCGCGTGGCGCGGTGAACGCGGACGGAGCGCTTGACCATCCCGAACGGTGCCCCTAATTTTTCGCATGGAGCACTCGATTCTGGATCGACATCCGAAACCCGTCGCACCGAAAGTACGCCCACGAGGCGGAATCGGTTCGGCGGGTTTGCCGCTTGAGGAGGCCCGATGAAACCACTGGAGCACCTGCCGCCACGCGTGTTGGGAGAAGGACTTACGTTCGACGACGTCCTGCTCGTCCCCGGTCACTCTCTCGTTCATCCGAGTGACACACGCATCGACACGCGTCTCACGCGAAAGATCGAGCTGCCGATCCCGCTGCTTTCGGCGGCGATGGACACGGTGACCGAATCGGTGATGGCGATCGCGATGGCGAGGGAGGGCGGGATCGGCATTATCCACAAGAACATGTCGATCTCCCGACAGGCGGGCGAAGTCGACAGGGTGAAGCGGTCAGAGAGCGGGTTGATCGAGAAACCCGTTTCCGTGAGGCCGAGTGACAGGTTGCGCGACGCACGCCGGGAAATGGAACGCTACGGGATCAGTGGCGCTCCGGTGGTCGCGGACGACGACGTGCTCGTCGGCATTCTCACCTCGCGGGACCTGCGGTTCGAGACCGATCTCGACCGACCCGTTTCCGAAGTCATGACCTCCAGGGTGATCACCACGCTGGTGGGCACTTCTCTCACCGACGCGGAAGAGATTCTTCATCGGAATCGGATCGAGAAGTTGCCGGTCGTCGACGAGCGGGGCCGGTTGGCGGGGCTGATCACCTTCAAGGACATCATCAAGCGGCGTCAATTCCCGAACGCGTGCAAGGACGAAGGGGGCCGGCTGCGGGTCGGTGCCGCGATCGGTGCCGCGGAACGCGACATGGACCGCGCGCGGGCGCTGGTGGACGCGAAGGTCGACGTCCTGGTGATCGATACGGCGCACGGGCATTCGGAAGGCGTATTGAGGGCGGTCGCGCGCATCCGCGAGGCGTTCCCGGACGCGCAGATCATCGCCGGCAACGTCGCCACGCGCGAGGGAGCGGCGGCGCTCGTCGAGCGCGGCGTGGACGCGGTGAAGGTCGGTGTCGGCCCCGGATCGATCTGCACGACGCGGGTCGTGACCGGTGTGGGAGTGCCGCAGCTGACGGCGATCCTGGAAGCGGTCGAGGGCGTCGAAGGCCAGGTCCCCGTGATCGCTGACGGCGGGATCAAGTACTCCGGCGACGTGGTCAAGGCGCTGGCTGGCGGCGCCCACTCGGTGATGATGGGATCCATGTTCGCCGGCACGGACGAGAGCCCGGGCGAGGCGTTCCTGCTCGAGGGTAGGCGCTACAAGACGGTCCGTGGAATGGGGAGCCTCGGCGCGATGCAGGAAGGGTCGGCCGACAGGTACTTCCAGGAAGCGAACGACGCCCGGAAGTTCGTCCCCGAAGGCATCGAAGGGCGTGTCCCGTACAAGGGGCCGGTCTCGGACACGATCTATCAGCTGGTGGGTGGACTCCGGTCGGGCATGGGATATGTGGGGGCGGGCACGATGGAGGAACTGCGAACCAGGACGCGCTTCGTGAGGATTACCGGCGGCGGGCTCCGCGAATCGCACCCGCACAACGTGGTGATCACCCGCGAGGCGCCCAACTATTCCGGCTGATGACTGGCCAACGAGTCTCGCTGCGACTTCTCGCGCACACGCGATCCGGAGATAAGGGAGACACGGCGAATGTGGGCGTGATCGCGCTTGAACCGGAGTATTATCCGTTTCTCGTCAGCGAACTCACGGCCGAGCGGGTGAAGGAGCATTTCAGGGGAATATGTCACGGCCCCGTGGAACGCTTCGAATTGCCAAACCTGCACGCCCTGAACTTCCTGTTGCACGAAGCGCTGGGTGGTGGGGGCACGGTCTCCCTCAAGACCGATGCCCAGGGGAAAACGCTCTCCACGGCGATGCTCCGCCTGGAGATCGACGTGCCGGAGGAGTTGGTGGCGCTGATCTCCGGTGACGGGTAACGCGAATGGAGGCGCTCGAATGCCGACTCGAAGAGGCCGGGATCGAGTGTCGCGAGTCGGGGCGCTTTTCCCGCGAATACGTTCATCGCGATGAGTGAGTCGGAAAGCGCGACGGGCACGCACGGGGACGACGTGCGCGCCGGGTCGGTCCCCCTGATCGAACGCGCCGACGGTCCGGTCCTGCGGCTCCTTCTCAACCGGCCCGCGAAGCGCAACGCGCTGGACTCCGGTCTCGTGGCCGCGCTCGGCGATGCCCTGCGTCGTGCCGGTGCCGATCAAACCATACGTGTCATCACCGTCGCCGGCGTGGGCGAGGATTTCTCCGCGGGCGCCGACCTCGCCTCTCTCGAACGTCTCGCCTCCGCTCCGATCGTCGACAACCTTCGCGACGCCGAGGCGCTCGCCGATCTCTTCCTGGCGATCCGCCACGTCGAGAAGCCGGTCGTGGCCCTCGTGCGCGGCCGGGCACTCGCCGGAGGATGTGGGCTCGCGACCGCATGCGACGTCGTGCTCGCGGCGAACGGCGCCTCCTTCGGGTATCCGGAGGTGCGTCTCGGTTTCGTACCCGCGATCGTCACGGCGATCCTTCGCCGCAACGTTTCCGAGAAGCGGGCGTTCCAGCTGATGGCGATGGGCGACGTATACCCGGCCGCGGAGATGGAGCGCATCGGCCTGATCAACCGCGTCTATCCCGATGCCGATTTCGACGCTGGCGCCGAAGCGTTCGTGCGGACGCTCGCGGCGCGGAGTGGTTCGTCGATCGCGGCTATCAAGCGTCATCTCCATTCCCAGGATTCGATGACGTTCGACTCCGCGATGGCCTCCGGGGTCGCCGTCAACGCGCTGGCCCGCCTGACCGACGACGCGCGCGAAGGGATCAGCGATTTTCTCCGCTCTCGGGGCGGACGGAAGGCGTGATGTTCGTCCGGCGCGACGGCGGCCGATCGGAGCGGTACCTTCTGACCCGGATCACGCTCGGCTTCTTCGGCGCCGGCGTCTGGGTCGCCGGGGTGGTGGCCGAGAACCGGGTGATCACCGGCACGGCGATCGTCATTCTCCTGGTCGCGGTGGCGCTCGGTTGGCTCGCGCGGTATCAGGACGGGCGGGAGGGGGAGGTCCTGGACGAGGAAGGAGAAGACGACGGGACGGACGACCGGGAAGTGTCATCCGTTCCGCGGTAGATACTCGCTATTGCTGTCCGTGTCGGATCGTTCCCGTAACCGGCCAGCTCTCTCCACTGACTTCGATCGCCCCTTCCACCGAGTAGCGGATCTCGACCGCGCGTCGGCCACCACGTTCGGGGCCCAGGATCACGTCGCGCCCGATCGCGCGCAGTTCCCCCGTGAGACCCGCCGCCTCGTTCGTCAGCGTCCACGAAATAGGAATGTCCCGCCTGGCATCATCCAGCGGTTCGACTTCCAGCCAGGTAACCTCGCCGCCGGGCAGCGCGCGATCCTCGATGGGGGTTCGCACCCAGGTGAATGAGGCATCGTCTTCGGCGGGGGCGTCGCTCATCAGCAGTTGGAGGGAATCTCCGCTGGTGAGGAATGCGGCGTCGACTTCATGAGGGGAAGGCCACCCGTCGCTCTCGGTCTGCTCCACGCGTAACATCTCGAAGATAATCCCGCCCGTTGTTTCGGCACCGACGGAAAGAGACCCTTCGAGGATCCGGAAGCGGTTGTCACCACCCTGATTCCAGTCGCTGAGGGGATCCCCGACGACCATGCGGAGGCGCCGTCCGCCCTGCTCGTAATGAAGGCTCTCGACTTCGGACGGACCGCTCGCGATCACGCGCATCTCCCTCGTCGGCAGGACGCGCCAGACGCCACCAAGCCTGGACGTCACGCGGCTGTCGTCCAGGAAACGGTCCCACTGGGCGCCGCGCGCCAGCCAACCGTACCAGCGTCGATGCAGGCGTTCACCGTCGTCGGTCGCCACCATCGCGAAAGGAGCGAGGACCGGGGCCCCGCTTTCGGTGCTCAGGAAGACGTACTCCCGGGTGAAGCGAAACGGCGCGACCACGGTCGATTGGACGGTGACCGGGCTGGAGGGAGTGCCTACCGGTTCTTCGGTGTTTCCACAGGCCACCAACGGCATCGCGGCGGCGCCGAAAAGGAGCCCGGTACGGGCCAGGCGAAGTGTGAGTGTTCGTCGCATGCGATGGAAAATATGCCGGGTCCTTCGGGAACGGAAACGGGTTGGCGCGGTCGATCGGCGCGCCGTTCGTTACCCGGCGGTGGCTCCGATCGTTCTACGGCGATCCCGCGTTCGATCGTCGCGGACGAGGTTTCGACGGCGCCGCGGGGGATTCGCGAACCCGTTCGTTTCCCGGCCCGCTCGAGCCGACGCGCGTCTTCTTCCCGGTGCGTTCTCCCACCACGGAACGAGGCTCGACCTCTTCTGACGCCGCTGGCTCTTCCTTCTCGACGAGCGCGAGCCGGAAGACGTCGTCGATGTGCCTGACGAGGTGGAACACCATTCCATCGCGCACGTCGCCGGGAACGTCGCGAAGGTCGCGTTCGTTGCCGATCGGAAGAATGACCTCGCGAATCCCCGCGCGGTAGGCGGCCAGGATCTTTTCCTTGACCCCGCCGATCTCGAGGATCTTCCCGCGAAGCGTCACTTCGCCGGTGAGGGCGATATCGTGCCGAACACATCGATCGGAGAGGGACGACGCGACCGCCAGCGTAACCGCCGCTCCCGCGGAAGGTCCGTCCTTCGGAGTCGCCCCGACCGGAAAGTGGATGTGCAGGTCGTGCGTCGGAAACGTCTCGCGCGGGATCCCGAGCATCTCCGCGCGCGACCGCACATATGAGTACGCGGCGTTGACCGACTCCTTCATCACGTCGCCGAGCATCCCGGTGATGATGAGCCTGCCCTTCCCGGGCATCTTGAGCGCCTCGATGAACATCAGTTCGCCACCGGACGCCGTCCATGCGAGGCCGGTAACCACGCCCACTTCCGGACGGCTCTCCGCCTCGGTGCTCGGATACCGGGGTGTCCCCAGGATCTCCTCCACGAGCGAGGGCGTGATGCTCCAGTGATGCTCGTCATCGTGCGCCTTCCCGTACGCGATGTAACGGAGGACCGACCCGAGCGCGCGGCGCAGGTATCCGAGCCCGGAGTCCCGGGCGTATCCGCGGATCAGGAAGCTGAGCGTCTCATCCGTCACTTCGAGCTCATCATCCTCCAGTCCGTGCTCGCGAATCAGGTCGGGAAGGATTCGTTCGCGGGCGATGACTACCTTCTCCTCGGGAGTATACCCCGCGATCCGGATCTCGATGAGGAGATCCCGAAGGGACCGGGGAACACGGAAGAAATCGGTGGCCGTCGTGATGAAAAGGGTACCGCCGAGGTCGAAGGGGATGTCGACGTAACGATCGGTAAACTCGGCGCGGTGTTCGACATCGAGCATCTCCTCGAGTGCCTCGACGGGATCCCCTTCGACGTTGCCGAGGCCGGTGAGGTCGATCTCTTCCAGCAGGTAGACCGGGTCCCGCACGGCCGCCTCACGGAAGCCCGCGATGAGCTTTCCGGGGCGGGCGCCCGCTCGCGTCCGGCGCGCACCCATCAGCGCCGTCTCTCCGCGACCACCGAGACGAAGTTGGACGAGCGGGCGACCGAGCCCTTCCGCGACCGCCGCCGCGAGCGAGGATTTGCCGACGTCCGGTGGCCCGACAATGCAGGGAATCCGACCCGGAACGCTTTCGCGGAGTTTCGCGACCGAGAGGAACTCGAGGATCTTCCGCTTCGCTTCTTCGAGGCCGACGTGTCCTTCGTCCAGTCTCTCTCGCACGCGATCCAGGTCGATCTCCCGATGGTCACCGCGGACGAGCCAGGGGAGGTCGAGCAGCGTATCGACATAGTTCCGGATCTCGGTCGCTTCGTTGGACGTGGGTGGCACCGTCCGCAGCCGCTCTGCCTCCTGGCGAGCCACCGAGACCACGCGCGCCGGAAGCTTCACTCGTTCGATCCTGCGCAGGAGTTCGAGCGCCTGCCGTTCTCCGGGGTCGACCTCGCCCAGTTCGGCCTGGAGCGTCGCGATTCGTTTGCGGAGCGCGCGGGTGCGCTCCCTGGACGAGACGGGCCCGGCGACCTCGCCGGTCGGCGACGCCTCGATCGAGTCGGGCGCCTCCCGCCGCGCCCTGATTCGCTCCCACTCCACCTCCAGGACCGAACCCACGTACCTCAGACGCTCTTCCACATCGAGCCGCTGGAGAACCCCATCCTTCTGCTCGACGTTGAAATGAGCCAGCGTCGCCACCAGGTCGGCGAACCGGCCGGGGTCGCCCAGATTTCCGCGCAGGATCCGGGGAACCTCGCTCAGCCGGTTCACGACCGCGCCCATCCCTCCGAGCGTATTCAGGATCCCGTCGACGAGAATCTCCGCCTTCGCTTCATCGGCGGCGATTTCCTCCACGAGATGAGGAAGCGCGGTGTAGTGTTCGCCCTCGCGACGCACGTCCTCCAGCCGCACGCGAATGAGACCCTGTATGGTGGTCTGAATCGTCCCACCGGGCAGGTTCAACCGATTGAGCACGCGCGCCGCGACCCCGATCTTTTCGAGCGAACTCGGATCGATCGGCATCTCGTCGTCGACGGAATAGACCATCCCCACGACCAGATTCCGGTCGGGATACTCGGACAGCACTTCGATGTTGGGGCCGAAACCGACCTGCAGCCCCGTGGCGCCGGTCGGGAAGAGGACGGTGCTCTTCACCGGCATCACCGGAATCCGTTCGGGCAGTGCTTCGTGGAGGGGTACGGAGGGATCCTGGTTCCTGGAGCGGCTCTTCGGCATTCTCTCGACCGTGTCTCCGTTCTCTTCGGGTGGGCCGACGGAGTCCGAACGCAAGATGCAATCCGCTTCCGGGTCGATCGTGCCACCCGGCGGGACGGGGCCCCGGGCGAGGTCCGGGGCGATCCCGGTTTTGTCCTCGGGACCAGGAGTCGCTACTTGTTAAGTGACCGCGGTCCGGAAGTCGCGCGGACGTATCAGAGGAACCGAAAGAGGAGCGAGCGTTTGAAAGTCGTCATGCCCGTCGCGGGGAAGGGAACCCGCCTCCGTCCGCACACTCTGGTGACCCCCAAGCCGCTGTTGCGGGTGGCGGACAAACCGGTTCTCGCCTACATCCTCGATGACCTCGTCGAACTGGGGGTTCAGGAAGGGGTGTTCATCACGGGCCACCTCAAGGAAAAGGTCGAGGCGTACGTTCGGGAGGAATATCCCGGGTTCAAGGGAATGTACGTCGAGCAACCGGAGCAGAATGGAACGGCGGGCGCCATCTCGCTCGCTGAGCCCTGGGTCGCGGAAGAGCTTCTGATCATCTTCGTCGACACGCTTTTCGACGCCGACCTCTCGATCGTCAAGGACCTTCCGGAAGACGTCGCCGGGGTGATCTGGGTGAAGGAAGTCGAGGATTACCAGCGGTTCGGGGTGATCGTCACCGATGACGACGGCAACATGCTGCGCATCATCGAGAAGCCGAAGGAGCCGATCTCGAAGCTGGCCAACATCGGCCTCTATTACATTCGCGACTGGAAGCTGCTGTTCGAGGGGATCGCGGACGTGATGAGCCGGGAAGTCGGACCGGGAGAAGAATACTTCCTCACCGACGCGTTCCAGTACATGATCGACCATGGCGCGAAGATCCGGACGGTGGAGGTCGAGGGCTGGTACGACGCGGGCAAGCCGGAAACGCTCCTGGAGACGAACGCTCATGTGTTGAGTACCTCTCGCGCGAAACGGCCGGAGCCCAAGAACGGGGTGGTGATCCACGACCCGGTGCACATCGCGGATGGAGTCGAGTTGGAGGACTCCGAAATCGGGCCGAACGTCACGATCAGCGCGGGCAGCGCGGTATCGGGGTCGCGGCTGCGGAACACGATCGTGGGGAACCAGACCCGGATCGAACGCTCGGAGGTGCACGACTCGCTCGTCGGGAACTCCGTGGTCGTGAAAGGCGTCCGGGGGAAGGTGGATCTGGGGGATTACTCGACCGCGGACGCGCTGGCGACCGACGCCTGATCGGCCGAGCGGATGCCCGCCGCCGCGAGAGTGATGAGAAGCGCCCGCTCGATGCCGCGTGCGCCCTCGTGGTTCTCGTACCACTCGGCGTGCGTGTGAACCCCGCCACCCCTGCCGCCGGCCCCGACCGTGATCGCGGGGATCCCGATGGACATCGGGACGTTCGCGTCCGTCGAGGACGCGACCAGTTCAGGGGCGATCCCGATGAGTCGGGTGGCGGCGATCGCGGACCGCACGAGGTGGTCGTCGATCGGCGTCTCGCCGGAGGGCCGTTCACCGACAGGGTCGATGGTACAGGCGAGCGGAAATCCCCA
Source organism: uncultured Gemmatimonas sp. (assembly GCA_964634395.1). Lineage (GTDB taxonomy): Bacteria > Gemmatimonadota > Gemmatimonadetes > Longimicrobiales > Longimicrobiaceae > WHSP01. The sequence goes on along the minus strand of CAZWJE010000011.1, from coordinate 36,789 downwards.
CGCGCCACGTTGGCTCTCCGCGCGGGTCGCGATCTCGAAGATCTCCCGCACGCGCCTCTCGAGTTTCGCCAGCCGATCAGCCTCCGTGGCGCGCAGGTCGACTTCGCACCAGACCTCCGCGGGGATCGCGTTCACGCTCGTCCCGCCGCCCATCCTGCCGACGTTCACGGCCTGACCGGGATCCTTCGGTGAAACGAGTTCCGCGAGCCGGCCCACCGCCATGCCAAGGGCGAACGCCGGGCTGGGCAGGCCACGGTCTCCCCATGAATGGCCGCCCGGGCCCGTGATCCTCATCCGGAGTCGACGGGAGCCGACGGCCCGGTGAATGATCCTCGATGTTCCGGCCCCATCGAGCGAGATGAATCCGGCCGCCGAGCGAAAGGGCGAACCCTCCGCGAAGAGATGCTTGACGCCACGAAGGTCGCCCAGCCCTTCCTCACCGACGGTGGCGATGAAGACGATGGGCCGTCTGGTGCGGATTCGGAGGCCGACGAGAGTTTCCGCGATCCGCAGGAGTGCCGCGACGCCGCGGGAATTGTCGGTGATGCCTGGCGCGTGGATCCGGCCGCCCTCGTTACGCGGGGAGATGACCGTGCCGTCCGGAAAGATCGTGTCGAGATGGGCGGACAGGATGATCGGCGCCCCGTGATCCTGGACCGTATCCGGGCGGGCGGCGGGAAGGGTGGCGATGACGTTCCCGACTTCATCGGACGCGATCCCTTCGAGGCCGAATCCTTCGAAACGGCCCGCGACGTACCTGGCGCGATGTGTCTCCAAACCCGTCGGTGCCGGGATGCGGACGATGCGCAGTTGCTCAGCCATCGTCTCGTCATCCCGACGATGGATCTCCGCGCGGGCCTCGAGAACCGTCGGAACGCGGGCGATCTCTTCGAGTCTCATGCATTCCCCACTGT
>CAZWJE010000011.1:33912-35775 GCA_964634395.1 uncultured Gemmatimonas sp. | reverse complement strand
ATAACCCGCACGCTCTCATCCGAATCCTTCCGGGAACGGTTCGACGAAGCACTGCGGTCGGCGATCGCGTCGCTCATGGAGCGCGAAATCGGTGCCCCGCGGGATATGATTACCGCCGAGCAGGCGGCCGGACTGGAGCGCGTGCTCGACCGGCTCGTCGACAAGGTCCTGGAGGGCGTCGAAGTTTACCTGAACTCCGCCGAGTGGGAGGACCGGGTACGGGGGTTCGCCGCCCGACTGGGCGGAGAGTTCCGCGAACGTCCGCTCTCCGTGCTCCTCACGCCCGAGCTGCGGGAAGATCTCGATCGCGGTCTGCGGCAGCTGTGGGCCGACGTGCGCGAGAGCCCCGAGTTCTCTCGCGTGATCGGCGAAGCGCTGGACCGCGGGATCGACCGGGTGCTCGTTTCCGAAAAGCCGCTTCGCCACTACGTCCCGGCCGGGGCGGTGAACCTGGGAGAGGCATTCGTCGCCAACTACCTGCCCATCCTGCTCGACAAGCTCGGGGGCGTCCTCGATGACCCCGGCACCCGGCTGAAGCTGCAGGATACGTTGCGACGCTTCACGGATCGATTCCTCGAGGCGCAGAAGACCTGGAAACGACTCGTCGGCCGGCTGATGATCACGGAGCGGACGCTGGCCCAGACCGTCGAGGCGATCGAACAGGGCGGTGTCGACGAGATCGCCGCGCTCCTTCGCGAGCCGGAGGTACAGGCGCGTATCGCGGAGTCGGTCAACAGCGGCGTGGAAGAGCTGCTCAACCAGCCGGTCATCGAATTGCTGGGCGATGTCTCGCCCGAACGAGCGGAACGGCTGCGTAATGTCCTCGTCGAACGCGTTCTCTATCTCTTTCGGCATCCGACGACGGAGGAAGTCGTCCTCGGCCGGCTCAGCCAGCTGGTGAACGCCATCGCCGAGAAGGAAGTCGGGGAGGTCGTCGATCTTCTCGGGGAGGACCGCGCTCGGGAACTGTCTGTTCGCGCGGCGGACTGGATCATCGAGACGACACGAGGGCCGCGGGTGCTGGCCTTCCTGCGTGCCGCGATCCTGCATCGCACGGAATGGGTCCTGAGCGTTCCGATCGGGCGGCTCGCCGATTACCTGCCAGAGGACGCGGTCCGCCACGCCGAGACGGTGATGTTTGATCCTCTCTGGTCGTTCCTGCAGAGGAGGGTCCCCACGGCGGTCGCCAGTCTTCCCATCGCGTCGATGGTCGAGACCAAGCTGATCAACTATCCGATCTCGAAGGTGGAAGAACTGATCTGGCGAGTCAGCAAGAAAGAACTCGTCCTGATCATCTACCTCGGAGGGTTTCTGGGCGCCCTGATCGGCGGCGTGATGCTGTTGCTGGAGAGCGTTCCGGCCGGTCTTTTCGCGTCGGCGGTGTTCCTGGCGTCCGCGCTCTTCTTCATCAACGTGAAGAGCTGAGGGGACGAGTGCGCCGTGCCCGACCTCGCGACCAGCGCCCGCCGCACGCCACTCGGAATCCTCCTCCTGACCGCCGTGCTCGGCGTCATCGGAACCGGGTCGACACTGGCGGGTGCGTGGGTCACGATCGTCGAGGGAGGACGGTCGGTCGGCGCGGGCCTGGCCGGGCTCATCATCGGTCCGAGCATCGTCTATCTCGCGTGGAGCCTGCTCTTCCGGGCTCGGTGGGCGTGGGTGACACTGCTGGCGGTGATCGGGCTCCTCTTCATCTCCTCGGTCGCCCGCATCTTCCTGTCTCCGGACGCGGTGGGGCCCGCCGTCCTGGAGATTCTCGTCGAGGCGGTGGCCTGCTGGTACCTCGTCCGTCCCCGAATCCGGGCGCATTTTCCAGCGCGATGACGGATCGCGAGCGCCCCTCATCATGGACGAAGGGCCCGA
>CAZWJE010000011.1:0-33812 GCA_964634395.1 uncultured Gemmatimonas sp. | reverse complement strand
CGGATCAGATCGACGGAACGCCCGAGCCGAACACGGATCGCCCGATCGCCATGATCCCGCCGATAATCAGGAGCAGCGCCACGAGGACACCACCGAACCGAAGCGCGTTCCGGCGCTCAGCGGGCTCAGCGGTCTTCGCCATCGCCATCGCGCCGTGCCCCACGACGACCGCGCCCACCATCATGGCGAGGTGGCCGATGAGGGCCGGATAGAAGTTGCCGAGAACGACCATGAGGATCCCGAGGAGCATCTGCAGGTCGAGCAGGCCGACGAACACGGAGCCCAGGGTTCGACCCAGCTTTTCCTCGCCCTTCTTCGTGAATAGCGCGTACGCGAGATAGAGGAGCGCGATGAAGCCCACGAGGAGCACGAGATACCGCAGGCCCGAGTGGGCGAAGAAAAGCATCCGCATGAGGTCGGCCGGTTGGAGTGGATGGCGCGAAGCCGTTGGGTGGCCTGACCATACCTCCGGTGCGCGGGGCGCGCAACCGTGTACCGTATGCTTCCGGGACCGGGCGCCGGACGGGCTTCGGAGTTCGCGTCCGGGCACTCGCGCTTCGGACCGATGGGTCGAGCGGTCGGGTTCGCGCACGAACGGAACGCCGGATAACGTTCTCGGATGGCCGTCTCGCCGCCCGTCATGACGCGGACGGGTTTCCCCTGAGCACAACAAGATTGGAGACGAAGCGTATGCCCTTTCTGGAGCGGCTCGGACTACATCGACGGGAACTGCGAGCGTGGGCGATGTACGACTGGGCGAACTCCGCCGTGGTCACCACGATCGTCGCGGCGGTATTCCCGATCTACTTCGCGAGTGTGGCGGCCGCTGACCTGCCCGCCACCGAGGCGACCTTCCGTTTCTCGATCATCACCACGATCGGCCTCGCGATCGTGGCGGTGACCGCGCCCATCCTGGGCGCGATCGCGGATTTCACCGCTTCGAGAAAGCGGTTGGTGGCCCTCTTCATGGCGCTGGGCGTGGCGAGCGTTACGGGGATGTTTCTCATTCAGCGCGGCGATGTCGGTCTCGCGTCCACGCTCTTCATCCTGGCGAACATCGGTGTCGCGGGAAGTTTCGTGTTCTACGACTCGCTCCTGCCACACGTCGCCAGGGCGGATGAAGTGGACCGCGTCTCGACGTCCGGCTACGCGCTCGGGTACCTGGGAGGAGGGATCCTCCTGGCGCTGAACCTCGCGTGGATCAGCGCGCCGGGAGCCTTTGGGCTTCCCGCCGGTCCCGACGTGACCCCCGAGCAGGCCACCCTCCCCGCTCGCCTCGCGTTCCTTTCCGTCGCGGTGTGGTGGGTGTTGTTCTCGATCCCCTTTTTTCGCGGCGTCCCGGAGCCGCCCCGAGCCCTCGAGGCGGACGAGTCGGTCGGCGCGAACCCGGTTCGGGTCGCGTTCACTCGACTCGGCGAGACCTTTCGTGAATTGCGTGAGTTCCGTCAGGCGGGGGTGATGCTCCTCGCGTTTCTGATCTACAATGACGGCATTGGCACGATCATCAAGATGGCCACCGTGTACGGTACGGAGATCGGGATCGAGCAGAACCTGATGATCCTGGCGATCCTCGTGGTCCAGTTCGTGGGGATCCCGTTTTCATTCTTCTTCGGCTCGATCGCCGGACGAATCGGGGCGAAACCCGCGATTCTCGGAGGGTTGGTCGTGTACGGAGGGATTACCGTCCTGGGATTCTACATGACGACCGGCACGCACTTTCTCATCCTCGCCGGCCTGGTGGGAATGGTGCAGGGAGGAACACAGGCCCTCAGCCGCTCTCTCTTCGCGAGCATGATCCCTCGCCACAAGTCCGGCGAGTTCTTCGGGTTCTTCGCGGTGTTCGAGAAGTTCGCGGGAATCCTGGGTCCGCTCACCTTCAGTGTCGCCATCGTCCTGACGGGATCGAGTCGACTGTCCATTCTCTCGATCATTCTCTTCTTCATCGTGGGCGCGGTACTTCTGTTGACGGTGGATGTGGACGAGGGCCGACGAGCGGCGAGACTCGCCGAGGAAGGCGTCCGGGTCACCCCATCGGCGGCATGAACCTCGCGCCTTTCCAGACCGGATTTCACTGAATCATGATGGGAGATTCCTTGGAGGAAACCAGGCGCTCTCGTTCGATCGCCGATCGACTCGCGAACCGGCTGCGTATCAACGTCCCCGGCCCGGGGACCAACGAACGACTCGCCCGCGTGATCGAGATCATCAACGAGGACGACGAGCTGTACGCGCTCTGGATCGCGGCGAACGTCAACGCCGTGGAGCGCCTGGGGATGACCGACCATGGGCCGGTCCACGTCAAGATCGTCATGAACATCGCCGACAAGCTCTTCCGGCTGCTCATGGCCCACGGCGTCGAGCCCTCGGTGGTGCGCAACTATGCCCTCACCCTGGACGACGCCGAACTCGTGGTCTCCCTCGCGGCCCTCCTGCATGACGTGGGCATCTCCATCCACCGCGCCGACCATGAATCGTTCTCACTCTTCATAGCCGAGCGGAAACTCTCGGAACTACTGCGCGAGGTGTACGATCTCGCAACCGCCACGGTGATCCGCTCGGAGGTTCTGCACGCGATCATCGCCCATCGTTCGGGCGGGAAACCGCTCACCCTCGAGGCGGGGATCGTGCGTGTCGCGGACGCGCTCGACATGGCGAAAGGACGCTCCCGGATCCCGGTTTCCGGGGGGTCGATGAGCATCCACTCCGTCTCCGCGGCCGCGATCGAAGCGGTCCACATCGAGGCGGGTGACTCGAAACCCGTACGCGTGCGCATCGAACTGACCAATTCGGCGGGAATCTTCCAGCTCGACCAGCTCTTCCGCGAGAAGCTCAGCGGAAGCGGACTGGAACCCTACATCGAACTGGAAGCCGATTTCAGCGGTGAAGAAGAGACGCGAATCGTGGAACGGTATCGCCTCTGAGGCCGGGACGAGGCGCTGGCGCATGAGAACGGGGGGTCGGGCATCGGGATGACCAGCGCGGAATCGGTCAGAGACGGTCCCGGGGGACTGCCTGGAAACGCCGGTTGAGTTATTGTTACGGTTTTTCTCCCGCGACGCTCGCGATTCGAAGTGAGGCGGACGCGGGCGTATCCGCGACCAGGCGCGGCCAACCTCGATATCCCGCCGCGCGGCGAGATCCGACGGTCGCCCTCGTCTTCCGAAACCTGAACCGTTCGACATGAGCGACACACCGAGAGTTCGTTTCGCGCCCAGCCCCACGGGCTATCTGCACGTGGGCGGCGCGCGGACCGCGCTCTTCAACTGGCTTTTCGCCCGGCAGAATGGCGGCACCTTCGTACTCCGTATCGAGGACACCGATCGTGACCGTTCCAGCGACGACATGGTCGCCGCGATCCTCGAAGGGATGGGGTGGCTGGGTCTGGACTGGGACGAAGGTCCTTACCACCAGGCGGATGGTATCGATAGACACCGGGCGGATGTGGACCGCCTGGTGGGGGAGGGCAAGGCGTATCACTGTTTCTGCACCGTCGAGGAACTCAAGGCCCGTCGGGACGAGGCGGAGAAGGCCGGCCTCGGCTTCCGCTACGACCGACGCTGCGCCGGACTCGCGCCCGGAGAGGTACGCGCCCGCCGCGACGCGGGGGATCCGTCCGCGATTCGTTTCCGCGTCCCGGAAGGCGAAACCGTCTGGGATGACCTCGTCCATGGCGAGACTCGTTTTCGTAACCAGGAGATCGAAGATTTCATCATCCTCCGGGCCGACCAGACGCCGATCTACAACCTCGCCGTCGTCTCGGATGACATCTTCATGCGAATGACGCACGTGCTTCGCGGCGATGATCACATCGCCAATACGCCGAAGCAGATCCTGCTCTATGAGGCTCTGGGTGCCCCCGTTCCCGCCTTTGGTCATCTGCCGATGATCCTCGGCGCCGACGGACGTCGACTCTCGAAGCGTCACGGCGCGACCGCCGTCGGTGAGTACCGGACCGCCGGCATACTTCCCCAGGCGCTCACCAACTTCCTGGCCCTGCTCGGATGGAATCCGGGTGACGACCAGGAAATCATGACGGGCGCGGAACTCATCTCCCGTTTCTCGATCGACCGAATCGGGAAGAAGAGCGCGGTGTTCGATCCCGAGAAGCTGGAGTGGATGAACGGCCAGCACATCATGATGACCTCATCGCGCGAGTTGCTCGATCTGGTGGCCCCGTCGTTGATCGAGGAGGGGCTGACCTCGGCCGAGGAAATCGCGGATCGGGAGGACTGGTTCGCGTCGCTCATCGAGTTGTTGAAACCGCGGAGCCGTACGTTGAACGCGATGGCCGTTCAGATGCGCCCGTTCCTCGAGCCGGCCATCGACTACGATCCGGCGGCCGTCACGAAGATCTGGAAGGATCCGGATGCCGTGATCGACGGGTTGCGGGTCGTCAGGGAGGCGTTCGACGCGCTCGACGAATGGACCCCGGAGGCGATCGAGACGGCGCTTCGCGGAGCCGCCGAGGCCGCGGGCACGGGATTCGGAAAGGTTGTCCACCCGCTTCGGTTAGCCGTGACGGGGTCACAGGCCAGTCCGGGTATCGACCAGGTCGTATGGCTCCTTGGGAAGCCGCTGGTCCAGGAGAGAATCGGCGCCGCGCTCGACTTCCTCCTCCACCGGGAGGCCGGCGCACCGGACGGTTGACACTCCCGGGGGCGGTTCCTAACTTCCGCCGGGAAATAAGCGTCCCGCGGGTCGACGTGCCGCCGTACCTACCGCTCTGTCGCTGGAGGAGGAGGTATGCCAGAGCCGCTGTCGAAGATCGAGCGCCGGATTCTTGACTACATCGTCGAGTATCTTCGGAAAAACACCTATCAACCGAGCATTCGGGAGATCGGTAAGCGGTTCGGTATCAAATCCACGAAGACGGTTTCCGAGTACCTGCAGGCTCTGGCCACCAAGGGCTACATCGAGCGTGAGTCGTCGCGCTCCCGGGGCGTCCGGATTCTCGGACTGAACCTGGAGCGCCCGGAAGTCGTCAGTATTCCCTTCTACGGAAAGATCGCCGCGGGTCAGCCGGCGCTCACCAGAGATCACGTCGATTCGGAATTCGGCATCGATCCCAGGCTCATCGGGTCCCCTCGCGCATTCTTCCTCGAGGTCTCGGGGAACAGCATGCAGCTGATCGGCATCTACGATGGCGATATGGTACTCGTCGAGCCGGTCACTTCCCCGGAGCCGAGAAATGGTGAGATCATCGCCGCGCGCCTCGGTGGCGAAGCCACCGTCAAGCGCTACTTCCGGCGCGACGATGAGATCATCCTCGAGCCGGCCAATCCCGCGTTCGCCCCGATCCGCGTCCGTGAATTCGATGACTTCACCGTGCTCGGGCGGGTCTCCGGCCTCTTCCGTCGTTTCGCGGCGCAGCCGGCGGAGACGGTCGTCAGTTGAGAGCCGGGCGGTCCTCGAAGTGACGAACGGAACACATGAAGGCATTCATCCGGGAAAGTCGCGCCGCCCGGGTGGGTGCCTCGTTCGTCGTGGCCATCCGCTGACCGGGGATCACCGGTGATCGAGGACCCGTTCGACGATGAACGGTGGATGGCGTTGGCGCTGGAAGAGGCGCGGGCGGCGCGAGCGATCGGCGAGGTGCCGGTCGGAGCGGTGATCGTTCGAACCGGCGAAGTGCTCGGCGCGGGGCACAACCTGTCACAGACGGGGAACGACCCTTCCGCGCACGCGGAAATGGTCGCGATCCGCCGGGCCGCCGAGAAGATCGGACATTGGCGGCTCCTCGATACGACCCTCTACGTGACATTGGAACCGTGCGCGATGTGCGCGGGCGCGATCGTTCTCGCCCGTATCCCGCGACTCGTTTACGGCGCCACCGACCCCAAGGCCGGGATGTGCGGTTCCCTCGGCAACCTGGTGCAGGACTCTCGGCTCAACCACCGCGTCACGATGACCACCGGCATTCTCGCCGATGAGAGCGCGGCGTTGCTCCGCGGTTTTTTTCGCGATCGCCGAACGTTAGCGAAGCAAACTCGCCGCGACGCGATCTAGCGGCTCTCCGGTTGCGCGCGTGGCTCGCCAAGGATCGCTCCGTCGCTCGATTTCACTTCCGCCGCACCCGTCCGCGCCTGGTCCGCCACCTTGATCCGCTCGTAGCGGAATCCTCCCTGCTCGGGCGGAGGATATCCGGCATCCACCCGGCCGCCAAGGATCCGGAGCGCCGCCCAAAGGATCAGAGCGCCAGCGCCGATCGCGATGACCGGTGGCAGCCCGAAAGCGGTGGGGATATCCCCGGCGAGTATCGCCACGGCCCCGACGAGGATCGCGTACGGGAGCTGCGTTCGAACGTGGTCGATGTGATCCACCGCGCATGCCATCGAGCTCATCACCGTGGTGTCCGAGATCGGTGAACAGTGATCACCGAAAATGGCGCCGGCCATGACGGAACTGACCGCGCCGAGCAGGATCTCGTAGTTCCCGGTTCCCGGGAGTCCCGCCCCCATCGCCACCGCGAGCGGCACGACGACGGGGAAGAGGATCGCCATTGTTCCCCACGACGTACCCGTCGCGAATGACGTCGCCGCGCCCACCAGGAAGACGAGCGCGGGGAGGTAATGGACCGGGAGAGAATCGCCCAGGAGCTGCGCCAGGTAGCTGCCGGTGCCGAGCGATTCGGTCACACCGCCGATCCCCCACGCGAGGACGAGGATGATGACGGCGAGAAGCATCGCGCGCATGCCGTCGACCCATGCCTCGATCGCCTGATTCAGCCGCAGGAGTCGCTGCGCCACCCCGAGCACGATGGCGACGACGCAGCCGGTGAACGACGCCCAGAGGAGGCCGCTGAAGGCGTCCCCCGCGCCGACGACGTCCCAGATCGCGTGATCACCCGGACCCAGGCTCACGCGGCCCGTATGGAAGATCCCCGCGATCGCGACGATCACCACCGAGAGTACCGGGATCGCGGCGTTGTACCAGCGTTCCCGACTCGGGTCCGCCTCCTGTCCGCCATGAAGGTCGGTGTTCATGATCGGAGCCGATCCCGGCCTGATGATACCGCGCCCGGCCAGTGCCCGCCGTTCGGCGGTGTACATCGGCCCGAAATCCCGACGCGTCAGGGTGGTCAGCAGGACGAAGTAGATCGCGAGGATCGGATAGAAGCGGTAAGGGATCGAGTGAATGAAGATCGTGAACGCACTCGCGGCGCCATCGGCGAGAGCGGCGCGGGCCGCCGGATCGGTCGTCTGAGCGGCGGCCGAGGAGAGAGCGTCGCCGATCAGCGAGATCTCGAAGCCGACCCAGGTCGAGATCGGCGCGAGGACCGCGATCGGCGCGGCCGTCGAGTCGACGATATACGAGAGCCGCTCGCGCGACACCTTGAGACGGTCGGTCACCGGCCGCATCGTATTGCCGACGATGAGCGTGCCGGCGTAATCGTCGAAGAAGATGGCGAGGCCCGCGAGCCAGGTGATGAACTGCCCCCGCCGCGAGTTCGTGGCATAGGGACGAAGCGCTTCGACGACGCCGCGCGTCCCGCCGCTCTGGGTGATCACGCCCACCATCCCGCCGAGCAGCAAACTGAAGATGACGATCGATACCCGGTCCGCGTCGTTGGCGAGCGCGCCGAGGATGAACTGGTCGAGGGCGGCGAAGGAAGCGGATACCGGATTCAGGCCCGTGAGGAAGAGCGCTCCGAGCCAGATCCCGGCGAAGAGCGATACGATGACCTGCCTGAAAACGAGGGCGAAGAGGATCGCCAGCAGCGGAGGTATGATCGAGATGAACGGCGGCAGAAGCAGCGGGGAGACCTCCGACGCGAGGCCCGGTCCGGTGACGGTAAGCGGGAGCTGGGTCCTGTCGGTGATCGTCAGGTCCTGGAGCCGGTTCTCGCCGGACGTGAGCGTTCCCGTGACCAGTTCCTGGCCGTCGGCGGTGCGAAGTCCGTAAGGCGTCCCGTCGAGCGCGTCCGGCACTTCGATCGTGACGGAGAACGGGATCCCGCCGAGCACGGCGGGCGGCGCGTCGACCTCGACGGGGAGCGCCGCGGTCTGCGCGCCGACGGATTGGACCGCTCCGCAAAGGCAGAGAAAAATGGCCGGCAGAAGGGCTCGAGGGGCCTTCATGAGCGATCTCCGGAGGGATTCACGACGGGGCCGCGACACGGCGTCGGAGCTGGCTAACGTACTGCCGGCGCGAGGCTTTGTAAACCCGGCGGGCGCGTTGACACTCCCCCGGCCGGGGGGTATGTTTGGGCGCCCACTCCCCGACTCGAGCGCCCCGATCCGAACGCATGAGCGAGCTCCGCCGACAGATGTTGCTCGACCAGCAGGCGGTGCGTCGCGTACTCTCGCGGATGGCGCGCGAGATCGTCGAGCAGGTCGGCAGTGTCGAGCGGCTCATCCTCGTGGGAATCCATCGACGAGGTGTACACCTGGCCACTCGTCTCGCGGTCGAGATCGAACAGGCCGAGGGCTCCGCGCCCGCGACGGGGACGCTCGACATCACCCTCTATCGCGATGACCTGATGGCGGTCGGTCCGCGCCCGGTCGTCGGTCAGACCAGCCTGCCGATCGGCGGGATCGAGGGGCGCGTCGTCGCGATCGTGGACGATGTACTCTTCACCGGGCGCACCGTTCGCGCCGCGCTCGATGAGTTGACGGATTTCGGTCGTCCCAGCCGGATCCTGCTCTGCGTCCTGGTCGATCGCGGCGGTCGAGAATTGCCGATCCAGGCGGACATCGTTGGAAAATCCTACAATATCCCCTCAGGCAGCCTGATCGAAGTCATGGTACCGGAGATCGATGGTGAACTCGGGGTCGCGCTCGTCACGGGGGCCGCCCGGTGACCCCGAATCACGCACCGTACCTCGGCAAGGACCTGCTCGGCCTGGAATACCTCTCCCGCGAGCAGATCCTGGGGATCCTGGACACATCGGAGCCGTTCAAGGAAATCTCCGAACGCACCATCAAGAAAGTTCCTCTGCTGCGGGGCAAGACGATCGTCAACGCCTTCTTCGAGAACTCCACCCGTACACGGATCTCGTTCGAGTTCGCGGAGAAGCGACTATCAGCGGATACCGTGACTTTCGCCGCCGGTGGCTCATCGGTGACGAAGGGGGAGACGCTCGTCGATACGGCGCGGAACCTGGAGGCGATGCGCATCGACATGGTCGTGATCCGGCATGGTTCATCGGGTGCGCCCCAGTTCCTCGCCGAGCGGATCGCGTCGAACGTGATCAACGCGGGAGATGGCAAGCACGAACATCCCACCCAGGGCCTGCTCGACATGCTCACCCTCCGCGACCATCTTGGCCGCCTCGAGGGTCTCAAGGTCGCGATCGTGGGTGACGTGCTGCATTCGCGGGTCGCCCGGTCCAACATCTGGGGACTGCGGAAGGTCGGGGCGGAGGTCGCCGTCTGCGGTCCGAAGACGCTGCTCCCTCCCGCGATCGAGGGCCTTGGCGTCACGGTCTTCCAGCGGATCGAGGAAGCGATCGAATGGGCCGACGCGCTCAACATACTGCGTCTCCAGCTCGAGCGGATGAAGGGCGGCTTCATCCCCTCGCTGCGGGAATACAATCGGATCTTCGGTGTCACCCGCGCACGGCTGGAGCGCGCGCCGCGCGACCTGCTCATTCTGCACCCGGGCCCGATGAACCGGGGCGTGGAGATCGATTCGGCGGTGGCCGACGGGCCGCATTCGGTGATCCTGCGACAGGTCACGAACGGTGTCGCGGTACGGATGGCCGTGCTCTATCTGCTCGCCGGCGGGAAGCCGGAATCGGCGGGCATGGACGGAACGGGAACGGGAACGGAGTCGTGAAGTCGTGAGATCGATCATCATTCGAGGTGGGCGGGTGATCGACCCGTCGCGCAAGGTGGACCGGAAGCTCGACGTACGGATCGCGGGTGACCGGATCGCGGGGATCGGCGAGTCTCTCGGGTCCGGAGACGCGGAGGTGATCGACGCCGAGGGGTTGATCGTCGCCCCCGGGCTGATCGACCTGCACGTGCATCTCCGGGAGCCGGGTTTCGAGCACAAGGAGACTATCCGGACCGGGGCGGGGGCGGCGGTCGCGGGCGGGTTCACGACGATCGTCGCGATGCCGAACACGGACCCGCCGATCGACAATCCGGCCGCCGTGGGCTTCGTGCTCGCGGAGGGCATGCGCGTGGGGCTCGCGCGGGTGCTGCCCTCCGGGGCGATCACCGTCGGGCAGAACGGCGAGCAACTGGCCGCGATCGGCGAGATGGCGGAGGCGGGAGCCGTCACCATCACCGACGATGGGCGGCCGGTAATGCGCGCCAACGTGATGCGTCTGGCGCTGGAATACGCGCAGACGTTCAACCTCCCCGTCTCCGTGCACGCCGAGGATCTGGAACTCTCGCGTGGCGGCGTGATGAACGAGGGCGTCATCGCCAGCCGGCTCGGGTTGACCGGTATCCCCAACGCGGCCGAGGACGTCATGATCGCGCGGGACCTGCAGCTCGCCCGGCTGACCGGCGGACGGCTGCACATCCAGCATGTGTCGACGAAGCTGGGGGTCGAGATGATCCGCGAGGCGCGCGCGCGCGGTGTCCGGGTCACCGCCGAGGCGACGCCGCATCACTTCACGCTCACCGACGAGGCCGTCGCGACCTATCGGACCGACGCGAAGATGAATCCGCCGCTCCGATCCGAGGAGGATCGCGACGCGGTGATCGCCGGCGTGATCGATGGGACGCTCGACGTGATCGCGACCGACCATGCGCCGCATCATTACGATGAGAAGGAACAGGCGTTCGACGACGCCCCGTTCGGAATCGTCGGGCTTGAAACGGCGCTGGGGCTCGCGCTCACCGAACTCGTTCACCGTGGACGGATGGACCTGCCCACGCTGATCGAACGCATGAGCTGGGCGCCGGCCCGCGCCTTCGGCCTGCCGGGTGGTACGTTGGCCGAGGATTCCGTGGCCGACGTCACCATCTTCCACCCGGACGCGGAGTGGACGGTGCGGCCGGAGGCGTTCCGCTCACTCAGCCGCAACACGCCGTTCGTCGGATGGAAGCTGAGAGGAAAGCCGATGGCGACGATCGTGGGCGGCCGCCTCGTATGGAGCGCCGAGGGGTGACTCCCCCGGAGCCGCCCGATCGGAGACCCGCCGGCGGCGGCGCCGCGTGGCCGCTCATCTCCGAACTGGCCGATGGCGATGAGGTGGTCGCGAGATACATCGTGCTGGAGTGTCGGAAGCTGCTGACGAAAGCGAATCAGCCCTATCTGAAGTTGTCGCTCGGTGATCGTACGGGAACGATCGACGGGATGGTGTGGGAAGACGCGGATCGGTGGGCGACGGTATGCGTCCCGAAGTCGGTGATCGCGGTGCGAGGTCAGGTCTCGCTCTATCAGAATCGTCCTCAGCTTCGGGTTCTCGACGTACGCGCCGTCGAGGAGCCAACGGCGGCGGATCTCGAGCAGCTGATCCCCGCCTCGCCGCGGGACCGGGACGAGATGGAGCGCGAACTCGACGCGCGAATCGCCTCCATTCGGGACCGGGGGTTTCGAGGACTGTTGAAGCGATGCCTGGGGCGTGACACGGAACTCGGCCGTGCCTTCCGCGCGCATCCCGCGGCGACACGGAACCATCATGCGTACCTCTACGGTCTGCTCGAACACTCCCTGTCCGTCGCTGGTGTGTGCGATCATCTTGCCGATCATTACAGGGAGCAAGGTGTTCAACTGGACCGCGAACTCCTGCTCACGGGCGCTCTCCTGCACGATATCGGCAAGGTCCGCGAGCTGGACCCTCCTCCCGGGGCGGCATACTCGACGCGGGGCCGCCTCATCGGGCATATCGTGCTCGGTATGCAGATCGTCGCTGAGGAGGGCGGAAGGGTACAGGCACTGGACGAGGAGAGACTTCTCCTGCTCCAGCACCTGATCGCGAGCCATCAGGGCAAGCCGGAATGGGACAGTCCGCGGGAACCGCAGATCCTGGAGGCGCTCATCCTCCATCACGCGGACGATCTCGACGCGAAGCTGAATCGAGTGAACGCCATGCTGACGAAAGTCGAACCGGGCGGCTGGACCGAGATGGACCGGAACCTGGGCCGGGCATTCTTCCGACCCGAGAGTCCGGAAGCCGGACCCGGTGACGGAGCCCGAGGCGATCAGGGCATCATCGATCTTTTCCGCGGTTGACGCGACCGCGAAATCACCACGAGAAGAGGTAATCACGATGCACAACGACAGCGCCGACTCGCCCGAGGCCGAGGTCCAGCGGTTGCTCGAGGAGCGGGGGACGATTCAAGGCTGGATCGGCCGCCTCGAGGAGCGCTCCGAAGGCGTCAGCGAGAAGATCGTGCAGCGGGTGTCGGCGGACTATCAGGACCGACTTCACAGAGTGCTCGAGGCCCTCTCGGCCCACCAGCGCGCCCTTCGCGACCGGCTCGAGGAGGCTGAGCGCAACCTGGCGGGCGCCGAAGCGCGGCGGGCCGCCGCGATGGATGACTTCGAAGAGGCCAGACTTCGAACGACGATCGGCGAGATCGAGGAGTGGGCCTGGAAGGAACGGGAGCCGGTCCTCCAGAACGCGCTCAACGAAGCAAACGACACGCGCGAGCAGGCGCTCGGTGATGTGGAACGACTCGTGGAGATCCTGAGCCAGCTCGATGACCGGGACGAGTCATCCGATGCGTTTGACGCGACGGATGAACTCGACGCGGGAGCGGTGGAGGCCTTGGAGGAGTCGACCGAGGGTTCCGCGGAGGAAGGAATGGACGGACAGGGCGCACTGGCGCTCGGGGCCGCCGCCGCCCGGATCGAGATCGGGCGCGTGGTGCTCGCGGAACTGGAAGCCGAGGAACGGGAGGAAGTGGCGGTCGAACTGGCCGCTGGCGGGGAGAATCGGGCGACGAGCCCGGACGGTTCCCAGATCGAAGTGGACGCCGAGAGCACCGCCGCCACCGCGACGGACGACGAGGCGGACGAAGATGTCGACACCGCGCCGAAACCCGGGATCAAATGCGCCGAATGCGGCTACACCAACGATGTAAGCGCCTGGTTCTGCGGCGTATGCGGAGCGGATATCGGGTGACCGCCTCGCCCATGAACGGGCGAGGGTGAACCAGAGAATATCGAAACGCCCCGACCGCCATGCTGGCGTGTCGGGGCGTGACCGTTGGATGGGCGGCAACCGCTCGTCAACCCGGATACTTCCGACTCAGACCGTCTCGACGCCCTTCGCGCGCGCCGCGGCGGCGAGACGAGACTTGATCCGCGCCGCCTTGTTCGGATGGATCAACCGGCTCGAGGCGGCTCGGTCAAGCAGGGATTTCGCCCTCTGGAACGTCGTCTCGGCGGTTTCCGAGGTGGCGGCGTTCTCGGCGTTCCTGACCGCCGATCGCAGGCGCGAACGCTTGCTCTTGTTCCTCTGCTCGCGGATCTTGTTCGTCCGCATCCGCTTCTCGGCGGACTTGACGTTCGGCACGATGCCTCCACGGGTTACGAATCCGAGCGGACGCTGGACGGCGTCGCACACAAGCATGGAAAGATATTTCGAGGCCTGGACGCTGTCAACAGAGCGGCGGCGGCCCTCGCGCGGACCGGTCCGGCGGCCTTCTCGTGGAGGGGCAAGAGGCGGCGAGTCGAGCGGTGCCCTTCACACGTCGGGCTTCGTCCTGTAGTTTCCCCCGCCATGGAACAACTCCTGACGGCGCTTCCGGTACTCATTCTCTCGATCGTGGTTCACGAAGTCGCGCACGGATGGGTGGCGCGTACGCAGGGGGACAATACCGCGGCCATGCTCGGCAGACTGACGCTGAACCCGATCGTCCACATCGATCCGATCGGCAGCCTGCTCGTCCCGGCGATGATGATGCTCCTCCCCGGTGGCTTCATCTTCGGCTGGGCGAAGCCCGTTCCGGTCAATCCGCGCAACTACCGGAACTACAGGAAGGGCGACATTCTCGTTTCGCTGGCGGGGGTGGCGTCCAACTTCCTCCTGGCGATCCTCTTCACCGTGATGCTCGCGGCGGCGTACCGCCTGAGCCTGGTGTTTCCGGCCGCGACATCGCTCTGGATCACGGTGATCTCCATGGCGCAGTATGGCATCATGATCAACTTCGTGTTGATCCTCTTCAACCTGGTGCCGATCCCGCCTCTGGATGGATCTCACGTGATGTACCACCTTCTTCCTCCCCGGCTGGGCATGCGGTACCGCGAACTGGGTCAATACGGGATGATCCTCGTTTTCGCGTTTCTTTTTCTCGGTGGCTTCGGTCTCATCCGGGGGCCGCTGGTCTTTCTCTACGAGACGGCGCTGCGTTTCGCTGACTTCCTGGTCTGAGTCCGCGAGCCAGGGTCGGCGTGTGCCCGCTTGCCGGCCGGATTCGGTTCGCGGGCATGTCGACACATGCGTCGATCACGGGCCGCGGATGAGAACGCGGCTCTGCGCTCCTGTTCGGGATGCCGGGGTCGAGAGCTGGGTGGGGAGCTGGGGATGAGGATCCGAGGATTCCGGGATGACGGTTCCGGATAACAGTGGTCGGATGGCGACGTTGAGCGCGTGAGTGTCGAGGGTGATCGTGTGAGTGGTCAGATTGATGGCATGGCTGGGTCGGTGATCGACTTGATCGGGCGAGAGACCGATCCGGGGGGGCCGGGCGATGGCGTCCAGGCGCCGGATTCCGGGTTCGGTGGAGCGGACCCCGGTTCGGACGGGCGGCACGATGGTTCCGGGGAGGGAGTCGACGCTTCGCGCATTCTCGATCCGCTACACATCCGGCTGGAGCGGTTTCAGGGGCCGCTCGATCTCCTCCTGCACCTGATCCGGAAGCAGGACATCGACATCTTCGACATCCCCGTCGCGAAGATCACGGGGCAGTTCCTGGAGGTCGTGGAGCGGGTGGAACTGGAGCGAGCGGGCGCCTTCATCGAGATGGCCGCGACGCTCGTACGGATCAAGGCGCAGATGCTCTTCCCCCGACGCGAGGAAGAAGAGTACGAGGACCCTCGCGCTGACCTCGTCCGGCGACTGCTCGAGTATGAGCACTTCCGCGAAGTGGCGCGCGTGCTCGACGGGGCGGAGCGGATCCGTCTCCGTACGTTCAGGAAAGGATATGTCGAAGCGCGGCCGCGGCCGGTCCTGGCGGACATTCCACTCGAGGCGACGTGGGACGAGGTGGAGGCCGCGATCGCTGCACTCGCCACGCGTTCACAGGCGCCCGAGCCGGGTTATCGGTACGAGGGGCGGCCCGTGCGGATGGAAGAGAAGATCGAACACATTCTGGTGGTGCTCGTCGAGCGAGCGCGTGTGGAATTCAGCACTCTCGTGGCGCCGTGGGGGACCCGGATGCACGCCGTCATGTCGCTTCTCGCCTGTCTCGAGCTCGCCAAGCGAAGCAGCCTTCGACTCCGGCAGATGTCGCCATTCGCGGCCCTGTGGGTCCATCGCCGTGATGACTCGTCCGATGCGGCATAGCCGGATGGTGGAAGCGCTCCTCTTCGCGAGCGAGGCGCCGCTGAGCGCGGCCGACCTGGCGCGGATCGACGAATCCCTGAACGAGGATCTCGTCGAGGAAATCATCGCCGGGTTGAGAGCGGAATACGACCTGGAGGATCGGTCGTTCACGATCGTGGAGATCGCCGGCGGGTACCAGATCCTCACCCGGCCGGAATACGCCTCCCTGTTGGAGAGGTTCGATACCGTTCCGACGACCTCGCGACTCTCGGCCGCCGCTCTGGAAACGCTCGCGATCATCGCGTACCGTCAGCCGGTCGGAAGGGCGGAGATCGAGGAGATCCGCGGGGTCGGCGCGGGCGGCGTGCTGAAGACCCTGGGCGAACGTGATCTGATAGAGGTCGTCGGGCGTGGCGAAGGGCTCGGTCGCCCCCTGCTCTATGGTACGACGCGGTTCTTCCTCGAGCACTTCGGCTTCCGCGCCCTGGAGGAGCTGCCGCGCTCTGATGAACTCGACGTCATCCTCGCGGACCGAACGAGTGATGCCTAGAAGACGAAACGGAGGGAATCGCCGGAAGGGCCCGGCCGACGGGGGCGAGCGGGAATCTCCTTCGACGACGATGGAGCCGGTGCGACTTCAGGCCTACCTCGCGCGCGCGGGCGTTGCCTCGCGACGCGGCGCCGAAGCGCTGATCGAGGAGGGCCGGGTGACCGTCAACGGCCGCGCGGCTGAACTCGGAATGAAGGTCGATCCGTCCCGCGACATCGTGCGCGTCGATCACCGGGTGGTGACCCCACGCCCCGTCGAGTGGATCGCGTTGCATAAGCCGCGCGGGTACGTCACGACCCGTGACGACCCCGAGGACCGCAAGACCATTTACGATCTTCTCCCTGACGAGCTCCACCATCTCTTTCACGTTGGCCGGCTCGACAGGGACAGTTCGGGGCTCCTGTTGCTCACCAATGATGGGAACGGCGCGAACCGGCTTCTGCATCCTCGATACGGCACCCCCAAGGAGTACCGGGCGGACGTCGAGGGGCATCCGTCCGATGACGCGCTGCGCAGCCTCATCGAGGGTGTGCGTCTGGAAGACGGGATCGCCCAGGCGATCAGCGTCGAATCCCGCGGGGAGATCGATCCGGGGATCCATCGGCTGGTGCTGGTGGTACGCGAAGGCCGTAATCGCGAGGTCCGACGAATGTTCGAGGCGGTCGGACACCCCGTAAAACGACTCTTCCGGCGCTCCTTCGGTCCGATCGAAATCGGCAAGCTGAAAGTCGGGGCGTGGCGTCGGCTCAGCCGGGACGAGGTCGCCGCGCTGTCGGTGTCGCGGCGGGATCCTTCTCGGGAGGGCGGAAGGAAGGGCATCCGCAAGTCGACTGGCGCGGCGGGTGGCGGCGCGAGACGAAAGCCGGCCCCGTCGAAGCCGGGCGAACGGGGTCCGTCAACCGGGGCCGCGCGGCGTCGATCGACCGGCCCGGGCGAAGAGCGGACCGCGCGCGGTTCACGAAGAACCGAAAAGCGGGGCGGGGAAGCCCCCCGGCGCGAGTAGGGATTCGGAGCATTCCATCGGTCACGACGATCAGCCCGGGGAGAAGAATCGGATGGTGAGTGGAGCCAGGGAAACTCCGGGAGCCGCGGCGGCGGGAGGCGATGACCTCGGCCGCCGAATCGTAAGCGAGGTGCAGCGACGGGTCGTCGGGCAGGAGTACATGATCGAGCGGCTGCTCATCGGCCTCATCACCGGTGGCCACGTCCTCTTTGAAGGTGTGCCCGGCCTCGCCAAGACACTGACGGTCCGAACGCTCGCTGAGACGATCGACGCTTCGTTCCAGCGGATCCAGTTCACTCCGGACCTTCTCCCGGCCGACATCGTCGGGACGGTCATCTACGAGACGCGTTCGGGGGAGTTCGTGCCGCACCAGGGGCCGATCTTCGCCCACATCGTACTCGCGGACGAGATCAACCGCGCTCCCGCCAAGGTGCAGGCCGCACTCCTCGAGGCGATGCAGGAACGCCAGGTGACGATCGGCGGCTCCACCTACCCGCTTCCCGACCCGTACCTCGTCCTCGCCACGCAGAACCCGATCGAGCAGGAGGGGACGTACCCGCTCCCCGAGGCGCAGATCGATCGCTTCATGATGAAGGTCCTCGTCGGTTATCCGGGCCGGGATGAGGAACGGGAGATTCTCCGGCGCATGAGCGGACCGGAGCCGATTCCCGTCCGGACCGTCGCCACGCCGGATCAGATCCGGGCGGCGCGAAGCGAGATCTCGAAGCTCTACCTGGACGAGAAAGTGGGAGACTACATCCTCGATATCGTGCGGGCGACGCGAGCGCCCGCCGAGATCGGGCTGAACGATCTCGTCCCGCTGATCGAGTACGGTGCGTCACCACGAGCGACGCTGGCGCTCGGCGCGTGCGCGAGGGCGATCGCGTACCTTCGCGGTCGGAGCTACGTGCTGCCCGACGATGTCAAGGCGGTCGCGCATGACGTGCTGCGCCATCGCGTGATCACGACCTTCGAGGCCGAAGCGCGCGAAATCTCATCGGACGCGATCGTGCGGCGCATCCTGGAGTCGATCACGGTCCCGTAACATGATTGATCGGGGTCATGCGACGGGAGGCGCGCCGGCCTCGGCCTCAGCGGAGCTTCTCAGACAGGTGCGCCGAGTCGAGATGCGTACCCGTCGGCTGGTCAACTCGCGCTTCAGTGGCGAGTACCTCTCGAGCTTCAAGGGACAGGGGATCGAGTTCGCGGAAGTCCGCGAGTACCTGCCCGGTGACGATATCCGCTCGATCGACTGGAACGTCACCGCTCGGCTGGGGAAGCCGTTCGTCAAACGCTTCGTCGAAGAGCGCGAACTGAGCGTCCTGATGATCGTCGATCTCTCCGGCAGCGATCGCTGGGGTACGCGCGGGAGATTGAAGTCCCGGCTCGTCGCGGAAGTGGCGGCGACGATCGCGATGTCCGCGGTGCGCAACAACGACCGGGTAGGCCTGCTGATCGCCACTGATCGGGTTGAACGGTTCCTACCTCCGCGGAAGGGCCGCCGGCACGTGCTCCGGCTGATTCGCGACCTCCTCTCCTTTGAACCCGCCGGACACGCGACCGACCTGGCGGCGGGAATCGAGTACGCCCAGCGAGTGCTCGCCCATCATTCACTGGTTTTCGTCTTTTCCGACTTCCAGTTCGGCGACGGATGGGATGCGTTCGATGGCGCGATCTCCGGTCTCCGCACCCGGCATGACGTCGTCGCCTGCCACCTCGAAGACCCGACGGACGAGGGACTGCCGGCGGCGGGCATGCTTCGTATGGTGGACGCGGAAACCGGAGAGGTCCGCCTCGTGGACACGTCCTCGCGCCAGGCACGGGAACGGTTCGCCTCAATGCGTGGGGCGGATCGGGAGCGGGCCCGACGGCTCTTCCACCGAACGGCGATCGACGAGATCCACCTGCGAACGGATACGTCGTTCGTGCCGGCCCTCATCGGCTTCTTTCGTCGCCGGGAGCGGAGGGCTTCGCGGTGAGTGAGATCGGGCGGATGGTGTTCGTGGCGGCGTTACTCGTCGTCGCGTCCGCGGTCATCCCGGCGTATCCCGTCGCCGCCCAGTCCCCCGGTGGGGCCGGTGCAAGGGTGGAGGTCGGCGTCGACCCGGCTCGCGTCCGGATCGGAGAGCCGTTCCGCTCGGCTGTTCGGGTGATCGTACCCGTCGGGGAGACGGTCGAGATCGGGGAGTTCGTAGCGGGCGATTCTCTCGCGGCGGCCGCGCCCGCCGAGGTGGGGCGTGACGACGAAGGAGCGGCGACGGCAGTGTTCTCCCTCGTGGCGTGGATCTCCGGAGAGAGGCTGGCCGCTTCGGTTCCCGTTCGCCTCGTGGCGGCCGATGGCTCGGCGCGGTCGATCGCCGTGCCGCTTCGCCTGCCCGAGGTGATCGGTGTGCTTCCTCCGGCGGACGGGAGAGAAGAGATCGCGCCCCGCCCGCCGCGCGGCGTGATCCCGCTCTCGACGGCGGCTCCCTTCCCCTGGTGGGTCGTCTTTCTGCTCGCCGTCCTGGCGCTCGCCATCGTCATCCTCGCCCGATGGTATGCGCGCCGCGAACCGACGGAGGTCGAGGTCGTGATCGCGACGAACCCCCGGGACTGGGCGCTGGCTCAACTGGGAGAGGACGGTGCGGCCGGCCTCCTGGCGTCGCGCGACCTCCCCGCGCTGACCACGCACGTCAGCCGCGTCGTCCGTACCTACATGAGTCGCGTGGCTCCCGAGTTGGGGGCGGACCTCACCTCCGCGGAGGTCGTCACTCACCTCGACCACGGGGGCGGCGGCCGCGCCTCGATAGACCTGCACGGAATCCTCGCCATCGCGGACCGGGTCAAGTTCGCGCGCCACAGACCCACGATCGAAGAGGCCGAAGAGTTGCTCGCCAGCGCGCGCGCCTGGGTGTCGACGTATCCTCCGGAGGGTTCGGCGCGTGGTCCGGGCCCTGGCGGCGATGGACCCGGAGGTCCGGAGCCCGGCGGTCGACCGAGGAGCCGGGAGGCCGACGTTACGACGGATCTCGATCGGCGCGTCGGGGAGTCGGATTCGCGCGAGTCGGGGTCCGGGGGACGCGTTCCGCCCGGCGACGGGAGGCGGGCCGCATGAGGCTGACCTTTGCTCTCCCCGCCGCGCTCGCGTTGCTGACGGCGATCCCGGCGGTCCTCTGGTACACTCGCCGGTTCGCGTGGTCGTTGCCGGTTCCGGGCGCGGGTCGCCTCGCTGAGGGAGGCATCTCACCCGCCCGGTTGGCGGGATCCCTGCCCGAGGTTCTCCGCACGATCACTCTTGCCGCCCTCGTTCTCGCGATCGCGGGACCCACGACGTTGGGTGGAGTGATCGAGGAGCGGAGTGAGGGCGTACCGATCGTACTGGCCGTGGACATTTCCTCTTCCATGCTGGCTCGGGATTTCCAGCCTCGCGATCGCCTCGAGGTCGCCAAGGCGACCATGTCTCGGTTCGTCGAGAACCGGCCCGACGATCCCGTCGCCCTCGTCGCTTTCGCGGCGGAAGCGCTGACCCTCGCTCCGGCCACCACCCATCGGGGAGTACTGTTGAACGCGCTCGAGTCGCTCCAGGTCGGGTTACTCGAGGATGGCACGGCGGTGGGCGACGGGCTCGCCACGTCGGTGAATCGCCTGCGTCTGCCGGATGCCATAGGCGTCGTCGTCCTGCTTACCGATGGAGAGAGCAACCGGGGAACGGTCGACGCCAGGAGCGCCGCCGACGCCGCGGCCGACCTCGGAGTACGGGTCTATACGGTCGGCGTCGGTTCCGACGGGGTCGCGCCCGTCCCGGTCGACGCGTTGCCCGCCGGTTTCCGCTACGCCGAACTCCCCGTCGGCCTCGATGAACAGCTTCTCTCGGAGATCGCCGAACGGACTGGAGGGCAATACTTTCGCGCCACGGACCCCGAGGCGCTCGAACGAATCTACGCGGAGATCGACCGGCTCGTCCCGTCGGTCGTGGAAACGACGCGTTATCAGGAGGCCGTCGACTGGTCGGCTCTCTTCCTCGTGATCGCGGCCGCCGCCCTGGCCGGTGAGTGGCTGGTCCGCGGGTCCCGATGGGGAGTGCTGCCATGAACGGCGTCTCCACGGGTTGGCCGATCGCCGCCACCGCGTTCATACTCCTGGTCGCGGGAGTGGCGCTGTACCTCCGCCGCCGGGCGACAGTGGCGCGCGCGATCGGTGATCGTGACCTCGTCCGATCGCTGATCGGGCTGGACCTTCACGAGACGCCCTGGCGCCGCCTCGCGGTCGTGCTCATCGCCGGGATCACCCTCGCCGGCGCATTGCTCGATCCGTCTCTCCGGGCGGAACGGCCGGTCTCACGCGGCCCCGTGATCCTCATCCTCGATGCGTCGGTGTCGATGCTGGCCAACGACGCGGACGGGACGCGACTCGAGGCGGAGAGGGCGATCGCGCGGGCCCTCGTCGATGAATTGGCGGATCTCCCCATCGGCATCGTGGCGTTCGCCGGGCGCGCCTTTTCGCTGACCCCGCCGACTCGGGATCAGGGAGCAATCCGCATGTACCTCGATGCCCTCGACCCGACGATCGTGACCCAGACCGGTTCAGCGGTCGGGGCGGCGCTACGACAGGGCCTGGGTCTTCTCGGGTCCTCGGAAGATCCGGCGGGCGGGACGATCGTCCTGGTCAGCGATGGGGACGATACGGATGACCCGGAAGCGGCCCTGGAGGCGGGTGAACGGATCAGGCGCGCCGGGGTCACCATCCACGTCGTCGGGGTCGGTGGCGTGGAAGACACTCCCGTTCCCGCCCTCGACCCGGCGACCGGAGAGGTGACCGGTACCCTGCGCGACGAGACCGGTGAGCTGATCTTCAGTCGTCGGGCGGATGGTCTCCTGAGGGCGATCGCTCGCGAGGGAGGAGGGACCTACCGGGTCGTGAGCGGCGGTGACGACGGCGTGGACGGTCTGGTGGACCGCGTACGGGATGGAGAGGAGGAGCCGGGAGGGCGCCGGCGCGACGGCGGGATGCCGCCGCACGCCTGGATGGCGTTGGTCGCGCTGATCCTGCTGGTCGGTGAGCCGGTGGTCGCGAGACGAGAAGTGTCGCGATGAAGTCGATCGTCGGGTTTTTCCTGGTCAGCTTGATCGTCCCGCAGGCCGTCCCGCGCCCGTCTTCGGCCGCGGAAGAGGATCTGATCGCCGCTGAGCGGGAATACCGGGAGCAACTCGCCGAGCGCCCGGCGGACCCGACGCTGAACTACAACCTGGGCACGGTGCTGCTGATCAGGGAAAGTTTCGAGGAGTCGCGTCCGTTCCTGGAAGAGGCGGCCTCGGCACCCGATTCGGTGATCCGGAGACACGCCGCATATAACCTGGGCAACTCGGATCTGCGGCCCGCGTTCGACGACCCCGACCTCGCGGACCGCGATGCCCGTCTGCGTCGGGCGATCGACGAATACCGGGTGGCGCTTACCGTGGATCCCGGGGATGAGGATGCGCGCTGGAACCTCGAGTTGGCCCGGCGGCTCCTCGAGCGGGACGATCCACCTCCCGCGGACGGCGGAGGCGGTGGGGGGGGTGGAAGCGGACAAGGCCCTCCCAACCCCGGCGAGAACCGACCCGCACCGTCTCCCTCCGATGGCCGGGGTCCCGAACCGGAGGCCACGAGGACGGAGGCGGAAGAGCTCCTCGACGCGGCGATGGAACGCGAACTCCAGGTCCAGCGCGAGAGCCTGCGGAAACCCCAGAACGAACCGATACGTCCCTGACGGGTCGTTCGTGACGCCCGTATCTCGCGGCCGACACCGTCCCTTCGCCCTGAGCACCCGTCACTCTCGTGGATCAGTTTTCCAATCTCACGACGCTGGAACACCCGCTGATCCGTCACAAGTTGACCGTGCTGCGCGATCAGAGCACCCCGAAGAAGCTGTTTCGGGAACTCGTCGAAGAGATCTCGATGTTGATGGCGTACGAGGCCACTCGCGACCTGTCCGTCGAACCCTTCGACGTCCACACTCCGCTCGAAGCGACGACCCAGTGGCGGTTGAGCGGGAAGAAGCTGGTCATCGTGCCGATCCTGCGCGCCGGTCTCGGTATGGCCGAGGGGGTAACCCGGCTGATCCCTTCCGCCCGAGTGGGTCATATCGGGCTGGAACGTGATGATGAGACGCTCCTCCCCGTCGACTACTATTTCCGGATCCCTACCGCGCCTGGCGAGCGTGACTTCCTGGTGCTCGATCCGATGCTCGCGACGGGAGGATCGGCCACGGCGGCGATCCACGCGTTGAAACGAGGCGGCGCGACGCGGATTCGGCTGCTCTGCCTGGTCGCCGCGCCCGAAGGCGTTCAGATGATGCGGCGCGAACACCCCGAAGTCAGGATCTTCGCCGCCGCCCTGGACCGTGAGCTGGATGGGAACGGATATATCCGACCGGGGCTGGGAGACGCGGGCGACCGGCTGTTCGGGACCACATGATACCGATCTGTCCCTGCCATCCGGCGCGAGGTTCTATCGCTCGGAAGGGGTGCTCGAGCGGATCGACCCGGACAATCGGTTCGTGCCGCTGCGCCTCTCGCCTGGCGGAACTCTCTGGCCGCGCGCGATCGCTCGCATCGTCAATCAGGCGCCAGTCTCGGCCGGATCCGCGACCTTCCGGGGTCGGCCACCCTTCGCGCCGTTGGCCCGGGACGCACGAGCCCGCGCGGCGCTCGTGCGCTGCCCGAGCAATCGCGGGGCCCACTGTTCCAGCCTGAGGAGCCGGGCAATGATCCCCGGCACGGAGATGTCCGCGTCGAGATCTTCCCAGTGGAGTGCTTCGCCGTCCTGCTCCACGACGACCCCGCGGAGCCCGTCGGGAGTCGCTTCCGCGAGGGCGTCCGAAACCGACGGGGGGAACGCGAACAGACACCCGTTGGCGAGGGACATCACGACACGCCCGGCGTCTGCGTCGTACCAGGCATCCACCGCCCGAGGCTCAACCGTGCCTTCGAGCGCGGCCCGCGCCCGCGCGGTGGCGATCTCCGCATTCAGTTCGGCGTCCGTCCGTTCTCGTCTAGCCATGGTATCGGCTCCATGCGTTGAGGTAGGTGCTCCAGTTCGCGTCGACCACCCGGAGCGCGACCCGCAGGTCCCGGTCCGACATGCGCTTCGGGTCGAGGATGTAGGCGGGAGCGTTCTCGTCACCGATGCCGATCTTCGCCCACGTGCTGTTGCGGAAGACGTGAACGTGAGGCGGGGCATGGTCGTCCGTGTTGATCACGATTTTGCACCCGTCCTGAAAGTCGATCGTCGGCATTCTCATCTCCGCCCGGTTCATTGTCGCCCCGCCGCCATTTATAAAAACCTACCGCTAGGTTACAGTCAAGGGTTTTCGGTAGCGTCTGTAGCGCTGTCCGTAGCGTGAGGAGTTCAAGCTGCATTATCTGAAATGGGGCCGTTCGATCGAGCCATACCGCCCGCGGCACGCCGAGGAGGAAGTCGCCGCGATCGTCAAGGGGGTCCTGGCGGGCGAGGGTGACCCGCGGGTCCGGTTCGTGATGACGATCGGGCTCGAGCTCTGTGGCGGTCAGGTGGCCACCGCTCGAAGGAGCCACTTCGGATGCGACGAGAAAAAGGGCCGTTGGCGAGTCGCGATTCCGGGTACGAGCATGAAGAAGCGGGTCCCCAAGCTGATCCTGAACGCGTTCGAGGCGGCGGCATGGGAGGCGGTGGTTTCCACCGGGTACCTTTCGCTCCTGGAGGCCGCTCGAGTGGCTGGCGAGATCGAGGACTACGTCATCTTCGCGGCCGGGCGACTCCGGGGCGGCAAGGCCGTCGTGAAGCGAGGCCAGACGCCGCGTGAGTCGATCGCGAACCTCTCTCACGACTTGGAGCGAGCGGTGGGCGTGACTCCGGTCCGCGTCCGCGGATGGCACGGTCTCCGTCGCCAGTTGAGCGACTACTACGCGCTACCTCTGAAGTGCGGAAAGAAGGAACAGGACTCGGACGAGTTGCTCGAAGGGGCCGCCACGGCACGTGCGCCGCGGCCGGGAATGGACACGCCAGTAGGGCCACCCGACCAGATTTCGCCATGAAAACCGACACCCAAATCTACACCCGCGCAAAACGACGCAGCTACACCCAAACTCGGCGACGGCGTAACGAGATGCGATATATGATACTTACAGAGTGGGCCCACCCGGACTCGAACCGGGGACCGGCGGATTATGAGTCCGCTGCTCTAACCGACTGAGCTATGGGCCCAGCCCGCCCCCGGCATCCGGTCGACTCATGCGCGGCGCGCGTGGGAGGTTGACCCGAAATCTAGGCCGCTCTGGCGGTTACCGTCAACGGATCAGCGGTCGGCCACGGGTCGGTCACCGCCTCATCGGCGATCCACGAGCACGCGAAGTTCGGACGTCACGCCCGGCGGCAGCCGGACTCCCTCGGGAAGATCCAGCCACGTGGTCAGCACGGACGGGAAGCCACTCTGAAGGTCGACGGGACCGGCGAGCACACGGTCGAGGTGAACGACTTCATCATCCGGCACCAGGAGGGTCACCGTCGGACGTTCGGGTATGAGCGCGATCGAGTCCGGGAGATCGATGGTCGAAACCACCTCGATCGGGACATCGATTCGGGTGTATCGATGCAGCTTCACTTCGATGATCGCGGGCTCGGCCCAGATCAATTCGAGTCTCTTCGGGATCGCCAGATTTTCAGGGGCGATCGAATATCGATGGGTGCCTGCGGTGACCCGTGACAGATCGTACGAAACGACGAAGCGAGAGGCATCGACCTTGTCGAAGAAGTGTTCCGGACCCGAGAGAATGACCCGGACCTGGTAGGCCGAGATCGAGTCGGCGACCCACCCCGGAGGGAGATTCTCGAAGACGATGGGAGCCAGATAACTTCTCTGAATCGTGTGTGGTTCGAAGACGAAGAGGAGCCATGCCAGGATCGCGAGGAGCACGGCCGCCACGGCATTGGAGATCCCCTGGATCGGTACGCCCCGGTGCCGGCTTCTCGTTCCCGAGCGGTAATGTCGAGTCCAGAATTCACCGATCACCGCCCTGAGCTCACTCTCGTCCCGGATCCGGCGGAGTTCGCCGTCGCGCGCGACGCTGATCGTTCCGGTCTCTTCCGACACGACGATCACCAGCGCGTCATACTCTTCGGAAAGGCCTAGCGCCGCCGCGTGACGTGTCCCGGACTCCCTGTCCTCGGCCAGTGGACGGGGGGAGAGAGGCAGGTGGACACCAAAGGAGGTGACCCTGTCACCTTCAATCAGAACCGCCCCGTCGTGACCGGGCGTATCCGGAGCGAAGATGCTGTAAAGAAGCGGCTTGCTCATCAGACCGCCGAGTTCGACCGAACGGGGGAATGAGTCCCATGGGTCGTCGCCCCGCACGGCGATCAACGCGCCGACCCGGCCGCGAGCGAGGTGGACAACAGCCTCAGCGAGGTCATTCGGCGTGTCCGTCACGGCGCGTCCCGTCCGTTTGCCGCGCCCTCTGAGCACCCCGACCCGATCCACCATCCGTCGCAGGTCCGCCTGGAAAACGATCGCGAGCGAAACGATGACGACAACCGTCAGAAGCCGAAGGATCGATTCGAGAAGCGGCAGCTCGAGTCTGATGGAGAGAAGGAGGAGGGTAAGCAGCGGAACGCCGATCACCAGCACGCGCCGGGGAACGACTCGCGACCGGGTCCGGCGGAGCCAGTCCACGACGAAGAAGAGGATCAGGGCGACGACGAGAACATCGACCATGTCTTCGATCCGCACGCCGCCGGGGAGGCGGCTCAGGAATTGAGCGGAATCGTTCAAGGGTGCGGCTCACTTCGAGCGGTTCTGCCAGAGGCGCTCCGCGTCAGGTGTCGGGTCGGCGTCCATCGGCGGACGGAGGGGGCAAGAAGCGAACCCCGTTCGCCTTCCACATTCGACGCCGTTATACTATTCTGGACCGCCGCCCCCTCCCCGCGTCCCCCGAGCCCCCGGGATCCGTGACCGAAGTATCGGCCGCCAGCGATCCGGATCTCCCCGTCCCACCGACTGATCCCGCGTCGACCTACGCCGCCGAGCCAGCAACCATCCCCGCGCCCGCCACGAGCGGTCGGTATGACCGTTCGATCATCGAAGGCCCGCTTTCGGCGGCCGTCTGGAAGCTCGCCTGGCCCTCGATGCTCACCAACATCGTGGGAGGTTTGCAGGGCATCATCGACCATGTGATGGTGGGCCATTTCGTGGGCTATCAGGCGAACGCGGCGATTGGCGTGGCGACCCAGATCTTCATCGTCGCGATCGTGTTCATCGCCTCCATGTTCACGGGGATGGGGATCCTCGTCGCTCGCTTCGCCGGTGCCGGTGAGGAAGAGAAGGTGGACCGCACGGTCTACCAGGCGTTCCTCGCCGCGGCGGGACTTTCGCTGCTGGTGCTGGCGCCCGCCGGTTACGCTCTGGCACCCACACTCCTGGACCTCGCCAACGCGGCTCCGGAAGTGAGCGCGGAAGGACTGCCCTATCTGCGAGTGATGTTTCTCTTCAGCATCGGGATGCTCGTCTTCTTCATGCTGAGTGCCGCGCTGCGCTCCGTCGGCGACGCGCGTACGCCGATGGTCCTGGGCGTGGCGATGACGGTGCTCAATGTCGTCTTCAACGTGACCCTGATCCCGGGCCTGGGGCCGTTTCCCGCCCTGGGCACCACTGGCGCGGCCATCGGGACCGTGCTCGCGGCGGGGATCGTGGGTGCGTACGCCCTCTTCCGCCTCGTGCGCGGCGGTTGGCTGGTGGCGTTTCCCCGGACCGGCTGGGGGCCGGACTGGCCGACGATCCGGGCGATCTTCCGGTTCGGGTTGCCGATGGGGATTCAGGGCGTGGTGATGAACATCGGCGGGGTGTTCCTGCTCGTGTTCATCGGATCGCTCGCGGAAAGCGCGGCCGCGCAGGCGGCGTACGCGGTCTCCTACACGCAGCTCTTCTCGCTCGTCACCTGGACCTCGGCGGCACTGCTCGGCGCGGCGGCGGCGGTCGTGGGGCAGAACCTCGGCGCGGGAAAGGTCGACCGGGCGGAACGGGCGGTCCACGTCACCGCGCGGATCGCCGTGGTGGGCGCGGCGGGATTGGGCGTCTTTTTCCTCTTCTTCCCGCGCCAGCTGCTGGCGGTCTTCGGAATGGACGACCCGATCGTCGTCGAGATCGGCGCGCAGCTGCTCCGCATTCTCAGCGTATCGGGTGTTCTCGTCTCCGTGGCGCTCGCCTATACGGGCGGCCTGCAGGGAACCGGCGATACCAGGGGCCCGTTGTATATCTCCATTCTCTCCCAGCTGGTGCTGCCGCTCGCCATCTGCTCGTTCATCGACCAGACTTCGGTCCTCCGGCCGATCCATATCTGGCTCGCCATTCTCGCCGGCCACGCGGTACGGTGCGTGCTCAGCGTCCTGCGCTTCCGCGAAGGGAAGTGGCGCGCGATACGTATCGAGTGACGTGTCGATTCCTCCCATCGCGTCGCGACTATTCCCGGGACCGCCTCGCACCGGCAACCGGGAGCCGCTCCATGTACTATCTCCTTCTTACCCAGCGCGACGAGACGCGCTGGAATACCCTCTCTCCCGAGGAGCGTGACGCGGTCCTCCTTCGTCTTCGCCAGGATGATGACTTCAGGGCCGCCGCGCCGATTGTCGCGAGTGGCGCGATCGACCCCGTGACCGGGCTGGTCGTGCTTCGGCGCCGCAATGGAGATTTCCTCCCCTTCAACGATGTTGCCGGGCCGAGGAGTCACGGCGTTCATGAAATGACCGTAATCGAGGCAAGGGATCTGAACGACGCGATCCGGGTCGCGTCCCGCCATCCCGTCGCCACGCTCGACGAACGGCTCGGCTGGTCGATCCAGATGCGGCGGTTCACTCGTTTCGATTCGCCATCACGGGCTTCCCTGGCGCGAATCCCGCCTCTTCCGATCGAGTGAAGCAGAGGGACCCTCGGGCCGCGCCGGTGTATATGGCGAGCGGCCGAGATTCCGCTCGGGCGTATCCCCACGACGGAACCGTCTCCGGTATCCGTGAGTTTCAAGGAGGTCGATCCATGCGCATCTTTCGTCCCGTCGTGCCGGTACTCTTCGCGCTGCTCGCCATCGGTGCGCCCGCCGCGACCGCTGTGCTCGAAGCGCAGGCGACGCCCGTCTCGCCCGCCGAGGCGGAAGCATTCCTGGGCCAATGGTCGCTGGCGCTCGACGCGCAGGGGCAGACATTCGTGATGGACCTCGACATCGAGGACGAGGACGGTACCGTCACCGCCGAGGTCAGTGGCGAGATGGCGCCGGTGACGAAGGCGGAATCGGTTTCCAAAGCCGGCGAGAAGCTGGTTCTGGCGTTCGCCGTCGCGGCGGAAGGGCAGCAGTTTCCGATCGTCGTGACGCTCACTCCGGTCTCCGACACGCTCGAAGCGGCCGTCGACGTGGCCGGAGGCATGTTCGTGACCACGGGGAAGGGAACGCGCCGACAGGGTCTCTGACACACGGCGGGGAAGTTCACCGGTCCGCCTCATACAGGACGCGCGACACGCCTCAATGCCCGATCGTGCTGAAGCGGCGCGAAACGCCGTCGAAGAAGTCTACCGCACCGAGTCCCGCCGGGTGCTCGCCACCCTTATTCGCGTCCTCGGCGATTTTTCCCTCGCCGAGGACGCGCTGCACGACGCCTTCGCTGCCGCCGTCGAACAGTGGCCGCGCGACGGTGTTCCCGCGAATCCACGCGCCTGGCTCGTCTCGGCGGGCCGCTTCAAGGCGATCGACACGATTCGGCGCCGGACCCGGTTCGACGCGGCCTCCGGCGAGATCGCGGCTCGTTTCGAGGCCAATGCCCGGGACTCTCCGATGGTCGAACCGGACGAGGTCGAGGACGACCAGCTCCGGCTGATCTTCACCTGTTGTCACCCGGCACTCTCTCTCGATGCCCGGACGGCGCTCACTCTGCGCGAAGTCTGCGGCCTGACGACCGAAGAGATCGCCCGAGCGTTTCTGACATCCCCCGCCACGCTCGCGCAGAGGATCGTTCGCGCGAAGGCGAAGATCCGGGACGCGGGGATCCCCTACGAGGTCCCGTCCCGTCGCGACCTCCCCGACCGGATCGACGATGTCCTGCGCGTGATCTACCTCGTCTTCAACGAAGGATATTCCGCGTCGTTCGGAGACTCGCTGACCCGACCGGACCTTTCCGGCGAAGCGATCCGCATGGGGCGGCTGCTGCTGGAACTCCTGCCGGAGCCGGAGGTGATGGGGCTTCTCGCGCTGATGCTGCTTCACGAATCGAGACGGGACGCCCGAGAGACGGATTCGGGGGACATCGTGCTCCTCGAAAACCAGGACCGCTCTCTCTGGGACCGCGCGTTGATCGCGGAGGGGAGCGATCTCGTGCGGCGCGCGTTCGCCGCCGGACGGGTCGGACCCTATACGGTGCAGGCGGCGATTTCGGCTGTCCACGGCGGCGCGGCGGCCTTCGACGAAACCGACTGGTCAGAGATCGTGGGCCTCTATGATTTGCTCTTGCGGGTCACCCCGTCGCCCATCGTGGAACTCAATCGAGCGGTCGCCGTCGCGATGCGGGACGGGCCCGAAGCGGGGCTCGTCATCGTGGATCGGATCCGCGACGATGGGAATCTGAACGACTACCATCTGCTCCATGCCGCTCGCGGCGACTTCTGCCGACGGCTCGGGCGGACGTCGGAGGCCCGGGACGCGTATGTCCGCGCGCTCGAACTCGTCCGACTGGAACCCGAGCGCCGATTTCTCCAGCGCCGGATCGCCGAGTCGCGATAGACGATCCCCCTCGTTCAACACACACCCTTCATCTCAATGAAATACGCCTGTCTGGTCTACCTGGAGGATGAGAAGTTCACCGCCGTTCCCGACGCCGAGTGCGCCGCGTTCGGGAGTGGACTCGCGCGCGACGGGAAGAGCCTGGGTGGAGAGGCGTTGCGGCCCATCTCCGCGGCCACGACGGTACGGGTGCGGGAAGGGAAGGTCGCGATCACCGACGGACCGTTCGCTGAGACGAAGGAGCAGTTGGCCGGGTTCTACCTGATCGAGGCCGCCGACCTCGACGAGGCGCTGAGTATCGCCGCGCGGATTCCGCCGGCACGGGTGGGGAGTGTCGAGGTGCGCCCGGTCCGCCAGCTCGAACCCTGAACGAGAGCGCCCCTGACGTTCCGTGTCAGGTTCGGAACGGTAGCCACGGGAAACTATCATAAGCTGGATGCCCGCGCGTATCGGTACGATCTGGGGACTGCGGGTCCGCACCGCGGTCCGGGTGGCGGCGGTGCTCGTCGCGCTCGTGCTCCTCGCCTTCTGGGTGGAGTTGGGGACCGGCGCGCTCGCGGCGGGAATCGTCCTGGCCGTCGCGCCGGTCCCCGTCTACACGATGCTCGCGCTCTGGCTCGACCGGTACGACCCCGAGCCGACACGGCTGCTGCTGAAGGCATTCGCCTGGGGCGCGATCGTCGCGGTGTCCTTCTCGCTCGTCGTCAACGAGTGGGTCGCGTTCATCACCGGATCCGACCTCGCCAGCTCCGTCGCCGCCGCGCCGTTCGGCGAGGAGGTGAGCAAGGCCGCCGCGCTCGCCCTCCTCTTCCACTTCGAGCGTCACGACTTCGACAACATCACCGACGGCGTCGTCTACGCCACGATGAGCGGGCTGGGGTTCGCCACCACGGAGAACATCTACTACTACGGATCGGCCTTTGTTGAAGGGCTGACCGATGAGGTGTTCCTCCTGCGCGGCGCGGTCACCCCGTTCGCGCACCCGCTCTTCACGTCGATGACCGGGATCGGGATCGGCTGGGCGCGCGAATCCGACAGTCCGAACGTGCGGGCGTTCGCGCCCATCGGCGGCCTGGCGCTCGCCATCGCGCTGCACGCGCTCTGGAACGCCTCCGTCCAGGCGGACGCCTTCTTCCCGGTATACCTCATTACCATGGCCCCGGCGTTCTTCGCCGTGCTGCTCGTCGTGCGTCGGTCGCTGGTACGGGAGAAGACGATCCTGCGGCGGTTTCTGCGGCGATACGTCACGGAAGGCGCGCTCTCGCCCGGGCAGCTCGATGAGATCTGCGCCTCATGGTCAGGCGTCCGCGCGATCCGGCGCCGGCTGCTCGCCCGCGACGAAGCCCTGCATATCGTCGCGATCGAGCTGGCGTTCCATCGGTGGCGCGCGACCCGTGATACGATTTTCGACCCGGCGACCCACAAGGCGCGGGAGGAACTGCTGGCGGCCAGACTCCGCGATTGTTCCGGTGTATTCGCGGGTGACAGCGGGGCGTCGACGGCTACTGCTTCGTCGCGGTCCCCGAGCGAGTCATCCGCTGATCGCCCATTCTCGTGATCCGCATCTCGGCCCTCATGGCGGCGCCGTCGGGGGTGAGCGTGAGGACGACCGGCATCGATCGGTCCCGCATCCCCATCTCGTAGGTGAGCACGAGCGAGGCCCCGTCCTTCGCGATCTCAGTGACTGTTGCGTCGCCCCCCATCGGGTCGGCGACGGTCGCGGCGAGCTGATTGTCCGCGACGGTGATCTCGATCGTCTGGCCGCCACCCATCATCATCGGTCCACCCGGACCGCGTTGCGCGCCAGCGGGGCCCCCGCCGGGGCCGCGGCGTCCACCTCCCGGAGCCATGTCCGCCGGTGGCCGACCGTCAGGCCCACTCATCGGCTCGAACGAGAGCGACCATTTCCCCAGGAACGCCGCCCCATCAGCGGCGCTGACCTGCGCCGCGGCGGGAGCCGTATGGAGCGCCACCGTCAGCAACACCACGCCGCCACATACGCCCGCGATTCTCCCGATCCTCATATCTCTATCCCTCGTTTCCCTGGTCACGGCGCCCGGTCTGGCCGTCTCTCGTGGATGATGGGCTCGGGCCGTCGTTGAAAGGTTCTGTTCAGATCGGATGATTCGGGGCAGGCGAAGGTTGCCTCCGCGCCCCTGCCTTATTCTGGTTTGCCGGGGACGGAAAGACGCCGTCCCCGGCAAACCATCTCTCCGCGGTGTGGCGCTCCGGGCGTTGGCCCTCAGCCCTCAGCCACCCGCCCTCAGTCCTCGGCCGGTACCTCCCGGAGCCGCATCAGGAGATCCTTCGATTCCACGCGATCACCGACCTTGACGAACACCTCGTCGACGACGCCGTCGAACGGGGCGTACACGGTGTTCTGCATCTTCATCGCCTCCATGAGCAGGAGGCGGTCTCCCTTCGCGACCTTGCCGCCGACGGAGACGTGCAGTTGCGCGATGAGACCGGGGATTGGCGCGGCGACCTGGGCGGGGTCGCCGATATCCGCCTGCGGGCGGGCCTCGATCGTCGAGGAGAGCTTGCGGTCGACGATGTAGCTGTCGCGGCCGATCCCGTTCAGCTCGTAGCTCACCGCCCGCTTCCCCTCCGCGTCGGGCTCGCCGACCGAGATGAGGCGGATGATGAGGACCTTCCCCTCCTCGATGCTGACCGAGATCTCCTCACCCGGGGCGAGCCCGTAGAAGAACGAGGGTGTGGGCAGCACGCTCACGTCGCCGTACGTCGCGGCGTGTTTCGCGAAGTCCAGGAAGACTCGCGGATACATGAGATAGGAGAAGAGGTCGTCGTCCGTCGGGTCGCGGCCGAGCTGCCCGGCAAGCTCCGCCCGGACGTCGTCGAGGTAGAGTTCGGCGTTCTCGAGTCCGGCTCCCGCGCCCGGCATTTCCGCGACGGAACCGTCGCCGCCCGTCTCCGCCTCGTACCGGCCACGCGCCTCGGCGTAACGCTCGGGCCCGAGTACCACGCGCCAGACGTTCTCCGGCCAGCCGCCTTCGGGCCAGCCGAGACCACCCATCATCATGTCGACCACGCTTTCCGGGAATGGCGTGGAGCCCGGTTCCAGGTTCACCACGTCCGCCGGTCGGATCCCCCGGGTGA
>CAZWJE010000010.1:31834-76963 GCA_964634395.1 uncultured Gemmatimonas sp. | reverse complement strand
CCGTTTAAAGTTTCGACGTTCCTCCTCTCCTGTCCTGTCAGCGATTTCCGCTCCACCTGAAGCCCGTTCCGACACTCCGAACCATCCGACGGTCGATCGTCCTCATCGCCGCCCTGGCCGCGCTACTGGCTCCCGCGAGCGCCCAGCATCCGATCGACGAGGCATACACGGCGAAGATCGCGGTGTATCTTCACGACCCCCGAATCACCACCGAACCGGTGGACCAGCTCCCCGCCAGCGCCACTATACCGACGCCGCTCGACTCCCATGGCCGCATCGTCGGCACCCCGGGCGAGCTGATCTACGCGAGGGACATCCACCGCAATTTCGAGGCGCTCGACGCCGCCTCCGAGAGGGTGAAGGTCTGGACGATCGGCCAATCGGAGGAGGGCCGCGAGATGTACGTCCTCGCCGTGGCCGATGAAGCCACGATCGCCGACCTCGACCGGTACAGGAAAGTCCTCGCGGACCTCACCGATCCGCGGAAAACGGGCGACGAGCGGGCGCGGGCGCTAATCGCCACGGGCAAGCCGAACTACCGGTTCACCACCCCGGCATCCACTCTCCCGAGCATGGCGGGCCGGAAATGGTCCAGGAACGCGCCTATCGGCCGGCGGTGCAGGGGTTCGCCACCCGCTGTACTCATAGGTTCGGGCAGCACCCGCGTCTCACGCGGCGGGAGCTGGCGGACCTCGTCGGAGCGAGCAGGCCCGTCGTGAGCGCGATTCTCAACCGGCTCCGTGACCAGGGAGTCCTCTCCCGCGACCGCGGATACGTCTGTGTTCGCGGGATCGACGGGATCGAGGAGCTGATCGGATCCTGAAGTTCATCCACCACTGTTAGATAGGGAACAGCGAAGTCGCGTCCGAGCCGCCAGATTGCCTTGTGCGTCCACGCGGGTGCGTCGGCGCGCGGTTTCATCATGAATCCAGCGGAGGCGAGGATGAAAAGGGCGTATCTGGAGATCACATTGAAGGTGGCCGCCGAGAACCGTGCCCAGGCGGCCGGGGTCTACGCGAAATACAAGGATCCGTTCCTCACCACGATTTCGGGCGCGAAATCCAAGGAACTGCTCGTGCGCGACGAGGACGTCCAGGTCCTTCACGGGTTCGATTCACTGGGTTCGGCGGAGAGCTACCTGTCCAGCACGCTGTTCACGGATGATGTCGTGAGGGAGTTGTCACCTTACCTTTCGGCGGATCCGGAAGTCCGTGTCTACACACTCGCATAGCGTGTATTCGCGCTGATCTGTCCGCGCCCTCCACCCGATCCAGGAGTTCGGTTCGGGGCGAAGTCGGGGCGGGTGATGAGGAGGACAGGGTGTGCGCCACGCCGGTCTGATGTCGGACCGGCGTGGCGGCCGCGGAGTATCGGGAAAGCTCCGCCCTCCCCCTGAACGCCAGGAATCCGCCAGCAGCGCAAGGGTGCCCCCGTGACGGACGATTCCGTCCGCGCCTGGCGGGCCCCGGGTCAGCTCGGCGCGGCTTCGGTGGTCACCCCGCTGCTCGAGCTACTGGACGACGAAGAGCTCGACGACTGGTTGCGCGAGGAGCCGCCCGGGTTTTCACGACGATCGGCTCCACCGTCATGTGGGAGTTGATCCGATTCCTCCATC
Organism: uncultured Gemmatimonas sp.; assembly: GCA_964634395.1. Lineage (GTDB taxonomy): Bacteria > Gemmatimonadota > Gemmatimonadetes > Longimicrobiales > Longimicrobiaceae > WHSP01. The sequence continues at coordinate 75,348 of CAZWJE010000010.1, read as the reverse complement.
ATTCCGGCATCTCGAATCGAGGACACCATGGGTCTCCTGACCTTCAGCATCAACCTCACCCTGGACGGCTGCGTCGACCACCAGGAAGGAATCGCGGACGACGAGACGCACGCCTTCTTCACCCGGCTCATGGACGAGGCCGGGGCGATGCTGTGGGGTCGCGTCACCTACGAGATGATGGAGAGCTACTGGCCAGCGGTCGCGCGCGGCGAGGTGGAAGCGCCGCCGGCGATCCGCGAGTGGGCGGTCAGGCTGGAGGCCAAGCCGAAGTATGTGGTGTCCTCGACGCGAAAGGAGTTCTCCTGGACCAACAGCCACCACATCGCCGATGACCTGCGCACGGGTGTGCGGAAGCTCAAGGACGCGACACCGGCCGGCGTGCTCCTCGGTAGCGGCAAGCTCGCGACCGAGCTGGACCGGCTGCATCTGATCGACGAGTACAGGTTCCTCGTCCACCCCAGGATCGCCGGCCACGGTCCGACCCTGTACCAGGGCGGGCTCCCGGAAACACGACGGCTCGAGCTGGTCTCGGCGGAGCCGCTCCGCTGTGGCGCGGTCGCCATGCACTACCGGCGCGCGGGCTGACGCGGCGCCCATCGAGAAGAACCTTGACGCGTTCATTCCCCGCGCGCACTTTACCCACATCCAATTAGGTGAAACTAGTATGGGGAAGGACAAGGCATGGGGAGGGAAGCAGGGGACTTTCTGCCCGGCACGCTCGACCTGCTGATCCTGCGCACCCTGGCGTGGGGGCCGATGCACGGATACGGAATCACGCAGTGGTTGCGGGAGCGAACGGACGAAACGCTGACGATCCAGGACGCCGCCCTTTACCAGGCGTTGAGACGCCTCGAGCGGAAGGGGTGGGTAGAAGCGGAGTGGGCCCAAACGGAGAACAACCGTCAGGCGAGATACTATACGATGACGCCCGCGGGCCGAGGGCATCTCGCGCGGGAGGCCTCCGCTTGGCGCGCCTACGCGAAGGCAGTCCAGCAGGTGCTGGATTCGACGCCAGCGCGAGGGTGACACTCGATGAATACCGAACCACCGCGCCGAACGCGTTTCCGGTTTCCGTTTCGAACGCGGAGTTCGATCGAACGAGAAGTGGACGACGAGATCCGCTTTCATCTGGATATGCGGGAGGAGGATCTCGTCAGGGCAGGCATCGAACCGGCGGAAGCGCGACGGCAAGCGAGAGAGGAGTTCGGTGATCTCGAAACCGCCCGTCGGACGATGCGGAGGACGGACGACCAGCTCGAACTCCGAGCGCGGTTGATCAGGAGCTGGGTATCGGTCGTCCACGACATGCGTTACGCGGTTCTCTCCCTGCTCCGTGCTCCGGCCTTCGCGCTCCTCGCCATCGCGACGCTCTCCGTGGGCATCGGTTCAGCCACGGCGATCTACACGGCCGTCAAGCGCATCGTTTTCGACCCGCTTCCGCTCCCGGAGGCGGACCGGATCGTCCGGCTGAGGAACGAAGTTCCGCGCGTCTCACCGGGCGAGGAGTGGGACATGTCGACCGCGCAGTATTTCCATTATCTGGCCGAAGCCCGTTCCTTCGATGAGGTTGGGGCGTTCAACCATGGTCCCCTGACGGTCCGCACTTCAGTGGGAACGGAGCGCGTCCACGGGGCGCTGGTCACGTCCGGGCTAACGCGGATCGTGGGCGCACGGCCGATCCTCGGCCGATCGATTGAGCCCGGCGACGATGTGCCCGGCGCCGAACCGATCGCCGTCCTCGGCGAGGCATTCTGGCGCGAGCATTTCGGAGCGGACCCGGAAGTCCTCGGCCAGGCGTTGGAGCTGCAGGATATCCCGTTGCGAATCGTGGGCGTTGTTGCGGATGGCTCGGACCTGCCGCCCGAGCCGGGTACCGCGTTTCAGCAACCACCTGCGGTATGGGGATCGCTCGGCGCGATCGATGCGCGTTTCGCTCCGGAAGGACCATTCTACCCAAACCACACCATCCCGATGCTGGCGAGGCTCTCGCCGGGGGTCAGCCTCGCCGAGGCGCGGGCCGAACTGGACGCGCTGACCCCTCGGCTCGGAGAGCGATATCCGGAGCTCTATGGTTCGGTGGTCGAGCAGTACGGTTTCCATCCCACATTCTATCCCGTACGCGAGTACGTCCTGGGCGGGATCGCGGAATCGCTTTGGATCCTGTTCGGAGCGACTGGTCTCGTGCTGCTGGTGGCGTGCGCCAATGTCGGTAATCTGCTGGTAGTTCGGGCCGAAGGTCGACGTCGCGAGTTGGCGGTGCGAATGGCGGTCGGAGCGGGACGGACGGCGATCGTCCGGCGGTTCATCGCGGAGGCCTTGGCATTGGCGGTTTCAGCGGGCGTGATCGGCTTCGCTTTGGCAGCCATCGGCACGCGCCTCCTCGTATCTGTCGCGCCGGAGACCGTGCCCAGGCTGAACGAGATCCGCCCTGATCTGGGAGTTGGACTCTTTGCGCTCGGGGCGGCCTTGGCGATCGCGATGATCCTGCCCGCCGCGCCAGCCCTCCGGACGCGCGGGATGTCTTCCCGGACGTTCCTCGCGGACGGCGAGCGTGGATCCACACCTAGGGCCGGGCAGCATCTGAGATCGTTTCTCCTCGTAACCCAAGTGACGCTGGCGGTGGTGTTGATCGTCGGATCCGGCCTTCTGATCGAGAGTTTCCGACGGATCAGCGATATCGATCCCGGGATCGACGCAGAGGGAGTCGTCACGCTCGATCTCTCGCTGCCCCGGTCGGGATACGACCAACCCGAAGAGATGTGGCGCTTCTATCAGGCACTGTTGAGAGATACGCGCGTACTGCCGGGGGTGACCGCGGCGGGGACCTCGCAGGCGTTGCCGTTCACCGGATCGTTCGGCTGCACGGTCCAGGGGTTTGACGACGCGGGTGTATATGAACGGATTTCGAGCTTGGCGTCGACCAACTGTGCGGCACAGCAACACGTTTCGCCCGGTTACTTCGACGCGGCCGGGATCCCTATCCTTGCGGGCCGCGCATTCACCGACCTCGATAACGACCGTCCCGTAGGCGCGGTGGTCGTCAGCCAGGCCTTCGCCGAACGTTTCTGGCCGGGCGAGGAACCCATCGGCAAGGGCGTGGCGCCGAACGGACGACGAAGTGGCCCATTCTATCGCGTGGTGGGGGTGGTGGGCGATGTGTACGGCGGGTCGCCCACCGAGGATCCGGCGATCGTCGTCTACTATCCACACACCTTTCTCGACGGCGGCGAGGGAGCGCCTCCCAGGGAACAGACGCTCGTGGTGCGGACGGAACTTTCCGATCCCCTAGCGCTCGTTGGCGCGCTTCGAGCGGCGGTAGGCCGGATCGACCCGGACGTAGTCATCGGCGAAGCGCGAGAGATGGCGGAGTTGGAGGCGGCCGCCACTGCCCAGGTCCGTTTCGTGGCGATTCTGCTCGGTACGGCGGCGACGATTGCGCTGCTTCTCGCGGCGGTCGGCCTCTACGGAGTGGTCTCCAGCATCGTGGCTCGGCGCACCGGGGAGATCGCGATCCGCATGGCCGTGGGGGCCCGGTCCGGCCAGGTTCAGCGTCTCGTGGTCGGCGGAACATTGCGACTCGCGTGCGCGGGCGTCGGCATTGGCGTGGCGACGGCGCTGACCACCTCGAGGTTGCTGGAAAGTCTGCTGTACGAAGTCGAGCCGGCGAGCCCACGTGTCTACGTGGGCGCGATGGGGCTATTGATCTCGGTGGCGATCCTGGCGAGCTGGATCCCCGCACGGCGGGCGAGCCGAGTCGACCCCGCGACGACGCTCCGGTAGAGTCTTGAGGCCATCCGCGAGAGGAATGTTCGTCCAACGAGGCCCCCGCTGCCTCGCTTGGCTCGCCTTATCCCATGGACGATTTCGCCTCGACTGAGTCGGCGGGGACGGCCGCCACACACTCCACGCTCGGAACCGCCCGCCGTACTACATCTGTGTCTCCATCCCGTCGACACCGACCACCCGGTACGTCGTATACGCGATCCGGATCGCCGGCTCGGCCGCGAACCGCTCCAGCACCCGCCGGCTCGCGAAATCGACCATCCCCCGGCGCCCCCGAACGTTCACCAGAAAGCGCAGCGTCAACTCCACCCCCGACGGTCCGATGGTGACGTAAACGATCGAGGTCGTCGTCCCGTGCTTGATCGCGTACCGTCGATCGAGTTCGCGGAAGCCCCTCTCCACGTCCGGCGCGACCCGGGCGTCGATCTCGGCGCCGACCGCGCGCAGGATCTCCTCGGCCTTCCCCCAGTCGCAGTCGAACGCCACGTTCACCCGGATCTCGTGCCATACGTACGGCGCGACCGCCGGCGCGATGTGTACCGCTCCCGCGAGCATCCGGTAGTTCGGCACGGTCACCAGCCGTCCGGTGGATTGGCGTCCGAACACGAGGGGCCCGGCCACTTCGAGCATCGTCAGCTTCAGCATGCCGATGTCGATTACGTCACCGACGATCCCGTCGACCTCGATCCGGCTGCCGACTTCGACGCCCCCGCGCCCCGACAGGTAGAGCCACCCCACGACGGATTTCAGCACGTCCTGGAGCGCCACCGCGATGCCGGCGACGAGCAGTGCCAGGATCGTCCCGAGCCCCGTCAGCCAGTTGCCGAACATCGCCATCGCGACCAGCAGCAACAGACTCGCGAAGCCGTAATTGCTCCACGTCCGCAGCTGATGGCGTCGGTTGACGTCGGCGATGTTCGCGTTGATCGCCCGACGAATCAGCCGCGTGACGAGGTACAACAGGACCGCGCAGAATAGGAAGACGAGCGACTTCTCCAACGCGGACTGGAGATAGAGGTCGCGCCAACCTTCGAGGGCGGCGGGCAGGGGGATCTCGATGTTCGGCGGATCGACGGTCGGCTGGGGGATCTGGATCAATCCGGCCCCTGTTCTCGATGAAAATGGGTCTCTACCTTCAGGGTGAGGGTATAGTAATGGCGGCCATCTTCACGGGGAACCGCTATCCGCGAAAGCCAATCGCCGAGGGATCCGAGCCGGATCGGTCGCGCCCCGTGAAGAGGACGCGGTCAGGGGGTGTCTCCGATGGATGAAAGAAGGTGGCGATCCCGGTGAGGTGGATTCCCGCGCGGCGGGCGAGCCGAATCGGCTCCGCGACAGCGCTCCGGTAGCCTTTGACGAGACTGTACTCGCGGCACGAACCCCTTGACGGAGTTCGCATGGACACCACGGTCAGCGTCACGTACAACTCCGCGGCGAGCGGAGATGAATCATCCGCGATCTCGGTCGAGATCGGTCGGCCCTATCCCGACCCCAGGGGCGATTGGACTTGCGAGGTCACGCTGCCGGGCGCGCCCGGTCGCCGACGGCAGGTCCATGGGGTGGACGCCCTGCAGGCGCTCTGTCTTGCCGCGGATCTCGTCCGGCGCGAGCTCGAGAGCTATCCGGGCGGCCTCTCCTGGCCCGGCGTAGCGGGTCCCATTCCCTTCGCGAGTTACCGGCTGGGCGGCGTTTCCGCGCCCTTCGCGCCGAACCACCGGCCAGATGGAAACCGGTGATCCCGATAGATGGCCGATCCCCCAGACGGACGATGACGATCCTCCCGCAAAGAGACGCGGAGACCGAGGCGCTGGAGCGCGAGTGCGAGTTGCTGCGTGACGAACTCGCTCGCCTCCTGGTCGAGCGCGCCCGACTGCTCGAGGTCGTGGCTCCCGCGCTGGAGGCTCGTTACTACCTGCGGTTGGGCGCGCTCCAGCTCGAGGTGCTGCGCCTCGAGTGCGAAGTGCGCCGACTTCGACGGAAGCTCGAACTGATGTGGGAGGCGCTCAACCATGATCGGACGCCGGACCCGCGGGCAATCGAAGTTCGGCTGGACGATGAACTCGCGGATTGGCGGGTACGGTTGGCCCAGGAATCCGCGAAGCTGAACTGGGCTCGGGAGCGGTTCGCGGCGCCGTTGTCGATGAGTGCCGCGGACTCTCGTGAACTCCTGAGATTGTTTCGCGCGCTCGCGAAACGTTGTCATCCGGACGCCAACCCCGAAGGGGGCGACCGGGCGCGGCAACTCTGGCATCAGGCGAGCGACGCCTACGCGCGGCGCGATCTGGAATCCCTCCGGGCGCTCGCCCTGCTGGCCGACGGCCTCGCCGATCCCGAGCCATTGAACGACGTGGCCAGCGCTCTGCGGCAACGACGCGACGCGCTCCAGACGGCTATCGCACAACTGCTCGCCGAGATCGAAGAGATCCAGCGCCGCTTCCCGTTCACTATTCGACAGATGATCGACGACCCGGAGTGGGTCGCGGGGAAACGGGCCGAGTTGGAGCAGAAACGCGCCGCACTCACGGAAGAGCGCCTCCGACTGATTGCCGCGCTGACCCGAATCCCTGACGGAACCGCCAATGACTGATTCGAAGAAGCTGGTACCGACCACGGATTCGGAGCTACTGGCCATGCTGGCGAAGGGGGACCTGACGCTCCCGCTCCCGTACTCCCGCGAGATCCTGCTGCTGGCCCGGCACGTCGCCGGCACGTCGTATCGCGATCCGCGGGAGGTCGAAGACGAGCTGGTTCCGGGCGTGGAACTGGTGCTGCGCAGGGAACCGGACAATGAGCACGACCCATTCGCCATCCGGGTACACTACTCCGGCGTGCACCTGGGCTACGTTCCGCGGGCCAGCAACGAGGTGCTCGCGCGGCTCATGGATGCCGGCAAACAGATCTTCGCTCGGATCGTAAACAAGGAGTATCACGACGACTGGTTGCGGCTGGATATCGAGATCTTCCTGCGAGAGGCCTGAGTCGATGGAACATGCCGTCGGGATGCCGAGATCAACCCTGTCGAAGTCGCGGAACGGCTCTCCGCCGACGCCCGACGCGGAAAACAAGAGACCATAACGATGAGAAGACTGGTTGTAGGCACCTTCGTCACCCTGGACGGCGTCATGCAGGCGCCAGGCGGCCCCGACGAGGATCGCGACGGCGGTTTCCGGCATGGAGGCTGGCTGGTTCCGTATTTCGATGAAGAGTTCGCCGCGGTCATGACCGAGTGGACGAAGCGCGCTGGCGCGTACCTCCTCGGGCGCAGGACCTACGAGATTTTCGCGGCGTCGTGGCCCAACGCCGTCGATCCGGTGGACGAGAGCGCGATCGCTCTCAACTCCCGGCCGAAGTACGTCGCCTCCCGGACGCTCGATCGGGTCGACTGGAACAACTCCACCCTGCTCGAGGGTGACATCGCCAGGGCGGTGGCGGATCTCAAGGACCAGGAGGGCGGGGAGATCCAGGTCCACGGCAGCTGCGTCCTCATCCAGACACTGCTCGAGAACGATCTCGTCGATGAGTTGCGCGTCTGGACGTTTCCGGTGCTCCTCGGTACGGGCAAGCGTTTCTTCGGGAACGGGACGATCCCGCTCGGACTCCGTCTTACGGACTCGCGGATGAACACGACCGGCGCGGTGCTGCATGTGTATGAGCGCGCGGGCGGCCTTCGCTATGGGGAGGTCGAGGTAGGCCAGGAGACCGTGATATTCGATTGAGGGCTCTTGTTGCCAGCGCCGCGACGGCCATTTGGTGACAATCGATTTCGACGTGGTCTCTCGGCCCCCGGACGAAGGAATATTCGTCGGAGTGATCATGCGAATCGCGATCTCAGGGTCTCATGGGACGGGCAAGTCGACGTTGGTCAGCGCTCTCGCGCGGAGGTTGCCGGGCTGGGAAACGTTCGATGAGCCGTATCATTCGCTGCTGGATGAAGGCCATCACTTCGCCGCGATGCCGTCAGTCTCCGAGTTCGAGCAGCTTCTCGAACGGTCCCTGTCCGACGTGAACAGGCCCCTCCCGCGCGAGGTCATCTTCGACCGCTGTCCGATCGACTACCTCGCCTGTCTCGCGAATCGCGGACGTCCGGAGGACCACCTTCCGCGCCAGTGGGTCGCCGAGGTCGGCGAAGCGATATCCCGCCTTGATCTCGTGGTCTACGTTCCGATCGAAAGACCGGACCGAATCCCCGTGCATCATGAAGAGGGGAAAGCCTTTCGGCGACGGGTGGATGAAACGATTCGGGAGATGCTGGTGGACGACGGCTGGGGATTCGGGGCGACCGCACTCGAGGTTCAGGGTGGCGTGGAGGATCGTGTCGACCAGATCATCATGCGCCTCAGCGGCTGATCCTGAATCCGTTACCCGATAGGTTCGCGCCTGAAACGCGGTTCGAGTTGAGTCGATCAGGATTCCGAGCGGTCGGATCGTCCGTCACGAACGCTCGGTCCGGGACGTTCTCGTTATGTTATCGGCGCGTTCGCGGCCTGGAGGGTACGGCGCCCCATTACCGACCGGTGACTCCGGTTCAGTACGCGAAGTGCAGGTGCGCCCGACGGTGCGCTCCCTGCTCGATTTCATCCACCACCGCGATCGCGAAATCCTCGCCTCCGATGGCGGACGGTCCTTCCCGGTCGAAGACGGCGATTCCACCCACGCTCGAGCGATAGACACCCCGCCGTTCCCCGGGAGCGAACGCGCCGAATGAGGCCGCCGGGCTGATGAAAACCCAATCCAGGCTTGCCGGCGCATCCCGTTCGAGCATCCCCAGGACCGACGCCATTTCACGCGCCTCCGGCAAGAACTCCGGCGGCATCGCGTCACCTTCCGCGAAACGCGGCGCCCCAGGGGCGGGGCGCAGTGACCCGAATCCGCCGATCACGATCAGCCGGGCTCCGGACGCCGCCGCGCGTTCCGCGAGCTTCGTGTACGTCTCGACCAGCGTGCCTTCGCTACCGGCGCGCGGCGAGAGCGCCCCGACGATCACGTCCGCTCCGCTCACCAACTCTCCCGCGGTGTCCGCGCTCCCCTGCACGTACCGGACGCCCTCCACCGGCTCGGCTGGCGCCTTCCGGCTCAGCGCCGTTACCTCATGACCACGGGCGGCCGCTTCCTTCACGATCGACGATCCGGCGTAGCCGGTGCCTCCTATCACGGTGATCCCGCTCATCGTCTCTGGTCTCCTGACACGGGTGATGATGGCGCAACGCATCGCGCACGGTTACCATAAGTGACCAGGTATACTTCCGAAAGTAGGCACCTCCCGGTAACCATCCAACCAGGCAACCAGCCGGCCATGTCATCGATCTCCTTGCCGCCCGATCCGTACCAGCCCGGATGTCCGACTCGCCGGGTCCTGGACCTCATCGGCGATCGTTGGACCGTCCTCCTCGTCAACACTCTCGGGAGCGGTCCGCTCCGGTTCTCCGAGCTGCGGCGCCGGGTTGCGGGGATCTCACAGAAGATGCTCACCCAGACGCTACGCGAGCTGGAGCGCGACGGGCTGGTGGCGCGCACGGTGTATCCCGAGGTGCCGGTGCGGGTCGAGTACGCGCTCACCGAGGCAGGCACGACGCTGCGGGCGCCGCTGAAAGCGCTCGAGGAGTGGTCGATCGAACACCTTGGGTCGATCCAGGATGCGCGGGAGCGGTATGACACGCGCCAGGGCGGCGGAGCGGCGATGCCGCGGGCCGGTTGACCGCCGGTCGGGCAGCGTGCCGCCCGCCGGATACCGTCATGGTATGTGTAGGAAAGTATCGGGACATTCCCCACTCCCCGCCGCTTGCGCTTTCCCCGCGCCGACCGTTCTATGATGGACAACCCCCAACCATCTCCCTGAAGCCCATTCCGATGCTTCGAACCATCCGACAGTCGATCGTCCTCATCGCCGCCGTCGCCGCGGCCCCGGCTCTCACGAGCGCCCAGCAGCCGATCGACGAGGAGTACACGGCGAAGATCGCGGAGTATCTTCGCGACCCCCGCATCACCACCGAACTGGTGGACCACCTCCCCGCCAGCGCCACCGTGCCGACGCCGCTCGACTTCCATGGCCGCATCATCGGCACCCCGGGCGAGCTGACCTACGCGAGGGACATCCACCGTTACTTCGAGGCGCTCGACGCCGCCTCCGAGCGGGTGAAGGTCTGGACGATCGGCCAGACGGAGGAGGGCCGCGACATGTACGTCCTGGCCGTCGCCGATGAACAGACGATCGCCGACCTCGACCGGTACAAGCAGATCCTCGCGGACCTCACCGATCCGCGGATAACGGATGACGAGCGCGCCCGCGCGCTGATCGCCACGGGCAAGCCGATCTACTGGGTCACCACCGGCATCCATTCCCCCGAGCATGGCGGGCCGGAAATGGTCCAGGAACTCGCCTACCGGCTGGCGGTGCAGGAGACCCGGTTCATCCGCGAGATCCGCGAGAACGTCATCACCTTCATCACCCCGGTGATCGAGGTGGACGGCCGGGAGAAGACCGTCGACACGTACTATTTCAACAAGCAGCGGCTCGCCGATAACCCGGACGCCACACGGCTGCCGCTGATGTACTGGGGCAAGTACGTCGCGCACGACAACAATCGCGACAACATCGGACAGGTACTCGCGCTCTCGCGTAACGTCAACCGCTTCTTTCTCGAGTGGCACCCGCAGATCCTGCACGATCTGCACGAGGCGTCGAACTACCTCTACGCCTCGACGGGTACGGGGCCCTACAACGAAGCGATCGACGCGATCACGATCGACGAGTGGTGGCTCCTGGCCAAGACGGAAGTGATGGAGATGACGAAGCGAAACGTCCCCGGCGTGTGGACGTACGGCTTCTACGACGGCTGGACCCCCAACTACATGTTCTTCGCGGCGCACTCGCACAACGCGACCGGCCGCTTCTACGAGGTGCGGAGCTACGGGCCGGACACGACGACGGTGCGCCTGAATGAGACCCAGACGAGCCGGGAGTGGTACCGACCGAACCCGCCGCTGCCCTCGATCAGTTGGGGGCCGCGCGACAACACGAACATCCAGCAGTCCGCGCTGCTCATCGCGCTGAACCACGTCGCGAAGAACCGGGAAACGTACCTGGAGAACTATTGGCTGAAGAACAAGCGCCAGGTGGAGGCGGGCCGGAACGGACCGGTCCACGCGTGGGTGATTCCGGCGAACCAGCGGCGCAAGCAGGAAGTCGCCGACGTAGTGAACGACCTGCGGACCCAGGGCGTCGAGTTCCACACCGCCAGCCGGGGGTTCAGGGTCGGTGACGTGGAGGTGAGGGAGGGCGACTACGTCATTCGCGCCGACCAGCCGTACCGGACGATCCCGGCCATGTATTTCTCGATCCAGCGGTTCGCGCCGGCCAACCCGCGTCCGTACGACGATACCGGCTGGACCTACCAGCTGATGCGCTATTTCGACGTGAAGGAAGTGTCCGACACGACGATCTTCGCGCGGGATCTGGAGCTGGTGACCGCCCCGGTGACGGCGCCGGGCGGGATCGCCGGCCGCGGAGATGTGATCGTCGTCGAGCACACGAGCGACAACAACCTCGTGAAGTTCCGTTTCGCCCATCCCTCCGTACAGATGAGCGCCGCCGAAGAGGACTTCACGATCGGCGATCGGAACTACCGTGCCGGTTCGATCATCATCGCCGATGGAGACCGCGAGGTTCTCGACGCCTCGTTGCGAGAGCTGGGGTTGTCGGGTCAAGCGGTCTCGCGCCCGCCGTCCGTGTCGATGCACGACCTCGACATCCCGCGGATCGGCTATGTGCACGCCTGGCAGCGTACGCAGGACGAGGGATGGGTGCGCGCCGCTCTCGACGTGTACGGCATTCCCTACGACTACTTCGCGGATCAGAAGCTTCGCGAGGGGAACCTGCGCGCGAAGTACGACGTGATCATCTTCCCGCACGTCGGCGGGAGCGCGGTCTCGCAGATCAACGGGATCACGAAGAACGACGACGAGGCGCCTCTCCCCTACCGGCGTACCGCCGAGACGCCGAACCTGGGCGCGCTCGACGAGAGTGACGATATTCGTGGCGGGATGGGCCTCGATGGGCTGAACGCGCTCGCTGACTTCGTGCGGCAGGGTGGTACGCTGATCGTCGAAGGGTCGACGACGCTGATCTTCCCGTACTTCGGGCTGACGACGGGCGTCACCGTCGAGGAGCCGGCGGAGCTCTTCGCGCGCGGCTCGGTGATGCGCGGCGAAATCGCCGACAGACTGAGCCCGCTGGTCTATGGATACGAGGGCGACCAGCTGCCCGTTTACTTCAACCAGGCGCCCGTGCTCAACGCGGGAGGCGCGGGCGGTGGCGGCGGTGCGGCCCCCAGTCCGAGTCAGAACATCACGCCGATGGCGAACCGTGGAGTGCCGATCTCCCCGTTCGAACGGGAGGAAGCGACGAGCGGCGCGGCCTCCGCGGGCCAGGGCGGCGCGACGCAGGGCGGGGGGGGTGGCCCGCAGGGCGGAGCGGCGGCCGCGTCACGCCCGCGGGTGATCCTGCGGTTTCCGTCGGATGGCGACGAGATCCTGCTCTCCGGCACCCTTCAGAACGGGCAATTGCTCGCCAACCGCGCGCAGCTCGTGGATCAGAAGCTGGGCGAGGGTCATGTGGTGAGTTTCGCGATCCGCCCCTTCTGGCGCTGGCAGACGCAGGGGACCTACTCGCTCGGGTTCAATGCGATCCTGAACTGGAACGACCTGGACGCGGGGACCTCCAACGGGGAAGAGTAGAGGGGGGAATCGAGCGTGGTGGACGAGCCGCGGTCAATGAGGCGGGCCCGTCCATCATGCTATTCAACTTCCCGGCGAGTGCCTTACGGAGCCCGCCAGAGCCGGAAGATGTCCACCATTCCGGAACCGGAGAAGTTCGAGACCCACAGATCCTTCGAAACCGGATCGACCGCGAGGTTCAGGGCATTGCCGGATGTCGGAAGCCGCAACAGTTCCATGTGGTTGCGGACGTCGTACACGACCACTTCCTGGTCGCCCAGATTCGCCGAATAGAGCAGCCCGCGATCCGCGTCGACCTCGACCATGTTCGTCGGGCCGGTCTCGATCCGGGCGATCATCGATCCGTAATTGTCGCTGCTCGGGTCCGCGTCGATCACCGTGATCGTCCCCGGATTTCCATACGCGGCTACATACAACCGCTTGAGCTGCGCATTGTAGGTCGGTCGCGCGTTGCCGCCGACCTGGACGTCGAACCGCGTGACGGCCGACCCGTTGAGATCGATCCGCTTCGCGTCGCTCGCGTTGATTCGGTTGCCGTCGATCACGTAGAGGTGTTCGTCACGCATGGTTCCCACGTAGATGAGGTTGTTCTCCTCATCCACCGCGGCCCCGACCGCCCCCCCAGGGATCGCGACCCGCGCGTCGACGCCCTTCGACGCGAGGTCCACGACCGCGATCCCGCCAAAGCCGTCGTCGGAACCCATGTTCGTGATGAACGCCTTGTGGGTCTGGCTATTGACCTCTACCCGGCGGATGCCGTGGAAGATGGGCGTGCCGTCGTCGAACTCGAAAAGGCGGTCCGCGTCGGTGGGCGCGCCCTGGGACGCGTGATAGATCACCACGTTCCCGCCGTATCCCGCGTCGGAATCCCGTCCCCGCGCGGTGGTCGTGATGAGGATCGGGTCCACTTGACCGGCGGCGTTCGTCGCTCTGGGGTCGACGGCCACGCCGTACGGAGAGAACGTCGTCCGCATGCTGGAGAGCGAGTTCCCCTCCGTCGTCGACCAGTCGAAAGGATCTCCCTCCCGTCCGCTCCCGTCGTTCCGCGTCAGACCCAGGAACGAGTGAACGTGCACCAGTTCCCGGGTTTCCACGTCGAACTCCGCCAGCTTCCCGGAGGGCGACTGGCGCGGCAGGATCAGGCCGTTCGGCAGGCGTTCCTCGGTGCGCCACTGGGCGTCGGTGAGGTAGACGCGCCGGTGAACAGGGTCCATGACGAGCTGGTACCCGTTATTGACTCCAGTCGAGAGGGCTTCGTGCGTGTAGCCCCACCCATTCTGTATCGTCGGCCCCGACGGCTGACCGGCCTGTGCCGTCACCTGGGCGGGGAACAGGCCGAGACCGACCGCGATGGTAGCCGCGAACACGGGGAGCGCGCCGCGCGAAATCGAAATCATCCGGGTCATTGGAATCCAGTGGGATTGGGAATGGGATTCAATCTCATCCGGCGGTATCCTACATCATCGCCGGGCTTCTGGGCAAGTCGGGGCGGTGGTGGCGTGCGACAACTCGCTGTCTTGCGGGTTGAATGCGAGGAGCGGCAACGAGGTGCTCGCGCGGCTCATGGATGCGGGGAAGCGGCTCGTCGCCCGGATCGTCAACAAGGAGTATCATGGGGACCGGTCGCGGCTGGATATCGAGATTTTTCTGATCGAGATCTGACCGAGAGAATACTGAACCGGAACAGGTGACGAATGAATGCGCCGGACGTGGTGAAGGGATCGTCGATCCTCGAAGGGATTCCACCGGAGGAGTTGCGTCGTGATTGTCCGTCGGCCCGGGTCCACGCGATTCGGCACCGTGGCAGGATCTACCGGCAGGGAGAAACGACGGCTTCAGCGTACTGCGTGCTGCAAGGGCAGGTGGCCATCTCGAGAGTCACCTATGATGGTGAGAATCTCACGACGGCGATGCTGGGACCGGGAGATTTCTTCGGCCCCGCGTTGAGTGGCGCCGACGAGGCCGAGGACACCGCGATCGCGAAGGGCGCCGCGTCGATCTGGCGCGCGCCGATCGAAGAGTTTCGGCGGCTCCTGCTCAACCACCCCGCCGCCGCCGTCGAGTTCGCCTCGCTCCTCGCGCGCCGTCAGCGGCGGATGGAACGCAGGCTCGAGAGTTTCGCGTTCAAGCGAACGGAGCCCCGGCTGGCCGAGGTGCTGCGCGAGCTGTCCGGGGGATTCGCCACCCGCTACACCCACGGGTTCGGCCAGCATCTGCGACTCACCCAGCAGGAGTTGGCGGATCTCGTGGGCGCGAGCCGACCCGTCGTGAGCACGATCCTGAACCGCCTGCGCGAGCAGGGAGTCCTCGCGTACAACCGCGAATATGTGTGCGTCCGTGGAATCGAGGAGATCGAGAAACTGATCGACTCCTGACCTCCGCGCGCGCCTGTCAGCTGGCGAACAACGGGGTTCGTTCCGACTCCTCAGATTGCGGTACGCGCCCTCGCGGGTGCGTTGGCGCCGGGTTTCACGACGAACCGGCGGAAAGCGATCTGGGGAGCGCCGCGTTGCGGGGCAACCCTCCGGGTGCCCGGCGATCGTCGCGACCACGCTGATCCCGCTGCTGGGCTCGTGACGGGGGATCGGCCGGTCGGCGGACTGGGGAACGTGCTCAACGGTGTCCAGCGCGTCGGATTCGTGTTGTCGGAGTCCTCGCCCTCTCTCGATCGAACGACTTTATTACCGCCAAGACCGCCAAGACCACCAAGACCACCAAGACCACCAAGACCGCGAGGACGGAACTTCATGAACGAGAAATGAATCAAGTCGAGAGGAATCAGATTGATCAAATCGCGACAATCGTCGTCGATTGCTCCGTTCGAGTTCATGGAGAGCTGGGGTCAGGGATGCTTGGATCCACCTATCAAGCCTGCCTGGCCCTGGAGCTTCGAGACCGGAGCCCCAAGTCGAGTACGAAGTCGCGCTGACCAATCCGGTACCGCGAGCGGAGGTTCGATGCAGCCTACCGGGTAGACATGATCGTCGATAATCAGATTCTCATCGAAAACAAGTCAATCCAGAAGCTCGTGCCAGTCCATCATGCTCAGATGCTCACCTACTTGAAACTCTCCGATAGAAGAATCGGATTTCTCATCAACTGGAACGTCAGTCGTATCAAGGATGGGATCATCCGGCTCGCCAATCGGTTCTGATTCCTCGCAGTCATAACGGTCTTGGCGGTCTTGGCGATCTTGGCGGTCTTGGCGGTTAAAAAAATTCACGCCGGAACCTCCGGCGACTGTTCCCATTCCTCACCGCGCACCATCATCGATGATCGGGCATGGTCGGCCGGCCATCGTTCTCGGTCGCGTCTTTCAGCAATAGCTCCGCGGAATCACGTTGAGGAACCGTCACGCCAATACCTCGTCGAACCCATTGCCCCCGGGAATCCGCGTCAGCGGCGGAGTCCATGCCGACGCACCCGATCCACGTCGAACTCGTCCCGGTGCACGCCCAGTACGGATGCTTCCCCCACTTCCATGAGCAGGAATCCCCGCGGCATCGCCACATCGGTTCGCCATTCCCCGTCCGGTCCCAGGACGATCCAGTTCTCCGGTCGTCCCTCGTGCGCGGGGATGAACCTCCGCACCCAGAGATTGCCCTCCGGATCCTCGAGCAGCGCGTCCCAGGCCGCCATGGTCGCCGGGAACTCGATCCCTTCGTAGACCCTCGCGAGGGCGGCGGGGTTGGAAGAGGCCGAAGCCGCGTGCTCCACGAAGGCGGACCGGACCGAACCGTCGATCGGCCGCGCGCCTTCCGTCAGCCGTACGATCCGCTCCAGGCGGCCGGTCCGATTCACGGTACGGATCTCGAAGCGGTCACCTTCGCCCCCGTGGATCCGGTCACCCGCCATCAGCACCCGGGCGTCGTGGCTCATCGGGACGATCATCACCTCGATCGACTGGATCGTCGCCGGGTCGGGACCTCCGGTGATCAGGACCTGCCGTACGCCCCCGGGAACCGTCAGGATCGGGGCCTCTGATTCGACCGTACCGTCCGGATTCGCCGTGTAGAGACGGAGCGTGTCGCGTATCTGTGCACTCGACGTTGGCGGGGCGCCGCCACCCCGCATGGCGGACACCACGAGCGTCCCATCTCCGAGAATGCCCCGTAGCTGGCTCCGCGGAAGCCCTCTCACTCCCGCCGGAACCACGGTCCCCCGCAACGTCGTCGCGTCCGGCTCGAGCCAGGTGAGGCGGCCGGGCTGGAAGTCGTACACACCGATCTCCCCATCCGGGCGGACGATCAGGGGAGGCATGAGGTAACGGAACTCACCCGGACCGTCCCCCTGGCCGCCGAACCGGTTGAGAAAGCGGCCTTCTCCGTCGTAGGTCCGCAGCTCCAGCGACCCACCATCGAGCACCGCGATCCTGCCATCGGGGAGGGTGGCGACGGCCTGGATTCGGGTGAACATTTCGTGAGCGGCGCCCTCCATCTCCCCGATCGAGAGCAACGGGTCGGGGTCCACGGCCCACTGCACTGAAGGGTCGGGAGCGAGGTTCTCGACGATTCGGATCCCGGCGCTGTCGCGAGACGCCATTGCCTGGGGCCGCGGGGGCTGGTCCCCGGCGCAGGCCGCCAGCCAGAGAGCGCAGGACCCACCGAGGAGCGGACGGACGAGGTAACGGGGGTAGGGCATCGTCGAGATCTCCCGGTCTTTGGGGCGAATCGCGAGAGCGTTGCGGTTCCGGCGGAAGATGGCGCCGGATCGGGGGGAGCTTCCGAACGACCGGATATCGGGATGCGCCCGTTCGGCGGATGGGAGGCTCCGGACCGGTGGACGTTCCGGAGCCTTCGGGACTACTCCGGAGCCACAGGCAGCTCCGGTCGCCCGCTCCAGTCCTCGTACGAGCCATCATAGAGGCGGGCTTCGTGCCCAGCGAGCCGGGCTCCGAGCACGAGGAGGCTCGCCTGCTGCCCCACGTGACAGTAGGCCACCACCGGCTGCCCCGGCTCGACTCCCGCGTCAGCGAAGAGTGAGGCGAGCGCGTCCGAGTCGAGGAGACGGCCGGAATCCTCGACCAGGGTACGGAACGGGATGTTCAGTGCCCCCGGGATCCGTCCGCCCCGCGCCGCCCGCTGCTGGTTCCGTTGTTCTCCTGACCAGAACTGGGGATCTCGGGCGTCCAGGATGATCGCGGCTCCGTCGGACATCCGCGCGTGCACGTATCCGTGGTCCACGATCAGATCATCGGTCACGTTGAATGACGGGAGTGTCCCCCGGGCGACCGCCGTGTTCTCCATGGAGAGGGGCCTGCCTTCCGTCCTCCAGCTGAGCAGCCCTCCGTTGAGCAGCGAGCTATTCGCGCCCAACCCGAAGTACTCGAGGGTAAGATAAAGTCGCGCCGCGAGTTGTGGTGGGTGTGCGGCCGAATAGACCACGATGCGGGAGTCGGTCGAAACCCCGGCCGCCTCCAGGAGCTGGCGAAATGACTCGG
Source organism: uncultured Gemmatimonas sp. (assembly GCA_964634395.1). Lineage (GTDB taxonomy): Bacteria > Gemmatimonadota > Gemmatimonadetes > Longimicrobiales > Longimicrobiaceae > WHSP01. Next base: position 57,392 of record CAZWJE010000010.1, on the reverse strand, counting down.
CATCCGGCATCTCCGTGCTCATCCCCTCGACCTCGGGAGCGAAGACCTGAGTCGGGAAGTGTCGTGCTCCAGGGATGTGACCGTCCGCGAAGGATTGATCGTTCCCGACGTGGAGGATGACGAGACGGTCGTCCCCCAGTCGTTCCGCGAGCCATTCCGTAGACACCAGAATGGTGGGGGCCTCCCGCGCTTCCAGGGAGCCGACGCGGGGCGGCGTAAGCAGAGGAAGAGCAAGTGCGGCGAATGCGACGAAGCGAATGGCGTTCATGGCCGTCTCCGGAAGGTTCGGTCATGGATGAAACCGGCGCGCGACTCCGCGCGAACCGGGTACGCGGCGAGAAGCGGGTCGATACATCCGGAACCCCGCTTCGTCGCCGAAGTCATAGCGTCAGCCCCTCGTAGGCAGCGGTGCAGCGGATCCCGGCCGCGTCCAGCCGGTCCCGGCCCCGATCCTGGATCTCATCGAGCTGATCGTCGGATCGTGATGGGTCATGATGGAAGAGCACGAGGTGCTTCACCTCCGCCGCGACGGCCAGTTCGCAGGCATCCCGCAGTGTGCTGTGCCCCCATCCCCATTTCTGGGGCATCTCCTCGGCGAGATACTGCGCGTCGTGGATCAACACGTTCGCGCCCCGACAGAAGTCGATCACCCGGTCTCTCATGCCGGTCCCGGAAAGGGGGCCCGCAAGTTCATTATCCGGGATGAAGACCAGCGTGCCTCCTTCGTGTCGGATCCGGTAGCCGAGAGCGCCGCCGGGGTGATCGACGGCAAGCTGGTCAATCTCGATGCCACGATCGCGCAAGTAGCCGATAGCGGGGTCGCTGACACGCGTCAGGGTGCCGGGGATCTCGGCCGGCGTGAGCGGGAAGTGAAAGCCGTCGAGCATCGAGGTCAGCGACCACGCCTCGCCGTCGTTCCGGTAGTCGAGTATGTGGACCTCTCGCCCCGGCAGATACATCGGCCCGAAGAACGGGAATCCCTGGACGTGATCGGCGTGCGGATGGGTGAGCAGGATCAGGATCGGCTTGTCCGACTCCATCAGCGAAGCGCCGAGCCGTCGGATCCCGGTTCCCGCGTCGAGCACGAGGACCTGGTCATGGAGTTCGATACTGACGCAGGTGGTGTCCCCGCCGTAACGGCGCACATGCTCACCGGAAACGGGGATCGATCCACGGACACCCCAGAGGGTCGTGATCATCGCCAGGAAAACCGCCAGGGAAAAGGAGTGGAAGGGCCGATTCCGCGTCGGACTGACGGAGCGAGCCGGCAATGATCACGCACAATAGACATGCCGTGTGGGGCGATGGTCAAGAAGCGGTCGGAACGCGAGATTCCCGTGGCGAGCGGCGTCGGTCGTGTGGACGTTTCCGTTGACGTCGCCGCCCCGGACGCCAATCTTGCGGCGTCGCGCCTGATGCGACCGATTGATGCCGTGTCAGAGAGGATGCGAGGACGAACTCCGTCTCGACCATGTCGCGGGATCGATCCGCTGATCCACGTCGAGATTGAAGATCCGTACTCGCGCCCAGTTCGACCGGTTGTCACGCAGGAATCGCGAATGGCCGGGAGAATCGAAGTACGCATCGTGCGCGGGGCGGCCATCAAAGATCATCTGGAGCCCGACGTGGAATTCCTGGTCGTTCACCTCGCGTGTCAGTGCGGGGTTGCGAGCCCCGACGGCGAACGAGAGGATCCCGGGATGGTCCGTGAGATGTTCGACACAGGAATCGATGAGCGCCTCGATCCGTTCGGGAGAATCGTCGATGAGGGTGAAGTACACCGCATGGGTCAGCGCCGGTTGTGGCGAATGGGTCGTGTCGGATTCGGGCATGTCGAGGTTCAGGACGCGAGAGTCAGCGCGAGGCGATCGTCCGTGGCGAAGCGGCGAAAACGGTCCGTCGGCACCCGCTCAGGCTCCGGCCGTTGAAGCCAATGAACGAAACAAGCATGGTGCAGCGGATTGAAGCGGTAGTGGCGTTCGCCGACGTCGCGCATAGCACGTCGCTCTACGAACGCCTCGGTGACGCGAAGGCCCGGGAAGCGATCGCGCGCTGTATCCAGATCATGTCCGAAGCGACCCGGGAGTTCGACGGCGTCGTAATCAAGACGATCGGGGACGAAGTCATGTCCACCTTCCGCATGGCGGACCAGGCGGCCGCCGCGCTCACCCGTATGCAGGAACGGATCACCGACGCCCTCACCGTCGACGGTCACCCGCTCGCCATCCGCGCGGGCTTTCATTTCGGACCGATGATCCTGGAAAACGGCGACGTCTTCGGTGACGCCGTCAATACCGCGGCGCGGGTCGCCGGCCAGGCCAAGGCGGGCCAGATCATGACCACCGGTCACACGGTCGATCTGCTCTCTCCGACGTGGAAGGAGACCGCGCGTCAGATCGACCACTCCACGGTCCGTGGGAAACGGGATCCGATCGCGCTCTTCGACCTGGTCCGCCGGCGGGAGGACGCGACGCGCATGATGCCGCTCGCGATGGTCACTCACCTGCTCAACCAGAAGCGGCTCGTTCTCCGCCTCGGCGCGACGGAGGCCGTGGTGAGTTCCGAAGGGAACGCGATGCTCGGTCGCGGCGATCGCAACGACCTCATCGTGCTCGATGAACTCGTTTCCCGAGCGCATGCGCGGGTCGAGTATCGGCGCGGCAGGTTCGTCCTCGTCGACCAGAGCGTCAACGGCACATGCGTCGTCCAGCGCGACGGCCGCCGCGCCTGGGTGCGTCGCGACGAGTACGTCCTCGAGGAAGGAGGCATCATCGGCCTCGGCCGGGAAGTCCAGGTGGGGGACGCGCTCGCCATCACCTTCGAGCTGACCGGCTGAGTACCGGCATCACCCGTTCCCTTCGTCCGCCGCCCCGGCCGTCGCGGGCGTCCCCGGTACGCTGCGCAACGTCCGACCCACGACATCGATCGTCTCGCTCAGCGCCACCGCCGCCTCCCGACGGACCTGCAGCACCTTCACGCGCGTACGGGCACGAACCGTCGCGGTCCGCGGGACGCGTTCGAACACCGCGATTTCACCGAAATGGTCACCCTGCTTCAGGACCGCGAGCGGCTCGCCTTCGGGCGCGTTCGGGTCGAGAACTTCGACCTCGCCTTCCTGGATGACGAAGAGACTGTTCCCGATGTCTCCCTTCCGCACGATGTCCTGACCGGGCTCGAAGACCAGAGGCGCCAGGTCCACCGGCTGGTGCACGCGCATGTTCACGAGATCATGCCCGAAGAAGGGCGCCATCAGCCAGTTCCCGACGACGCGAACCTTCTTCTCGGGTGACGGCAGGTACAGGATCATGAAGACCCGCCAGATCACCCAGGCGAGGACGCCTCGGAGCGGGATCCCCTTGAGTTGCGCGACGGCGCGACGATGGCCGAGCACGCATGCGTCGCCCAGACCATTGAAGCGATAAGGCTTCAGCGGCTTGCCGGCCATCTGCCGGACGATGTTCTTGCCGATCAGCTCTCCGACGGTCATCGCCCAGATCGCGAGCGCGGGCGCGTGGCCGCCCTTCTCCAGCGGTACGGCCGCGCAGTCGCCCCCGGCCCATGCCTCCTTGTAGCCTTCGATATGCCCGTAGGGGTCGGTAACGATCCGTCCTCGTTCCTTTTTCACCGGAAGCCGATCCACGAGCGGCAGCGCGGCCATCCCGGCGCAGCTCACGATCGTCCGCGTGGGGATCCGTTCGCCGTCGTCGAGCACGGCCTCCTCCATCGTGGCCGACGCCATCAGTCGGTTATACCGGATCTCCATATGTGGGTCGGCCGCGAGGAGCTTCTGCGCGTAGCGCACCAGCCCGGGCTGATGCGACTTCAGTTCGGGAAGGATGTGGTCGCTCGACACGATCTGAACGATCCGAATTTCCTCCACCGGAACGTGCGGGAAGTGCTTGCGGGCGACCGTCGGAATGAAATCACGCATTTCGCCAGCGACCTCGACCCCCGCGAACCCGCCACCGACGACGGTGAAGGTGAGCAGCCGACGTCGTTCCTCCGGATCCTTCTCCATGTCCGCCAGCTCGAGCATGTTGATCACATGGTTCCGCAGGGCGAGGCAGCCGGAGTAGGCCTTGAGTCGGAACGAATGCTCGGCCAGACCCGGAAACCGCTCGAGGTTTTCCGAGTTCCCCAACCCCACGACGACCTGGTCATACGAAATCGTCAACTGCCGCCCATCCAGCAGCCGGGAGACGAGGATCTGCCTGGCGGCGAGATCGATCTCCTCGATCTCGGCGTTGACGAAGTCCCCCGGCGCGAAAAGCCGGCGAGCGGGGCTCAGCGTATCGGTCGGCTGGATCTTCCCCGTGAGCATTTCCGGGATGAGGCCGTGGAAACACTGGAAGTTGTCCCGATCGATGACGGTCAGGCGGATGCGTCCCGCGCGGAGATGGGGTCGGAGCGCCTTCGCCAGATAGATCGCGACGTACCCGCCGCCGAGGCAGACGACATGCGGCACCTTCGCGGTGCTGGTCGAGCTGGAGACCATGGATCGATGCGGTTGGATGGACGGATAACGTGTTCGCCGCCTGGAATCGTCTTATCGGGCGGTGAAAGGGCGGTTCGCGGTGGCGGTCAGAAGCTCCGGCAGGCGAGCGTCGTTCAACATGTCGCTATGGGAGAGCGCGGTGTGGACCACGTCGTAAGTGAATCCTTCGGGCGGCATCATGTTCTCGTAACAGACCCGGGAGTCGCCGGGGTGTCTGGCCGGCGTGATGATGTCCCACCCGCGCACGCTCGCGGGCCCGTGCCGCATCGCGCGGCCGAGCGTGGGCAGCTCCCGGTTCGCCAGCACCGTGATGGGCGGGTGCGCGCTCGACCTCGGCTCCAGGAGCGTCCGGAGCGTCTTCGCCCGCGCGAGCGAATGGGTGAGGTGATCGATCCTCTCCGGCGTCGCCATCTTCGGATCGGCGAAGATCCCCATCCCGTACTCGACCCAGGTGTTCGCGTCGAAGAGATCAATCGACAGCGGATCACCCCGGACATCCACGCAATCGGACCGGTCATGCGCGTAGAGCGCGTACGTCGACGGGCAGGTGAAGAGCATCTCCGGCGCGGTGATTTTCCTGTTTCGGCCAGTTGTCGATCCGACGTGCATGTCTTCGAAGAAGCCGATCCCTCCACGGAAGGGGACGCCGGCGAAGAGCGCGTGATGGAACCATTCGGGCCGCTCGTCGACGAGGGGCAGGGAAATGATCCCGCCCATCGAGTGCGCCACGAGCTGCACCGGGCGGCCGCCGTGTCGTTCCCGGACCGCTCGGACGCACTCCCGCAGCCCGTCGAGGCTCTCCAGGTTGTCGCGTCGCCAGTCGTACGCGAAGGCATAGAAAGGGCGGCCGAGCGCTCGCGCGGTCTTCAGCCACGGTCCGTAGATCTTCCCGCTGATCAGACCGGGGATCACGTCCACCCTGTCGACGGGCTCCGTCGCCCGCAGACCGTCCTCCGCCTGGCGCCCGTTCTCCCAGCGAATCGGAAGCGCGAGCTCCGGAGTCGAGAGGCCGAGGGCGATCGCGCCGGTCAGCCAGCGTTTCCGTCCATCGCGTCCGACCAGCGCCGAGCCCTTGATCCCGTGGATGAAAACGAGCGGTACTCCATCGGCGTTCTCGTTCGCGCGGTGGAGTGGTAGTGCCGTGGTGGTTATGAGAGCCTCCCGCGCACGGGGCGGTCTGTTCAGTTCCAGCGGGTGAACGAGTGAACCATCAACGGATCGATCGGCCGGTTCGCGAGGACGATCCTCTCATCGCTCCAGCGGGGCGGGCCCGTCAGGGTGAACCGCCATGACCAGAGGAGTCGGGCCGCGAAGAGTTCCAGGATGAGGGGGACGACATCCTTGCCCGCGCACATCTTGTCGTCGCGCCGGGGGAGGCCGTCGCCCGGGCCGTTCGCCCAGAGGACGCTGGCGACCGCGGCGGGGTCCCGAATGTACCGGGTCGCCTCGAACTGATCCGGTTTCGTAAACGCGTGCCCGTCGCGGGCGGCCATCCAGAAAACACCCTGGATCGTTGTTCCTTTTCGCACCCGATATGCACCGGTGCGCGATGGGATCACCAGATCGGTGAGCGCGGTGCCGTACGCGAATGGTACCGGCCCATGCAGACGGAGCGTCTCCAGAACAGCGCCTCGGAGTATCGGCATTCGCGCGAGGTCGGCCAGGCCCGGTGGTCGATCCGGCGACGCCAGTCGGGCTTCCCGGTGGAGACCCTCCAGAAGCTCCGGCCGCGCTCCGATCTCGGCCATCAGCGAACGCCACGCCCCCTGCAGCCCGCCCCAGGCGTTCCCGCAGAGCATGAAAAGGAGCTGGCTCGCGGTCTGGTCCTTCGTGAGGCCCGCGCGCTCCCGGGCGAGCTCCGCGGCGTCGTCGAACCCCGGAGCCTCCCGGATCGCGGCGAGCAGTCGATCGCGCGCCTCGCGAGCCGGGGCTGGCGCGGCGGGCAGCGGCACGTCCCAGGGAAGCGGCGAAAGAAGGTTGTCCACCCAGGTCCGGACGTCCCGGGGATCGGGTCTGGCCTCGAGGAGCCAGTCGAAGAGCACCTCCGCGAGTAGCGAGTTGGCCGAGTCACCCCAGTCGAAAGGCGCGGGTTCACGAGCCCATCGTTCGAGGTACGTGTCGGCCGCCGTGGCGAGCGACGGTTCGAGCCGACCCGAGGCACGATGGATCAGGGTGAGCAAGAAGTCCTTTCGCGTGTCGTGCGGTGCTCCGTTCTCGAAAACGGTCGGGACTTCCGTTCCGACCAGGTCGCGTCGCGGAATCGCGGGGCCGAACCCGTACCCCTTCCGGACGAGCTTCGTGTCAAAGAGTACGCGCAGACCCGGCACGTCGAGGATCGTCACCGCCGGAATCGCGATGTAGCTCCAGAATACGTCGCTCCCGTGCCGGTCGCGGCGCTCCTCGAAGAAACGGCGCCAGCCCTTCATGAACGCGCGAGTGTCAGAGACGGTCGCCACCAGCTTCGGACGGGCGCCTGGGACTTCCCGAATGGTTTCCCGTTCGCTGAGCGTCGGCATGGTTGCTGGGTGAGCCGCCGGGGGGTGGACCGGAGGTCGGTGGAGCCGCGGGCCGGAGGATCGCGGGAGAGGAAAGGCGAGCGCCGACGGAGTCGTGAAACGTGACAACCGGCGGAATCAGCGTCGGATCCTAGTCGGGAGGGGTGGGAATCGCAAGACGATCCGGATAACCGATTTCCCGCGCGTAATCATGGTGGCAGGAGGTCCTGACGAAGGTTATTCTCACGCGCCCTGATGCCATCTCGTTCCTTCGGAATCCCGCTCGTTGGTTCCGATTCGCCCGATTGCCCGGTTCCCCTCCATGTCGACTTTCCTCTCCATCGAAGACCTCGTCGCGCGGTATTCCACGCTCAGCGACGCTGAAAAGATCAGGGTAACGAAGATCTTCCAGGCATCGCCCGAGCAGCCGGCGGCTCCATCGCCCCCGGTATCCACGACCGCGCTGGCGCTCATCGATAGCGTCGAGCTGCTGGGCGTTCTGAATGACGAGGAGCGTACGGTGCTCGCGGAACGGCTGGAGGAGGTTCCGTTCAGCGACGGCGCGTTCATGGTCCAGGAGGGTGGGCAGGACAACTGCCTCTACCTGATCGCCGAGGGCCAGGCCGAGGTCAGGGTGACGATCGAGGGAAGCAACGTCGCTCGCCCCGTCGCGCGACTCGGCGCGGGAGATTTCTTCGGCGAGATGGCCCTGCTGACGGGCGAACCCCGGAAAGCATCGGTGATCGCGGAAGGGCCGGTCCGCGCGTTCCGGCTGATCAAGGAGGATTTCGACGACCTCCTGCGCGGCCGGCCGGAGATCGTCGAGGGTTTCGCCGCGATCCTGGCGCGCCGGATGGTGGAGCTGCGCGCCGTGCGAGAGGAGCGGTTCGCGCTGCTGGAACGATTGCCCGAGGAGGAACGCAACGGGCTGATGGCTCGTCTTCGCCCGACCGCCTTCGCGACCGGCGACGTGATCGTCCGCCAGGGTTCTCACGACCGCTGGATGGGGATCATGGTGAGCGGCGAGGCCGATGTACGTGCCGAGCACGAGGGGTCGGATGTTTCGCGCCGGGTCGCGTCGCTCGGCGTCGGTGACTTCTTCGGCGAGATGAGCCTGCTCGCGGGCGAGCCGCGCGCCGCGACGATCATCGCGAAGACTCCGGTCAGCTGCTACGTGCTGGATGCCGACGCGTTCTCCATGCACCTCGAAGATTATCCCGACTTCCGCACGCGGATCGAGGCGATCCGCGAGGAGCGCGCGGCGGAACTGGCCGGTGTCCGCGCGGGGATGGACGAGGATGTCGAGCAACAGCGGATCCGCAAGACGGAAACGCGATTCGCCCGGCGGATCCGGCGGTTCTTCTCGCTCGACCGGCCCGCGAGGAGAGCGGAGAAGGTCCTCACGGAACCCCGCTCGAGACTCGTCATCGGGAAGCTCCTCTTCGAGTATCAGACGCCTTCCGGCGAGGATAAGCCACTCCACAACATGTACGTGGAGCTCTGGCACCGGGACGTGATCGAGGTCTTCCTCGGGTGCGCCACCAGCGCCCGCGACGGTTCCTTCGAGATCTGGTTCGACCCGACGGAGTTCGGCGGGGTCAACCTCGAATTGCGGATCTTCGAGGAGGATCACATCTACACCAGCGAGGGAGAACGCCGGATCACCAGGCGCCTCGTCTTCACCGTGCCCGGTGAGCGCGGAATGGACGTCCCGGAGCATGACATGGGAGAGGTCCGGGTCCCGTACTGGGAGTACGACCCGACCAACCCGTTGCCGCGCGCGCTGATCATCGAACAGGGCGACCCGCCGCAGACGTACCCGCCCGGCCGCTCGATGATGATGCTGAAGATGATCGCGCCGATCGAGGTGATCAAACAGAAGCACCTCCTCGAGTTCCGGATGTCGGGCGGCACGGGCCCATCGATCGACAAGATTCAGGCGGCCTATCCCGAGAACCGGACCCGACGGTTGGAGCGGGAGCGGCCCGGCTACACCCGAAGCGACGAGTACTTCGGCGAACGGCTGCTGAACGGCATGAGCGCCTCGATCTTCGACGGCGACGACAGTCATCCCGGCCGCTATCGCATCTACCATCACTGGAACTCCTATGAGCACGACGGAGTCCATGCGATGCCGAACGTCGACATGCGTTTCGAGGTGAGGAACGAACGGCTCTACCCGGTCGAGATCACGCTCCACATGCGGGAGCCGGGAGCGACCGCGCCGAATTCCCCGACGGAGAAGATGACCTTCACCCCCGAGGACGGCGAGAAGTGGCTCCAGGCCAAGCGTGTCGCCCGCGTGAGCGCGGCGGTAGTGGCCGAGATGGATAACCATCTCACGACCACCCACCTCAACACGGAACAGTACGCGATCGCGGCCTACCGCAATCTGCGCAGGAACCCCGTCCGTTTCCTCCTCTTCCCACACATCAAGGAAGTCGTTCTGATCGACCACTCGGCGGACAGCTTCCTGCTCGGACCGAACGGCTACGTCACCCGCGCGTGCGCGCTGACCGACGAGGCGATGAAGATCCGGATCGGCCAGGTGCTGGGCACGCTCGACTGGAAGAACTACACTCCGCTCAAGCCGATCTGCGAGGCGCACACGTACGCCAAGGCCTCAAACCTCTTCTGGGACGTGCTCGGCGAGTACATCGACGAGTTCTTCGAGCAGCACATGGACGAGATCGTGCAGCACTGGTATGAGGTGCACATGTTCTCGAGGGAACTCGTCGAGCACAGTGTGCCGGACTTCCTCTGCCGGTTCCTTCGGGGCACGGTCGCGGGGAAGCCCGAGGCCTCGCGGTCGTGGTTCAGCGCGGAGGAGCGCATGGACCTGACGATCCCTCGATACGTCGTCAACGGCGTGCCGCGCGCGGTACAGCCCGTCACGCTCTCGGACATCCCCCTGCCGACGGATATCGAGAACCTCAAGCAGGTGTGCCGCTACACGATCCACCACGCCACCTTCAAGCATACCTGGGCGAACGCGCGCCAGTACGACGACGGAGGAGAGATCGTCTACAACGCGCTCGGGGTGCGGTACGGGAAGAACGGCGTGTTCGGCCCCGAGTCCGACCACGATATCGCGCCGCCGCCGGACCGCGCGACGGAACTGCTCTGGATCAGTTGCATGCTCTCGCGTTCGGTCTACGGCTACATCACGCGCAACGAGGACCGGGACATCCACCCGGCGTTCGTGGACCTTCTGGAGCGGTACCGTGAGGATTTCGCCGCGCTGGACGTGGATATCGATACGATCCAGTCGCGGACGAACATCTGATGCGGGAGGGGGGCGTGGGTTGGCGGAGGCCATCTGACTGACGCCGAACCGCTCTAATAACGCCAAGGGCGCCAGGATATACGGAAAGAACGCCAAGGGGCGCGTTACGGAGATTAGGCGCCGGCGGCGGGTGCGTGGTTCCCCACGGGCATCGAAGACAGGATCCGGGTTTTTCTCCGGCTCCGGACTCTACGGGTCATTGGGAGCGGCTCGCGCTGTCTTCCTTTCTCTTCCTGGTTCCAGCCGCCGCCGCTATCCCTGGTTCGGGCGTTCACATCTTTTCGGTGGTTCTGGCATTGGGGGTTCGCCACCACCCACGGCGCGGATGACCGGGAACCGTCTCGTCTTGTCTGGTATGACAGGTAGATATTCTTTGTTTTTCTACCATGGTCCATCCCATCGATCGCACCGCAATCAAGTTCCTGTCGGGCACGGGTGAGAGGATGCGCGCTCAGTGGCGAGTGGTCGAGTCCTCCGCCCGCCGACCCTTTCACCGCAGCGGCCGCGGCCGGTAGTCGAACGCCGCCGCGGGCACCGGCACTCCCGCCGTGCGCAACATCTGCGCGCGCGTCACCACCGCCGCCCCTTCCAGCAGGTTTCGCGCGATCTGCACCGCGCCGCGGTTCTCCGGCTCGGCGAGGAAGCTGCCGGCCGTCCACGTGTTGAACGCGCCCATGGCGGGACCGCACCAGATCTGGTAGTCGATGCGGCGGTCGGAGAGACCGTCGATCGCCCAGCGGCTCGCCTGCCCGAGGTACCAGCGGAATACCAGCGCCATCTGATGCTTCGCGTCGCGCGCGGCGCGCTCGAGTTCCGAAGGATCGCGTTTCCGGAAGAACTCCCGCGTGTCTTCCCAGATCCGATCGAGCGGTGCCCGGAAGATCTCGCGCTCCAGTCTCGCCCGCACCTCCGCCGGGATCGCCGCCAGCCCGTCGTGGTCCCGGTAGACATCGTAGAGCAGATGCGCGCGCGGCCCGAACATCGTGCCGCGTCTGAGCACCTGCACCTTCACGCCCATCTCGAACATATCGGCGGCGGGGGCCATGATCACGTCGTCGATCGCAGCCTCGGCGAGCATGCAGCGCCCCTCGGCCGAGAGACCGGACTCGACGGCGGCCTGGTTGACCGACCCGGTCATGACGTACGCCGCGCCCATGCTGAACGCCGCCGCCACCGCCGCGGGGGTGCCGAGCCCGCCGGCGGCGCCCACACGGATCGGGCGCGTGTAGCCGTGGCGGCGCGAGATCTCGCCGACGATGGCGAGGATCGCGGGGAAGAGGCCGGTCAGGGGCCGGTTGTCGGTGTGCCCACCGGAGTCGGCTTCCACGGTGATGTCTTCCGCGACGGGGACGTGCGTGGCGAGTTCCGCCTCGCGCGGCGTGAGCCCGCCGTCAGACACCAGCGCCTGGAGGATCGCGGGAGGCGGGGGCGACACGAAGAGCCTCGCCAGCTCCGGCCGCGAGATCTTCGCGAAGACGTGGTTCCGCCGCTGGATGCGCCCGTCGGGCGTAACGGTGAGGCCCGAGCACGCGTAGCGGACGATCGCCGGCGTCAGCGACATGAACGCCGACGCGGATACCCGCGTCACCCCGCGCCGGAGGAAGAGGCTGGTTACCGCGTCCTCCGCCCCCGGGCTGTGCATGTTGTGGATGAGGTTCGCGCCCCAGGCCGCTCCGCTCGCGCCGAGCGCGCTCTCGATCGCGGCGATCTCCCGCTCGATCCGGTCGGGCTGTAGTCCGGCCGATCCGTGGAAGCTGAGCATCCCCGCCTCCGCCATCGCGGTCACGAGCGCGGGCGTCGCCAGCCCGGTGGCCATCTCGCCCGCGATGTACGGGAAGCGAACCCCGTGGGCCGCGTGGAACGCACGGTCGCCGAGCCACTCCGGATAGAGGGGTGGCAACGTCGCGAGCCGCTCGAACGCGGGTTCAGGCGTGTCCGGCCAGTCACCCGTCCGCGCTCCGATCCGTCCGTCCGCGGTTGCCCGAACGACATGCAGCGGCTCCCGGACACGCTGGACGATCTGCACCAGCTCCGCTGGCTGGAAGACGGGCGGGGCCGTGGTGATCCGCCCGTTCGACGTGGTGGTCGCGTGGAGAGTACTTTCCGTTCTCATGCTCATCTCGATCACTTCTCGTTCGGCCATTCGAAGAGCGACACCTCCGCGGGGCCGCGCACGGCGATCGCGGCGATGTATCCCGTCATGATCGGTGGGTGGATCAGCGTCCAGCCGTCGGTGATGGCGCCACCGTCGGCCGCGTCCCGGGCATCGCTCGGCGTACCACCCGGGTCGCACGGCGTCGAGCCGCCGCTGATCATGATCGGGACGGCTCGCGCACCTCGTCCGTCGCGCGCGATCTCGAACTCGTGCCAGCCCGCCGAGATCCCGTGTCCCGTCGCTTTCGCCACCGCTTCCTTGCACGTCCAGAGTGAGAGAAACGCATGCTCTCGAGCGGACCCGTCCGGCATCGACTCCAGCCAGGCACGCTCGTTGTCGGTGAAGTACCCCCGGGCGATCGATTCCGTGTGCGCGATCGACCGTACGGCTTCCAGATCCAGCCCGACGGGCCCGCTTCCGGAGAAGGCCGTCGCGACGAGCTCTCCCGCGTGCGAAAGGTTGAAGTGTATTTCGGCCGACAGGCCTTCCCCGGCACCAGTGGGCACGCGCGCCACGGGCTTCCCGTGCGGAAGGATTTCGAACCGGATTCGCTCGGCCGCGTCGAAATCGAGATAGCGGGCCAGGAGGGAGCGCACCAGAGCGCGTCCGTGAATGAACTGGCGTCGCCGCTTCTCCGCCCGGATGCCCGCGGCGCGGCGGCGCTCGTCCTCGTGCAGTGTTCGGAGCAGTTCTTCGGTCTCGGCCGGAGAATCGCTCAGCTTCGTGGTCCAGAGGTGGACGACGCCGTCGGGAAGGCATCTCTCCGGTTCGAAGTCACCCGTGCGACCATGCGTCGAGATCGATCGTCCGCCGGGCATGACGGACGCGTGCCGCTCGACGGCGAGCGCGACGGATGCGAGGCCCTCGACCGCGACCATCTCTCCGGTCATTTCCGTCGCTCGATCCGGGGACCCCGCTCGGAAAACAGTCGTCGGCCGAGTTCCGCCGTCCAGTCGCCGAGCGGGCCCTGGCCCACACGCAGCACGCCGTCTTCGACGGCGGTGAGGATCGCGCGCATCTCCTCGCCCGGCTCCCGCAGGCGCTGGAGCGCGCGCAGCAGGATCGAGTACTCTTCGTCGGTACCGGTCGAATCCATCCACTCGCGGGTGTCGCGCTCGAACTCGGGATCGGCCGGGTTCGCCTGTTCCTCTTCCGCCGGGACTCCGAGCGTATTGATCGCGTCCAGCACCTCCCGGCGTCGGTCCGCGTAGGGAACGGCGCGCAACTCCTCCGGCAGGATCGGCCGGCCGAAGAAGTAATCCTGCGATCCGTACCCGACCGGCACGTGGAGCCGCTTCTCCAGCGGTTCGCGGGGAAGGCCGCCGATGAACCGGACAGGCACGATCGGCGCGTCCGCGTCGATCGCCATGTCGATCAGGGAGGAGCTGATGACACGGACCGGCTCAGAGCAGGTGAGGGAACGCGTACCCTCGATATGAACCAGCGCGGAGAGCCCGCCGCGTTCCATCTGTTCGCGGCATCGCCGAAAGGTCGCCAGCACCTCCAGCGGGTTCTTCTGATTCATGTAGACGATGAAGCTCGGCAGCGCCACGCCCGGATAGTCTTCCGCATGCGTCAGGAACTCGTCGAGCCAGCGCGTGCGTACCTCGGACTTGGCGAGGACGACGCTGGAAACCCCGGTCAGTCCCGGGTTCAGAAGCGCGAAGAGGAACGACTCGACCGCGACCTGGTGGTTCGCGACGAAGAGCGCGCTGCGTCCGCGGATCCGCTCGAAGGCCTCGGGGTCGGCCAGGACGACGCGCCGGACGAATTTCTCCGCCATCGCGAAGTACATGTCCTCGACGGGCCATCCACCGACGCCGAGCCGATCCCGCCAGTACGCGGTGGCGGCCGCGAAGTCCATCCGCTCCGGCGCGGCGTCGCGGACGACCAGCGGACCATCCCGCCCATCCCGCGATACCGCCACCGAGAACCGACTGAACGGGAGTGCGGCGCAACGAGCGGTCGTGCCGTCGCCTTCCAGGCGAACGGTCGCGGGGTGCACGCCGGCCCGCCTCGCCACGTGCTCCCGGATCGCGATCTCCCGGGCCAGCTCGTCGCCCCGGGCATCAGTGCCGTACAGATGATTGAGCGTCCCGGGCAGCCAGTCGGACATCGCGACGTCGGCGAGATCGAGACGGGTTTCCCCTTCCAGGGAACGGGAGAGCCCGGCGTTCGGAACCGCCCGTCGATCGCGGATGAAGGCCCGGCGTTCGCGCCCGTCTAGCCGGCCGATCGGTCCCTTCGGATTCAGCGAGGCAACCAGCGTCATCTCCGCCCAGACTTCGCCCTCCCACTGCAATTGCACCCTGAACCGGGGTGTACGCCGCTCACCACGGTCGAAACCGTCGAAGCGGACCTCGCAGTGAACCGCGCCGGTCAGCGGCGTTGGGCCATGGAACGACGCTTCGGTGATACGGAGCGGGTAGGCGATCACGTCCTCCCCGATCTCCTCGGACCACTGGTGGAGATCCGCGTTCGGGATGGCGTGGGTGATCCCGTCGAGGAGCAGCTGGTTGAGCGTACCGGGCGGAATCGAGCCGGCGCCCGCGTCGAGAACCGCTGATGAACCCGACGCTCCGATCTTCAACTCACGAAGGAGATGGAACGCCGGTCCATGGATCAACGCGCCCGTGTCGTACGGGTCCGCGACGGGGACACCATCGACGAGGGGCGGGAATGGCCCCGGTCGGCGGGGATACTCCGCCGCCAGGAGTACGTGACCCGTGGCGACAGGTTCGTATCTCGAGAGCGCGGGAACCGACGCGTCACGCCAGGCGAGGAGCACGCCCCCGATCTCGCCGTCGGATCCGGGCACCGGCGTGACCGTGGTTCGGATCCGACGGGGTTGATCACAGAGCAGCCAGCGATTCACCCGCACGTCCCGCAGGCCCACGACGTGCCCGACCTCGAGGCGCGCGGCGGCCGTCGCGATCCGGTCCGCCATGAACATCATCGGCAGCGCGGGCAACGTGTAGGTGGGGCGGTGGTCGCGGAGCCAAACGTCCACCTCGGGATCGAGGATCTCGTCGAAAGATTCATCCCTGTTCGCATCCCGGTCGTCGGCGTTGGGCGTCACCACAGTGATGGCCCTCTCGTCCTCTACGATCCGCATCCCGATCCGCGGCGCGTGGTAGATCCGCTTCCCGTCGCACCAGAGCCAGGCCTCGGCGCGGGCGAACGTACCCGCCTCGTCACGTCCCGCTTCCGTGATCTCGAGTTCGATCAGCACGCGCCGGTTCGTCGGGATCACCTGGCCGCGGTACTTCCACGTCACTGGTGCACCGACTTCGATCGACTGGAAGCGCGGGCGACGGAACCCCTGGTCGAGGCCACGGCTCAGCATATACTGCTGGAGCGCCTGGATCATCGCCTCGACCCCCAGTGAGCCTGGTTGTACCGGATCCTGGAAGAAGTGGGCGGAGAAGAACCACGCGGCCGGGTCGACATCCATCTCCGCGCGTAACCGACCCTTCCCGGCCCGTCCGCCGTCGGGCCAATCGCCCGTCACGCGGTCGAGGAGGGCGAGCATGCCGCGGCCCGGACCAAGGCTCGGGACGATCGCCGCCGACGTCGGCTCGGGTCCCGCCGAACCGCCCCGCGCGACCCAGCGGTCCAACTCTTCGTGCACCGGGAGATCCCGTCCCTGGCGCCCGTCCGGACGCTCGGAACCTGCGGGCTTCAGCTCCAGCCGTCCGATCTCCGGCGCTTCCTCCAGAGCCGCGCGTTCTTCCTCCGTGAACGGCACTCCGACCTGCTGCTCGAGCGCTTCCGCGGGGAAATGACCGAACGTCGTGTTCAAGGTGAACACGTGCACGTCGCCGAGATGGCAGTTGACGTCGAACGTCTCGATGAACGTCTCGCCCGACCGCGATACATTCAGGCAGCGGACCGTCGTTCGCAGGACGCCGGAGTCGGGGAGGATTTCGGCGAGCACCTGACCATCCCCGTTCAGGTTGCGGAACCGAAGGTCGGTCTCGCTCGTCAGGGGGATGCCCATGTAGGCCGTCAGCCATCCGCACGGCTGGAGCGCCGCCTCCATGAGGACGCTGAACGGCATCGTGCCGCCGGGGTTGTCCGAGAAATACCACGCGTCCGCTGGCACGTCGTACTCGACCTCTACGGCCGCGCCCGGCGCGACGACCCCCATCTCTCCCTCCAGCGCGGTGACGCGGGAGATGAAATGGTATGGCGGGCCCGGTAGCCGGGGCAGGCGACGCGGCCCGTCGAACGCGGTGTAGCGCGGCCCGAACGCCAGGCTCGGCAACCCCCAGGCGCAGTGGAGGAGCGACTCGTACCCGAAGCGGAACCCGTCCACCTCGGCCACGGGGCGGGCCTCTTCGGGAACGCGGGTCGCCACGGCGGGCGTGAGCGGCCAGTCGGGGACGAGGCGCATCCCCATCCGCTTGCAGTGGAACGCCTTCAGCCCGTCCACCGTGAGGAGGATGTCCGCCCAGAGTACGGGGTTCTCTCCTTCCTCGATGCCATGGACGAACAGTTCATAGACGATCTCCCGGGCCGTTGGGACGACCTGGCCCCGGCAGACCATCGAGTAGGGTATCTCGGGGACCGGTTCGAACCGCGCGCCATCCCTCTCGATCGTGTAGCCGAGCGCGGCGAGATAGATCGCCATCGTCTGCAAGCCACCCTCGAACATCAGGGTGCCCGGCATCGTCGGATCGTTCTTGAAGTGGCCCGGGAAGAACCAGTCGTCGGGCCGGATGGCGCGCACGGCGCGAAGGTAGCCGAGTCCCCACGGTCCTCCCGTCGGGTCCAGGTCGGTCACTTCGTCGACGAGCAGCATCTCGCCGGACTGGATCCGCGGCGGGCGGATCTGGGCCGCGGCCTTCTCGAAACCCGGGCCGAAACATTCCCACGGTCTCCCTTCGGAGAAAGCACGAAGCTGCTCGGCGGTGAGGGCGCGGCGACCGCCGGGGAGACGGGGCGTGACCGCGTTCGGGGGCGGCTCGGCCCGCTCCGCCTCGGCGCTCCAGAGCACGCCACCGGAGTCGCGCAACTCGTCGTCGGAGAAGAAGCCCGCATGACCGCCGCGCACCGTGAGCCTCGCCTCACCGTCGACCGTGCAGTCGTAGTGAAAGAAGAAGAGCCGGATATCGCCCGTCCGGGCATGGCGGTCGATGTGGATGTCGTACCGCAGGGTTTCTCCGACGGCGGGGCGGGATCCGTGGTAGGTGAGTTCGCAGCCGAGAAGCCGATAGACCCGATCTCCCCGGTTCTGCAGGTCCGCCCCCAGCCAGGAGCAGAGGAGCAGATCCGCCTGCCCTGCCTCGATCTGGATCCCCGCCGGCATGTACCCGTCGTGCAGGTACCAGGAGTCCTCCGTGATCTCGGTTTCCGTGACGATCGAACCCGTTCCCATCGTGGCGCGCGGCGCGTCGATCCGGATCACGCGATCAGCGAGCAGCAGCGGCGGCATCGGCATCCGCACCTGGCGCGGGAAATCATCCTGCGCGCGGAACTCGGGGCCGAAGAGGTCCGAGATCCGGCCCGACGCGAGTTGCTCGAGGTTCTCGCGATCGAAGAGCGGTGGCCCGGCGGAGATGGCGCCGTTCGTCGGCGCGACGTCCGGCGCCGCGGCCGGAGCCGCCTCCCCCGGCGTGTCCGGCATTGCCCTCCGCGTCGCTTCCGGAGCGGCCGCCGATACCGACCCCGTGGCCTCTCGCGGCGCCGACCTCACGGTTGCCGCCGATCTCAAAGCGGTCGTCAGCGCTGGGGCCGCTTCCGGTTCCGGCCGGCTCGCCGTGAAATGGGTGGAGGGTGGGCTGGCTTCGCCGGCGCCGCGCGGAGTCGGGAGCGGGTCATCGAGGCGCGCGATCAGCGCCGCCTGGGTTCGTAGAAAGCGCTCGTGTACGGATGCCTGGTGTCCGAGGAACTCGCGATGAACCGCCGAGACGATTCCGAGCGTGTTGGCTTCCAACGTTGCGGCTGGAGTCTCGCCAGCGGTCCGCGACATGGTGGGCTCTTCGTTGATGATCCGGACCCCTTCCGGTCCCTGGACGTCGTTTCTCTCACCTGTGTCGTCACCTGGCCGCATCTCTTCTTCCTCGCTGGCATCGGGCAGCGGGGGAGCGGGCGGCATGTGCTGCGATGCCGGTAGGGAGATGCCGGGGATCATGACCGGTGGAAGGTGCGAGGGGATTTCCATCGAATTCCGCCCGGGTTCCGGCGTCACGGGCCGCGACGCCGAGAGGTGCCCGAGCAGAACATCGACATCGATTTCGACCCCGGCGGCGACCAGCCAGGCGGCGGCTTCCAGCAGCTGTACCCGTCCGTCCGTTCCGGGTCGGTCGAGGCTGACGACCAGGTGGTCCCGATCCGCGAGGGTCTGGCGAATCCAGCGACCACAGAGATCACGTGGGCCATGCTCCACGAAGATCCGCGCCCCGTCCGCCCACGCGCGTTCGACCAGGGCGGGGAAGTCGATGGGTTCGGTGGCCATCCGGGTGAGCGTCGCCGCTACACCGTCGGCGGTCGGTATGTACGAACCATCCGTGACCGCGGAATGGAAGCGGATGCCGGGCACGTCCACTGTCGGACGGCGATGCAGTTCTTTCCACCGCTCCTCCACGATCCTGATCGCGGGACAGTGGACCGCGAGATCGTAGTCCAGCGGATACGCCCGGTCTCGTCCCAGTCGGTCGAGCACCCTGGCGCACGCGGCGGGTTCACCAGCGATCACGCAATCGTCAGAAGCATTGCGCATCGTGAGAAAGACCCGCGGCTCGTCTCGAATCGCCTCGACGACGACCTCGGCCGGCACGAGCAGCCGCCACGTTTCCCAGCCATGCCCCTCGCCGCCCCAGAGAGACTCCAGCGCCCGATACTCGCCGCCAAGGTCACGCTCGTAGATCTCCTCCAGTCCCTCGAGCAGATCGCCGAGATCCTCCCACGCGCCGAGCGCCGCGAGCGAGTTCGTCTCGCCGGACGAGAGTCCCAGCGCGACCCGCGGGGCGAGCCCGAGCACGTCCACGGTGATTCGCGCGTGCAGCTGACAGAGGACGGACGATCCGGTCAGCTTCTGGAGCGGGGTCGCCCCGGCGTCGATCGGGTCGTACGCCCAGCCCGCGGCGGTACGCAGCCGCGGCATCAGCTGAGCGACTCGGTCGAGATGGGCCGGGAACGCGAGGGCAAGGTCCCTTCCCATTCCCCGATATGCCGCCCCGGCCCCGGCGAAGACGAATGCCAGATCGCCCACGATGGGTTGTTCCAGAAACACGACACCAGCGGGCGGTTCGGCGGTTTCGCCGCGGAGGAACGAGGCCGCCCGGGTGATTCGATCCTCTCTCTCGGAGGCCGAGAGACCGGTGATCACCAGTCGGGCCGGTCCCGATCCGCCGGACCGGCGATCCTCCAGCGCTGACATGACCGCCGCGCGGTCCTTCCCGGAAAAGACTTCGAGGAACGGTCGGTCGCTGGCGAGCAGGGTCGGGGTGTGGATCCGCGCCTGGACGCCGGGAGGCGCATCCATCGGCGTTGGCGCATGCAGTGAGACACGGCTTTTCATCGGGGCCGTGCCACGGTAATCGACCCGTGCGTGGCGGATCTCACCATCCGTCAGCCAGGGAGCGGGCCGCGCCGCACCCGGAAGCGCGCGTGCCGAGCAGCAGACCGCCGCGGCCGCGACGTGCAGGAGACCCGCGGCGGCGTGCGCGTGGCCGAAACCGGGAGTCAGGTCCCACGCTTCATCGGCGTCTCCGAAAACGATCGCGGCGTTCGTGGATGGTGGGCGCGTGGAGGGTCCATCCTCGGTCCGGTCGAGTTCGGGGAATTCGGCGGACGCGTCGGAGGCTCTCGAGTCCGCCGGATCTTCCGAAGTCGCGGGGAGGATCGCGATCACCTCGTCGCCGTCGCGCGCGGCGTCCACCAGCCGTTTGAGCACGAGCACGACGGCCGCGTCTCCCGGGGCCCGGCGGTCCGCCCGCGGCTCCGATGCCGCCGCCGCCCGGTGGACGGGATCGCACGACAGGTCGACCGCCCCGACGATCGCGCAGTCCAGCTCCCCGACACGCAACGCGCGGGAGGCCAGCGCGAGCGACACGATGCCCGACTGCTCCTCGGCGGAAACCGCGAAGCTCGGGCCGCCGAACCGATACTGCGCGCTGATCCGGTTGGCCACGATATTGGGTAGCGTGCCGAGAACCGCTGGCGCGGTGAGCGGGGCGGCGAACGCGTCTTTCGCGGTGTCCAGCCAGCCGTCCGGCAGCTGGAACGCCTCGGCGTTCGCCCACTCCGGGGCCCACTCGGCGATCCTCAGCCGGGCCATGTGACGGCAGATCTCCGGGTCGCACTCCATGCCCGCGAAGACGCCGACGCGGTCGTCGCCCGGAAGGGTGACGGACGTGAGCGCTTCACGCGCGGCATGCAGGAGGACGATCTGCTGGGGGAGCGATTCGGCGAGATCGCGGGGCGGGAACCGCAACCCGTCGACCACCAGGCGGATCGCGGTCGCGATGCCCTCGGGTCCTCGCGGACCGTCCGTGAGCATCGAACGGCTCGTGAGCACGGCGTCAGTGAACTCCGATCGGTTCGCCGCCGCCGCCGCGACGACACCGAGCCCGACGATCGCGATCTCCGCGTCACTCGGACGATCCGGTACCACTGTCAGCCCGATCGCCATCCCCGGTGCTGCCGGTGCCTCGTGCGCCCCTCGGGAGCCGGACTCGCCCGCCGAGGTGTCTCCGGTCGTCCCGGCGGTCGGTTCACTCCCGGGCATCCTCGCCGGGCCGTTCGCGGTCGGCGCGCCCCCGATCCCGAAGGTGCGTCCCCGGAGCGAGGCCGGGTCCCACTCCTCGACGAGGAGGTGGGCGTTGTTGCCGCCGAAACCGAAGCTGCTGACGGCCGCGCGGCGTGGTCCTTCGGACGACCAGGGCTCCGTATCCCGGACGATGCGGAACCGCGAGCCGGTGATCTCCGGCAACGTCTCGTCCACATGCAGCGTCGGCGGCCGCACGCCGGCCTCCATGGCGCTCATCACCTTGAGCAGCCCGGCCGCTCCGGACACCGTGAGCGAATGCCCCAGATTCGATTTGAGTGAGCCGATCGGGAGCTCGGGAACCTCCGCGTACACCTCCTCCATGCCGCGAATCTCCGACGCGTCGCCGACCCGCGTACCGGTGGCGTGGCACTCCACGAATGAGATCCGTTCCGGACCGTATCCGGCGATCCTGAACGCCGCGCGCATCGCGCGTTCCTGCCCGGAGGGAGCGGGTACGAGCAGACCCGCCGCTCCGCCATCGTTCGAGAGGCCGATCGCGCGGATGACTCCATGGATCCGATCGCCCGCCGCGACAGCGTCGGGGAGCCGTTTCAGCGCGAGGATCACCGCGCCTTCCGCCGGTACGAGACCGTCGGCGTCGCGGTGGAAGGGTCGGCTGCGCCCGGTGGGGCTCAGCGCCTGCAGCACCCGGAAGCCGGAATGGAGGAAGAGCGGGTCAGTGCCATTCAGCGCGCCCGCGAGCATGAGGTCCGCGCGCCCGTCATGAAGCGCGTCGCAGGCGAGGCGTAGTGCGTAGAGAGCGGAAGCGCACGCGGCATCCAGGGCGAACGCGTCGCCGCCGAGCCCCAGTCCTCGGGCGAGCGCCCGGACGGGCCCGGCGGAGATGAATCGATGTCGCGGATCCGCCGCGCGGACGTCGAGCCGGTCCCGCGCTTCCCGCAGCCCCGCGATCTCCTTCAACCAGACGGATTCCGCGAACCGGGACAGCCCCGCGCTGGGGAGGGAAAGGTTGCCCACGATGGCGCCGACCCGGGCCGCCGCCCCGCCCGGGTCGCCACCGGCTTCCCGGAACGCCTCACGTCCCGCGTGAAGGAGCCACGCCGTCGATCGATCGTACCCGAGCACCTCCTCCGCCGGGATCTGAAAACCCGAGGGTTCGAAGATCGCCTCGAAGCCGCGAACGTACCCGCCCCTGTCGACGGGAGCCGGGGCTCCCGGCGCCACCGACAGCTCCGGAGCGAGCCTCCACGCGCCGGGCGGCGCGGGAGTGAGCAGGTCGCGCCCTTCCGTGACCGCCGCCCACAGCGCCTCCGGCGAAAGCGAGCCCGGAAGTACACATCCCCGCCCAACGATCGCGATCGGAGAAAACCTCATTCGTGCTTCGGCGTCGCTACCGCGCAACGACTTCTCCGGGCAGCAGATGCATCTCGACGCCGTGGAGTTCGGCGATCCGTTCCCCGTCCTCACCGACCAGCGAGATGTTGGATACGGTCTTGAGCTCCCCGAGCGCGCCCGACGTCAACATGCAGTGGATCGGCCCGTCGACCGGTCGGTCACTGTACAGTGTGACCGACTCGATTCTCGTGGGAAGCGAGGGGTGGCCGAGCTGATGAAGCCCCCAGAGCCGGGCGAGCTGAAGTCCACCGTCGAGCGCGACGAGGTCGGTCCGCCATTCATCCCGGTCCGCCCAGCCGAGAGAGCGAAGGCCGGCAAGCCGCGCCGACGCCGCCCGCGCCGAGACTCCATCCAGTCCGCGGATCGCCTGGAAATCGGGGCCGTGGAAGAGCCGCCCGTCGTACAACTCGTCCGGATCCCAGTCCCATCGCTCCAGCGCGAGATCGGCCGCTACACCGGCTCGTCCGTTCCCATTCCCGTTGCCGTTGCCATTTCCGTTGCCCTTCCCGTTGCCATGCCGGTGCCCGCCGAAATTGGCGCGGGCCGAGTAATGGAGCGCGTCGTTCAGGCCCCGGAGCTCCATCTGAAGGATCGGACGGCCCTCACCCATGACCTCCTCGACTCGAATGCGCAGTCGGTCGCCCGATTCGCCGAATCTTTCCAGCGGCACGCCGCGGAGTACACGAACGTCCTCGATGCGGGGAAGCCCGAAGCCCGGCCGACACGCGACGGCCGCCCGCACGAGCCATTCGACCACGAGCACCACGGGCAGTACGGGCACGTCACGGATGGCGTGGCTCTCGAGTGTGGGGTACGCCCGCGCGTCCACGAGAACGTCCATCGTCCAGCTTCTCCCGGTGGACCCGTCCAGCGCGCGTTCCGGAGACCCGCGGCCGAGGACGACTTCGGTGGCGCCGTCCGCCCGGAACTCGTTCACGAATGCCGCCGCCCCCGGGCCGCGGGGGATCAGCGGGAGTCCGAGCTTCTCGAAATGAGCCTTGAGCGAGGGCGTGACCATTCCGCCATCCCAGGGACCCCACCCCAGAGAGCGAACGAGGCAATCGGGCCGTCTCGCCGCTTCCACCGCGGCCACCCGGTTCAGGATCTCGTTCGCCATGGCATAGTCGGCCTGTCCCGGATTCCCGGTCCGGCCGGCGACCGACGCGAAGAGGAGAATGGCGCGCAGCGGGTCCTCGCGTGTCGCCTCGAGAAGAGTCCGCAGCCCGCCGACCTTGCTGGCGAAGACCCTGTCGAACTGTTCGTCGGTCTTGTCCTCGATGCGCCGATCCGCGATCACTCCGGCTCCATGGACGAGCGCGCGGATCGGACCCCATTCCGCGCGAACACCGATCAATGCGTGCGCGAGCGCGTCCGCGTCGCCGACATCGACTGGCAGATAGAGGACCGCCGAGCCAGCGGACTCGAGCCCCCGGATCGTCTCCGCGACCTCGCGCGAAGCCAGGATCCGCGTGACATCCCCGCCGATTTCCGCCGGTGTCGTTCGGCGGCCCTCCGCCCGGGCGCGCTCGATGAGTAGCGTTCGGACGGATCCCTCGTCCTTCGCGGTGGCGAGTTCCGGGTCCTCGGTGGTCAACGGGGTGCGGCCGAAAATCGCGATTCGCGGCTGGAACCGTTCAGCGAGCGCGCGAAGGCAGATCGCCGTGATGCCGCGGCCTCCTCCGGTCGCGACCACGACATCGCCGCTCTCGAGGGCCCAGTCTCCGACCGGTTCCGCGACCTCCTCGCTCACCGGCGTCACCCGACCGAGGCGTGACATCAGTCCGACCTCCAGCTCGGGGCCTCCGGCGAGAAGTTCCGAAGCGAGCGCTTCGGCGATCTCGTCGACCATGCGGCCGTCCGTCGCGATATCGATCGCCTTGACCGACGCGCGCGGCCACTCGCGGGCCGCCGTCTTCGCCAGGCCCGTCAGGCCGGCCGACCAGCTCCGGTCCCCCGACGTACCGCTCAACCCGAAATCCCCGCCGGTGTCCTGGACGGTCACGTACACCCCGCCTTCGCCCGACAGTCGCCGAGCGAGCGATCTCGCGAAAGCGAACGCGTCCCGGTTGACCTCGATCGCCTGGTCGATATCGTCCACCTCACGCAGGCCGGAGAGGTCGATGAGCCCGGCCGCATCCTCGAGCGTCGCCGTCGTCGCGAGTACGGCGTTCACGCCTCGACTCACGAGTCGTCCCACGAGCGCCGACGCGACCCCGCGGCCATCGTCCGTTACGGCGATGATCTCCGCCCCGTCGAGCAGGCCCGGCATCGCGAAGCCGCCGGCCACGACGCCAGCGAGCCGGATCCCGTACCGACCCACCTCGGCTTCAGACGGCGCCGGCCCCGATGACGGCTCCGACGCGGGATCCGGATTCGGCCCGGATCCGTTCGAACCCGCCGTCGGAGATACGTTCGGGGCCGGCGACCCGACCTCCACCACCGGTTCACCCGACCGCATGAAGTCGATGATCTCGGCGAGTGTCCCGAGCGAGGCCAGTCGCGAAGGCTGTACCTCCGGCAGGTGCGGCACTTTGTCACGCAACGCCGAAAGAATCTCGACCCGCTTGATCGAATCGATCCCCAGCCCCGACTCCAGCTCGAGCGAAAGGTCCAGCATCTCGGCGGGATAGCCGGTCTTTTCCGCGACGATCTCCAGCAGGATCCCGGTCAGGTCCGTATCGGCGTTCCCCGACGCCGACGGCTCGTGAGAAGTCGAGGACCCGGAAACGTGAGAAGGCGAGGTGGCGGAAACCGCGCCGAGTGTCTCCGGCCGACCGTCATCGCCGCCGTTCGCTTCCATGAACGCGAGCACGTCCGCGAGCGTGTTCAGGGACGCGAGATTCGATGGCGAAACCTCCGGCAGCCCGGGCACCGCCTCGCGAAGCGCGGAGAGGATCTCGACCCGCTTGATGGAGTCGATCCCGAGACCCGATTCCAGTTCGAGCGTCGGGTCCAGCATTTCGACCGGGTAACCCGTCTTGTCCGAGACGATCGC
>CAZWJE010000010.1:0-31734 GCA_964634395.1 uncultured Gemmatimonas sp. | reverse complement strand
CGAGCGTCGGGTCCAGCATTTCGACCGGGTAACCCGTCTTGTCCGAGACGATCGCGAGGAGGATCCGGGAGAGATCGATGGTCGGGCCGCCTGGAGCCGACGTGACGGACGGCGCCGGAGCCGACTCCCTGTCGGTCGCTGAACCGGATACCGCCGCTGGCGTGGATGGATCTCCATTCGCCGTGTTGGTCTCCATGAACGCGAGCACGTCCGCGAGCGTGTTCAGCGACGCGAGCTCCGATGGTGAGACCTCCGGTAGTCCGGGCACCGTCTCGCGAAGCGCGGAGAGGATCTCCACCCGCTTGATGGAGTCGATTCCCAGGCCCGACTCCAGTTCGAGTGTCGGGTCCAGCATTTCGACCGGGTAACCCGTCTTGTCCGAGACGATCGCCAGCAGGGTCGTCGAAAGCGCCGGCGCCGGGGTCCGCGCGGGCACGTCCGCGGTCGGCGCGAGCGACGCCGAAACGGGAGGCGGGGAGGGCCGGACGACCATGGGTTCCGGCGTGAATCGCGGAGCGGACGAAGCCAGCGGCGATCCGCCTTCCCGCGCGGGATTCGCCTGGACGACGTCCACGCGCGCGGCCGCGCCCGTCAACGGGGTGTGCGCGACGCCATTCGTTCGCGTCGCCGGCGTCTCGGCCCGCGGTGTGACCGTTGCCCGGTCGATGGGTACTCGCGTGGACGGGGCCGCCCGGTCAGACCCGGGAGTTCCACCCGAGGGGTGCGCGTCGTCTCGCGGAGCCGCTCCCGGAATCGCCTGGCTCATCGCGCGCAGGTACGCCGTGTGGCTTTCCGCCATCATCGACAGATACAACGAATGCGTCGCCGCCGTCTCGCGGTGCATCTCGAGGATCGCCCGCTCACGCCATCCGTCACCATTCGACGATGCCGAAGGCGGCATTCCGAGGCCGGGCTCCCCGGTCTCGGGCCGGATGCCAACCGGCGCGGGCCGGTCCTCGACCGCTCGGCCGTTCCCCGCGGTCATCGACGTCACTTCTTCGGTCTCCACCATTGCTTCGGGCTTCTTCCTGGTCTCTTCCCACTCTCGGTTCGCGTTCCGGCCCGCATCCGCGGCATTCGGGCTGACCGGCCGGGGAGGGTTGGGAAGCGGCAGGTCGGCCGCCCCCCCGGGCGGGGGATAGGGCTTCGCGTGGTTCGCTCCGCTGATCGGTACTGAAAGACGCGGCTTCACCAGGCTCGCCGGATCAATCGGGGGCTCGTACTCCTCCCAGAGCCCGGCCGGATCGATCTCGACGCCCGCGGCATAGAGCCGACCCAGGGCGTGCCAGAGACCGGCCTCCGCGGAGACCCCCTTTCGTTCCACGCTCACGGCCAGATGCGGTCGGTCGCCAAGGATCCGCTCGACCATGCCGGTAAGTGCTTGGCCCGGCCCCACTTCCACGAAGACCGTCGTGCCGGCCCCGTGAATCGCCAGCACCTCTTCCGCGAAACGGACCCGACGGGCGAGCTGGTTCGCCATGGCCTCCCGCATCGCCTCCGGTCCGTCCGGATACGGGGCCGCCGTGACGTTCGAGAAGACGGTCGTCGCTGGCGGCGCGACCACCAGCCCGTCCAGATACTCACGGAATGGCGCGACCGAAGGCGCCACGAGCGGGGAGTGGAACGCCGTGCTTACCGGCAGACGGACACGCGTCAGACCCCCCGTGCCCGCGAGATACTCTTCCAGCCTCTCGATCTCCGGCCTCGTCCCCGAGAACACGAGCTGGGAGGGTCCGTTGTCGTTCGCCACGACGACGTCGATCCCGGCTTCGGCGACTCGCGCATGGAGATCCCCGATGTCTCCGGAGACGGCGAGCATCGCGCCCGGCACTTCCGCGGCGGCCGCCATCAGCTCCCCACGCTTTCGCGCGACCCGGATCAGGTCCGTCCGGCCGAGCGACCCCGCCGCGCACAACGCGGTCAACTCTCCGAAACTGTGACCCCCGAGCCGATGCGCCTCGACGCCCGCCTTTCGCAGCACGTCCAGATAGGAGAGGCTCACCGCCGCCAGCGCGGGCTGCGCCCACTCCGTGGAGACGAGTCGGGCGGCCAGCGCTTCGCGTTCCTCTTCGGTGAACGTCGGGATCGGGAACACCACGTCGTGCAGGCGGTCCTCTCCGTCGCCCATCGGGACCGTCGCCGCCTCGTCCCACGCGTGGCGCGCGGTGTCGAACGCCATCGCCAGCCCGGCTCCCATGTTCGGCCGTTGGCTGCCCTGTCCGGGGAAGAGGAAAGCGACTTCCGGCGTCGAGGTGACGACGCCATGGTATGCGCCGCCCGGCAGCGAGAAGCCGGAACCGACACCCTGTTCGAGCCGATCAGCCGCCTGCCCGAGAAGCGTGCGCAACCGTTCGACGGAGTCGGCGACGATGGCGAGCCGGTACGATCCGCGCGTCTCGCCGTGGAGCTGGGAGCGATGGGCGAGGAAGGGAAGTGACGCCGCGTCCGCCACCGAGTCGGCGAGCGAGCGGCACTCGCGGGCGAGCTCATCCGCCGACGGGGCGTCGAGCAGGATCAGCTCGGAATCGAAGCTCCGGGTCCGCTTTGGGCGCGGGGCGCGACCCGTATACTCCTCGAGCGCGACATGGAAGTTGCTTCCTCCGAACCCGAACGAACTCACCGAGGCGCGCCGCGGTGACGCGGGATCCGCGATCCAGGGACGGGCGACGGTGTTCAGGTAGAACGGGCTGTTCGGCAGGTCGAGCGCCGGGTTCGGACGGTCCACCTTGATCGACGGGGGAAGGACCCGGTGGTGGAGGGCCATGATCGCCTTGAACAGCCCGGCCGCGCCGGCGGCGGCCTTGGTGTGGCCGATCTGCGATTTGATCGACCCCAGCGCGCAGCGCTGCGGCCGGCCGTCGCCGTCGTCGAACACCGCGCGGAGCCCTTCGAACTCGGCCGTGTCGCCCGCGCGCGTGGCGGTGCCGTGCGCCTCGATCAGCCCGACGGTCTCCGGACCGTATCCAGCTCGTTCGTACGCGCGCCGGATCGCCTTCGCCTGCCCCTCGGGCACCGGTGCGTACACGCTGCGCGACTTCCCGTCGGACGAAGCGCCCAACCCGCGCACGACGGCATAGATCCGGTCGCCGTCGCGTTCGGCGTCCTCCAGCCGCTTCAGCGCGATCATCCCGACCCCCTCGCCGAGGATCGTCCCGTCCGCGCGGTCCGAGAATGGCCGGCAATCGCCGGTTCGCGAAAGCGCGGGGGTCTTGCTGAAGCAGGTGTACATCAGGATGTCGTTCAGCGTGTCGACACCCCCAGCGATCACCAGGTCGGAATGCCCGGCCTCGAGTTCGAGCAGGGCCAGGTTCAGCGCGGATAGTGAGCTGGCGCACGCCGCGTCGACCACCGAGTTCGTACCTCCGAGATCGAACCGGTTCGCGATCCGGCCCGCGACGACGTTGCCGAGCAGGCCGGGAAACGAACTCTCCGTCCACGGCACGTACGACGACGCGATCCGGTCGCAGATCATCTGGACCTGGTCTTCCGGCAGGCCCTCTTCCCGCAGCGCCTTGACCCAGATCGGCCGTTGCAGTCGGCTCCCGAGCTCGACGACCAGCTCCGTGGTGGACGCGACGCCGAGGATCACGCTCACGCGGTCCCGCGCCATCGTCGCGAACTGGCCGCGCGTCGCGTCGTCGAGCACCTGTTTCGCCACGATCAGGGCGAGGATCTGCGAGGTGTCCGTCGAGGGAAGGATGCTTGGCGGCATCGCGAACTCGAGGGGGTCGAAATCGACCGGATCGAGAAAGCCGCCGCGCTTGCCGTAGGTCTTGTCCGGCGCGGATGGATCAGGATCGTAATAATCCTCGATCAGCCAGTGCGACGGCGGGACATCCGAGATGAGGTCGGTACCCGCCAGGATGTCTCGCCAGAAGCCATGTCTGTCCGAGGATCCCGGGAAGAGTGCACCGAGACCGACAACGGCGATGCCCCGTTCCCGATATTCTTTCGTCACGACATCAATCCCCGGATTTTCGATGGGCGCGGCCAGCGAGCCGCACCAGGAGCTTCGGCCTCCGTCGCCCCCGGATTACCGGGAGGCGGGGTGACCGCGTGATTCAGGGGCCGGGAGCCGAGGAGGGGAACGCGTCGGAGCGTCACCGGCGAGGATGACCTCGGAGACCAACCAGATGCCGAACGCGCACCAGGTTTGGCGCGGCGCGACCGGACGCCGCCATCGAGGCCGCAGGCCAGAATGGGCGACAGAGTAGGACCGAAAACCGGCGGCGTCAACCGGCGTTGCCCTCGATTCGTCCGCCATTCTCCACCGCCAACTCGTCGCGTTCCTCGTTGCGTCGCCTTGGCGCGGCCTCTAGATTTGCGCCCACGCGAGTCTCCGCCCGCGGTGGCGCGGGGACTCGCATCGCCTTCCTTCCTCGTAGCCCGCGGACTTTCCACCGGTTCTTCGTCGGACGCCACGATCCATGTCGAGCGAGTTCCCGCCACAGGGCTCACCCGTCGCGCCATCTCCACCGGACAAGACCTGTCCGACGTGCGGGCTCTCGTATCCGTACGACCTGGTCTATTGCCCCCGCGACGCGACGAAACTCGTCTCGGGCGCGGAGGAGAACGACCTGGTCGGCGAGGTGATCGCGGAACGATACCATCTCCTGCGCAAGCTCGGTGAGGGCGGCATGGGTCAGGTGTATCTCGCCGAGCACCTCGCGATGTCGAGAATGTGCGCGGTCAAGCTCATGCACCCGGCGCTGCGCTCCGACTCGGAAGCGGTGAGTCGGTTCCGGCGGGAGGCGGCGAACGCCGGGAGGATCAGCCATCCGAACGTGGCGGCGATGTACGACAGCGGCGAAGCGGCGGATGGCATCATCTACCTCGCCATGGAGTACGTCCCCGGCGACTCGCTCGCCTCGCTGCTGAAGTGGGAAAACCCGCTCCCCGTGCGCAGGGCGGTCGGGATCGCCATCCAGGTCGCCGACGGGCTCGCGGCGGCGCATCAACTCGGGATCATCCATCGGGATCTGAAGCCGGACAACATCATCATCTCCCGTTCTCGAGACGGGGACGACCTCGCCAAGGTCGTCGATTTCGGAATCGCCAAAGCCACGCGCTCCGACCTTCGCACGGTCACTCGCGTCGGGTTCGTGCTCGGCACGATCCAGTACATGAGCCCGGAACAGATGCTCGGCGAGCCGCTCGACGCGCGCAGCGACATCTTCAGCCTCGGCGTCATTCTCTACGAGATGCTCGTCGGAAAGCGCACCGTCGAGGGCGCTTCGGACGAATCGATCATCACCCGGCGGCTGACCGAACCTCCGCCTCTCCCGCGGGCCGCGAACCCGAACGTTCCCGGAGCGCTCGAAGAGATCAATATCCGGATGCTCGCCCGGGACGCCGCGGATCGTTTCCAGTCCGCGACCGAGGTGAGCGCCGCGTTGACGGCGCTCGAACTCCATCCCGCCATTCCGGTGGGTCGCCGCATGGTGACCCCATGGGGAGATTCCACGCCAACCGTGGCGGTGCTGGGCCCCGCCGCCGCGAGCGAGGCCGTCACGACTTCGGAGACACGCCCGACGGTCGGGGCGCTGGACGCGGCGACGGCGGTCCATGCGGGCGCCGAACGGGAGACCCTCCAGCCGGACGGCGGTCCCTTCGCGATTCCTCGGCGGGTCTGGATGGGCGGCGGGGTCGCGATATTGCTCGGCTTGTTCCTCATCGTTGGCCTGTTCGCCAGGCGACCCGCGCCCGGCGTGGCGGAACTGACCGATCCGTCGTCGGTGACCTCATCATTGGCCGATGGGGAGCTTTCTCTCGCGGCAC
The DNA here is from genome assembly GCA_964634395.1 of uncultured Gemmatimonas sp. Taxonomy (GTDB): domain Bacteria; phylum Gemmatimonadota; class Gemmatimonadetes; order Longimicrobiales; family Longimicrobiaceae; genus WHSP01. Next base: position 25,956 of record CAZWJE010000010.1, on the reverse strand, counting down.
CGGTGGCCGAGAACCCGCCACCGACCGTCGGTTCCATCAACCCGGCCCGCCGGTCGGCGGGCACCGGTGCCTTCGACCTCTCGGTCACCGGCCGTGACTTCGTCGACGGCGCCACCGTACGCTGGAACGGCGCGGATCTCCCGACGACGTACATGAGCGCGGAGGAGGTGCGCGCGCGGGTGTCGGCGGCCGACCTGGGCACGCCTCTGACGGCGGAGATCACCGTGGCGAACCCTGGACCCGGCGGCGGCGAGTCGGCGCCGGTCGCGTTCGTGGTCGGAGCCGCGGCCGCGGCGCCTCCTGCCCCTCCCGCGGCGCCAACGTCCTCCGCCCGCCCATCGGAGAGTGAAGTCGCGAGCGTCCGCGACCTGATCTCGTCCGCGTCGCGAAGCGGGGGTGAAGCGAATTTCGCACAGGCGTTCGCCACCATGCGCACCGCCGAGCAGCGAATCGACGCCCTCCGAGGCCGGTTCCCGGGGGATGACGAAATCCGCGTGCTGGCCGAGAATCACTCGAGCGCGGTCGCTTCACTCCGCCGATCCTGCCAGGCGCTCGCCGACGTCAGGCGAAGCCTCGGCACCGCACCTCCCGTGTGCACATACCCTTGAGCCCCTGTACAGGAGTGATGATGAGGGCATTGAGATTGACTCGGGCGGCGGGGGCGATCGCCGGCCTGATGGTGGCCATCGCGATCGGTCCCACCCCGGCGCATGCGCAGGAAGCCGCTGTCTCCGCCGATCTCGTCGTGCGGCTGCTCGAAGCCGGCCTCAACACGACGGCGGTGATCAATGAGATCAGCGGGCGCTGTATCGATTTCAGCGTCGATTCTCCCGGCGTCGAGCAGCGACTGCGTGCGGCGGGTGGCGACAATCAGCTTCTCCAGCGACTCCGCGGGTTCTGCTACGCGGGCTCGGGTAGCGCCGGGGCGCTCGCCTTCGGGCGGACACTCTATTTCGGCCTCTTCGCGGGGTTCGCGAACTCCAGCATCGTCGGTTATGAAACCACCGACGTCGTCGAAGCGCGGCGGGGTCCGAACATCGGGGTCGAGGTGAGCTATCAGCCGGACGGCTCGGGATTCGGCCTGCAGACCGGTCTCATCTACGTTCCCAAGGGGGAATACGTACCGGTAAGCGCGACGATTCCCGTCGGCCATACCCTGCGGCTGGACTACGTGGAGATTCCGCTCCTCGCCCGCTGGGCCTTCGACCTCAACGGCTCCAGCATGCGGCCGGTTCTGCTCGCGGGAGCGAGTCTCGGCCTGAAGACCGCTTGCCTCTTCGAGTTCGACTCGGGCGGCGATCTCGACTGCGAGGACAATATCGAGGTCAACGCCTTCGACGTGGGTGCGTCAGTGGGCGTCGGAGTCGATGTCGCGGTCGTCGGGCGGTGGTCCGTCTCTCCCTCGATCCGTTACATTCGCGGTATGACGACGGTCGCGTCCGGCCAGGATGGAAAGAACCGTTCGCTGCAAGCGGGAGTGTCGATCCGCATCGCCAACTAGGCCGAACAGCGGCGGCCGCGCGGCACCGCTGTTTCGCGGACTCCGCGCGGTGTGATCCCGCGCGGATCCGGTCGACGTCCGTCATGACCGCGCGGTATTCCATTTCCTCACCAGCACCCCCGACCGACGACGTTACCTCTCGCGTCCGCGGCACGCGCCACGACCCGGTGGGCACACGATCATCGCGACCTTCGCCGAGGACGGACCGACGCGGCGCAGCGGTCTGGATGTCGCCCGCTACTCTCCGGAGGGCCTGCGCATCGCGTTCGCCTCTGACTTCCATCAGGTGGAGACCGCCCGTGAAGCACACCGGACCCCGAGCGGTGCCTCCCAGGTCTTCACCTTCTCTCCTTTCCGATTCCCCGGAACGGCCGACGGGCACTGACCCCGTCCGCGCCCTGGATCATCCCCGTCGTGGACCCCGGCGACGCGACCGACTCGCTGACCCCGTCCGCGCCCACGATCATCCCTCGCTCGGGTATCGTCGGCGAGCGGGTCGACGCCGCTTCTCCCGACGAATCCGGACCTCTGTTAGACGGTTGTTAGAGCCCCACGCCATCCTGTGCTGAGGAATCGGCGTCCCATTCGGGATGCTCTCGGATCCTTCAGCATCGAGATGAGATGGTTCGCGGGGATTCTGGATGGTGCACCCCCGGTCATGCCAGGGGACTTCCGGGTGAGTGTTCGGAGCGGAGAAGGCGATGAAGCCGCCTCGTCTCCTGGGCCGGTGGAAGGCCGAGTCGCTCGGCGAGCGCGGCTTCGAGTCGTTCATAGGAGCGTATCGCTTCCTCGTTCCGACCGACCGCGTGGAGGAGCTCGATCAGCTGTCTCTGCAAGTCCTGACGCAGCGGGTCGATCTCTTCGGCCCGTCGGAGCGTCGCGATGGCGCCCTCGGGATCGTTCATCCGGACCCTGATGCGGGCCAGGCGGGCCAATGCATCCAGAACCGCGTGACGACTCCCCGCCGCGATCTCATCCGTCCAGTCTCCCGTGAACTCACCCCCGAAAGCTTCTCCCGAATAGAGTGCGATGGCCTCCTCGAGGTCTGTCGCGAGTCGTTCGATGGATCGCGTACCGGCCGCTCCCGACTTCTCTCGTCGGAGCAGGTCGTGGAGCCGCCAGACGTCCACGAAGACGGAATACTCGGGGTCCAGGTAATAGCGCTGGCCATCCCGGAGAACGTGGCGCCAGCGATCTCCGCCCGGGGGCTCGATCGCCGCGCGGAGGCTCCCGATGGTCACATGGAGTCGGCCCATCGCGGCCTTGAGGCCGACGCCCGGCCAGAGTCGCTCCGCGAGATGTTCACCCGGGACCGGCCGGCCCCCCGCCGCGACCAGCAGGGCGAGCAGTTCCCGCGCCTTCTCCCGCCGCAACTCGGGGCGCCGAACCGGGCGGCCCTCGACCGTGATGTCGAATCCGCCGAAGCAGCGGATCTGGAGGCGTGCGTCGGGTCGCGGACGGACCACGGACACGACCTTCTCACGGGTCGGCGGTTCCCGCCGCGGGAGCCCTTCCGCCAACCAGAGGGCAGCGGGCAATCCCCGACAGAGCGGCACCGGCGCGCGGTCGCTGAACCCGGTGGTAACCACGGCGCGGACCGCGCCGTCCGCGACGACGGGAACACAGTAGCGTCCCTTCGCCGTGCACCCCGCTTCCAGGCATTCGGCCGGCCAGCCCTCCCGTCCACCGAGTATCTGTACGCGCTGGTCGCATCGCGCGGGACAGCGGGCGAAATCGTCCACGGAAGGCCATGGCGCTTGGCCCGCCTCGCGAGGAGAGACGTCCGCCCCGCCAGACTGACCCAGCCAGGGCTGGCCATCCGAGAGGAGGACCGCCGCGGTGTCTCCCCCGGTCAGCGCGCGAAGACGCTCCGCGAAGTCGCGCGCCTTCTCCGGCCCAAACGATCCGCGGAACGCTTCGAGACGGACCCTCGCGTGCGCCATCTCGACCGCCGTGCCGATGGGCCGGGACACCAGTGCCGTCAACTCCACGATCGCATCCAGATCGCCCGGCGGATTCTTCCAGGCGAGGAAGAGGCATCCTCCCGCTCCCATCCTGGAATCCCGGATCGGCACGGTGACCGCCGCCTGGTACCGGAGGTCCTTGACCCGGCCCCGGACGAAATCGGGCTCGGATTGCAGCGATTCCGTGATCAGCGAAGCGCCCGTCCTCAGCGTGATCCCCGGGAACCCCTCCCTGTCGGCGAACCGGATTCGCTGCGAAAAGGCGTCGAGATCCCCGCCATGGTGGGCCACGAGGAAAACCTCCAGCCCTTTCGGGTCCGCGAGGAACAGCTCGCAGGCGTCGGCCCCCGTGTCCTCCCGCAGGCAGGCGAGCGCGGTATCGACGCTGTGGGTCAGCCGCCCCGCATCCATCAGCACGGCAAGCCTGCCCACACGCGCGAGGTCGTGCGCGCATGCTCGATCGAGGAGCCCTTCCGCATCGGCGTGGATGATCCTCATCGGTCCCCCTGGTCCGGGAGTGAAAGGCCAACGAACGCAAATTACGACATGTGGGTGATCAACTCAATCGTTTCCGGTGCCCGGCGTCCGGAATCACTCGTGGAGGACTCGCGATGACTGAATCGGTGACCGGGGCGATGCGCTTCGTGGTCCATTCGGGACCCGGAGCCTGGGGCTCGGCGGAGGCCGGCCACACCGCCGCGATTTCTTCGCGGGACGTGCCTGATCCGGGTTGCCCGGCGGGGGCGATCCGTAACGACCGGCGGGATGGCGCGGACGCACTCCCGATGGCTCAACACCAGGGCTGGCGACGCGGCGCGACATCACCGCGTCTTCTCGCGGTGCGGGGCGCGTCCGGCTCCGGAAAGACCACGCTCATCGAGGCGATGATTCCTCGCCTCGTCGAGGTCGGGGTTCGGGTCGGGACCATCAAACACGCCCATCACGGGGCGGCTCTGGACGTTCCGGGGAAGGACTCCCATCGCCACGCGATGGCGGGCGCCGCGTGCGTCCTCCTGCTGGCCCCCGGGCAGGCGGGGTTCTTCGTGCCGCGTGAAGCGGAGCCGGATCCGGCCGCCTGGCTGGAGTACTTCGCGGACCGGGTGGATCTGATCCTCGTCGAGGGATACGGGCGCGCGCCGATCCCCAGCATCACCATCGAGGTGTCGGATGTCGCGCGGCCCGATCTGGAGGAGTCTTCAGGGGAGCACGGTCCGCGGTGGACGTTTCGCGGACCACGACACGGGCCGGCGGCATCGGGGACGTATGCGCGGATGGTTGAGTGTCTGGTCGGGAGAGTCGTGGCTCGGTTGGACCCGCCCTGACCCTCGACCCTCGATGACAAACCCAACAGGACGCTCAAGGAGGACTCTTGAATCGACGTGAATGGTCTCGTCCGGCGAAACTCGCCGGGTCACTGGGCGCCATGCTCCTTATGGGGTTCCAGACCATGCCCCTGCTGGCTCAGGCGCATGGCGAGGAACTCTTCCTCGCCACCTGCGCCGCATGTCATTCCCTGGGTGCCGATCGCCTGATCGGCCCGGGCCTCGGGGGGGTGGCGGAGCGTCGTGATCGGGATTGGCTGCTGTCGTTCATCACCGAGCCCGACCGTATGCTCGCCAGCGACGACTCGATCGCGATCCGACTCCGCGCGGAGTATCCGGTCTCGATGCCCAACCTCGGGATCACGCGCGACCAGGCGGCGGCGATCGTCGACTACCTGGCGTCGGCGGAAGGAGCGAGCAGGGCGGATCAGACCGTGGCCGCCGATGCGTCGCTCGCCGTCCCCGATGAGGAGCGGGTGCGTCTGGGCATGTCGCTCTTCCAGGGCAGCACCCGGTTCTCGAACGGCGGGCCGGGCTGTAACGCCTGTCACGGGGTGACCCACGGGTCGGTGCTGGGTGGAGGCAGTCTCGCCGCCGATCTCACCGATTCCTTTTCGAGGCTTGGCCCAGCCGGGGTCCGGGCGATCATGACCACGCCGCCCTTTCCCGTGATGCAGCGGGCGTTCGCCGGGCATCCGCTCACCGAGGAGGAAGTCGTGAGCCTGGTGGCCTTTCTACAGCGGGCTGACATGGACCGGGGCGCTCAGTCGCCGCCGCGCCATGGGCTGCGCCTGTTGGGCACGGGGCTCGGCGGTTCCATCCTGGTCCTGGGTCTCTATTCCGCCGCCTGGCGCGGTCGGCGGCGGGGTTCCGTGAGTCAGTCGATCTATGATCGACAGTTGAAATCAAGCTGAGAGATGGATGGGGGCGAATCACCGTCGCCTCCATGGAGGTTCGGAGAGAAATATCCGGGCCGATCACCCTGGGGAAGGAACCGATCATGGGATGGATCAAGGATATCGTGTCGCCGCAGACCCGGAAGTGGGAGGAGTTCTATCGAAACCGCTTCCAGCACGATCGCATCGTACGCAGCACGCACGGCGTCAACTGTACCGGAGGGTGCTCGTGGCAGATCCACGTCAAGGACGGCATCGTCACCTGGGAAACCCAGCAGCTCGATTATCCGCTGCTCGATGACTCGGTCCCGCCCTATGAACCACGGGGCTGCCAGCGGGGCATCTCCTATTCCTGGTACCTCTACAGCCCGCTGAGAATCAAGTACCCGCTCGTTCGTGGCGCGCTCCTCGACGCCTACGCGGCGAAGAAGAAGGAGACGGGCGACCCCATGGCGGCGTGGAAGGCCCTGCAGGCGGACCCGGAGGCCCGGCGCGGCTACCAGGAAGCGAGAGGGAAGGGAGGGTTCCGGCGCGCATCCTGGGACGAGGTCATGGAGATCATGGCCGTCGCCAACATCAGTACCGCCGAAGAGTACGGGCCGGACCGGGTGGTCGGCTTCAGCCCCATCCCCGCCATGTCCATGCTCAGCTATGCCGCGGGCGCCCGTTTCCTCCAGCTGTTCGGCGGAGTCAACCTCAGTTTCTACGACTGGTACTGTGACCTGCCCACCGCCTTCCCGGAGATCTGGGGAGAACAGACGGATGTCTGCGAGAGCGCGGATTGGTACAACGCGAAGATGATCGCCGACATGGGCGCCTGTCTCAACATGACGCGGACGCCCGACTGCCACTTCTTCGCCGAGTCTCGCCACAACGGTACCAAGACGGTCGTCTTTTCCCCCGACTTCAGCCAGGTCTGCAAGTACGCCGACCAGTGGATTCCGCTGCACGCGGGAAGCGACGGCGCTTTCTGGATGGCGGTCACGCACGTGATTCTGAAGGAGTTCCATCACGAAACGCGAACTCCATACTTCCTCGACTACGTGAAGCGATACACGGACAGCCCTTTCCTGGTGAAACTCGAGAAGGAGGGCGAGCACTACCGGCCGGGAAGACTGCTCCGCGCCGCGGAGATCACCGAGTACCGTGACCTCGCCAACAGCGAGTGGAAGTTCATCAACTTCGACGCGGCGACCGGCGACCTGGTGGTGCCGAAGGGAAGTTCCGGGTCTCGATGGGACCAGCGGGCGGGAAACTGGAACATGAAGCTTGAGAACGCCGTCGACGACAGTCCCTACGACCCGGAACTCTCCCTGCTCGAACGTCCGCACCGGGTCGCGCCGACCCTGTTCACCGACTTCGGCCGAGACCATACCGCCGTCCGGGGCGTGCCCGCCGTGGAAGTGCGGACCGTGGACGGTCCGGTACTCGTCGCCACGATCTACGACGTCACGATGGCGCAGTACGGCGTGGGCCGGGGCCTGCCCGGGGAGTACGCGGCGGACTACGAGGACGAGAGCGCCGCCTATACACCCGCCTGGCAGGAGATTCTCACCGGGATCTCGTCGGAAACACTGATCCAGTTCGCGCGCGAATGGGCGGGGACGGCGGAGGCGACGGGCGGAAAGTGTATGGTCATCGTGGGTGCGGGCGTCAACCACTGGTATCACGCGAACCTGATGTACCGCGCAGCGGCAATGGCGTTGATGCTCACCGGCTGTGTGGGGAGGAACGGTGGCGGCCTGAACCACTATGTCGGCCAGGAAAAACTCGCGCCGGTCGATTCATGGTCGGCTCTGGCCTTCGCGAAAGACTGGCAGGGTGCCACGCGACTTCAACAGGCGCCCATCTGGCATTACATCAATACCTGCCAGTACCGCTACGATGGCCAGTTCTCGCACTACAACACGGTCCCCGACAACAAACTGACCCGGCAACACACGGCGGATCTGATCTACAAGTCAGTACGCATGGGGTGGATGCCCTTCTACCCCCAATTCGAGCGGAACACCCTGGACCTCTGCTGGGAGGCGGTACTGGACGGGGCGGAGGATGATGAAGGAATCAAACGATACGTACTCGAGAAGCTGAAAACCCGGGAGCTCAAATACTCCGTGAGTGACCCGGAGAACGAACGCAACTTTCCGCGCGTGTGGTACATCTGGCGTGGGAACGCGATCCTGGCGAGCATGAAGGGACACGAATACGCCCTGAAGCATTATCTGGGAACGCACCACAACGCGATAGCACAGGACTCCGAAGACCACACGAAGGAGGTCGCCTGGTATGACCTGGCTCCCACCGGGAAGATGGACCTGGTGGTGGATCTCAATTTCCGGATGGATTCTTCGGCTCTCTATTCAGATATCGTACTTCCCGCCGCGTCCTGGTACGAAAAGGCCGACCTGAACAGTACGGACCTCCATTCGTTCATCCACCCGCTCTCGGCCGCGATCCCGCCGGTATGGGAATCCAAGACCGACTGGAACATCTTCCGGGACCTCGCCAAGGCCACGAGCGAGGCCGCGAAGAAGTACTTCCCCGGGCTGAAGAAGGACGTGGTCGCCACGCCGATAGATCACGACACGCCGGGTGAGATCGCGCAGCCCACCATCAGGGACTGGTACCACGGCGAGTGTGACGCCCTGCCCGGCGTCACCATGCACGACCTCAAGATCGTGGAACGCGACTACACTCGTCTCCATGAGAAGTACGTCACCCTGGGCGACCGGATTCGCGAGACCGGTCTGGGGGCGCACGGCAACCATTACGGGTGTGCCGACGCCTACGACGAGATGGTGGCGTCCAATCACTTTCCGGTGGAGAAGAACAACGGGAGTATCCGGCCTTCCATCCGCGAGGATCAGTGGGCGGCGAACGCGGTCCTGCACCTCTCCACATTGACCAACGGGACGCTGAACGTCCGCGCCTACCGTGAAGCGGAGAAGCGAACGGGCCTCGAACTGGTCGACCTGGGGGCGGGGAGCGAGGGTTTCCGCATCAACTACGCCGACCTGCAGGCGCAGCCGCGCCGATACAATACCTCATCGGTGTGGTCCGGGGTGATGACGGAGGGTCGGCCATACGCCGCGTACACGACGAACGTCGAGAAGCTCGTCCCGTGGCGGACGCTGACCGGCCGGCAACACTTCTATCTCGACCACGAGATGTACGTCGCCTATGGCGAGAATCTGCCGACCTATAAACCCTCCCCCAAGCCCGAGGCGTACGGCGATCTGCGAGAAACCCTGAAGAACGGCGAGGCGCGGATCCTCAACTGCCTGACTCCGCACGGCAAGTGGCACATCCACTCCACCTATATGGAGAACCACCGGATGTTGACGTTGTCGCGCGGCTGTGAGCCGGTATGGATGAGCGAGGTGGACGCCGAGGCGCTTGGGATCGCGGACAACGACTGGGTGGAAGTCCACAACGACCACGGTGTCTATGCCGCGCGCGCGAACGTCAGCGCTCGGATTCCGACGGGAGTCTGCATCGTATACCACGTTCCCGAGCGGACGGTCGGCATCCCTAAATCGCGTGTACGGAACGGGAAGCGGGCGGGTGGCCACAATAGTTTCACGCGCATCCATCTGAAGCCCAATTTTCTCGCGGGAGGCTACGGTCAGTTCACCTATCATTTCAACTACTGGGGACCGATCGCGCCGAACCGCGACACGCATGTCATCGTCAAGAAGATGGATCAGGTCCAGTTCTGAATGGAGAACGGCTCACACCAGTCGGGGGATCGTTAAATGGACGTACGTTCGCAAATTTCGATGGTGTTTCATCTCGACAAATGCATAGGCTGTCATACATGCTCCATTGCCTGCAAGAACATCTGGACGGATCGTAAGGGTGCTGAATACATGTGGTGGAACAACGTCGAGACCAAGCCGGGGACGGGGTACCCCCGGAAGTGGGAAGACCAGAGGATCTATAAGGGAGGCTGGGAGAAGGATGGCGAGAGTATCCGGTTGAAGGGCCCGGGAAAGCCGAAGAGCGTGTCGAATATCTTCCACAACCCGGATATGCCGGTGATCGACGACTACTACGAGCCGTTCACCTATAAGTACCTCGACCTGATCGAATCGCCGGCGGGGGACGATCAACCCACCGCGCGCCCCGTCTCGATGATCACGGGCGAGCCGATGGACATCAAGATGGGCCCCAACTGGGATGACGACCTGAGCGGCTCCCCTGATTACGCCCGCAACGATCCGAACCTCGCGAACCTCTCACCGGAAGAACGGGAGGCGATGTTCGAACTCGAACGAATGGCGTTCTTCTACCTGCCGAGGATCTGCAATCACTGTCTCAATCCGGCGTGTGTCGCTGCCTGCCCGTCCGGCGCCATCTACAAGCGTGGCGAGGATGGAATCGTGCTGATCAATCAGGACGTCTGTCGCGGATGGCGGATGTGCGTTACCGCTTGCCCGTACAAGAAGAGCTATTACAACTGGAGCACGGGTAAATCGGAGAAATGTATCCTCTGCTTCCCCCGGCTCGAGGCGGGTCACGCGCCGGCGTGCATGCACTCCTGTGTCGGCCGCATCCGCTACCTCGGAGTGATGCTCTACGACGCCGCGCGCATCCAGGATGTGGCTTCCTGCGACGAGTCGGAGCTGGTATCGCGACAGCTGGACATGATCCTCGATCCCTTCGACCCGGAGGTGATCGAGGCGGCGAAGCGGAACGGGATCGCGGACTCCACCATCGACGCGGCGCGGAAGTCGCCGACCTACCGGTTCGTGAAGACGTGGAACCTCGCGCTCCCTCTGCATCCCGAGTTTCGCACGCTACCGATGCTCTTCTACGTACCGCCGCTGCTTCCCGTCATGGCATCCGTGCGGAAGGTGGAGAACGAGGCCCAGAGGGCGGCGCTTCATCCGATCAGCAAGCAGTGGCCGGATAGCTGGATCTACGACTCGACCACCGAGGAGTTCTTCGGTACCCTCGACGAGTCACGTATTCCGCTACAGTACCTGGCCAGCCTCTTCAGCGCGGGTGATACGGCCGCCGTAGCGGATCGACTGAAGAAATTGATGGCCGTCAGACTGCATCGCCGCCAGGTCACGGTGGGTGACGTCGATCCTGACAAGGTGGCGGGAGCATTGAGCGAGGCGGGGCTCACCCCCGAGATGGCGGAGTCGATCTACTATCTCACCTCGCTCGCGAAGTTCGACGACCGCTTCGTGATCCCTCCGGCGCATCGCGAGCAGGCGATCGAAATGCTCGAAGGGACTGACGAAGCCAAGGGGTCGACCGGCTTTGGTCCCCGTGTCGCGCCGGTCGGGAGGGGGAGCTGATCATGCACCCCTACACTCACTATGAGCACGTCGCGACCCTCTTCGACTATCCGGGTCGTGATTATCCCGCATGGGTGCAGGCGGTCTACGATCTCCTCGTGGGTCGCTACATCCTGGCCGCCGCGCACGTGAACGCGTTCGCCGTCCTCCTGCCCACGGAGGGTGAGCCCCTCACCCCCACCGCGCTCGACGAGGTCCAGGAGATCTTCACCCGTTCGTTCGACGTCCAGGCGATCACGACGCTGAGCGTCGGTTATCTGATGTTCGGCGACGACTACCGCCGGGGGGAGCTGCTCGTCAATCTCTCCCGCGAACAGGACGCGGTCGGGATCAACCGGCGCAATGAACTGCCGGATCACCTGCCGAATGTTCTTCGTCTGCTCGCTCGCTGGGAGGACCGCGAGTTGGCGGCGGAGTTCGTCGTGGAGATCCTTCATCCGGCGATCGAGAAGATGATCGATGAGTTCGGCGGGCATCGTATGGCCGTACGCGAGGAACTCTATCGTAAACACTATCGCACCCTCATCGTCACCTCGCCGGAACGAGGGACGATGTTCGTGGAACCGCTGAGCGCGGTCCGCGAGATGCTGCGCGAAGACTTCGAACTGGCCGAGTATCGCCCGAATGGCGGAGGGAGTAGTGATTTTCTCCAGGGTATCGAGCGAGAATTGCGGATCGAGGCCGAAGAAGCGAATCCAGCCAAGGCCAGGAGAGTACCATGAATGCGCTCGATACGCTTCTTCTCGTCGTGTTCCCCTACGTCGCGGTCGTCGTTCTGGTCCTGGGAACCCTCTACCGCAGGAGTCGGAGAGGCTTCACGGTCACCTCGCTTTCGTCGCAGTTTCTGGAGGGGAGAACCCTCTTCTGGGGTAGCGTCCCCTTCCATCTGGGGTTGCTGGTCCTGTTCTTCGGCCACCTCCTCGCTCTGCTCATACCCCGGGCGCTCCTGGCGTGGAACGGAGAGCCGCTCCGGCTGCTCATCCTGGAGGGGAGCGCGCTGGTGTTCGGGCTCACCACGCTCGCCGGTCTCGGTACACTGATCGTGCGTCGCTTCACCAATCCGCGGATCAGGGCGGTCACCGATCGCATGGATGTCGCCGTCGAACTCCTCCTGTTCGCCCAGCTGGTGCTGGGGATCTGGATCGCGCTGGGCTACAGGTGGGGCTCGTCCTGGGCCGCGGCGGATCTCGCCCCGTACATCAGGTCGCTGGTGATGCTGGCACCCGAGACAAACGCCGTCTTCGCCATGCCATGGGTGATCAAGTTGCATGTGGTGGGCGGGTTCGCCATCCTCTTCATGATCCCTTTCAGCCGCCTGGCCCATCTGGTCGTCGCGCCGCTCGACTATCTGGTGCGTCCGTATCAGCAGGTGATCTGGAACTGGAATCCCCGAACCATCCGCGATCCGCGGACGAGCTGGAACCCGGCGCGGCCGGGTCCTCGGGAACTGGTGCTCGACGGGCGGTCATCCGGCGCGCGAACGGCCAACGCCACGCGGTTGCCGCCCCGCGCGGTCGACCAGTTGCGGCGTGCGGCTACGGGTGGTGAGAAGGCGGGGAAGGCGGAGAAGGCGTTGGCGGGACGGCATGATCACGAACCATAACGGACTGCTGTCGAATGTCCTGAGGGGAGAGGCGGGCAGGCTCTTCCCCGGGTATTTCGCGTTGGTGATGGCGACGGGAATCGTTTCGATCGCCGCCTATACATTCGAGATGCCGGGCCTCGCGCTGGCGCTGCTCACGCTGAACGTCGTGGCGTACGGTGTCCTCTGGATTCTGACCTCGGCTCGGTTCATCCGCTACCCCGCGCGTGCGTTCGCGGACCTCGCGGACCACCATCGCGGACCGGCGTTCTTCACGCTCGTGGCCGGTACCGGCGTCCTGGGCAGCCAGCTCGTCATCGTGGTCGACGCGTTTCGCGCCGCGTGGGTTCTCTGGTGGCTCGGCCTGGCGCTCTGGGTCTTCATCACCTACGGCTTCTTCACCGCGGTGACGGTGGCGGAGGTGAAGCCCCGACTCGAGAACGGGATCAACGGCGCCTGGCTGATCGCCATCGTCGCCACCCAGTCGCTGTCGGCACTCGCCGCCGTGCTGGCGCTACGGAGCGTGGGCGGCGATGTCACAATGCTCCTCTTCCTGGCGCTCTGCCTCCATTTCGCCGGAAGCCTTCTCTACCTGATCGTAATCACCCTCATCTTCTACCGCTTCACCTTCTTTCGTCTCACCACGGCGGCGCTCACGCCGTCGTACTGGATCAACATGGGGGCGGTCGCCATCACCACGCTGGCGGGGTCACTGCTGATCATGAACGCCTCGCGCTGGCGACTCCTGACGGACATCGTGCCCTTCCTCCAGGGCTTGACTCTGCTTTTCTGGGCCTCGGCGACCTGGTGGATCCCGCTATTGCTCATCCTGGGCGTCTGGAGGCATCTGTACCGGCGCTTCCCGCTCCGGTACGACCCTCAGTACTGGAGCATGGTCTTCCCCCTGGGGATGTACACCGTCTGTACGGTCCATCTGTCCGAGGCCCTCGGACTGCCCTTCCTGATGGCGATCCCCCGCGTCTTCGTATATGTATCGATCCTGGCGTGGCTGGCCGCCGCCGGTGGTCTTCTGTCGAAGCTCGCGACGGCCGGGCGACCCTCGCTGGATGCGCTGGCCCTGGCTGGCGGTCCATCCGCGACAGCCGGGGATCCGCGCGAATCGAGGCCCGATCCGGACGGATAGCTCGTGCCGCTGATGCACTCGCGACTGGATGGTCGGGTGGGTGGATCGTTCGCGCGCTAGATCCCTTCGATCGGCCGCCCCGATTCTTCCCAGGCGCGCATTCCGCCTTCCAGATGGACCACGTCGCGATAGCCGAGTTCGATCAGGCGGTCGCCGGCGGTCCTGCTCATTCCTCCGCTCCGGCAGTAGAGGAGGATCGGGGCATCGCGATCCTCGGGCAGGCCGGCGAGAAGAGCTTCCTCGTCGTTGAAGGGAATGTGGAGATCCGTCCCGCGGATCTCTCCCTCGAACGGAATATGAACGTTCACCACCAGGTAATCGCCCGCTTCCAGAATCGCGGCCACGGCCGCGGGATCCAGGAGGCCGAGGGTGACCCCCGCCGGGTCCGCTGAGGTGACCGCCGCTGGTCGTGTCTCCGGGAGAGTCGTCTCCTGAACACCCGTGGAGGCACATGCCGCCAGGGCGACCGCGCCGGCCAGGAGAAGGGCCCGTCGGATGATCGGGGCGGGGACTCGAGTTGGCATCGTTCTGCTCGTCAAAAGTGGGCTCGGACCGATCGGGAACAATCTCACGATACGGGGCGGATCGCCCCGTGACAACCCGTTCTCCATGGGGTGCAACGGCGGCGTCACGGCACGGATCACTGGGGAGCGCCCGGTTGCCGTTCGAACAGCGTGTTCCTTGTGTCAGTCTTTTTCTTCCATGCGTGCCGGGAGTCGTGGATGCACGACGGCTGACCCCCCGGAGGCGCGGACGGAAATTGACGAACGGAGGTAATCGGGAGGAGTATTCCCGGGAGGCACATCTCGGGGATTCCGTTCCGGACGCCGGAAACGAGAGGGGAGGGATGTATCGCGTCTCATCGGGGCTGGCGCCGATACCCGCGAGGGCGGCATACTGGACCTCGTGAGTCAGACTGTTCGGTCAGCCAGACGGGTCAGCCGACATCCGCCCACGGTTTCGTCCCGGCGCCCGGACCGCGACGACGCCTCCCTCATCATGTCCGGAGATGTCATATGCGCAAGCTGGCCATCACCTTGCTCGGCGCTTCAATCAGCCTCTCGCTCGCTGGTTGTGACGACGCCCGGACGGAGAGCGCCCCTTCAGGGAATGATGGCCCGGTCGTGATGGCGAGCTCGGCGATTCCGGACGCGTGCAATTTCCTCACCGGGGCGGAGCTCAGCACGATACTCGGCCTGAGCGTTGAGGATGGGGAGCCTGAGGCCCAACCCAGCGAGGCCAGCCAATGCCGTTTCCGGACTCAGAGGAGCGTCGTGGCGGTCAACATTTTCCCCACCTCCGCGGCGGATTTCGACGAACGGCGAGCGTTTCTCGGCGCGGATGCGGAATCGGTGGCCGGCGTGGGCGACAGCGCGTATTTCTGGGGGCCGACAATGATCCACGTCCGGGTCGCCGATCGAGCGTTCAGTGTACGGGTCGGCGATGATCTGGGTGACCGTCTCCGGCCCGCGATGCTCGAACTGGCGCGGGTCGGCGCGGAGAAGCTGGGTTCCTGAACCAGACGACGATGGCGCGCGATGGTAGTCGCCACGCCGTTCCCCCGGAACGTGCGCGCCATACACCGCCGCCGGGTTGACGAATATCCAATCGAGATCTCCCGGGGCCGTATGCTCCAGCATTTCATCGACGGACGCCATTTCGCGGGCCTCCGGAAGACATGGCGACGAGTCTCGTGAATATGAACTGGTTTCGCTTGGCGTCGGGTGAGGATTGTTCGTTCGACCCGCCACGGGCGGAGCTGAGCGACGACTGGGATGTCGTGGCGAGGCTGGGTGTTTCCACGCTGTGTCTCCTCAGCAACCAGGCGTACCGGGGCCACTGCATCCTGATCTACGATCCCCGTCACGCGGCCCGCCCCGACGAACTCTCGAAACTCGAATGGGGCAGGTACTCTGAGGATCTGCATACCGCGGTGAGAGCGCTGGTGGAGGTTTGCCGGCCGGATCACATCAACGTGGAATCGTTGGGAAACCAGATGCCGCATCTGCACTGGCACGTGATCCCTCGCTACCGAACGGATCCCCGCTGGGGTGGCGCGGTGTGGACCACGACCGTCGAGGAGATGCATCACCACGAGTTGCCGGAGGCGGAGCGGGTCTGCCTGATCCTTGAGCTGCGCGAGTGCCTCGAACGGTTCGATTCGGTCGATCCGTGATCCAGCGCCATCCGGGCCGCCGCCGTGCCCGTGGTCGGCCCGGATATGGTCACTCCATCGCCATCGCGGCCAGCTTGGCGACGGTGTTCATGTTGCGCGCGGTGCCGGATTTCGCGGCGGGAATACTGAGTCGCGAACGACCCATGCCTTCGCCATAGGCAACGTAGATTTCGCGAGCGCCGAGTTCGATCCGCTCGGCCCCCCGGTTTCGTACTGACTCCAGCGCGTTGGGGGCGGGTGACCGGTCGAGAAAGATGGCGATCGTCCAGTTGCCGGGCGCATCGGGAAACGGGTTCCGCGCGTGGACTTCCGCCATCTCGGCCCCCGTGCGGATCACGACGCCGACTGGTTTCCCCGCATACTCGCCCAGCCGTTCCTCGAGCGCGGCCTTCAGCGCCGAAGCGTCTCGATCGCTCCGGAAAACGACGTTGCCGCTGGCGATGTACGTCCGGACATCCTCGAATCCCAACGATTCGCACATCTCGCGCAGCTCCGCCATCGGCAGTTTTCCCGTGCCTCCGACGTTGACCGCGCGCAGCAGGGCGATGTAGCTCGTCATTGGAAGGCTCTCCTTTCGGATTGATGGACCAGCGCTTCCGTACCTGACGGATAACGGTCCCGCGCAAGCGCGACCATTCGCGGCGAAGTACTCCGGACGTTGTTATCCGGGCCGGACCGCGTCAGTCTTGTCATCCCTTCCAGAGAGGGACGCGACGGGAAATTGGCGTCCGACCAGACCCACTTCGATCCACTGCCCGCCGTACTCGTCTCCCAGCCTCCGGATCGTCCGTTCAGTGCCGCCACCCGGCTCACTCTCGCGCGGCGAGTCGATCCTTCACGCTCTCATCCGGTTCGACGAAGATCGTCTTTACCCGCTGGGGCACGACCGTCCCCGGCGGTGCCCCTCGGGGTTTGCGCACATGTTTTCGTCGCGTCCAGACCACCGCGGCGACCGAGGACGTCCGCGCGCGGCTGAACACAGCCGCGAGTTGGGCCGCTTCCTCGAGATCGCGCGCGGGTGGCGCCGCCACGGGATCGTGCCAGCGCAGCACCACGTGTGAGCCGGGCATCGCCTGGACGTGAAGCCAAACGTCGTTCGGCGCGGATTCGCGGAAGGTCAGCTGGTCGTTCTCCTTCGCGCCTCGTCCGACCCGGACCTCCAGCCCGCCTGAGGTCCGGAACACCCGATAGGGCAGGGACTCGCCTGGCACCCCTTTCCCCTTGATCGCGCGAGAGGCCGGTTTCCCTCCGCGCCTGGTCGACGCGCCGTCGGGGTGGGCCGCTTTCGCCAAACGGGTCGCGGAGCCACCTCCCGATGTCTCACGTGAGGCGAGACGCTCGGCCAGCCATCCGGGGATCCGTCCCTCCGAAATCTCGGCGGCCGCGGCGAACCACTTGGCTTCTTCCGACTCGACCTCGGCGATCAGCGGCGGGAGCCGTTCCGCCGCCCGCTCGCGCCGCCGCGCTTCCTCGTAGAGCTTCGCGGCGTTCGCGGCCGGGGCGAGCGACGGGTCGATTTCGATCTCCACGACTCGACCCTCCCAGTCCTCGATACGAGCGACCGGATCACCCTGTCGGATCTGGTGGAGTCGTGCCAGGAGCAGGTCACCCGACATCCGGAGCTCGTCAGCGCCCGTGGCGTCCTCCAACTCGGCCCGCAAGCGTTCCAGTCGTCGCCCCGCCGCCGCGATCCGGGCCGCCGCGAACGCGGCGGCCCGGGCGGTATTCGCCACCATCGGCCCGGCCTCACCCGTCGCGGCGTCTTCGTCCACGGCTCCCGCGAGATGAGCCATGGCGTCGAGCAGGGAAGAGAATCGCTCCGCCGGCACACCCGGGAGTTCCACCGGGTACGGTTGCGACCGCCGCCCGGGGCGCAGAACAACGGGTCGCGGCGGCGGGAGACCGCGGATCCACCACCAGCGCTCGAACGCGGCATCGGCGTCGAAGCCGTCCGCGACAGCGGGACGGAGATCACCGGTTGCGGATGTGCTCTCATGGAACGGATTCAGCGCGAAGGATCCGGTCGACGGGCTCGCGGAGGACGCCGTCGGAGATCCGCCGTCCCGCGCCTCGCCAAGGATCCACGGCGCGTTCACCGCACCCGTCCACGCGAAGCGCGTCAGCAGCAGCCGCCCTCGCTCTTCCGGCGCGGCCGCGATAATCTCCGCGTCCCAGAACTCCCGTGCCTCCGTGCGCGGCACCTCTCCCAATCCGAACCGCTCCTCCTTCGGCGGTACCCGGTACTCCGCGCCCGTGTGCAGCGCGCGCTCCCCCGAACGTCGCGCGTTCAGCAGGCTCACGATTCGCCCGTCCTCACCGCACAGGATCGCGTTCCACTGATTCGTCGCGAGCTCGAAGACCAGCGCGCGCGTTCCGCTCCGGAACCGGTTCTCTTCCCGCAACCGGATCTCGATGAGGCGTTCGTCGGGCGGCGCCGTGACCTCTTCGATTATGGCGTCGAGGTCACTCTCCCAGGGGTCGGCGGCGGGAAGAATGCGGAAGAATCCGCGTGTGGGGTGCAGGTCGGCGCGCAGTTCAAGCCGGCCCTGCAGCGGCAACGTCACGGAGCGGTCGGCCGCGAAGAAAGGGGCCGCGGCGCAGCCACGGCCCCCCAGTCGATCATGCAGCTCCTCCGCCAGTCGGCGGACGAGGAACGGGTCGAATCTCACGGCGTTTGACACCGTGCAAACATGGGGTTACGTTCCTCGAACGTCAACAAAAACCCTTGCTCCGCAAGGGTTTTCACGAATCGCGAAGGAAACGCGGCGGCGTCCGGAGCGCGCCGCGCTGGAGGATGGGGAGGTCGATGTCCGCGCAGCCCCCAGCGAACGGCAGGAGGGTCTCGATCCTCGATCTTCGGGAGATGAAATCCCGGGGAGAGAGGATCGCGGTACTTACGGCGTATGACTGGCTGTACGCCCAGCTGGTCGACGCTTCGGGTGTCGACGTGATTCTGGTCGGCGATTCACTGGCCCACGTCGTACTCGGTCTCGACTCGACGATCGCGCTGACGCTCGACGAGATGATCTATCACGCCCGCGCGGTGCGGCGTGGAACCCGGCGGAGCCTCGTCGTCGTCGATCTTCCGTTCCTCACCTACCAGATTTCTCCGGACGAGGCGGTCCGCAACGCCGGTCGCCTGCTCCAGGAGAGCGGAGCCCAAGCGGTCAAGCTGGAAGGCGGAAACCCGCGGATCGCCGGGACGGCGCAGAGGATCGTCGAGGCCGGTATCCCGGTAATGGGTCATCTCGGATTCACCCCCCAGTCGGTCAACGCTCTCGGCGGTAATCGGGTTCAGGGTCGCGACGATGATGGTCGCCAGCGCCTGCTGGACGACGCCCGCCGCCTCGAGGACGCGGGCGCGTTCTCCATCGTGCTCGAACTCATCCCCGGCGACCTGGCCGCTGAAGTCACTTCCATCCTGCGGATCCCGACCATTGGCATCGGGGCCGGCCCCGACTGTGACGGGCAGGTGCTCGTTCTTCCCGACATGCTCGGCCTCAATCGAGACTTCAATCCTCGCTTCCTTCGTCGCTTCGGGGATCTGGGAGAGCGGACCGAAGAGGCGATCCGGGAGTACGTAGAGGCGGTGAGAAGCGGGACCTATCCGGGCCCCGAGCACACGTTCAGTTGATTCCCACGTTCCAATGATCCTGGCGCGAACTCGCGCGGAGGTCAAAGAGTGGTCGGCGGCCCGAGAGGCGGAGGGGAGTCACACCGTCCTCGTACCGACGATGGGGTCGCTCCACGAAGGGCATCTCTCCCTCGTTCGGATCGGCGCCGATCGAGGGGCGACCGGTGTCTCGATTTTCGTGAACCCGCTGCAGTTCGGACCCGGCGAA
Organism: uncultured Gemmatimonas sp.; assembly: GCA_964634395.1. Classification (GTDB taxonomy): domain Bacteria; phylum Gemmatimonadota; class Gemmatimonadetes; order Longimicrobiales; family Longimicrobiaceae; genus WHSP01. Next base: position 6,220 of record CAZWJE010000010.1, on the reverse strand, counting down.
GACTTCCATCGCTATCCCCGTGACCTCGACGCCGACGTGAAGCGCGCGGAATCGGCGGGCGCGGCTCTCGTTTTCGCGCCGTCGGTGGCGGAAATGTATCCCTCCGGAGAACCCTGGATCACGCTCACGCCCGACAAGGGTGCCGACGCTCTCTGCGGCCGATCCCGGCCGGGGCATTTCCGCGGCGTGTTGACCGTCGTCGCCAAACTGTTCAATGTGTTCAGGCCGGATGCCGCCGTGTTCGGGAGGAAGGACTACCAGCAGTTGACGCTCATCCGGCGCATGGTGGACGACCTGGACATGCCGGTCGAGATCATGGCCGGGCCGATCATACGCGAGGCCGACGGGCTGGCGATGAGTTCCCGGAATCGCTACCTCTCGTCCGATGAGCGGCGGAGCGCGCTCGCGCTCGTGGCGGCGCTCGACGCATGTGAACGGCTCTTCGCCGCCGGTGCGCGTGACCCGGTGACGTTTCGCGATCAGCTCGCGGCCGCGGCCGGGCCGGGCGTGGTGTTCGAATATGGCGAGGTCGTCGACCCGCTGACGCTTGAGCCCGTCGACCCCGTTCCCGAGGGCGCCATCTGCGCGATCGCCGCTCGTGTCGGATCCACTCGGCTCATCGACAACCACGCGCTTGGCTCCGGCGCGCTTCTCGCCTCCAAGAGATAGATGAAACGATCGGTTTCTCGCGGAGGATGGAAAGAAGAGTCCCGCCCGGTATCCGTCCGTCACGCGGTATCCTTCCGACACGCGGTGCCCGGATGACAGCGAGTGCTCGGATGACAGCGGGCGCGAGTGCGATCCTTCCGCGAGCGGGCCTCCCATGACCTGGACCGCGGTCGTTCTCGTTCGGCCGGAGAGCCCGGATGGACCGATGGTGTCGCGGCTTCCGTCGTACCTCCATCCGGTGGCCGGTCGGCCGCTGATCTGGCACACCGTCCGGTCGCTCATGGCCGTGAACCCGCCGCCGGCGCGTGTCTTCGTCTCCGGGCCGATGGAGTTGCCGCCCGAGATCTTCGACGGTGTGGGGACGGAAGTCCATCCGCTCGCGGCCCGGATCGAGGACCCGGTCGTCGCGGGCGATGAACTCGCCAGCGACAGGCCGGTAATCGTGCTTCATGCCAGCGCCTCATTCGCCCCGCCGGTGCTGCGGCGGCTTCTTGACGCGAATGACGGAGATTGGCTTGGCGCCAGCGACCTTTTCGCGACGGCGATCCGGCCCGCGCCGGCACATTGGGGGCGCATCGTGGCCCAGGACGAGCCGTTCTCCATTGGCGGCGGTCTGCTCGATCCGCTGCGCCGCCTTCCCGATACCGGTGCCTTCGTGGTACGCAATCGCGAGGAACTCGCCGTGGCTCAGCAACGGATTCGCGACGAGATCGTGGGTGCCCTCATGCGGGCTGGAACCACGTTCATCCTGCCGGATACCGTGAGCGTCGACGTCGAAGTCCGCATCGGGCGCGACACGATCGTCTATCCCGGCGTCGTTCTGGAGGGCCAGACGACGATCGGCGAAGAAACGGTGATCGGCCCCGGGTGCCGGATCATCGATAGCTGGGTGGGGAGTGGTGTGGAATTGAAGGGCTGGAACTACATCGCGCATACCTCGGTGCGGAACCGCGCGATCCTGGAGCCGTATGTCCGCCGGGGCTTCGACTGAAGCAGCCCACCGACGGGGCTCCGACCCCATTGGAAGCTGCCGCGGCGGGTGGTGTACTGCCCGAATGGACGGACGCGACGCCGGCCCGACTCCGCCATATGGATCGCGTCAGTGATTTGCTGCGAACCTGGGCGCGAGCGCTTGGCCGCGATGAAGATGAGATCGTTCGCTGGTCGGCGGCGGGCCGCCTCCACGACGTCCTGCGTGACGCCGATCCCGCCGACCTTCTCCGCTTCGTCACCGCCGCCGAGCGGGATCTCCCGCCGAAAGCGCTCCACGGCCCCGCCGCCGCCGCGCGCCTCACCGGCCTCGTCGCACCCAGCGTGGTCAACGCGATCCGGCACCACACGCTGGGTCATCCCGGCCTCGATCTTCTCGGTCGCGCGCTCTACCTCGCCGATTTTCTCGAGCCGGGCCGTCACTTCGCCGATGACGAGCGCGCGCTCCTTCGCGGCCGGGTCCCCGTCGAGATCGATCAGGTGCTCGTCGAAGTCGTCGCCTGGCGGATCCGAAACCTTCTGGAACTCCGCTCGCCGATCCATCCGCACACCACCGCATTCTGGGAGAACCTGGTCTCTGGAGAACGCTCATGAACCCTCGACTCGCCGGGATTTCGCTTACCTGCGTGGCGGTTCTCGTCCTCCTCGGTTCGATGCTGCTCGGCCTGCGATCGCCGCGTCCGGATGATGAATGGGAACTCGTCTCCGTCGCCATCCCCCGGCCGGGGGACGGTCGGATACGCGTCGAGGTCCTCAACGGCGCCGGAGTCTCGGGCCTGGCTCGCGAAACGACGGAGTTCCTTCGCGCCGGCGGATTCGACGTCGTCTACTACGGCAACGCGAGTGGGCAGACCCGCGACTCGACCGTCATCCTGGACCGCGGCCTTGACCCCGACGGCGTCGCGCGGGTCGCGGCGGCGCTTGGCGTGGATCGCGTTCAGCTTGTGCCGGATACCACGCTGTATCTCGAAGCGACCGTCATCCTCGGGACGGATTTTCGCGCGCCGGTCGAGTGATCGGGCGTCTTTTTTTACCGCCAAGGACGCCAAGCACGCCAAGGAACGCGAAGAAGAATAGGGGAAAAGGCAGGAGGAAAGCGGGAAGTAAAAAGAAGGGGGAAAAATGAACAAAGAACGACAGCGGAGGGAGGGACAGGGGATCGCGAAAGCCAAATCTTGGCGGTCCTGGCGGTAAAGGAAACGACGCTCCCCGGCGCGCCAAACCTATGCTTTCCCGATCCGGTGCAGCCTTCCCACCGTCTCCTCGGCCTTCAGCTGCCCGCACGCGGCCGCGATATCCCGCCCCCGAGGCGTTCGGACGTGAACCGGGATTCCCCGCTTCTCCAGCCGGGCGGCGAAGCGTTTCACCCGTTCAGGCGGTGAAGGTCGCCAGTCCGTGCCCGGGATCGGATTGAAAGGGATCAGGTTCACGAACGCGTTGAACTCTCCCACCACGACCGCCAGCTCGTCGGCGAGGGCGGGGTCGTCGTTCACCTCGTCGATCATCACGTACTCGAAGGTGATCCGTTTACCGCCCGCTTCGTCGAACCGTCGCAGCGCCTCGATCAGCCGCGGGAGCGGGTATTTTTTCTCCAGTGGGATCAGTCGTTCACGCAGCTCGTGCGTCGGTGCGTGAATGGAAAGCGCGAGCCGATACTGCTCGGGCATTTCCGCCATCCGTTCGATTCCGGGTACGACGCCGACGGTTGAAACCGTGATCCGCCGCGCTCCGACACCGTAACCCCGGTTGAGGATCTCCAGGGAAGGGAAGACCGCCGCCTGGTTCATCAGCGGCTCGCCCATCCCCATGTAGACGATGTTGGTGATCGGCCCGTAATCGTTCGTTTCGGCCCAGCGGCGCGCCTGTCGATACTGGGCGACGATCTCGGCCGCCGTGAGTTGGCGCCGGTATCCCATCCACCCCGTCGCGCAGAAGGTGCACGCCATGGCGCACCCCGCCTGCGACGAGATACAGAGCGTCAGCCGTGTATCCGAGGGGATCAGAACCGACTCGATCAACTCACCGTCGGCCAGTCTCCAGAGGTGTTTGGCGGTGCCGTCCGTGGAACGGGAAATCCGGGCTTCTTCGAGTGCGGCAAGCGTGAAGGCGTTCGAAAGCGCTTCCCGCTCCGACCTCGGCAGGTCGGTCATCTCGTCGAAGGAAGTCGCCAATCGTTCGAATATCCACCGCGCGACCTGGGGGGCGCGGTACGATGGTTGCCCCCTGTCGTGGAAATACGCGGTGAGGAGATCTTCGAGCTCCCCGGGCGTCTTTCCGGCCAGGTCCGTCCGTTCGGCTATCGTGATCATCGGCCGTCCTCGACGCTCCTCGGTCCGGGTCGAATTCATGGGCCACTCCCCGTCGGATCGCGCTTGATGCCGTTCGGGGCTTTCGTTACCTTGTGCGAGCTTTGCGCCCGTGTTTCCAATCGATACGGAACTTAACGAATCGCGACGACAGTTGCAGCTCACCGACTTGCTGACGCCCGGGCGAATCAGGATCCCGCTCAAATCGTCGACGAAGGACGCGATCCTGGCCGAGTTGGTCGACGTCGTCACGGATAACGCGGTCGTGAGCGACCCCGACGAGGTGTTGCGCGCCGTCCGCGAACGCGAGGAAGTACTCAGTACGGGAATCGGCAACGGAGTGGCGATTCCGCACGGCAAGACCTCAGCGGTCGACGAGCTCACGCTCGTGGCCGGCGTTCAGCCCGACGGCATCGACTTCGAGGCACTCGACGGACGCGCCGTGAACCTCTTCTTCATGCTCGTGGGCCCCGAATCCGCCGCCGGCCAGCACGTCAAGGCGCTCAGCCGGATCTCGCGGCTCCTGCGGCGCGATTCGTTCCGCGTCCGCCTGACGGAGGCGACGACCCCGGACCAGTTCTTCTCGATCATCGCCGAGGCCGAATCGACGTGACCCGCTGGGTGGGCGCGTGGGTCCCGGCCGCGGCATGGGCGGCCGTTCTCTACCTGCTCAGCTCCCGCTCCAGTCTCCCGATGCCCAGGGTCGAGGGCATCGATAAGATCGGCCACTTCTTCGCGTATCTCATCCTGGGTTTCCTTTCCGCCCGGGCCACGAAGCGGCTGGACCGCTCCGCGCTCCTCGCCATCGCGGTCGGCTGGATGTATGGAGTACTCGACGAATTCCACCAGAGCACCGTTCCCGGTCGGATCCCTTCGTTCGCCGACTGGATCGCGGACGCCGCCGGCGTCGTGATCGGTGTCTCCCTTTACCTGTTGCTCCGACGCGCCGCCGAGCCGGGTCTTCCGGCATCCGGCCTCGACGGCGTGGAACCGAACCGATGACGATGACGGCGGATTTCGCTACTTCATATCGTGACCAGCTCGCCGGATCGCTCCGCGCTGAGCACGTCGGAACACGTGTCCGCCTCGTGGGCTGGGTTCACCGACGCCGTGATCTCGGCGGGCTCGTCTTCCTAGACCTGCGTGATCGCGCGGGGATCCTGCAGGTCTCCTTCGACCCCGAGTCGGCCTCTCCCGAAGTCGTTCGCGAGGCCCGCCGCCTGGGCCCGGAGGATGTCGTCCAGGTCGAAGGCGTGGTCCTCGCCCGGCCGGAAGGAAAGGTCAACGCGGAGCTGACGACCGGCGCGGTCGAACTGCGCGCTGAGTCGCTGCGGCTGTTGCAGGCGGCGGATCCGCTTCCGATTCCCGTTTACCGGGCGCCGGACGAAGAGCTGCCCATGGAGGACCTCCGACTTCGCTATCGTTACCTGGACCTGCGTCGCGGCGAGATCCAGAGGAACCTTCTGCTCCGGCATCGCGCGGCGGTCGCCGTCCGCGCCTTTCTCGACGCTCATGGATTCGTCGAGGTCGAGACCCCGATGCTCACCCGGCGCACGCCCGAGGGCGCGCGGGACTATCTCGTTCCCAGCCGGGTCCACCCGGGCGAGTTCTTCGCGCTTCCGCAATCGCCCCAGATCTACAAGCAGCTCCTGATGGTCAGCGGTTTCGACCGCTACTACCAGATTGTTCGCTGCCTTCGCGACGAGGACCTTCGCGCCGACCGTCAGCCCGAGTTCACGCAGATCGACGCGGAGATGTCCTTCGTCGACGAGGGCGACGTCTTCCGGATCGGGGAGGAGATGATCGCGGCCGTATGGAAGGCGATCCTTGGCGTGGAGCTTCCCGTGCCCTTCCCGCGACTCACCTTCCACGAAGCGCTGCGCCGTTTCGGCACCGACAAGCCCGACCTTCGCTATGACCTGGAGATCGAGGACGTGACCGGGGCCCTCGAGGACGCGGAGTTCAGGATCTTCGAGGCGGTGCGCGGGACGGGCCAGCGAGTACGGGGGATCCGCGTACCCGGGGGCGCTTCGCTCTCCCGGCGCGAGGTGGATGAACTGCAGGAAGTGGCCAGACGGGGCGGTGCGGTGGGGGCGCTCTGGGTGAAGCGGGTGAACGGCGAATACTCCGGTCCGTTTGCCCGTGCTCTCACGGGTGCCGTCGCCGAGGCCTTCGCGTCCACGACGGGGATCGAGGATGGAGATCTGTTCGTCGCCGTGGTCGGTTGGTTCCGGACGGGTGGTGAAGAGGGTGAC
>CAZWJE010000009.1:0-78587 GCA_964634395.1 uncultured Gemmatimonas sp. | reverse complement strand
GTGCGCGATGATCACCTCGTCGATGTCCGTCTGCGCGAACTTCTTCGGCTTGATCCTGTGCTCCTGGCTCGCCGAGAGGAGATCGTAGAGGAAGGCGACGTCCAGCTTCAGCACCTCGATGAACTCGATCAGCCCGCGGTTGGCGACGTTGAATTCGCCGTCAAAGTTGAAGGCGCGCGGGTCCGAGTCGCTCCCGTAGAGGGCGATCTTCCGGTAGTTGATGTCTCCCGTCAGCTCCGTCGAGTCCTGGTTCTTCTCGTCCTTCGGCTGGAAGGTGCCGATACCGACGCGGTCCTGCTCGCTCAGCACGAGACGCCTGACCCGGACGTGCTCGATCATCCTCGTCCAGTCACCGTCGTAGCGCTGGAGAAGGTGGTTGTGGACATGGCGGCACGACGGGCAGAGACCGCCGTCCACCGTGATCCGGCGCTCGCCGGTCAGCCGGGAATTGATCTCGTCGAGGAAAGCGCCGAGGTGCGGCTGGGGCAGCAGTCGGAGCGGATCCTCGTGCATCGGGCAGGGGAGTTCGCGGCCCTGGCCCGCGTCGGGGATATCGACTTCCGCGTCGATCCAGGAGAAGGTGTAGAGCGCGCCCTCCGGCGTCCGCGAGTAGTGCTCCACACCGCGCTTCAGGAGTCGCGCGATCGTGCTCTTCGAGGATCCGACCGGGCCGTGCAAGAGGATGACGCGACGCTCGGGGCCGTAGCCCATGGCGGCGGCCTTCAGCACCTGCACGAGCTTCATCAGGGGGAGGTCGAGGCCGTAGATCGCGTCGCGCCCACCCCCGATCGGATCGTCGAAGAAGTTGTAATGGATGATCTCCTTCTTGTACTCCGTATAACGGCGAGAGCCGAAGGAGACGATCGTGTCGTACAGGCGCTGGAACGCGTTGCGCGCGACGTATGGATGGTCGTGGACCAGCTCGAGATACTCGGCGAACGTACCCTCCCAGTGGAGGTCGCCGTACTCGCTCTGACTCTGGTCCTGTCGGATCTTCTCGATGAGAGCGGCGGACGTGATCATGGGACTAACCTGCTCCTGACGGGGTCGTGGGCGGCGGCGCGGGGTGCCCCGGGGGATCCCGGCCTGACTGACGCGGATGAGCGATTGAAAAACAGCGAGACGTGGAAAACCTGCGGCGGCTGGCCCCGAGCGATGAGGCCGACTTCCAGCGGATGAGGTCCTGCGCGGCGGCGGGGTGCCACCTTGCGACGCGAGCTGGGTGCCCGCGCGTACTCCCGATCTGGTGCCTCCCGACCGTACACGGCCCCGCCCGGAAAGATCCGATGGGCCGACCCCCTGTTCTCCTTCCCGGCGTTCGCTCGTCGCTCGCGAAAGTGGAACGGCGCCCCCATCCGGCGCATCGGTGAGCGCCGGGAACGACGCGTCGGTACGCGTCGGCGCGCAACTCGGGATCGGGCGAACGAAGAGGAAAGGATCATGGCAGAGAGTGCGACCGCGCCCTGATTTCATGGCGGTGAAAGGCCGGCATCCTTCGCCATCACTCGCCGCGCCCACCGTCTCGCGTCGTGAGACCACGCGACGCTCGTGACGGAGCGCCCGCCCGCGTGCCGAGGGACTCGTCGACGCGCGGGCGGGATCGGTCGCGAGGGGCGTGCCAGAGGACGTGGACCCGGTTCCTTGACTCGTTCTTCTCGCCTTCTTCCGTAGCGGATCCGAAACGTTGAGTAAAACCTGGACCATCAAATCGGAGACTCCATGATCCTCGCCTGGACGGCTCGCGGCGCGCACGAGCCTCCCCGATGCCGCGGAACTTCTCCGCGTCGGACACCGCTGCGCGAAGCCGATGCTCCCCAAGCACTTGCGAAGTTAGTCAGCGCTCGGAACAGCGGGCTTTTCACAATCAGTTATCGCTATGTAACTCGTGGTCAGGCGTCGATGAAATCAGTATTCGACGACATTCTTGTCCTCAAGAACAAGTTCGTTTTCAACAGGATATGTGCAGAATTATCAGAATGATCTTGACACGATCTGCCTGACGTATAAATTGCGGGCGCTTCAGGTCGGAGATGTTGTTGATGTACTGATTCTGGTCTCGCCCGAGCGCTGATCGCTTTGGCGTTTTTCGTCCCTTCTTTCGCCGCTGGGTCTCTGAGGAATGAGGCCCTGTTGGGCCGCGTCGGCCAGTCACCGGGGCAGTTCGGATTCGCAGGCTTTCCGAGGTCGCCTTCACCCCCCATGAAGGAGTAGCTCGTGACGTCCCGTTCCTCTCTGGTGCATCACAATGACGATAAGTGCGCTCGACAGGTCATTCATTCTTCCCGTTGTTCCAGCCTGATCGATTTCCCGTACAGACAGCCCGGTTCCCCGGGGATTTCGGCGCCTGATCCAGTCGGGTCGGTGTCGTGTTCCCGTGCCCGTCGCGACACGTTCAGAAGCTACGTGTCGGCATAACGGGTTTCGGACGCCTCCGCGGTCGTGTTCCCGCCGTCGTTGACGGACGGCGGGTTCTCCGGTCGCGGATTTTGGCGTCACCATCACCCTCATCCGGAGGTGAATACAGTCCGCGCGCAGTAATGAAAGGCACGTCGTACTCAGGTCCAGGCGGCTCCGGCCGCGCCGCAATCATGAGGAACGTGATGGAGTACCAACGAGTCGTGTCGAAGTATCTGAGGTTGATGGGCGTAGTCGTCGCGATGGCGGTTCCCGGGGGGCTGGCCGCACAGGCCACCGGAACGGTCAGTGGGACCGCGACGGACCGCGAGACGGGCGCACCGTTGCCGACCGTGCAGATCTATCTGGAGGGAACGCAGTTCGGGGGTCTCAGCACCGCGACGGGAACGTTCACGCTGAGCAACGTGCCGCCCGGCACCTACACGGTGATCGCCCAGCGAATCGGTTACACGGAAACCCGGCAGACGGGGGTGAGCGTAAGCGCAGGGGAAACGACCAGCCTCTCCCTTTCGCTGGGGCCGGCGGTCCTGGCGCTGCAGGGGATCGTCGCGACCGGTCTGGTCGATCCGGTCGAAGGTGTGCGTTCGCCCATCGCGGTGGGTCGTGTATCGCGGGAGATGATCCCGGTCTCGGTGTCGGGGGACGCGGTGCAGAACCTGCAGGGGCGGATCGCGGGCATGAGGGTAAACCGCGCCAGCGGTCAGCCGGGCTCGGAAACCACGATGATGCTACGTACGCCCACGAGCATTCTCGGTACCGGCGCGCCTCTCGTCGTGGTCGACGGGGTGATTCTGGGTGACCAGAGAACCGTCGACATCGAGAGCATGGATATTGAGTCGATCGAAGTGATCAAGGGCGCGGCGGCCGCTTCACTCTACGGGTCCCGTGCCGCGTCCGGGGTTATCGCGATCACGACGGGACGTGGTCAGAGTCTTACGATGGGCCAGACCCGTTTTCAGGCGCGTTCCGAGATTGGCGTCACCCAGGCGTTGAAGCACGATTATGTGGCGACCCACCATCGCTTCCTGATGGATCCCACCAATTCGTTCTATGTGGACGCCGCCGGCCGTCAGGTAGACCGCAACTTGCGTGTTTCGCCCCATCCGGAGTTGGCGTTCATGGACAAGCCATACCCCGGGCCGATCTATGATAACCTCGACGCCGTCGCGCAGCCGGGCGGTTTCCGCTCGAACAGTTTCTCGATCACCGGGAACTCTCTCGAGACGAATTTCGCGGTCTCTCTGAACAATTTCTCGGAGCAGGGTTCGCTAGCGAATAACGATGGCTATACCCGGAACTCGGTGCGATTGAATATCGACCATCGGTTCAGGGAGACGTTGACTGTAGGAACGTCGATGTACCACGCGCGCGAGTGGCGGGATGATATCTCCGGCACCAGCCCGTTTACGCTCGCCCTCCGTTCGCCGCCCGACGTTGATTTCTCCGCTCGAGACGCGAACGGAAACTACCTGCAGCAGCCCGATCCGACGATTGCCGTACAGAACCCCCTATGGACGCAGGCCAGCCGTGAGCAGGACCGGAAGGGCACTCGCACCCTGATCGGCGGAAACCTCGCGTGGAATCCGACCTCGTGGCTCAGTGCCAGCACGATCCTCGGATATGATCGTAGTGAGACAGCGATCCGCGTATACATACCGAAGGGTACGCCCAACGACGTGGGAAGCGACGGTTTCACGGACGGATCGCTGTCGATGACCAACAACATGCGCGATAGCTGGAACATGGAGGGACAGGTTTCGCTACGGCGTGACTTCGGTGGGCTCAACGTACGTACCACATTTCGTGGCATAATGGAGGAGTCGTACACATTCAACGGCGCACGGTCCGGCCAGGACTTCATTCTGTATGGGGTTCCGCAGTTCTCGAACATCGCGCAGGAGGATCGCAACGCCACTTCTTCGCAGGAAGAGCTCTGGGCGGAAGGTTTCCTATGGGACACCGCGTTTGACTACGAAGGCAGGTACGTACTCACCGTCCTCGGCCGGCGTGACGGTAGTTCGCTGTTCGGGCCTGACAACCGGTGGCACAACTACTATCGGGTCGCCGGCGCGTGGCGGCTCGGTGAAGAGTGGTGGTTCAATCTTCCGCACGTGAGCGAGTTCAAGCTCAGCTTCGCGCGTGGTACCGCGGGCGGCCGTCCCGGCTTCGCGGCGCAGTATGAAACGTGGAACCTCACGGGTGGAATCCCGACCAAGGGAGCTCTGGGCAACCGGTACCTCGCGCCCGAACACACGGTCGAGAACGAGGTCTCCCTGAACGCGATCCTCTTCGACAGGGTGGGGCTGGTGTTCACCCATGCGCGTCAGGAGACGAGTGATCAGCTCGTGCAGGCGCCGCTCTCGGTGATCACCGGATTCACCACACAATGGGTGAACGCCGGGACGATCGCGGGACACAGCACCGAGATCGAGATCGAGGGTCAGATCATCCGCCGCCCGAACTTCGGGTGGACGACCATGGTCGTCGGCGATTACTCCTACTCGGAGATCAAGGAGTGGGACATCCCCTGCGACGCGACACTCTCCTGGCGGCTCTTCTGCAAGGGGGAACCGGTCTATGGGGTCTACGCGCTCCACCTCGTTAACGGAGAACGTGATGGACTGCAAGGAGCGCTCGCCAAGCACCGTGGTGGCAATGCCCTGCCATTCATCGACGAGTTCGCGGTGAACGACGAAGGCTACGTCGTCTGGGTCGGCGCCGGAAACAGCTGGAAGGACGGGATCACTAAGAACCTCTGGGGCACGACGTCAGGTGAAATCGGCGGTCGCACCTACCAGTGGGGCCTTCCGTTCCGGGAGCAGGACGAGTCCGGCAACAACCACCGCCAGCGACTGGGCAGGAGCAACCCGGTAAACGTCGGCTGGGTAAACAATGTTCGATTTGGCAATTTCAATTTTCACGCGCAAATGCAGGCGGCGATCGGCGGCGACGGAAACAATCGCGCACTGCATGAGTTGATCAACGTCTACGGCGCGAAAGTGATGGACCAGTCCGGAAAGTCGGACGAGATGAAGAAGCCAGTCGGCTACTATCTCGAGGCGATCCAGGGTAATACCGACTACGTGATGCAGGGTACGTCGTTCATGAAGCTGCGCACGCTCTCGGCGGGTTACACGATCCAGGGTGCCAAGCTCCAGGACTTCGGGCTCTCCCGGCTCGGTCTGCAGAACGTCTCTGTGGGCCTGATCGCGCGGAACGTATTCACGATCACTGGCTACGACGGTTTTGATCCGGAGCAGGCGCTGAACCTGGCAACCCGGTCAAACGCGGACGGCGGCGGTTATCCACCGACACGAAACCTTACAGCCGAGATCACCGTCACCTTCTGAGCGCCGAAAACAGGGAAACGGCAGATGCCAATCAGTACTCGATACAGCAACATATGGCGCGCCGCACTCGGGGGGGTCTTCGTCCTCGGGTTGGGCGCATGCCATGACAGCGTGGAAAATCTGAACGCGCCCGATCGTGCGCGCGCAACGGAGAATCCTAACGACGTGCAGGCGTTCGTGGGAGGTCTCTTCTATCCGAGCTTCACGACGGCACTGAATACCTCGTTGGCGATCAATACGTTCGCCTTCGGAAGTGCTGTGTTCACGGCCACCCTTGCGGGGTCGCAGGACCAGCAACAGTACGAGGAGATCATGGAGCCGCGGCGGGTTCACAACAATGGCGCACATATCTCACAGTCGGTAGGTCCGCACGGACCACGGAACTTCTGGGCCGCAATCGGTCGGGTCCAGAGTATCGCATACGATGGGCTGCAGCTGTTGGATGCGCCGACTGCCGCCGAGCGCTGGGCGAGCGCGGGGCTCGAAATCGACCAGGCTCGGGCGTTCGCGAAATTCATGCAGGGGTGGGCATGGGGATACGCCGCATTGATCTATGACCGGATCCATGTAATCCCGGAAGACATCGAGATGCCGGCGGAGCCGAACGCGGTACTCGAACTGGCTCGTTCCTCGCTCATGGATTACGACGAGGCGATCGAGGCCGCGGTCGGATCGCTGCAGGACGCGGTGGCGATCGCCCAGGCGAATCCCTCGGTGGTCAGCTATCCGGCATTCCCGGGCTCGCAGCTCTGGTTCGGGAGCCCGACGCCGATCACGAACCAGCAGTTCATCGAAATGGCGAATACGCTGTCCGCGAGATTGCTGGTTCTTGCGGCGCGAACGCCGGAGGAGCGTGCGGCTGTCGACTGGCCACGAGTCCTCCAGCTGACCGCCAATGGGATGACGCAGGACTACGTGATGCAGCTGAATACCAATCGAACGAACACGCTGCTTCTGCGTATCCAGCGCAACACCACCACTGGTACTGACAACGCGCGACTGAATTACCGGCTTATTGGGCCGGCGGATCAGTCCGGCGCGTACCAGGCATGGATAAACGCTTCTATCTCCGAGCGCGACCGCTTCGATATCATCACGCCAGACCGCCGGATAACGGGTCCAGTCTCGACATCCAGCGGGTCGTACGTGTCGTATCGCGCGGACGATAACGGGTTCCTGCAACACCGAGGAACGAATCTATTCTCGGCGTATCAGTGGAACCGGCATATGAATCGTAACGAACTCACCGGTGCGAATACGGGCTACAACACCGGGACGCTTCCACTGATCACAGCGGACGAGAACAACCTGCTCCGCGCGGAAGCTCTGCTGCGAACGGGTGACCACGAAGGCGCGGCGGCATTGATCAACATCTCGCGTACGCGCACACAGCGAATCGGAGACACCGACTACCCGGGGTTGCCGCCGGTGACGGCTGCCGGCGTGCCCACGGTGGATGGTGCCTGCGTTCCGCGCACCGATTCCGGGGCCTGCGGTGATCTGCTCGCCGCGGTCCGTTACGAGCGGCTTCTCGAACTGGCCGGGACCGACCTGGTCATGCCGAGGGCCGATTCCCGCGGTTTCGGGCTCCTTTCAGAGGGAAGCCTGTACCAATGGCCCGTTCCGGGCAACGTGCTCGAGCTGTACAACCTTCCGGAATACACCTACGGAGGCATCGGGCAGTCGGGCGGTGCGGAGTACGCTCCCGCGACGCTGCCGTGAGGGTGGTCGGTTTCGGTTGATGTGTGGTTCCACGTCGGGCGCGGGCGTTCTCGCGCCTGGCGTGACAACCAGAAACGGAAGAATCCGTGTCGGGCGGCCCGAGGTATCGGGTCGCCCGATCCCGTTGGCGGCGGTGTCGAGGAGAAGTGTAGCGCTATCCAGCCTCGTCCTCTTCCTCCGGTCTCCGGTCAGGAAATCGTCGTCGATGATGACGGTGACGAAATCGCGCGGTCGTCCGCCCCGGCCGCCAGCGGCGGGGCTGGCTGACCGATGTCGTCCAGAGTATACCGCTGGATCCAGCGAGCGAAGAAGGGGTCATCGAAGAGGTAGCGACCGCGCCCGAGATGCACCAGATGCTCCCTCTCGACGAGCGTCTCGGCGGACCGATGTGCCGTGCTCTTGGGGCCCAATCCGTAGCGGTCGAGGGTGTCTTTCGCGGTGAGCTGAAGGTTGGCGTCCACCGCCACGACCCGCAGGACCCGCTGCTGGGAGGCGGAGAGATCCATCCAAAGTTTTTGATAGAGCGCCGCCTGAGCGTCCACGATCGCCTCGAATGCGTGGTCGGCATCGGTCGCGAGGGCGGTACCGGACAGCGCGGTGCGCGCCCAGGTTTCCCGGGCGAGCTGCACGACGTCGCGGGTCCGCGGCCGCGCCAGCGCGACGATCCGATCCGCCGTCGCGAGGTCGAACTTCACCCCCGCCGCGCTCGCCTCCTGGTGGATCCACTCCCCCAGGATTTCGTCGTCGATCGGGCCGAAGGGCATGGGATCGAACAGCTTCCAGAATGCGCGGCCGCGATCGCCGATCATCGCTTCGATCAGTGTGCGCTGGGAGCCCGCGAGTACGTAGCCGATCGCCTCCTGCCGCTGGATCGCGTCGCGTAACGCCCACTCGGCGTCCTCACCGCCCCACTCGTGGATTCGCTGGAACTCGTCGAGCCCCAGACCGACGACGAGTTTTCTGCGTTTCAGCTCGGCGTCCACCGCGGTCAACACGTCCGGGAGGAGTTGGGTCCGAGAGGTGGCTTCTCGCAGGCCGAACTCGAAACGGATCGACGGGAGCCCGTCCGGTGCCGCCGACGGCATGACCACGATTCCCGCGTTCAGCCGCCCCGCGATCGCTTCGACGATCTCCCAGCCGGTCCTGCCTACTTCCGCGTGGATCGCTTCGAGCACCCGCCGCGCGGCGTCCGCCGGGTCGGTCGCGGTCGCCAGCGTCGCGACCGCGGCGTGCCCACCATCCTCACGCACAACCTCCGCCGCACGCTCCAGCGCGGAGGACTTGCCCATACGGCGAGGGCCAAAGACGATGAGGCCGGCATCCGGGTCGCGCAGTGCGGCCGCCATCCGCGCGACTTCATCCTCCCTGTCGGCGAAGTGTCGACCGCGCGCGAGTCGGCGGACGACGAACGGATTGTTCTCCGGCATCCCCATACCAGTTTCAACAATCATGGTCCACAAAAAGGTGGTCCACAAAAATAGAGACTCGCGGATCCTTTTTCAACGCCAGGACGCGAAGATTCAACCGCGAGACGCCAGAAGGTTCGGGTGCGTGGGAACCCATTGATGTCTCGCGGTTGAATCTTCGAGTCCAGGCGCTGAAAAAAAGCGCGCCTAGCCCATCGCGTTCGCCAGCTCCTCCAGCTCGGGTTCAATCTCGAAGAATCGCCGTTCCCGGTCCAGGAGCGCCGCGAGCGCCGGGGGTACCGGCACCTCGTGGCCGACGAGCGGTTCGACGATCGACTCGAACTTGGCGGGGTGCGCGGTGGAGACGATCACCCAGTGGGGGGTGGAGATCGTCTCGCGGACGGTGACCGCGGTGGCCGTGTGCGGGTCCCAGACCTCACCCCACTCCTCGGGTCCGCGGGCGATCCGATCACGGATCGCGTCGTCATCGACGAGGAACGCGTGGATGGCGTCACGGGCGCCCTCCTGACCCCCGTGGAGGGAGAATAGGCGTTCCATGTTGCTGGGGTTGCCGACGTCCATCGCGGAGGCGAGCGTCGCGATGGTGGGCATTGGCGCCCAGGCTCCGTGCTCGAGGAAACGCGTGACGGTCTCGTTGCGGTTGGTGGCGAGGACGATCTCCCGGATGGGAAGGCCCATCCGGCGGGCCCAATAGCATGCGGTGGCGTTGCCGAGGTTACCGCTGGGGATCAGGAATCCCGGGGCGGTCCCGTGGCGCCGTTCGTACTCGAGGCTGGCCTCGGCGTAGTAAACCATCTGCGGCAGGAGCCGACCAAGACTGATGCTGTTCGCGGAAGTCAGCCGATGGTGGTCACGCAGCGTCGCGTCGGCGAAGGCCTCCTTGACCAGTCGTTGGCAGGCGTCGAAATCGCCGCGGACACGAAGCGCGGTGATGTTGCCGCCCCAACAGGTCAGCTGGCGCTCCTGCCGGTCCGAGACCATCCCTTTCGGGTAGAGGACGACGACGCGGAAACCGGGGCGCCCGGAGAAGGCCGCCGCGACAGCTCCTCCCGTGTCTCCGGATGTCGCGACGAGCACGGTGATCGTACCGCCGGCCTGGTCGCCGAGTCGCGAGAGCGCGGCGGCGAGGAAGCGGGCGCCGAAGTCCTTGAACGCGGCGGTCGGGCCGTGGAAGAGTTCCAGGACAGCCGTGTCGTGGCGGAGGTCGCGAAGCGGCGCGGGGAAGTCAAAGGCTTCGGCGCAGATCGCTGGAAGATCCGGTTCGAGCCGGTCACCAGCGAAGAATGGCGCGAGGAGCACAGTCGCGACTTCGGCGGTCGACTCCGCGACGCGGAGGGCATCGAGGTCGGCCTTCGGGAACTCGTCGGGGACGTAGAGTCCCCCGTCCGGCGCGAGTCCGCGGGTGATGGCATCGCTGAGCGAGGCCGGCTCGGCCCCGCCGCGGGTACTCAGAAACCGCATCGCGGGAATCCTCTCATGAATGCGTCACTTCCGATCGCGCGCCGCTCTTACTCCTCGTGGATGATCCGGGTGCCGGGCGCGTCGACCGGCGAGATCCAGCCGCGCGACGCCACGCCGACGGCCGCGAACGCGGCGATCATGCGGTCGCGGATCAGTTCCCCGACAGAATAACCCGCGCACCAGGCGAAGAGGCTGGGACCGGACCCGGAGAGGGAGCACCCGAGGGCGCCCGCCTGAAGCGCCGCGTTCTTCACTTCGGGGAATCCCTTGACCAGCGATGCCCGATGCGGCTCGATGATGAGGTCCTCCAGTGCTCGCCCGATGAGCGCCATGTCTCCCCGGTAACACCCCGCGATCACCCCGGCCAGACGCCCGGACTGCGCGGTGTGATCCTTCAGCCGGATCTCCCTCGGGAGCAGCGCCCGGGCGTCGCGCGTGTCGATGCGCAGTTCCGGGTAGACGATCACGCAGTGGAGCGCCGGCGGTACCGGCACCCGGACGATCTGCAACGGATCGAGGGCCAGACCGAGAATCAGCCCACCGAGGAGCGCGGGTGCCAGGTTGTCGGGGTGGAACGCCCCGCTCGCCACCGCCTCGCCGTACATCCCGTAGTGCAGCAGTTCGGACTCGGTGAGCGGCTCATCGAGGAGCCGGCTCGCGGCGAGGACCGAGCCGGAGGCGGACGCCGCCGAGCCACCCATCCCCGAGCCGAGCGGGATCCCCTTGTCGAGGAGCACGTCGAAACCGAAGGGCAGTTGGCGCTCCTCGATCAGCTGGAGGAGCCCCGCACCGGCCGTGTTGTTCGCCGCGTCCATCGGGATGTCGGTCGCCGTCGTGCCACGGACGATGACGGTCGGCTCCTCGATCCGCGTCACCGTTACCTTGTCGCCCACCGCGACGAGCGAGTGACCCAGCAGGTCGAACCCGACGCCGACGTTCCCCACGGACGCGGGCGCGTACGCCGTCGCCGTTCGGACTCGCGTCATCGGCGGGACCCCCGTCGCCGTCACAGGCTGGCCCCCAACGACGTGGCGAGCCGGAGCAGATCGGCGAACACCCCGCCCGCCGTCACTTCGGGTCCCGCGCCCGGCCCCTGAACGACGAGCGGGTTCGGCTGATAACGGCGCGTGCTGAAGAGCACGATATTGTCGGTCGCCTGGATGCGCGCGAACGGGTGATCGAGCGGGTACGCCCGCAGCCGCGCGCTCGCGTTCCCTTCCCGGTCGACCGAACCCACGTAGCGCAGCACTTCCCCGCGCGCGGCGGCCTCGCGGAAGAGGTCGTCCATCGCCTCGTCGCGGGTCGGCAGCGCCGCCAGGAACTCCGGGACGCTCAGATTCTGCATCTCCTCCGGGACCAGCCCCTCCACGACCACGTCGTCGAGTTCGAGGGAGAGACCGATCTCGCGGGCGAGGATCACCACCTTCCGCGCGACATCCATCCCCGACAGGTCGTCGCGCGGGTCGGGTTCCGTGAACCCGCGCGCCTTCGCGTCCGCCACGATCTCCGAGAACGAGCGACTGCCATCGTAGATGTTGAAGAGATACGAGAGCGTCCCGGAGAGGATGCCTTCGACCGAGTATACCTCGTCACCCGTCTGCACGAGGTCGTGAAGCGTCTGGATCACCGGCAGTCCGGCGCCGACCGTCGTCTCGTACAGATAGCGTACCCCATCGCGTCGGCTCGTGTCGCGGATCGCCCGGTAGTAGGCGAATTCCGCAGTGTTCGCGCGCTTGTTCGGCGTGATCACGTGAATACCACGGGCGAGCCATTCCGCGTAGCGGCGGGCGACCTCTTCGCTCGCGGTGCAGTCGATGATCACCGCGTGCGGCAGGTGCTCGGCTTGGACATGCCGGGCGAACGCATCCAGATCCGTCGCGACGGGTTCGTCGTCGAGTGTTTCCCGCCAGTGGGCGAGGTCGATCTGGCCCTCCGCGAGAGTGCTCCGGCGTGACGCCGCGATCGCGCGGATTCGCAGATCGAGGTTGAACTCGTCCTTCAGCTGCGCCGCCTGCTCCGCGATCTGATCGAGAAGCGCGCGCCCGACGATCCCCACGCCGATCACGCCGATCGAGAGGGTCTGCGGGGAGAGGTAGAAGCCGCCATGGACCGCGCGGAGGGCGCGGCTCGCGTCGGCGTCATCGATCACCACGGAAATGTTGCGCTCGGATGAACCCTGGGCGATCGCGCGGATGTTCACGCCCGCCTTCCCCAGCGAGCCAAAGAACTTGCCCGCCACGCCGGGGTGTCCGGCCATATGGTCTCCGACCACCGCCAGCACGCAGCAATCCCGGACGAGCTCGACGGTCTGCACCTGTCCGTAATGGCGTTCGGCGAAGAACGCGCGCTCGACCGCCATCTTCGCTCGGTCGCCCAGGTGACCCGGGACCACGAAGCAGATCGAATGCTCAGAGCTGCCCTGCGAGATCATCGTGACCGAAACACCCTCTTCGTGAAGCGCTCCGAAGAGGCGATGCGCCGTGCCGGGCACACCGATCATCCCCGTCCCCTCGACGTTCACGAGCGCGACGCCTTCGATCGTCGCGAACCCCTTCACGTCGAAACGCGAGGAACCACCGAGGTGAATGCGTGTTCCCGCGAGCTCGGGGCGGAACGAGTTGCGAATCCAGACGGGGATGCCGCGGGCCACCGCCGGCGCCATCGTGCCGGGATGGATCACGCGCGCCCCGAAGTACGCCAGCTCCATCGCCTCGCTGTACGAGAGTTCATCGAGGAGCACGGCATCCGGAACGAGTCGCGGGTTCGCGCTCATCACCCCGTCCACGTCGGTCCAGATGTGGCACTCGCTCGCTTCCAGCAGCGCCGCGAAGATCGAAGCCGAGAAATCGCTCCCGTTGCGGCCGAGGGTCGTGACCAGACCATCAGGTGTCGACGCGATATAGCCCGTGATTATGACCGTCGCCGGCGCCGCGGGAAGCGCGGCGAACCACCCTCGGAGTCGTTCGGCGCTCGTTTCCCAATCGACGTCGAGGCCGCTCGTCCCCCTCGCGACGACGAGCACGGAGCGCGCGTCGAGCCACGCCACCGACTCGCCGAGTTCCTCCAGGTGCGCGGCCAGAATCTGCGCCGACCAGACCTCGCCCAGACCGGTGAGCAGATCCATCGCGCGTTCCGAGTGGGATCGGAGCAGCCAGGTCGAGTGCAGGACATCGGCGAGATCGGTGAAATCGCGTTCGAATCGCTCGAGCAAGTCATCGCCGGCCTCTGGCGACAGCAGATCAGCGACCGCCTCGCGGTGTCGATTCCGCAGCTCATCCAGGATGTCGAGGTACGCTCGATCTCGCCGTGCCGCCATCTCGACCACCCGGACGAGCGAATCCGTCACCCCTCGCATCGCTGAGACGATGACGGCTCGGCGCGCTTCCGGTCGGGCGGCGATGATCTTCGCCACGTGACGGTAACGATCGGCGTTCGCCACGCTCGTCCCGCCGAACTTGTGTACGACCCACTGCTCCACGGATCAACTCCTCCACGGATTGGTTCCGGGCAAACGGATACCCGCCCCCGCGCCGCACGTCTCGCGGGGGCGGTCGACGGTCTCCCCAGCCTGTCGCGAAATCGGCCGAATATGCGAGTAACCGCGCCGTTTCGCCAGCGCGGCTCCCGGTTCGAACGTGCGTCGAAGGGGTTTGAGGCGACACCCATCCTGGCGGATCCCCGGACCCCGGGTTCCCGCGCGGACGCTGCCTCGGAGTTCCCCGTCGCGGACGGCTCAACGGGTCGATCCCCCCGCGATCATGGCTTCCTTCGTCGCCCGTCGAAGCCGGGCCGGCAGGCATATCTGTTGCAACAACAAGCGTTTACGAAACTCCGTCAGGAATGGTTGGGCGGAGCGGACTTCACCCGCGAAGTGAGAACCGACATGAGGGGCAGCGCGGGACGGATCGGATGGATAATGACGCTGGTGGCCCTGACGGGGGCGCTGCCGGCGGTGACGAATATGGAGGCGCAGAGCCGTGGACCCGGGCGGGGCACGGACCGTGACCGGGCCGAACGCATCGAGAGGGCGAGGGAGGACGCCGCCCGGGCGGCGGCCGCCCGCGCCGAGGCCGCCCGGCTCAGGGCGGCTCGCGCCGATTCGCTTCGCGCCGAAGTGGCCCGCATCATGGCGGCCCGGGCCCAGGCCGCCCGTGACGATGCGGCGCGGGACGACCCGGCGGGAAGCGAAGGCGCCCCCAACGCGATGAGCCGGGCGCCGGTAACGACCTCGGCGGTCACATCGGCCGCGACGAGCGCTGATCGATCCCTCGTCGACGGGGGTCGCTACACGGTCCTGATCGATCTCGACAAGAATCAGCTCTACTTCAAGCAGGGCGATGTGACGCTCTGGTCGGCACCGGTGGGAACGGGTACCGGCATGAGGGTCATCACCCGGGACGACGCCTGGGAGTTTTCGACGCCGACGGGGAACTTTCAGGTCCAGTACAAGGAACGCGACCCCGTGTGGATCGCGCCTGACTGGTTCTTCGTGGAGAACAACCTGCCGGTTCCCGAGGCGAATCACCCATCGCGCTACATGAAGGGCACGCTGGGGATCGCGGCGGTCTATCTCTCCCCCGACGTGGCGATTCACGGGACGAACCGTCCGGAGCTGATCGGCCAGCGAGTCTCGCACGGATGTATCCGGCTGGAGAACCGCTACGCGCTCCGGCTCTATCACAACGTCCAGGTCGGGACGAAAGTGGTGATCGTGGGCGGAGAGGCGGCGCGGCGCGGCGCCCGGACGGTGGATCTGCGTGACGGATATGATCCGAGCCTCGCTTCCATGGGAGCGAAGCAACCGACGCCCTCGGACGCCATCCTCGAGTCCTGGAAGGCGATGGACACGCGAGAGGTGATCAGGGTGCTCGACCGCGAACTGCTTCGGGGGTCGGGGACGTCCCGCTGGGACGAGGCGGCGGTCCTGCTCGTACAGCGCGCGAACCAGGGCGATGACGAAGCGATGGCGGAAATCCTTCGCCGATCGGTGAACCTCACGTCGGACCGGATGCGGCGTGAGTGGGCGACCTTCGTCGCCTACCTCTACCGGAACGAGCCGATCCGCACGCTCGAGGCGATGTCGGGGTTGCAGGCCCGCGACCGTCGGGAAGTCGCGCGGGTCCTCGTGTCGTCGACGGTCACGCTGTACGCGGGGGATCTGAGCGCGACATCGGCGCCCTGGCCGACGAAACGGATTCCCGACTCGGTCGTGCCGCTGAAGGGCAGGCGCGGGTGGACGGCCCTGGTCGCCGCGGAGAGTGAACATCGTGACATCCTGCGGCGCAAAGAGCGCGGAGAGGCCTACTGAACGCTGCCGCCCGGTGCTCCATTGCCTGGCTCTCGGGCCACATCGATCAGACCACGACCCGCGTACCGTTCCCCGTTCAGTTCGAGCACCAGACGGGTGTATCCGTTCTCCGGATCCCGGCCCTGCCGGATCGCTCGATCCACCGTACCCGTCCCTCGGTTGTAGGCGAGCAGCGCCAGGCGAACATTCCCGTTGTACCGCTCGATCAACGACCGGAGGTGGCGGAAGCCGACGCGCAGGTTGTTGGCGGGGTCGAGGATCGCGGCTTCGGTCCGGAGGGAGCGGTCGACGGATCGGGCGGTCGATGGCATCAACTGCGTGAGCCCGAGTGAACCTGACGCGCCACGCGCATCCGGATCGAACACGCTCTCCACGCGGATGAGCCGGAATCCGAGATCAGGGTCCAGCCCCTGCGCGATCGCGACCTCGATGATCTGCAGCGCGAGTTCTTCGTCGATCCGGTACTTACGGGCATAGAACCCCGCCTGCCCGCGGAAGCCCGGAGCGCTCACGACCACGGGCGGTATCCCGGCCGCGGGGGCTCGGGATCCGAGGCTGATGAGCCGATCGAGGTAGTCGGCGGAAAAGAGTACCCGACGCTCGAAGAGGCGTCGTCGAGTCCTCGGCTCGGGGCCGCGGCCGGCGGGGACCGTGTCCTTCGGTGCGGCGGCGGGATCAAATCCCGGGTTTGATCGATCGGCGACGAGCGGTGGGAGAGGCGCCGCGAAGAAGAACGCCGCCGCCAGCGCGACCGACCCGAGCATCAGGAGGTGGCCCTCGTGGAGGCCGGGCCCGGGGCGTCGGCGGCGGCGGAGACGACGGCGTGCGCTGTATCACGAATCATCATACGTTACCTCGTTCTCGGTGCCCACCGACCCTTCGACCTCGTGGGCACGGTCGCGGATAGAATGCTCGGCGCAACGACGTGGCGCAAGCGATTCAAACGCCACGCCACCGGTGCCCACCTTCGCCCGACCCTTGGAACGAACTTCGCAACGAGCGCTTCCGGACCCGGGTGCCCTCGAACCGTCAGATCCATGTCACACAACCGCTTGACCTCAGTTCTGGCGATCGTTTCCGTGATGCTGTCCGGCATCCCGGGCCGAACTCTGGCTCAATCCCATGAGCATCAGCACGAGCCGACGGTGACCGGCACGAACCCGATGATGGGCGGATCGACGGCGTGTGCCCCCATTGGCGCCGACTGCACCACCGAGGAGTATCTGCTCGGCATCCTCGACACCCGCGGCGTCTCCGCGGCAATGGCGTCGCTCGACTCGCTCGCCGCTCGCGACGAGGCTCTCCGCCGTGACGGCCATCAGTACGCCCACGCCATCGGCATCAACGCCTTCTCGGGAAATGAGGAGGTGGGCGCCGTCTTCGCCCGATGCACCCCCGCATTCCAGTCGGGATGCTATCATGGCGTGATCCAGTCGTACTTCACGAGCCACATCCGTGCCCACGGCGGCGAGGTCGACGTCGCCACGATCAACGGGCTCTGCGAAGCACAGCGCGGTGGCGACCGCTGGCTCCTCTTCCAGTGCGCCCACGGCATGGGTCACGGAACCTACATGGTGGCCGGCAACCACCTGCCTGACGCCCTCGCCGCCTGCGACCTGGCGGCCGATGACTGGGAACGCGAGTCCTGTTACGGTGGTGCGTTCATGGAGAACATCGTCAATGAAACGACGCCCCATCACGGTGTCGGCCGTCCCGACGCGGAAGCGACGGCCGGCCATGGCGACCATCACGCCACCCCGGCGCTCGTGAGCGGGCCGGCGAGGGAGCCGTTTCCCGCTCTCGACAGAGACGACCCGCACTATCCCTGCAGCGTCCTCGAAGCCCGATACCTCGTCGCCTGCTATCAGATGCAGACTTCCGTGATGCTCTGGTTCAATGGCACTGACGTGGCCGACGCCGCCCGGAGCTGTGGCGAAGCGCCTGAGCATCTGCGTCGGACCTGCTTCCAGAGTCTCGGTCGTGACGTCAGCTCCATCACCCTCCAGGACAATGACCGAGCGGTCCGGCTCTGCTCCAATGGTCCGGTCGAGTATCGGCCCTGGTGTCATCTCGGGTACGCGAAGAACCTCGTCGACGTGACGGCGGATCCGGCGGATGGATTCGCCTACTGCCGCATCCTGCCGCCGGGCGAAAGCAAGCGTATCTGCAACGTCGCCATCGGCGAGCAGATCTGGGTACTGGCGGAGGATCCCGCCCGGCGCGCGGAGATGTGTCTCGCCGCTGAGGCCGATTTCCAGGCCGCCTGCCGCCGTGGCGCCGGGCTCGATCCCGAGTCGACCGCCGCGGCGCCGCCCGCCGGGCGCGGATGACGGCTGGCGTCGTCCTCCGCCTTCGCAAGGACGAAGACCGACGGATTCGGGCCGGCCATCTCTGGGTCTACAGCAACGAGATCGACGTCGGCGCGACACCCATCGCGAACCTCGAGCCCGGATCGCCGGTCGATGTCCAGGACGCGCGTGGCGGTTTCCTCGGCCGCGGGTACGCCAACCCCAGATCTCTCATCGCGGTCCGCCTCCTCACCCGCGATTCGCGTGAGACCATCGACGGCGCGCTGGTCCGCAACCGGCTCGCCCCCGCACTCGCGCTCCGCGAGAAGCTCTTTGGCGGGGAGCCGTTCTACCGCCTCATCCACGGCGAGGGCGATGGGCTCCCCGGTCTCATCGTGGATCGGTTCGGGGACTACTTGGTCGTTCAGCCGAATACGGCGGGTGTCGAGCGACTCCTCGACGTGATTCTCGAAGCCTTGGTCGAGACGATCAGGCCCACCGGCATTCTCGTTCGCGCGGATACAGCGTCGCGGGTGCCGGAAGGACTCGAACCTTACTCGCGCGACGCCTACGGTTCGGTGCCGGACGTGGTCGGTCTCGTGGAGAACGGCGTGAAGTTCGAGGCCCCGATCCGTGAGGGGCAGAAGACCGGCTGGTACTACGACCAGCGCATGAACCGGGAAAGTCTTCGCCGGTACGCGCGCGGTGCCCGAGTACTCGATGTCTTCAGCTATATCGGGGGATGGGGAGTCCAGGCGGCGACGTTCGGCGCGCGCACGGTGTTGTGCGTGGACGGCTCCGCGCCGGCCCTCGAGAACGTCGGGCGCAATGCCACGCTCAACGGGGTGGAGGAGGTGGTGGACACGGAACGCGGCGACGCCTTCGAAGTTCTCGCCAGCCTGCGCGCGCGTCGCGAGCGTTTCGACCTCGTCATTCTTGATCCGCCGCCGTTCATCAAGCGCGGAAAGGACCTGAAGGAAGGCGAACAGGCGTATCAGCGGGTGAACCGACTGGGGATGGAATTGCTGAGTCCGGGCGGGTTCCTCGTCACCTCGTCGTGTTCGTTCCATATGAGCCGCGAGGCACTCGCGCGGGCGGCGCTTCGGGCGGCGACGCGGTTCGGTCGGGACGCGCGACTTCTCGAGGAGGGCCACCAGGGGCCGGACCATCCGATCCATCTCGCGATCCCGGAAACGAGCTACCTCAAGACGTTCTTCATCCAGGCGGGATGAGACTCAGGTACCGCGCGCCAGCCGCGCGGCGTCCCTGGCGATCAACCGTTCCTCGTCGGTCGGGATCACCCACGCGGCCAGGGTACTCGCGTCGCTCGAGATCCTGCCCTCCACACGCCCCACCGTCGCCTCGTTCCGAGCTGGCTCGATCGTCAATCCCGCCCATTGAAGCCCTTCGCAGATCATCGCCCGCACCGCCGGCGCGTTCTCTCCGATCCCCCCGGTGAACACGATCGCGTCCGCACCGCCGAGCGCCGCGAGGTACGCACCGACATACTTGCGGGCGCGCCAGGCGAACATCCGGATCGCCAACGCCGACCGGCCATCCGGCGAGATCGTCGCGTCCTCCAGAAGATCACGCATATCGTGCGACCGCCCCGAGATCCCCAGCAGCCCCGATTCCCGGTTCAGCATCGCGTGGATTCGCTCCAGACCGAGCCCTTCCTCGCGCGCGAGATACTCGATGAGCGCGGGATCGATATCCCCCGACCGCGTACCCATCACGAGTCCTTCGAGCGGGGTAAACCCCATCGAAGTATCGATCGACTCGCCGTTCGCGATCGCGCACGCGGAAGCCCCGTTCCCCAGATGCAGCGAGACCAGTCGCGACCCGCCGTGCCCTCCGGCCATTATCGCATGATAACGTTCCGCGATGTACCGATGGGACGTGCCGTGAAATCCATAGCGACGGATGCGGCTTCGTTCGTAAAGTTCCCAGGGAAGCGCGTACAGGAACGCGTGGTCGGCGAGCGTTGCGTGAAAGGCGGTATCGAAGACCGCCACCTGGACGACGGTGTCGCCGAGCAACGCCGTCGCTGCCTCGATGCACGCCAGATTATGGGGGTTGTGGAGAGGTGCCAGGTCAGCGAGCTCCGCGATCGCTTGGCGGACGGCGGCGTCTATGGGAACGGACCGACGGAACCGCTCACCGCCGTGCACGACTCGATGTCCGACCGCCTCGATCTCGTCGACGGAAGCGATCGCGGGCCCGCTGGCGTCCGGAAGGGTGAGCCAGCGAATGATGTACGCGAGCGCGGCCGCGTGGTTCTCGACCGGCGCCGTCGTCCGAAACGATCGAGCGCCCGCCTCCAGCGATATCTCCGCGCATTCTCCGAACCGGTCGACGAGACCCCGGGCCAGGAGGTCTCGGCCGTCACGAGGCTCTGTTGGGTCGCCGTCTACTTCGATGAGCTGGAACTTGAGCGTCGCCGACCCGGCGTTGAGGACGAGTACCTTCACCCTGAGATCATTTTCGGGTGTAGCAGGCGAAAGCGGCGGTCGAGGATCGATCCCGCGTGGCCGCGAGATGAGCGCGAAACCCGATATGGCTGAGCGTAGTTCTTCACGCGGTTGGTGAGGTCCGCCCGTCCCGGGCGTCGCCAACCATTTTTCACCCCCCGACGCAAGGGAGTCAAGATGGCAGTCGAGATCATCGGTACCTATCGCTCCGGTCTCAAGATGGATCTCGTGCACGGGCCTTCGGGCACGGAGATGCGCACCTCGGCACCGGTCGATAACAAGGGCGACGGCAGCTCGTTCTCGCCTACCGACCTGCTCGCCGCGGCGCTCGGCAGCTGCGCGGTCACGACCATGGCGATCCTCGCGGATCTGAAGTCGATTCCGTTCGACTCCGCGTCGTTCGTGGTCGAGAAGCACATGCGCTCCGGCCCGCGACGGGTCGACCGTCTCCCGTTACGGATCCGCATGCCCTCGGGTCTCACGGCGGATCAGCGCGCCTATCTCGAGGAGATCGCTCGCACCTGTCCAGTCGCGCGCAGCCTCCTTCCCGAGATCGAGGTCGAGATGGTCTTCGAGTACGCGTCCGACGCGATCGAGCCGGCGCCCGGCGGGGTCGCGACGTGATACGGGAACTCCGCGGGTCGATCGGGCTGAAGGCGGCATGCGACTCGTTCCGCGAAGCGGGTATCACGGCGTACACCTGGCCATGACGGACTCGGCGATTTTGCGCTGCGCTCGGGGAAGCGCGTAGTCGCCGATCCTCGCGATGTGAACCCAGGCCGCGCGGTCGGTCACGGTTTCCTTCGCCATCGGCGGGAGTGGCGGGCCGGTCCGGCTCAGGTACGCCCCGTAGACCACGCGCACATGTGTAAAGGCATGTGACACTTCGCACAGCGGTTCGAACGTCACGCCGGAGGCGGAACTCCCGGTCGCGCTTCGCTTACCCGCACGCCGAGCGGGGAGACGAGCGCCGTCCCGGGTCACGGCGCCGGTCACGACGGGATCGGTCGCGTTCGCGAGTGCCCGCCGCGCCGCGTTGATCGCCTCCTCCCCATCTTGCCGAAGCGCGCCGGGAAACTCCCATAATCCCGCGAGTCGCCCTCCGTCGGGGCGCTTCGTCAGCAGTACTCGCCCGTCCCGTACGACCACCGCCACACCGTGGCGCTCGACCGGGATCCTCTTCGGTGGACGCCGTGCCGGCCGCTCGTCGACGGTCCCGGCGGACAGTGCCGCGCAATCGGTCCGTACAGGGCACTGGTCGCACCGGGGTGACCGCGGCACACAAACGATCGCACCCAGTTCCATCAGAGCCTGGTTCAGGTCGCCCGGCCGCTCCCCGACCACCATCCGCTCCGCCAACCGCCAGAGTCGCGCGTCGCCCGGTTCCGCCTTATCGAGCATTCTCGCGAAAACTCGCCGCACGTTCCCGTCGACCACCGGGGCCTCCTGGCCGAACGCGATGGAGGCAACCGCGCCCGCCGTGTAGCGCCCCACGCCGGGAAGCGCGCGAAAGCTGTCGATATCGGCGGGGACCGCGCCACCGTATCGGGCTACGACTTCCCGTACCGCACGGTGGAGATTGCGTGCGCGTGAGTAGTAGCCGAGGCCTTCCCACGCCTTCAGGACTGAATCCTCGGGTGCCGCCGCCAACGCTTCGAGGTTCGGGAAGGACTCGAGCCACCTCGCGAAGTACGGGCGGACCGTTTCTACCCGTGTCTGCTGCAGCATCGCCTCCGAGACCCATACCGCGTACGGATCCGGCCGTTCGCCCGGGGCGGCACGCCAGGGCAGGTCGCGCCGGTTATCGTCGTACCAGCGCAGCAGAGCGGACCGTACGCGGGCGAGCGCGATCGAATCGAGCGTCACTATGGTTCGTTGCGTCTCCAGTTGGAGCGGCGGCCAATCGGTGTTCCTCGGGTCACCGCGGCACTCGCTTCACTCAGCCTCGCGCAGCGCCGTCGACCTGCCGATCACGGTCGCGAGGACCATGAGCATCACGACCGCGCCGCCAGCGAGCGAGATCCGCGCGTTGAAGATCCGCGCGGCCGTCCCCGCGATCAACGAGCCGACCGGCGTCATGCCCAGGAACATGACGACGTACACGGACATGACCCGGCCACGAAGCGCGTCCGGCACTCGCGCCTGCACGAGCGAGTTCGCGCTCGCCGAAGCCATGATCATGCAGAATCCCGCCGCGCCGAGGAAGAGGAGCGCCAGCCAGACGGGTGTCGCCAGCGCGAAGAGGCCGACGAAGACCGCGAAACCCGTGGCGGCGATGACCAGCAGCCGACCGCGGGCGATGTAGTTGGCGATCGTCGCCATGGTAAGGCCGCCGACCAGCGCTCCCGCGCCGGTCGCCGAGTAGAGCCAGCCGAGGCCCGCCGGTCCGATCCGCAGCAGGTCCCGCGCGAACACCGGCAGGAGCATCGTGAACGGAAAGATCAGGATGGATGCGCTCGCGACATAGAGGACCGCGTTTCTCGCCACCGCGTCATCGCGGATCCATTCGAGACCTTCGCGGATGTTCCGCCAGGTGGACGAGGAGGGCGGCTCGATCACCGGGGGAGGGCGACGAATCGCCAACAGGCCCCCGAACGCGCCCAGGTACGACACCGCGTTCCCGAAGAAGCACGCCGCCACGCCGACCGCGCCGATCATCACGCCCGCGATCGCGGGGACCACCATCCGGGTCGCGTTGAAGGCGACCGAGTTGAGCGCGATCGCGTTCGAGAGGTCCCTGGGGCCGACCAGTTCGACGAAGAAACTCTGCCGGGTCGGGATCTCGAAGGAGTTGGACACCCCCAGGACGATCGCCAGGACCGTGATCGCGGCGACGTTGACCAGACCCAGGTACGTCAGTGTCGTCAGGATCACGGCCTGTACACAGGCGATTCCCTGCGCGATGAGGAGGATTTTTCGCTTGTCGTAGCGATCGGCCATCACGCCCGCGAAGAGCGAGAGAAGGAGGATCGGCAGGGAGGTCGCGGCGTTCACCACACCCAGCCAGAATGGCGAGTCGGTGAGTTCGAGGACGAGCCAGCCGAGCGCGGTCACCTGGAGCCACGCGCCCGTCAGCGAAAGGAGATGGCCGCCGTAGAAGAGCCGAAAATTCCTGTGCCGCAACGCGGCGAATGTGCTGCGGGCGGGGTTCCACCCGGTCGTCCGGCTCGACGCGGGATCCCCCAGACGCGGCTCGGCCGCGGGATGTATATTGCTCAGCTGGCCCTTTACCTTGGGTTCGGATCAGCCCAAATATAGGGGACGGGAGACTCGAACGTCAGGCGGAGCCCACCGAACGCCCGCGCGACCTCAGGCGCCGTCACCCGCTCCTTCTTTCCCTGGCCCGATCCGCCCATGCGCTCAACCAATTACTCGCGATACTCGGGCCATCACGCGGATGCCCTCAACATCGAGGCGCTGCTCGAGCATCTCTCCGATTTCCTGCTGTCCAGCGGCTTCGCCGGCGGACCCCATCATCATCCCTGGTGGGGTGACTTCGACGACGCGGACCGATCGCTCGACGCCTTGAAGGAAGCGCTCCTCCGGGCGCTCATCGAGAGCGGCCAGCTCACCCCGGAGATGATCGAACGACTCCGTGGCGATGGCGGGGACGAGGACGTCCTTCGCGAACTCGCCGACCTTCTCGACGAACTCGTCCAGCGCCTGGTCGACGAGGGCTACGTCGAGCTCTCCGGTGTGGAATCGCCGCTTTCCACAGCGGAAGGAACGGTCGATGAAGCGCGGTCCGCGGCCCGGTACGTGGATTTCAACGTCACTCGCAAGGGGATCGATTTCCTCGGCTTCCGTACGCTTCGACACCTTCTCTCGGCGATGGGCAAGGCCGGGTTCGGCTCGCACCAGACGCCGCATCTCGCCACCGGTGTCGAAGCCGAGGCGGCCAGCCGCCAGTACGAGTTCGGGGATTCCCTCAACCTCGACATCCCGCGCACGCTCTCGAACGCTCTCGCCCGCGTTGGCCTCCACGCGGACGGGACGATCGCCCTCGACTATGACGACCTCTGGGTGCACCAGACGGAGCATCGGTCCAGCTGCGCGACCGTGCTCCTTCTGGACACGAGCCACTCCATGATCCTCTACGGCGAGGACCGTTTCACGCCCGCCAAAAAGGTCGCGCTGGCCCTCACGCACCTCATCCGAACCCAGTTTCCGGGAGATACGCTCCGGGTAGTCCTCTTCGGCGACCGGGCTTCGGAACTGCCCGTCTCCCGCCTGGCGCACGCTCAGGTCGGGCCCTTCCATACCAACACCGCCGAAGGACTCGAACTCGCCCGTCGCGTCCTTCTCGGCCAGAACAAGGAGATGCGGCAGATCATCATGATCACCGACGGGAAACCCTCGGCCATCACTCTGCCTGACGGACGGATCTACAAGAACCCGATGGGGTTCGACGCTCGGATCATGCGCGAGACGCTGCGCGAGGTAGCCGCGTGCAGAAAGGCCGGCATCGTGATCAACACCTTCATGCTCGCTCGCGACCCGCATCTCGTCGAGTTCGTGAACCGGATGACCGAGATCGCGCGAGGCAAAGCCTATTTCACGACCACGATGACGCTTGGGCAGTACATCATGCGGGATTTCATGCGACGCCGTACGCGGCGGGGCTGATCTCGGGGCGCGATCGCGATCGAACCCGGTGGAGGGAGGGAGGGACACGAGGAAGCGGCGCCGATCGATGACGACCGGCGCCGCTTCCTCGTATTCCCCGGGCGTGGACGCGCCGAAAGGTCAGCTGTAGTACGGCGTGACTCCCGCTTCGTGGTCGGTCACATCCACGATCTCGGCGATCTCGGGGACCTGCTCCCGAATCATCCGCTCGATTCCCATGCGAAGCGTGGCCTGCGAAGCGGCGCATCCCTGGCACCCGCCACCCATCCGTATGTAGAGCATTTCATCGCTGACGTCCACCATCTCGACGTATCCGCCGTGAGCGGCGATCCCCGGGTTGATCACTTCGTCGATCACCCGCTGGACGCGTTCGGCGAGGGGGCCAGAGATACGCAGCTCGGAATCGGGTCGGGGTGTGGTGACGGGCGGCCGGGCGTTGGGGTCGATCACCTCGAAGCCGGCGCCGTCCGGTCCTTCCACCCACTCGATACGCGCGCCGCTGAGGAGATTGGACGTGTCCAGGTTCAGGAAGATCCTGATCCCGTCCACATTGATCGCGATCTCCGTGCGAAGCCGCTCGTCCTTGTCGACGAGGGAAATGGCGTAGGCGCGACCCAGTGGCGATGGATTCGAGGGGTCGAGCGTGATCCGCAATGCCGGATTGCGCACGACTTCCGCCTCGACGAGCTCGTTGATTCGGGCGCGAGCGCCCGTTGAAATCTCGATCATGGCATTCACCCGGAAGTCCGGGGCCTTTGTTTCAGCATCGTTCCCGCCGACATTCGGTCCGTTCGTGCCGGCCTCTCGAGTTCCCTCTTTCTACACCCGTTCATACCCGCCGTTCGACCCCGCGCCAGCGACGACTCGAAGTCGTGGGTCCACCGGCTTCACGATGAACCGGATACGACCCGCTCCGGCGTGGCGTTCGTCAGAACTCCCCCACGAAGCCGATCTCCGGTTTCAGCTCGTGTCCGAGTTCGCGTTCCACCGTCGATCGCGCCAGCTCGATGAGTTCCCGGACCTCGAGCGCGGTCGCGCCGCCCAGATTCACGATGATATTCGCGTGCTTGTGAAAGATCTGGGCGCTCCCGTGAACGTGTCCCTTCAGCCCGCACTGGTCGATCAGCCTTCCGGCCCCTACACCCTCCAGCTTCTGGAAGATCGAGCCGGCGCTCGGATAGAGCCAGAGGTCGGGATGTCGATCATCTCGCCAGCGCAGATTCTCCCGGATCGTGTCTCGAAGCTCCCCCTCCGGTGTCGGCCTGAGCTGGAAGGTCACGCTCAGGACGACGTCCGGACGATCGTGCAGGATGCTGTAGTCGTAACCGAACTGGAAGTAGTCGCGCGGAACCTCTCTTACTTCTCCCTCCGCGGACAGGATCTTCGCTCCCTCCACGACCTCCTCGATGAATACGGTCCGTTCCCGTTCGGGCGGCGGCGAGAGGAAGTGCAGATTCTGCCAGATCGCGCCGCCGACCGTGCTCGGAATCCCGACGAAATGGTGCAGCCCGCCAAGGCCGCGGGCCACCGTCGCCTGGATCAGGTCATGGTAGACGACCGCTCCCGACTCCGCGCGTACACGGCCGTCGCCGAGAAACTCGATTGCGGCCGCTCGATTGCGGATAACCAGACCCCGAAACCCCCGGTCGCCGATCAGGATGTTCGCGCCCGACCCCAGCAGGAAGTGCGGCAGCTCCAGTTCCCGCGCCAAACGCAACGAGGTCGCCAGTTCCTCTTCGGTCCTCGGCTCGTGGAAGAGGTCGGCGGGGCCACCGATCCTGAAAGTCGTATATGGGGCGAGCACGACGTCGCGGGCCAGCCCGCCGGGTGGCAATCCCGCCTCCAGCGCCGCGACCGCGCGATCCGATATCCGTGACATCGATTCCTGTTCAGTCTGAACGAGCGGAGATGAACGCCGTCGGGATGAGCGGATACCGTGCCGGGATGTCGTTCATGCGACGACGACCGCGGCACCCGTCGGGCACGGGCGAGAAACACGCCCGCGTTCACCGCCAACCGGAATCCGCCGGAAGCTCTCCTTGACTCGGCTCATGGCGACGCGGAGCCGGCGCACCGGAAACGTAGCGGACGCCGCCTGAAACGCGAGAAGCCGCCCCATCGGACGGCTCCACGGTACCACCGGATCGCGACTGTTCGCGTTGTCGGCGCTAATTCGCCAGTCGAATGACGTTGTCGGCCGCCGGGCCTTTCTCCCCCTGAACGAGATCAAACTCCACTGCCTCGCCCTCCGCCAGTGTCTTGAAGCCGTTGCCCTGGATCGCCGAATAGTGAACGAAACAATCACGTTCTCCATCGGCGGGAGTAATGAAGCCAAAACCCTTGGCGTCGTTAAACCACTTCACCGTCCCGGTGGTCCGCATGAGGTACTCCTGTTCTGCTGATTGAGCCGTACGCAACGGCATGACACGCGTGGGTACCGAGGCCCCCCACGTTGGGCTGACGCGAGATTTCGAGAAGTCGATGAAGTTTGGCGACGGTCAGGTACCCACGTTGAACCTGCGGCTGCTCGAGGCGCCACGATCGTGGCTTGGAGTTGCGGAGAGATCCGTCCGGGGGTCATTCACGCCCGGCATGTTTCCCGATAGTACCTGGCGCTAACGTAAAACCCGTCTCCGGGGGTGTCAATACTTTTGTCAATAAGCCTGTCGACGCCGTCGTCGGCACTCGAATCTTTTCACGGAAAACAACGACTTGTCCCATTGAGAGCGGTGGGCACTTCAAGCACGGCGCCAACGCCATGCCCGGAGATCGACCGAGCACGGCGACAGCGGCCCGTCAGCGGGATCGTCCTGTCTTCAGGCGCTCTCCACCACCATCGCGAAACCCATCGCTCCGGCGGCGCACACGGTGATCAATCCGTACCGCATGCCTCTGCGCCGCAGTTCGTTCAGCAGGCTGATCGTGATGCGCCCGCCAGTGGCTCCGAACGGATGACCGATCGCGATCGAGCCGCCCATCACGTTGATCCTCTCCTCGTCCGGCAGGCCGACCGCGGCGTCCAGCCCAAGGCGCTCCTTCGCGATCTTCGCGGAGCGGAACCACTGAATGTTCGACAGGACCTGGGCCGCGAATGCCTCGTGCATGTCCATCAGGTCGATCTCCGACATCGAGAGCCCCGCGCGGTCGAGCGCGACGGGTGTCGCGAGGACCGGCCCCTGTAGCAGCTGGTCCGACGGGTCCAGCGCGGCATAGGCCCACGAGCGGATGAAGCCGAGGGGTTGGTAACCGAGTGCCCGGGCCTTCTCCTCGCTCATCAGCAACACCGCTGACGCGCCGTCCGTCAGCGGCGAAGCGTTGCCGGCGGTTACGGTTCCATACCGCTTGTCGAACGCCGGCTTGAGTCTGGCGAGTTTCTCGAGTGAAGTGTCGGTGCGGATTCCGTTGTCGCGCGTGATCGCGGTGCCGTCGACGAAGACCGGCGCGATCTCGCGTGACAACCTTCCATCCTCGGTCGCGGCGGCCGCCAGCTGATGACTCCGGAGCGCCCATCGGTCCTGCTCCTCGCGGGTGATTCCGTTCTCCCGCGCCATCCCCTCAGCGGATTCGCCCATCGTCAGTCCCGTCGACGGCTCGGCGATCGCGGGCGAAACGGGCTTCAGGTGTCCGGGCCGGACGGCCGCGAAGGCCTTCACCCTGTCGGTCGCCGTCCGTGCCTTCGACGCCGCCACGAGAGCGTCGCGCATCTCGTCCGAAAAGAGGATGGGAACGTCGGTCAGCGACTCGGCGCCGCCAGCGATCACCACATCCGCCAGCCCGAGCGCGATCTGCTCGGCCCCCGAAGTGATCGCCTGGTTGGAGGAAGCGCACGCACGTCCGACCGTGAACGCGGGGACCGATGGCGGTACTCCCGAGCCCAGACCCACCTCTCTCGCGATGTTCGGCTCCAGGACCGATTGCACCACCGTGCCGAAGACGAGGTGGTCGATCTCTCCGGGGTCCAGGTTCGTTCGACTGATCAGCTCGCTGACCGCGACCTTACCGAGTTCGATCGCGCCCAGGCTCCTGAAATCTGTCCCCGACTTCGCGAAAGGGGTCCGACAGCCCTCGACGATGGCGACGCGTCTCCCGATCCAGTTCATTTGGACTCCCCCATGGCGGTTCGGATCCCGCCTCTCGTGGTGCTCGCGCGAAGTTCCCGCCGCCGACACGCGCTGATCCCGCGTCCGTCGCGGCGCGCAAGAAAAAATCCCGCCTCTTCAGTACCCCCATCACGCGACGCTGGTCGCTCGGGCGCATTCCGTCTGCTGTCGCCAGAGCTCGGCGTACAGGCCATCGCCACGGATCAGTTCGTCGTGTTTTCCCTCTTCCGTCACGCGGCCACCGTCAAAGACGAGGATCCGGTCCGCTCCGACGACGGTCGACAGACGATGCGCGACGGCCACGACCGTCGCACCCGTCTCCCGAAGGGCGGAAATCCGTCGGCGGACCACCGCCTCACCCCGGGAATCGAGGTGGGATGTCGCTTCATCCAGCAGCAATAGCCGCGGCTCCCGGTAGAGTGCCCGGGCGATGGAGAGTCGCTGTCGCTGCCCTCCGGACAGCTCCGCTCCGTTCTCGCCGAGAATCGTGTGAAACCCGAGCGGAAGGGCCCTTACGAACGGCGTGATCTCGAGCGCGTCACACAGCTCCAGGACGCGGGCCATGTCGGGAGCCGGATCACCAAGCGCGATATTCTCGATCACCGAGCGCGCGAAGAGGTGGGTTACTTGCGGCACGGCGGCGACCCACCGACGAAGGCTGACGGTGTCGATCTCCCGCAGGTCCGTGCGCCCGATCTTCACGGTCCCGCTCTCGATCGGGTAGAGCTTCTGCAGGACTGAGATCAATGTGCTCTTCCCACTTCCGCTCTCTCCGACGAAAGCGGTATACGATCCTTCCGGGATCCGCAGGTCCAGACCGTCGAAGATGCGTCGGTGAGCCCCATACCGGAAGCGTACGTTCTCCAGGACGACGTCGGCCGGCGCCCGCTCCGACCCCTCGAGGTCGGAGCGAATCCGCGCCACTTCCACTCCGCGATGCTCGACTTCCGCTTCGAGGTCCAGGATCTCGAAGAGCCGATCGGCCGCGATGAGCGCATCCTGGATCGAACGGTTGGCCCCGACGAGCTGGGTGACCGGGCCGGTGAGGTAGCCCACGAGCGCGTAGAAACTCATCAGCTCGCCGGGGGTCAGCCCGCCCCCGATGACGAAGCCGCTGCCCACCCAGAAGAGGACGATGATCGCGAGTCGCGAGGCGAACTCGGTCCCGCGCATGGAAACGATCGACGCTGTCGTGGCACCACGAACCGCGCGCAGCACGCGGACGAAACGCGCTTCCATTCCTCGCTCCGTGTCTTCGGCGATATCGAATCGCCGGATCGTCGATATGGCGTTGACCGACTCGACGAGCGAGCTCTCCAGGTCAGCGCCGTGCTCCATCAGCAGGCGAAGCTGCCGTCGGTTGACACGGTTCGCGACCCACAGGACAAGCGCGTAGACCGGGATCACCGTTGTCATGACGAGCGCGAGGCCTCGGTCGTACATCGTCATGAGCGCGAACGAGAACGCCACGACCAGAACGTTCACGACGATATCCAGCGCGGTGTCATTGATCAGCGCGCGAATCTTCACCGCGTCGCCGACCCGCGAGATGATCTCGCCGATCCGCATCGTGTCGAAGAACCGCTGGGGAAGCCGTAGCAGATGACGGTGGTAGCCGAGCACCAGCGCGACGTCCATCCGCTGACCGGTCCGCAGGACGAGGAGGCTCTGCGCCGTCCCGATGTATGTCTGCGCGACGAGGATCACGACCATCGCCACGCCGAGCGTGTTCAGCAAGCCGCGGTTACCGTCCACGAGGACATGGTCGACGATCTTCTGGACGTAGATCGCCGTGCTGAGGCCGAGCAACGTGTGCAGCACCGCTCCCGCCAGCGCCTGCGGGAGGACGCTCCGATGCGGGCGAACGAGCGACCAGAAGCGACCCACCGTCGATCGGGCGCGCGGCTCGTGCGCCAGACGCTCCTCCGGCGCGAGCAGGATCAGGACGCCCGTCCAGCGGCGGATGAACTCGTCCGTCGGAATGCGCGCGAGAACCCCATCCCGCGGGTCCATCACCGTCAGGCGAGCGCGGGACACGCGAGCGATGACCACGAAATGGCTCATCCCATCCCGACCGGTGACGTGCGCGATCGCCGGAAGCGGGATGGACGGCAGCGATTCGGGTTTTCCACGAACGCCCTTGGCGGTGAACCCGAGCCTTGTCGCCGCCTCCAGCATACCGAAGACGCTCGTGCCGTTGCGATCGGTATCGGCGAACTGGCGGATCCGGGAGAGTGGTACCCGTCGGCCGTGGTATCGCGCGACGGACAACAGACAGGCGGCCCCGCAGTCCGTCGCGTCGCGCTGGCGCACGCCGGGAACCCGCCCGCGAATCATGGATGCCGGTTCTCGTCGATCGGAAACTTCAGGAAGGCCTCGATCCGTTCAACTTCTTCGATTCCCTCCGTCAACGACGCCAGATGATAGCTCTGCACGTGCTGATAGCCGTTGGCGTACGTCCGTGTGGTCGAGCTTACCACCAGTTCGTCTGGATCGAGGGGTAACGCGAGAGGGTGAAGCGCCACTTCGAAGCTCCGCTCGTCGTGAAGCGCGGTCCGCCCGATGGCGGCGACCCGAGCGCAGAACGACTCGGCGGAGATCATGATCCGCGACGAGTCATTGCAGAGTCGATATCGACGGCAGACGAATCCGCCCATCGTCACCGGCTCCGGGTCGCGGTGGACCGCCACGTCGCCGATCATTTCCCTGAGGTGCGAGATCCGGACATCATCCCCGGAAATCCCGACTCGTCGCAGCCGCCGGCCCGACACATCGACGACGAAACGACCACCCAGTTCGGAGGCGTGCAGTGTCGTCGTGTCTCCGATCTCCGTGACGACGAAACGCTCCGTCAGGAACTGGACATGATCCAGCGTCACTCCGGCGGCCGTAATGTTGCCCCGGACAGTCAGCCCCGCGCCCGTCCCGGTCTCTCCGGGCGCATTCTTTCCGAGCCTGCTCATCGGTCCTCTTCTTTCACGGCCATGCCGGCCTGTCGAGGGGGATTGACCCAGTCGTTGATGTCGTCTCGAAGGAGCTGCCAGAGGCTCCGCTCCGTGACCATGATCCGCGCGCGCAAGGTCATTCCCTTGCGGACCGCCCGACGAATACCGTTGGCGAGCGACAATTCGGTGTCGTCGAGGCTCACGCGCGCGCGAAACACCGCTTGCTCGCCGACGATCTGGTAGTCGTCGGGGACTTCGATGACGCGGCCGGAGAGATGGCCCCAGTCCTGGTGGGGGAAAGCGTCGATGAGCAGCCGGACCGGAGTACCCCGGTCGATGAGGCCGAAGTCGCGCGGCGAGAGCAGGACCTCGGCGACCAGTTCCGCTTCCGGCGAGATCACGGCGAGCCGCTGGCCTTCGCGGATGTAACTCCCGGGCGAGAGGCTCGTCATTTCCTCGATCGTTCCGTCCACCGGAGCCCGGACCACCCGCAAGAGGCTGTCGTTCACCAGCGTGGAGAGCTGATCCCGTAGTTGGCCCTCCTCGATTCGCAGCTGGGTCAGCCTGGCCCGCCAGTCGCTCCGATACCTCGCCGAGATCAGTCGGCGTTCCTCAGCGAATGTCTCGACCTCGGCTCGGATTCGCTCTTCGTCAGCGTCCGACACGAGGCCGAGTCGGGCGAGCGCGGTGGTCCTTCCCAGGGCCTCGGTCGCCTGCCGTTCGCCGATCCCCAGGCGGGTCAATTCCTGAAGGAGCAGGCGCTGCTCGGCAAGCTGCCGGCTCTCACGGCGTGAGTTTCCGAGAAGATCAGCCTCGGATCCGTCCGATAGGAGCGTCTCGAGTTCGCGAACATCCTCTCCGAGCTCGGCGAGGCGGCCGCGCGTCAACGCTCGTCGCGAATCCAGTGGCGTGTCGGCCAGACGAAACAGCTCGTCCCCCGCCCGGACCCGGTCGAAGCCGGTCAAGCGTACCTCTTCCACGTATCCCGACGCGCTCGCCACCACGTCGTGCCTCTCCACGGCCGGTCGGATCAGGCCGTCCGCCTGAATCGCCACGCTCACACGGACGAGCGGGAGGGCGATGAGTCCCGCCAGCACGAAGGTCAGCGTCGCGAGATAGACCGTCGGGCCCAGGCGAGCACCCGGGTTCAGATAGACCTCGACGGAATCCTCGACCTGGTCGAGAGGACGGAGGACGGGCGGCATGGCGAAGAGGACGGCGAAGGACGATCCGGCGGGAGCGTTCCCACGGACACCGAGGGGTGGAGAATGCGGTCCGGGCGGGTGTCAGCGGGTCGGTCGGAGGGGCAAGCTAAGGCGGGAACCGCGTCGAACAAGTGCTGAAATCGGCGCGAAAGTCACGGATCGGTTGGCGGTGAATCCAGCGCCTTTTCCGCCTCATCCAGGGCATTCCACGCGAGCAGCGCGCATTTGACTCGACGAGGGAACTTCGCGACTCCCGTGAGCGCTCGGAGATCGCCCAGCGACCGATCGTTCGCCGCTTCCGCGTCGCCGTGCATCAGTCGAGTGAAAAGGCGGGCGAGCGAACGGATTTCCTCGAGCGTCCGCCCCTCGATCCCCTGGGTCATCATCGACGCGGACGCCTGCGAAATCGAACAGCCCTGGCCGGTGAACCGCGCGGCCGTGACCACACCGTCCTCGACCGCGAGCTGCAGGGTGATCTCATCGCCGCACACCGGGTTCTTCATCGCGATCTCCACGCTCGGCGTCTCGATCGAGCCCCGGTTCTTCGGGTGCCGATGGTGCTGGAGGATCAGCTCCTGGTAGAGCGATTCAAGATTCACGATCTCCACCTGTCGACCGCTCGGCGGCGGATCCGCAGCCAGCGACGACCGAGAGGCCCACTCTCCCAGAGCCGCTGCTCCCGCTCGATCCTCGCCCAGTCCACTCTGCGGTGCTGGACCCAGATACAGGCGACGAACAGAACCGCCGCGATGGCGTTGCCAACGCCTCCCGCGATCGCGAGCCCGCGCGACCCATTCTCGAGCGACTTCAGAATCATGAAGTTGCTGATGAGAAACACCGTCGCGGCGGTGATCAGCAGGACCAGGTTTGAACGCATGGGGGCTCAGCGGGCGAAGATCGATCGGGCCCGATTCACGCCTCGGATCAGCGTGTCGACTTCGGCCCGCGTGTTGTACAGATAAAATGATGCCCGCGCCGTCGCCGACACACCCAACCGGCGCATCAGTGGCTGCGCGCAATGATGACCGGCGCGGATCGCGACTCCCTCGGCGTCCAGGATCGTCGCCAGATCGTGGGG
This sequence comes from uncultured Gemmatimonas sp., assembly GCA_964634395.1. Taxonomy (GTDB): domain Bacteria; phylum Gemmatimonadota; class Gemmatimonadetes; order Longimicrobiales; family Longimicrobiaceae; genus WHSP01. Next base: position 44,191 of record CAZWJE010000009.1, on the reverse strand, counting down.
ATGGACTTCATCAACCACGAACGAAACCACCCCGGAGCGCTCACCGGGGTCCGACGGGCCGAACACGGTGACGCCCGGTACCTCCACGAGCCGCTCGATCGCGTATCCCGAGAGATCGCGCTCGTGCGCTCCGATCGAACTCATACCCACGGACTTCAGGAACCGCGCGGCCGCGCCCAGGCCGACAGCGCCCGCGATGTTCGGCGTCCCCGCCTCGAACTTCATCGGCGGGGGGGCCCAGGTCGATTCTTCGAGCTCGACGTTGTCGATCATGTCCCCCCCTCCCATCCAGGGGGGAAGTCGCTCGAGCAGCTCTCGACGTCCCCAGAGACCTCCGATCCCTGTCGGACCGCACATCTTGTGGCCGGAAAAGGCGTAGAAGTCACACCCCAGTGTGGAGATCGAGACTTCAAAATGCGGCGCGCCCTGTGCCCCGTCCACCACCATGATAGCGCCGACTTCCCGCGCCCGCGACGCGATCGTCGTGATCGGGTTGATCGTGCCGAGCGCGTTCGAGACCTGCGCGATCGAGACGACCCTGGTTCGCTCGGTAATAACCTCGTCGATCGCCGATAGATCCAGCCGCCCCTGCTCGTCGATGTCGAAGAACTTCAGCCGTGCCCCGGTCCGTCGCGCCGCGATCTGCCAGGGAACCAGGTTGGAGTGATGCTCCATCACCGAGAGGACGATCTCGTCGTCCTTCTTCAATCCATCGGCCGCCAGCGAACTGGCGACCAGGTTGATTCCCTCGGTCGTTCCACGGGTCCAGATCAGTTCGGAGGGATCTTCGATCCCGAAGAAACCGGCCACCTCCTGGCGCGCCTGCTCATAGGCGTCGGTGGCCCGGTTCGAGAGTTCGTGCAGACCCCGGTGGACGTTCGCGTTCTCGGTACGGTAGAATGCCTCGACCCGGCTCAGTACGGCGGTCGGTTTCTGCGTGGACGCGGCGTTGTCGAGATAGGTGAGCGCGCGACCGTTCACCTCCTGGTCGAGAATCGGAAACTCTTCCCGGATCCGAGCGACGTCGTAGCCGCTCGTCTTCGAGGAAGCGGTCGAGGTTGCGTCCATGAGGCCTTCCACGGTTCAAGAGACGACGAGCGCGAGCCCGGATTCGTCCGGGATCGCGCTCGAAGTATTACCTGGCGGGGATGCCGCCGGTCAATCGGGATCGACGAGAATCCCGTCTTCCTCGACCCTGCACGGATAGACCTTGACCGGCCTCGTCGCGGGCGGCGAGAGCGGAGTGCCGGTCCGAACATCGAATCGGGCACCGTGCCAGTCGCAGGTGATCGAGCATTCCGCTTCGTCCAGTTCGCCGCCCACCAACTGAAAGTCCCGATGCGTGCAGTTGTTCGAGAACGCGTAGACTTCGCCGTTCAACCGCGCGAGGCAGATCTCCTTGCGGCCGACGTTCACGGCCAGTGTTTCGCCTTCGGGGATCTCGTCCAGCCCCGCGACCCTCACGAACGCCATCAGATCGTACCTCCACGACACGCGTCCATCGACACCCTGAAATCAGCGATTCCGGTCATCCTCCGGCGCGTGCGGCGTACAGTTTTCGCTCGATCGCCGTGACCAGTTCCTCCTTCACGTCCTCCAGCTCGAGCTGGTCGAGGACTTCTCCGAAGAACCCGAAAATCACGAGCCGCATCGCTTCCGTTCTCGAGATTCCGCGGCTCTGCAGGTAGAAGATCTCCTCCACGTCGAGCTGGCCCACGGTCGCCGCGTGGGAGCAGCGGACGTCGTCGGCGGCGATCTCCAGGTTCGGCAACGAGTCGGCCCGGGCACCCGACGAGAGGATCAGGTTCCGGTTCGTCTGGTAGGCGTCCGTCCGCTGCGCGTGCGGATGCACCCGGATGAGGCCACGGAACACCGAACGACTCGTATCCATCAGCGCGCCCTTGAAGAGCAGGTTGCTCGAGGCGTGCGGGGCGACGTGGTTCTGCAGCGTCTGATGGTCCAGGTGCTGCGTACCCTCGCCGATGTAGAGCCCGAGCATGTCCACGTGCGCGCCCGGCGCGTTGAGCTCGCAGCGGATGTCCGCTCGGGTGACGTCCGAACCGAGCGCGACATACACCGTCGTCACCTTCGCGTCACGACCCGCCACCAGTCGATCGGTCGTGAGGTGCAGCACTCCCTTCCCCAGCCGCTGCACGGCCACATAGGTGACCTTCGCGCCTTCTCCCGCGATGATCTCCGTCGCCCCGTTGGAGAGCGTACGCTCGTCCAGATCGCCGGATGCCAGCTCGTCGACGACCGAGACCTCGGAGTATTCGCCCGCCACGATCAACGTTCGACCGAAGCTGGAGCCGCCGTCTTCCGAGAGCCAGCGGAACGACCGGAGCGGTATCTCCACCTTCACGTTGTCCGGTACATACAGGAACGTCCCGCCCGTCCAGAACGCGGCGTTCTGCGCGGCGAACTTTCCGTCCGCCGGTGTGACCGCGCTACCCAGGTATCCGCGCACCAGCTCGGGATGCTCGATGACCGCCTGTTCCAGGCTGGTGAAGATCACGCCCTGGCCATCCAGCGCGTCCTCCCGCTCCCGGTGCACGATCGACGCGTCCAACTGAACGATCCGGCCCGCGCTCTGGCCCGACTCGTCGATGATCGATCGCAGCCCTCCGGGGAGCGTCTCTAGCGCCGCGACGGGCGCATGTTCCTCGGCCGTGCGGAGCGCCTCGAGGTCGAGCAGGTCGCGAATCTTCGTGTAGCGCCATTCCTCCGGCCGGGTATCCGGCATCGGAGTTTCCGCGAATGCGCGGTACGCCGCCTTCCGTGAAGCGCGTAGCCACTCCGGCTCGTTCCGCGCGGTCGTCAGGATTTCGACCTGGTCCGCCGAAAAGATGCCGACTTCCTCCGCCTCCATGGTCTGATCTGCCAACTTCTCCTCCTGGAGTCCTCGGTTCTTCTTCCGCGGGGTCAGCCGACGCTGCCCTCCATTTCGAGTTCGATCAGCCGGTTCAACTCCACGGCGTACTCCAGCGGAAGCTCCTTCGAGATGGGCTCGATGAACCCGCGCACGACCATCGTTGCCGCCTCGTCTTCCGAGAGCCCGCGGCTCATCAGGTAGAAGAGCTGCTCGTCGCCGATCTTCGAAACCGTCGCCTCGTGACCGATCTGAGCGTCAGTCTCCTCGATCTCGATGTACGGGTAGGTGTCCGTCCGCGCCTCCTCATCCAGGAGCAGCGCGTCACACTCCACGTTGCTTCTCGCGAATCGGGCACCCGGGTCGACCCGCAGGAGCCCGCGATACGAGCTGCGCCCGGAGCCGCGTGAAATCGACTTCGACACGATCCGGCTCGAGGTGTGCGGCGCCATGTGGACCGCCTTTCCACCCGCGTCCTGATGCTGCCCCGGCCCGGCGTACGCGATGCTCAGAATCTCCCCGCGCGCGCCTTCGCCCTGCAGGTAGACCGAGGGATACTTCATCGTCAGCTTCGAGCCCAGGTTCCCGTCGATCCACTCATGGGTTCCGTCCCGTCCGACGATCGCCCGCTGCGTCACCAGGTTGTAGACGTTGTGAGACCAGTTCTGGATCGTCGTGTACCGTGAACGAGCACCGTCCTTCACGATGATCTCGATGACGCCCGAGTGGAAAGAATCGTTCGCGTACGTCGGGGCCGTGCACCCCTCGATATACTGGACCTCCGCCCCCTCGTCGACGATGATCATCGTCCGCTCGAACTGACCCATCGACTCCGCGTTGATCCGGAAGTACGCCTGCAACGGCATGTCCAGCTTGACGCCCTTCGGGACGTAGACGAATGAACCGCCCGACCAGACCGCCGTGTTCACCGCCGCGAACAGGTTGTCGCGGAAGGGTACGACCGTTCCGAAATACTCACGGACGATGTCTTCATGGTCTCTCAGGCCGTCGTCCATCGACTTGAAGATGACGCCCTGCTTCTCCCACTCTTCCTTGAGTGAGTGATAGACGACCTCCGATTCGTACTGTGCGCCGACGCCGGCCAGGATGCGGCGCTCCTGGTCCGGAATCCCCAGCCGCTCGAAGGTGTTCTTGATCGTCTCCGGCACCTCGTCCCACGTCCGTCCCACACCATCGGACGGTCGGATGTAGAAGTAGATGTCGTCGAAGTCGAGCCCCGAGAGATCTCCGCCCCACTTCGGCCAGGGCCGAGACTGGGCGTGCTTCAACGCCTTCAGCCGGGTCTTCAGCATCCATTCCGGCTCGCCCTTCTGTTCCGAGATCTGGTGCACGATCTCCTCATCGAGTCCCTTTCGCGACTTGAAGCGGTACTCGACGTCATCCGAAAACCCGTACTTGTATTCGTCCAGATCGAGCTGGGCTACGGCTTCATTCTTCGGCATCGTTCTGCTCCCTTGTGGGTCGTCTCCGGCGTTCCGGATCGTTCGCGGCCCGGCGTCCCGAGCGGACCGGCGACCCGCCCCTCACCATCGTTTTCCCGTCAACCTCGTTCCGTTACGCCGGCTCCAGTTCCCGGGCCCACTCGTACCCCCGTTCCTCAAGCTCCAGCGCCAGCTCCGCTCCACCCGACCGGATCACCCGGCCGTTCATTATCACGTGCACGAAGTCCGGCGTGATGTAATTCAGCATCCGCTGGTAATGCGTGATCAACAGCACCGACATCGAGGATTCGTGGTGCTCCTTGATCGTGTTGATCCCCGCCGAGACGATCTTCAGCGCGTCGATGTCCAGCCCCGAGTCCGTCTCGTCCATGACGGCGAGCGTCGGCTCCAGCATCGCCAGCTGCAGAATCTCGTTCCGCTTCTTCTCACCACCCGAGAAGCCGTCGTTCACCGACCGCTCCGCGAACACCGGATCCATCCCCAGCATCTCCATCTTCGAGGTCAACAGGTCCTGGAAGTCGAAGATGTCGATCTCCTCCTCGCGCTTCGAGTTGATCGCGGTCCGCAGAAAGTTCGCGATCGACACGCCCGGAATCTCCACCGGATACTGGAACGCCAGGAAGATCCCCGCGTGCGCCCGCGCGTCCGGCTCCATGTCCAGGATACTCTCGCCCCGGAAGAGGATATCACCGTCCGTCACCTCATACGCCGGATGCCCCGAGATCACCTTCGACAACGTGCTCTTCCCCGAGCCGTTCGGTCCCATGATCGCGTGGATCTCACCTTCCCCGATCTTCAGGTCCAAACCCTTCAGGATCTCGGCTCCCGTCTCGGCAACCTCCGCGTGCAGATTCACGACCTCGAGCAACGGTTCCGCCATGGCTCCTTCCTCCTTGCGCTCCCGCGCCTGTTTCTCTTTCGTCTCCGGTTCCGCCCTTCCACCCGCTCGCCTCACTCGCGCGGCGCGGAACACAACTCGAAAAAAGGCCTCGAACACCTCCCGATCGGTCACGGGAGCTTTTCAATAATGATTCTACTTATCAATGGCAACCTACCCGTTCGGGGTGCGGTGTGTCAAGCGTCTGGATCGGCGCCCGAGGGCTCCAATGACGTATTCGCCGTCGGGGCCGCGGATCCATCAGAAATGAGGTAGTTTGTCGCGGGGAGTCGCGGATCTTGCGTTCCTTTTTCGATGCCGGCCCGGGGGGGCGACCCCGGGTCTCGACGGCGAATCAAGGGGGTGGTCGATGGCGGAGCGAGGTCAGGTCGCGCCAGCGGTGACGGAGAGCGCGGATCGGGGGAAGGCGGTGACCGAGACGGGTCCGCGAACCGTATTGGTGCTGGGTGGTGGCGGGATGAAGGGGATCGCGCACATCGGCGTGATGAAAGCGCTCGAGGAAGCGGCGATCCGACCCGACGCGGTGATTGGAACGAGCATTGGCGCCCTGGTCGGAGCGCTCATCGCGGGTGGTCTCGGGTGGCGGGAGCTGACGGAGATCGCGCGTCGGTTGAAGAAGGAGGACGTGGTCGCGCTGAATCGACGGGCGCTCTGGCTGGGCGGGATCCGTTCGACGTCCGTGTTCGAGGATCGGCCGTTCATGGACTGGATGGAGCGCGTGTTGCCGGTGCGCCGTTTTTCGGAGCTGATCATGCCGCTCCGGGTGAACGCGGCGTCGCTCGTTTCCGGTGAAGAGGTCTGGTTCGGGCATGGATGTCGGCGAGATGTCGAGTTGCCGCTGGCGCTCTATGCCTCATGCGCGCTTCCGGTCTATTTCCCGCCGTCGCGAGTGGACGGTGACGTGCTCGTGGATGGGGGCATCCTGAACGCGTTTCCGCTTTCGCAGGCGGCCGCCTGGGGAGCGGAGCGGGTGATCGGGGTGGATGTCGGGTCGGACTTCGCGCCACCAGCGGAGGGTTACTTCGAGCAGGGTCTCGTGGCGATCCACCATCGCGTGGTCTCGCTCGCGCTGCGAGACCGGCGCCGGGAATCGCTCGCCCGGTACTCGCACCTTCCCGGTGTGTACATCCGGCCCGAAGTCGGACACGTGGACACCTTCGACTTCGATCGAACGCAATTTCTCATGGAGGAAGGCTACCGGGCCGCGCGTGAAGCGCTGGAGACGTCGGAATGGTCCGGAAAGGCGGCTACGGCCACTCCCGCAGCCGAAGGATGAGACCGGAGACGGCGAGGAGGATGATGCCGTAGCCGGCCGCGTAAGTCACCGCGTCCCAGCGGACGGTGCCGCCGATCAGGCCGTCCCAGAGGTCGGAGAGAGCGGTCTGCGGGGGGAGCACGGTGTTCACCAGGCTCTGCGCGGATGGGGGAGCCAGGCCCAGGAGCATGGCGAGGATTTCCGGGAACACGATGGGAAGGAGGAGGAGGAGGAAGGCGATCGTGGCCTCGGCGCGGGCCCCGCCGCTCGACAGCAGCGCCATCACGCCACCGTAGACCAGCGCGGAAAGCAGCGGAAGCAGCATACCGCTCCACCCGCCGCGAAATTCTCCCCACGCGAGAAGTTGCCCCACGATCAGGAAGAGGGTCGACGCGACGATCGTGATCGCGTAGGCGAGAATCCATCGCAGACCGAAATATCCGATCGGCGTCACCGGATGGGAAAGCGTGATCCGGGCATGGCCGTCCCGGACCTCCCTGGAAATGAACCCCGCCAGCAGGATGATCATGGCGAGGGCGGCGAAGTTAGAGAGCGTCGCCGAGATTCCCAGCGGCCCGAGCGCGGTCGCGTTCGGGTCGAAACCTTCGTGCTGGTGGAAGCCGGGCTCCTGCAGGTAGAAGAGAAGGGCCATACCGGCGAGCGCCGCGATCCGCCAGCGCATGTCGCGAAGGAAAACGGCGATCACGCGCGTCCTTCCTCGAGTGCGCGCACCCGATCGAGGAAACGTCTCTCCAGCTCCGGCCCGGCGCCCGCCGCGTCGAACTCATCGCGGATCCGCCCGTTGTGGAGCAGAAGGATCCGGTTGGTGAGCCGGGCGATCTCGGCCAGGTCGTGCGACGCGAGAACAAGGATCCGGCCCGGCGCCGCGGCGTGCCACTCATCGAGGATCGCCCGCGACTCCGCGATCCAGACGGGATCCAGCCCGTCGGTCGGCTCGTCGAGCACCAGTAGTTGGCGGTCACCCAGAATCGCCTGCGCGATCCCCACCCGCTGCAGGTTTCCCTTCGATAATGCCCCGATTCGACGGGTCGCGAGCGTGCCCAGACCGAGCCGCTCGATCACGGCCTCCACCCGGTCCCGGGCGTCATCGCCCATCCCTCCCAGCATCGCGCACGCGCGGAGCGCCTCGCGCACCGTGCGCTGGGGCGGTATCGTCAACCGCTCCGGTACGTACCCGACGCCATGACGCTCGACGTAGTCACGAGGCGCGAGCCCGCCGATGAGCGCGATACCCGTCGTCGGCCGGGCGTAGCCCAGCAGCACGCGGAGGAGCGTGCTCTTTCCGGCTCCATTCAGGCCGACGACGCCCAGTCTCGTACCTTCGGACACGACCAGGTCGACGCCGTCGAGCGCCCGTACGGGGGCGTCGCCCCGGTACCATCGTCCGGCGAACGTTTTCGTGACTTCGCTCAGTTCGATCATCGCCCCGAAGCCATGCCGGGCGCACCTACTCGGATGAACTCATGGAACCCATTCTGAATCATACGCTTGTCACGTCCGTCGAGAACCCGGAGAACTGGCTGTACGTCGTCCATGGAATCTATGGAGCGGGCCGCAACTGGGGGAATATCGCCCGGCCGCTCGTCGCGGAACGCCCCGAGTGGGGGGTGGTCCTCGTCGATCTGCGTCTGCACGGGGGCTCACAGGCGGGATTCGACCCCCCGCACACGCTGCGTCGGTGCGCCGCCGACCTGAAGCGTCTCGAGTCCCACCTCGAGAAGCCCGCCTCCGCGCTGCTCGGCCACTCCTTCGGTGGAAAGGTCGTCCTGCTCCGAGCGGCGGAGGAGCCGCATCCGCGCCAGGTATGGGTGATCGATTCGACGCTTCGGACGGGCGAGCCCTCGGGCACCGCCTGGCGCGTGCTCGAGATCGTGCGCGCGTTGCCACCCGTGTTCTCCAGCCGCGATGAACTCGCCGACGCGATGGTGGAACATGGATATGCCCGGCCGGTGGGCCAATGGCTGGCGATGAATCTGCAACGCGGCCCGGACGGATTCGCCTGGAAGCTCGATTGGGACGGCATGGAGGAAATGCTGCTCGATTACTTCGCGGGAGACGTCTGGCCGATCGTCGACGAACCGCCTCCGGGAGTCGATCTTCACATCGTTCGGGCCACGGACTCCGAATCGATCGACGCCGAAGCCCGAGCCAGGATCCGCCGCGCCGCCGAGTGCGTCGGCCGTGTGAGCCTCCACGAGGTGACGGGCGGTCACTGGCTCAACGCGGACAATCCGGATGGCGTGCTGCGGGTACTGGCCGCGTTCCTGCCGGCCGTCTAGGCCGGTCGGGCTTCTTTCAGCCTGGCGATCTGGTCGAGCACGGATTCGCGCGAGGTTCCGCCGACGCTCGCCCGCGCCTGCACCGCCTCGGCCGGATCGAAGAGCCCGACGAGGTCGGCGGCCTCGAAATGCCGCGACACTTCGACGAACCGTTCGCGAGGGAGTTCGGCCAGAGAGCATCCGGCTTCCTCAGCGGCGCGCACGAGCCCACCGACCATTTCGTGCGCCTCCCGGAAGGGGACTCCGGCGCGGACGAGATACTCGGCGACGTCCGTCGCGAGCATCGAGGGATCGATCGCCGCGAGCGTGCGATCGGCGTTGAACCGCATCGTGTGAATCGTTCCCGCGACCGCGGGGAGGAGCGTCTCGAGCGTGTCCACCGAGTCGAACAGCGCTTCCTTGTCCTCCTGAAGGTCCTTGTTGTACCCGGTCGGCAACCCTTTCAGCACGGTCAGCATCGTCATCAGGCCGCCAATGAGCCGGCCGGATTTCCCGCGCGCCAGCTCCATCGCGTCAGGATTTCGTTTCTGGGGCATCAGCGAGCTGCCGGTGGAATACTGGTCCGCCAGCCGGACGAAGTTGAACTCGGCGGAAGAAAAGAGGATGACGTCTTCCGCGAGCCGGGAGAGGTGGACGCCGAGCGAGGCGGCCACGAAGAGCAGTTCCGCGATCCAGTCACGATCCCCCACGGCGTCGATGCTGTTCGGGGAGATCGAGGAAAAGCCGAGTTCGGCGCGCAGCGACTCGCGGTCGATGGGGAAGGGACATCCGGCGATCGCTCCGGAGCCGAGCGGAAGGACACTCACCCGGCCGCGCGCGTCCTGCAGCCGGTCGCGGTCGCGCGAGATCGCCCAGGCGTGAGCGAGAGCCCATTGCGCTCCGAGGATCGGTTGCGCGCGCTGCAGGTGCGTGTATGCTGGCATCACGGTGTCGACGTTCATCTCGGCGCAGGCGACGAGCGCGGCGATCACCTGGCCGATGTGAGAGTCCATTCGGTCCACGGCGGCGAGCGCCCAGAGCCGGGTGTCGGTCGCCACCTGATCGTTTCGAGAACGGCCCGTATGCAGCTTGCCCGCGAGCGGCCCCACCTCGTCGCGCAGCAGCCGCTCGACAAGCGAGTGGATGTCCTCGTCCATCGCGGACTCCCATTCCGCTCCCGGCCACTCCCTGACCCGCGCGGCCACCCGTTCCAGCCCCTCGACGAGCGCGCGCGCCTCGTCTTCCGTGAGCACGCCCGCCCGTCCGAGGGCCGCCGCCCATGCCCGGCTTCCCGCGATGTCCTCATTCCAGAGGCGTCTGTCGATGGGTAGAGACCGATTGAGCCGGTCCATATCCGCGGCGGACTCGCCCGTGAATCGGCCACCCCAGAGCTTCGCTGACCGTGGCGCCATCTGCTGTGTTGTCTCCATCTCTCTTCGATCTCCCAGTTCGACTCAACCGGTCGCGGTCCGGCGATGCCCGCCACCAGACTCCGGAACACGATCTTCGCGAGCGAAGTGGGCGGGCCGCGACTCGCGTCGCTCCCGCCCACCTCGACGGCTCCGGTTTCACCGAGGCGTCAACGATCACCGCGAGGAGAAAGCGGACTCCGCGGCATCGCGGTGCATGTTTCACACCTTGCGCGTCACACCTTGCGCGCCACCGCGATCTCGTCGCAGGCGTGCAGCTTCGGGCAGTTACGGCAATCCGCCCATACCTTGAGCGGGAAGTTCTCGCGGTTGACGGTCTCGAAACCGAGCCTGCCGAAGAACTCCGGATTCAGCGTCAGCGCGAACACGTCCGTCAACTCGAGGGTGCGGGCGTCTTCGATGAGACGTTCGACGATCTTCCGTCCGACGCCGCCCCGCTGGTAGAGCGGATCGACCGCGAGCGAGCAGATCTCGGCGAGGTCCTCATTATAGATCCGGAGCGCGCCACAGCCGACGATGAAATCATCCTCATCGATGGCCACCACGAACTCGCGAAACGTCCGCGTCAGCTGATCCAGCCCCTTGGGCAGCATCAGGTTATCGTTCGCGAAGACACGGATGAGTGGTTCGATGTCGCGCATGTCGGCGATCCGCGCGGGGCGCACGCGCACCCGCGCGGGATCCGGTGTTCCGGAAACGGCCCGCACCCGCGCACGGAGCGGGCGGGCCACGGTGGGCCCGGCCCGACCTCCGGCCTCGTCCCGTTCGGTGATGTGAATCAGCATCATCAGAGGACCCGATCAAGGATCGCCAGGCCGGTCCGCAGCTCTTCGTCGCGAATGACGAGCGGCGGGAGAACGCGGATCACCCTGGGGCCGGCGCTCACGAGGAGCAGACCGGCCTCGAAGGCGGCGCTGACGACCGACGAGGCATCCTCGCGGGTCTCGATTCCCCAGATCAGCCCCGCGCCGCGGATCCCCACGATGTCGTCGCGGCGGATCGCCAGCGCGCCGAGTTCGCGCGCGACCAGGTCACCCTTGCGGCAGACCTCGGCGAGAAACGCCGGATCGCCGACCTTCCCGCACACGGCGAGCGCGGCCGCCGCCACGAGCGGACCGCCGCCGAAGGTCGTCGCATGGTCGCCCGGACGGATCGACGCGGCGACCCGCTCGGTGACCAGGACCGCCCCCATCGGAAGTCCTCCGGCGATCGGCTTGGCCAGGGTCATGATGTCGGGCGTCACGCCCGTGGCCTCGTGGGCCCAGAGCGTGCCCGTCCGACCGAGGCCGACCTGCACCTCGTCGAAGATCAGCAATACACCTTCCCGGTCACAGATCTCGCGAATGTGCGCGAGGAACTCCACCGGAACGGGATGTACGCCGCCTTCCGCCTGAATCGGCTCGATGATCACCGCCGCCGTGCGTTCCGCGCTCACCCGGGCGTCGAACCCCGCCACATCGCCCGGTTCGAGGAAGTGAACGCCGGGCATGAGCGGCTGGAACGGCTCCTGGTAGCCCGGACGATCGGTGGCGGCGAGCGCGCCGAACGTCCGCCCATGGAACGAGTGACGGAAGCTCACGATCTCGTACTTCTCGGGCCCGCCATTCTCCCGCGCCCACCGCCGCGCGAACTTGAAGGCGCCTTCGTTGGCTTCCGCGCCCGAATTGCAGAAGAAGACACGATCGGCGAACGAATGCTCGACGAGCCAGTTGGCGAGCTCCGCGCCGGGCCGGGTGCGATAGAGATTCGACGTGTGGATCAGCCCCGTGTCGAGGGCCTCCCGAATCGCCGCGGCCAGATCCGGATCGCCGTAGCCGAGCGCGTTCACGGCGATGCCGGCCGTGAAGTCCAGGAATCGTCGGCCATCTTCGGCGATGAGATACGATCCTTCGCCACCCACGAACACCGCGGACGGCTGCTTGTAGACCGGGAGCAACGCATCGCTCTCCCGGGTGGCCAGAAGGTCCGGTGTCTCCATTTCGCTCCTGATCACTGCTCGTCTCCTTCGGTCAACAGCCGCGTACCCGCCTCACGATCCGAAAGGAGCGAGAGGTCACCGATACGAACATCCCCGACGCCGGCGGCGGCGGCCCGCATCCCCGCGCGAAGCTTGGGGATCATCCCCCCGTGCGCGACGCCGGCCTCGATTAACGCCTCCAGACCCCGCTCATCCACCGACCCGACCACCGACCCGTCGCGCAGTACACCCGGCACGTTCGACACGAGGAGAAACCGCGCCGCGACCACCGCGCCCGCGATCGCGGCCGCGGCATCGTCGGCGTTCACGTTCAACGCTATCGCGTCCGGACCCCGGGACACCGGCGAAATCACCGGGGTGAACCCGCCAGCGAGCAGTGCCCGGATCAGTTTCGTGTCGACCGTTTCCACCTCTCCGGTCCGACCCAGGGCGCCGCCGCGCATGGGTACCGCCTGGAGCGTCCCCCCGTCTTCGCCCGAGAGCCCGGCGGCGGGGACGCCAGCCGTGATCAGCGCCGCCACGAGCCGCTTGTTCACCACGCCCGAAAGCACCATCGATACCGCGCGTAGCGCCCGCGGCGTCGTCACCCGCAATCCCTCGTGCCACTCGGGCTCCGCGCCCAGCGTACGCTGGACCTCCGAGACCTCTTTCCCTCCACCATGCACGACGATCACCTTCGCCGGGTACCGTCCGATCGCCTCGGCCAGTGCCGCCGTCCATGCGGGGTCGTCGACCTCGTTACCGCCGACCTTGACTACCGTGATCCCTTCCATCACCTACAGGAGGCCCTCCGTTTCGGGCCACCCCCGCATCACGTTCAGGTTCTGGATCGCCTGGCCGATCGCGCCCTTGATCAGGTTGTCCTCGGCGGCGATCACCTGTAGCATCGGAGTCGAAACCCGCTCCACTGGCGTCGCGGCGATCGACACGAAATTGGTGCCGACCACGTCGGCCAGCTTCGGGGTGCCCTCAGCCAGCACTTCGACGAACGGCTCGTCCGCGTACTCTTCGCGATAGATCCTCGTCGCCTCATCCTTCGTCAGCGATTCGCTCAACGGGACGTAGATCGTCTCGAGAATCCCCTGGCGAACCGGCAGCAGGTGCGGGGTGAACACCAGCTCCGGCACCCGTCCCTCCTCGCTCGCCCGGGACACCTGATCCACCATCTCCGCGAGATGCCGGTGCGTGTTGCCGACCGCGTACGCCCGGTAATCCTCGGCGACCTCCGCGAAGAGGAACTCTCGCTTCGGCGACCGCCCCGCCCCGGTCACACCCGACGCCGCGTTGATGATGACCGGCGCGTCGGAGATCAGCCCCCGACGCGCGAGCGGAACGAGCGACAGGATCGCCGCCGTCGGGTAACACCCCGGGTTCGCGATCAGCCGCGCCCCCCGGATCTCTTCCCTGTACAGCTCCGGCATCCCATACACGGCGTCATCCGCCCAGTCCGGCAGTTCAGGCCCCCGCACCCGCAGATCCGCGGAGAGATCGATCGCCGCCGCCCCCGCCGCCAGTACCCGCTCGACCCACCGGCTCGAATCCCCGTGCGGCAGGCATGAAAATACCACGGCCGCCTCGCCGAGGGGGGCGTCCTCCGCCTTCTGGAGCAACAGCTCCGACGGGCCGCGCCGAACCGGCTTGCCCGCCTCGCTCTCCGATGTCGCGAACACGAGCTTCACGCGCGGATGCCGCGCGAGCGCCCGGATCAGTTCTCTGCCCGTATACCCGGTCGCGCCGAGCACGCCCACGGGCAACGGTGAGGAATAATTCATCATGGTTGAAATATATTCATCGCTGGGTCGCCGTCAAGCGGGAACCGCGGGTCTCCCCGGCGACCGGGGAAAGGCACCTGAAAACCTGACATTGTAAGGAATTCGGGGGCGCGCGCCAACGGAGGTCGGCATGGTCGGCGCGAGGAGTCGAGTAGCGAGCGGGCTTCGAAGGTCCGGAGTACTCCGGATCACGACGATCAGATTCCGGCGAGCGTCTGGAGCCTCTGGGTGATGACGGGAAGGAACGCCGGATCGCGAAGGATGACGAGGATGGTATCGTCGCCGGCGAGGGTACCCACGATTTCGGGCCACTCTTCCCAGTCGAGCGCGACGGCGATCGGCTGGGCGCCGCCGGTCAGCGTCTTGACGAGCAGGAGGTTCTGGACGCCGTCGGCGCCGAGGTAGAGTGCGGGGAGCAGGCGAGCCAGTGTGGGAGTCGGATCCGTCACGTGGGCGGGTACGACATAGGTCGAGCCGCCGTCCTCGTCCGGGACCTTGATGAGTCCGAGTTCCCGAATGTCGCGGGAGAGTGTGGCCTGCGCGACGTCGATTCCGCGGGCGACCAGCAGCTCGCGCAGAGTCTCCTGCGAGGGCACGCGGGTTTTGCGGACGACGTCAAGGATCTCGGCGTGGCGTTGGGGCTTCAGCACAGTGGACGTGCGTGGGTTGGATGAACTCGGGGTCGCCGCGTGGGCGTCCGGCATGATAGACCCGCCCTGGAGGCCCGGCAAGGCCGTCCGGGGGCGGGTTTGGTGAACCTCGACCCCCATTCGGTGCCAAATCGACCCCCGTCCAGTACCAGCCCGTTCAGTACCAATAGGTGAAGCCGATGTACCAGCGTTCCTCACGGTCCTCCTCGCTGGCGCCGACGGGAAAGAGTCGTTCGACGGTGAGGGCATCGTCGAAGATACTCAGGCCGATCCCGACCGCGCTGCGGAAGCCATCCGTCGTGCGCGCTCCCAGCCGTTCGAGGGCGGGGGCGAGTTCGTCGGATACCGTGGTGCGTCCGGTCTCGGCGAGGAAGACGAGTCCCGGCCGCAGCGGCGGGATCATGAACAGGCCGACTCGCGCGAGGGGAGCCGACGAACGGGGTGGCAGTCCGAGCAGGAACCGAGCGCGACCGAGCAGCGCCGCCGAGCCGCCGAACTCGTTCGGCTCGTAGCCGCGGAGTCCCTCGATGGATCCGAACCGGAAGAGCTTCTGAGGAGGCGCCTCGCCGGTGACGATTCCCCCATCTGCGCGCGCCGCCAGAGTGATCGGGCCGACGGAGTAGCGCGCGCTTATCAGACCGACGGCGCGCCGGTAGCCGAAGTCGACGAAGCCGGCCTCCGCCTCCGCACGCAGCAAGAGGCTGTTGCCGATTCCAAAGGCGCCCGGTCCCAGCGAGTACTGGGTCCCCGCCTCGATGGCGAACAGGTTCCCCGGATCCACGCCGGCGAGAGGCTCCACCTCGTCTTCCTCTTGACCGAGAAGAGACCAACGGGTGTTGATGACAACGGAATCCTGTCGCTCGAATCGGACGCCGCTCCGACCGCTCCACCGGCCGCTCCGACCCACGACGGCGATCTCGGAGCCGGTCGCGTCGTAATAGTCGCGGTCATCCGCGCCCCAGAGGAAGGCGGGAAGTGTGTAGAACCAATCCCACATGAACGTCGGCCGGAACGGCTGGATATCGTTCAGGCGCCTGTAGATCGCGGATTCGAAACCCCAGTCGACGCCCTCGGTGAGTCGCGGGAGGACCGTGGTTCCGCGGCGGTAGACGAGTTCGCCGCGCGGGGTGTTCTCGGCGAACGCCCATCCGGCGGTTCCGTACAGTTCCCAGCGGTTCTGGCGGGGAACCACGGGAGCCAGGCGGGCACCGATCCCCACGTACGGACCTTCGACCCGATTGAAGCGAAAGAGATGGCTGCCTCGGTCATAGTGAATCCGCGCGCGGACTCCGCCGTCCGGCGCCTCGTCGCCGCCCACCGCGGAGGCGATCCGCAGGTCTTCGAAGTCCGAGGCGGAGAGTTCGGATTCCTCGTCGCCGATCGGGGCCCGCCAGTTCTGGAACGCGGTCGGGTCGCGGTCGTCCGCCCATTCGAGCCGGGTCATCGGACCCGACGGTTCCCAGCCGGTATTCAGCCGGATGTCATCGAAGCGATTGACCACCCGAGCCGTGACACCGCCGCCGAGCAACCGGGATTCGAAAAGGATATCTCGGCGTTGGCGGGAAGGGAGCCAGAACCTGCCCTCCCAGAGGCCGTTCTCGAACTCCAGAAAGGTTTCGATGCGGCCAAGCGTACGGGGGAGCACGCCGCCGCCGCCGGCGAACCCGACCCGAGCCCGCGCGACCGCGGCCCGGTCGATATCGACGTAGAACGTCCCCACGACGAGGGGTAAATCGCTGGTTTCGATCGGAACCCGCGGGCGAACGTCGATCGGCACGAGTGTGAGGAGTTGATCCGGCAGACGGATACGGACGGTGTCACCCGCCTGGTAGCGATAGTATCGCGGTCCGCTGGCACTGAACGGATTGAGTGCAGGCGCGTCACCCAGCGGCGTGTAGATCCGGGCGCCGTACAGATGTGGAGTGACCCACACGGTTTCGAAGATCGTGGCGAGCGTGTAAGGGAGCGGTACGAGCACGCGAGCGCGGTGTCCGACCACTTCCTGATGCAGGAAACCCCTTCGATGCCAGTTGACGTTCGAGACGACTTCGTCGACGGTGGCGGGCAGGTCGGCGACACCCGTGGTGTCCGCCGCGATCGAAATCTGCATCGTGCTCTGGACGCGGGCCTGATAATCGATCAGTTCCGGCGGGATATCGCCGGTCGCTTCGATGACCCGAACGACGAGCGACTCCGTTCCCGCCGTGTCGAAAACACGGGCGGTGTCCGGGACCTGAAGGAAGAGGGAGACGGCCGTGGCGAGAGCGATCATCGGGCTCCGTTCGCGCGAGTGGATGGCGTCGCGCTGGCCGCGCGCGAAGGCATTCGCCCGGGACCGTCACCGGCACGCGAGTTGCCCATCCAGGTATCGGTAATCATTCAGGTTACGCTGTTTTTCCCGAGTCCTGAGCCTCGAGTCCTGAGCCCTGAGTCGCGGAGACGCCATGCACCGGGTCGTCGTCACAACATTGAGCGGTCTGTTCCTTCTCGTGCTCACCGCCTGCTCGAACGACGCCGCGACCGTCGCGGACATCCTGCCGGCCGAAACCGTGGGTCGGGTGATTCCGCGGACCGAGATCGACGGGGTCAGGGTCACCGCCGACACACAGTCCGTTCGAACCCCCCATGCGACACCCGCCCGGGGATCGGCGGACTGAAGTATGGCCGGACCATCACGGCCCCTCGACCGAGGCCGGGGGAATGCCCGCGGGTCGCTCGGGCCCGTTGACCGCGGCCAACTCGCCGCGTATCCACAAACGAGGGCTTCGCCAGATAAGGGCTTCGTCGCGCACCCTGAACCGGGTGGTCGCGACGAGACAGCGTTTCTCACTCCCGACCGGCATCCGTTGGCGTGACCGAAGAGCATGTCGTTCTTGTCGATCCGCTGGACAATGAGATCGGAACCGCACCCAAACTGCGGGCGCATCATGACGGAAGCCTCCACCGTGCGGTCTCCGTCTTCCTGCACGATCGTGACGGCCGGATGCTACTTCAGCGGCGCGCGGCCGGAAAGTATCATTCGGCCGGCCTCTGGTCGAACGCGACGTGTACCCATCCGCGGCCGGGAGAGAACCCGCACCGGGCGGCGACTCGTCGGCTGCGCGAAGAGATGGGTCTGGAAACGGAACTCGAGCATGTCTTCGCGGTGATCTACCGGCTCGATGTCGGCGGCGGGCTGATCGAGCACGAGTTCGACCATGTGTACGTCGGTGAGGTGGCGCGTGATCCGGATCCGAACCCGGCCGAGGTCATGGACTGGCGGTGGGTGACGCCGGCGGGGCTCATCCAGGAACTCGATGAGCGGCCCGAAGCTTTCAGTCCCTGGTTCCGTCTGATCGTTCCGCGGCTGTTGCCGCCCGCGCCCGATCCGGCGTAAGGTCTGCCAGCGCTTCGCGGGTCGATGTCGATGTCGATGTCGAGGTCGAGGCGATCGGCGCGCCCTTCCGTTCCGCGTGAGTGGATGCCATACTCAGGCAGGTGTCGGAGTTCGTCCGCGCATTCATCCGCCTCCCATCTTCTGTTTCCGCGTTGATCGCAGGTATCGTCCTGGCGGCCGGTCAGTCGAGCCGCATGGGGACTCCGAAGGCGCTCCTCGAGCTACGGGGTGAAACGTTTCTCGCCCGAACGGTCGATGCCCTGCGAGCGGGTGGGTGTGACCCGGTCATCGTCGTGACCGGAAGCCGGGAGGATCCGAGGGCCCGCGGAATCGCGGAGGTCGCGGAGGCGATCGGCGCGTCGGTGACGATCAACCCGGTGCCGGAGTCGGAGCAGATCGATTCGTTGCGTCGGGCGCTCGCGGATCTCGTCGGCCAACCGATCGCCGTGGTCGTGACGCCGGTCGATTCTCCCGACCCGCCAGCGGAGATCGTCGAACGTCTTCTCAGGACGATCGCCGATGGGGCCGCGCTCGCGATCCCGACCTTCGGCGGGCGGCGTGGGCATCCGCTGGCGCTGGCGGGCGGACTGATCCCCGAACTGATGGATGGCGAGCTTCCGGAGGGCCTGCGAACCATCATCCGCCGGCACGAGGACGAACTCGCCGAAGTCCGTACGGATGATTCGAGTGTACTGCTCGATGTCGACACACCCGAGGATTATCAGCGGCTGGTGAACACGCGCTCATGAACACCGCCGATGTCGCCAGGGAAGTCCTGGCCGCCCTCGCCGGAGGTCCGCCCGTCGTCGAGGCGGTCGTCACCGACAGTGACTCCATCAGTGTCGCGATCGGCGCGCGAATGATCGTGCGGGCGGACGCGACCGAGGGATCGCTAGGCCTGGCGCGGCTGGACGATGAGATCGTGGCGGCGGGTCATGACGCCCTGCGCAGCCGGCGACCGGCGTTGACCCGTGTCGAGGTGCCGGACGGTGTCGTGACCGTCTATCTGGAGCCGCATTTCCCGCCGGAAGAGCTGGTGATCGTCGGAGCGGGTCACATCGCCCGGCCCCTCTGCGCCGTCGGCGCGATGCTCGGCTACACCGTGACGATACTCGATGATCGACCCGGGTTCGCCACCCACGAGCGCTTCCCGGAGGCCACGCGGTTGCTGAAGGCCGACTTCAGTGACCCGTTCCGCGAAGTCACCCTGGGGTCGGGAACGTATCTCGTCCTCGTCACCCGAGGCCACAAGTACGACTATGACGCATTGCGGGACGTATTGCTGCGCGGCGCGGAGCCCGCTTATATAGGAATGGTCGGGAGCCAGCGCCGGGTTCGCGCGGCGCTCGAGCAGCTCGTCCGCGAGGGGATTCCGAAGGCCCGGCTGACGAACGTGTACGCGCCGATCGGACTCGACATCGAGGCTGAAACCCCGGCGGAAATCGCGGTCGCGATCGCCGCGGAACTCGTCCGCGCGCGGCGAGGCGGGACGGGTATCCCGATGCGTGACCGTTCACGTGTCGTCGAGCGGTTCCTGCGCGAGGGATGAGATGACCAGGGATGAGATGACTAACGAGAAGACCGTGACCGCGGCACGGATTCTCTCCATGAATGGCGGGGGATGAACGAAACTCGTACAGTGTTCGAGGCGGCGCTGGAGTCCGCCCGCGACGGCAGAAAAGCGGTACTGGCGACGATCATCAACGCGAAAGGCTCGACGCCTCGTAACGTCGGTAGCCGGATGCTCATCGATCTCGAGAGCGGCCTGGTGGGCACCGTGGGCGGCGGATGCGGGGAGGCGCAGGTGATCGAGACCGCCCAGGAAGTGTTCGAAACCGGTACCGCCCGCATCGTGCGCGTCGACCTCACGGAGGATTACCTGTCCTGGAGTCCCGCGGTCTGCGGCGGGTTCTTCGACGTTCTCATCGAGCGGATCTGAACCGGGCCCGACGAAACGTCCGCTCGTCTTCACGGAAACCCGAGGTTGCGGAGTATGTCCGGACGTTCGTTGAATGCCGGGCGATCGGTACCCCGGGTTTTCGATCGTGTGACCGATCGCGGGACCGCCCCGAGCCTTCTCCTCTTCCGCCCACGCCGGGCGACCACCTGACGGACTGATTTTCTTGGCCACGAGGATTCTCTCCCCGTTCATCTGGCTGGCGATCGGCGTGCTCGCCCTGCTCTGGCTTCCCTTCCTCGGGGTCGTCTTCCTCCTGACCGCTCCGCGCGACCCCGGCCGGTACACCGTGGGGCGATGGTTTCGCCGATGCGCGATGATGGCCGTCGCGATCAATCCGTTCTGGACGTTCCGGGTTTCGGGGTTCCGTCCGTCTGATCCCCGCCGTCCCTACGTGGCGGTCTCCAATCATGAGTCGCTCGCCGATATCTTCCTGATCAGTCACCTCCCCTGGGAGATGAAATGGCTCTCGAAGGATACGATCTTCAGGATCCCGATCATGGGTTGGATGATGAGGATGGCCGGTGACATCGCGGTGACACGTTCGAGGCGTACCAGTCGGGCGGAGGCGCTGGAGCAGTGCAAGGAGCGGCTCGAGCGCAGGGTCTCGGTGATGATCTTTCCGGAAGGCACGCGTTCGGGAACCGGCGAGCTGCTTCCATTCAAGGATGGCGCGTTCCGGGTCGCGATCGAGAGTGGTGTCCCCATTCTGCCGATGGCCGTTTCCGGCACCCGGGGCGCGATGCGGAAGGGTTCGCTCCTGTTCGGACGCTCGCGTGCCGAAGTTCGGGTACTGGAACCGATAGAAACGACGGGCATGACGTTACGGGACCTTCCCGAACTTCGGGACCGGGTCCGCTCGCTCATTCAGAGCGCGCGAGACCAGCTCGCCGCCGAACGGAAGTCGGCGCGACCGGCGGGCGGAACCTCTTCCGCACCCCACACTGACGCACTTTCCTGAGCCGGAAATGAGGTCGATCCCGATCGTCCAGGTTGATTCCTTTACCAGCGCGCCGTTCGCCGGCAACCCGGCGGCGGTGTGCGTGCTCGACGAGCTTCCGCCGGAATGGTGGCTGCGCGACGTCGCCCGGGAGATGAACCTCTCCGAGACGGCCTATCTGGTTCCGCATGAAGATGGGTATGACCTCCGCTGGTTCACTCCCGAGATGGAGGTCGATCTCTGCGGCCACGCGACACTCGCCAGCGCGCACGTGCTCTGGGAGGAGGGAATCCTTCCCGCGGACCGTCCCGCCGTCTTTCACACCCGGAGCGGGGAGCTGCGTGCGCGTCAGCGCGATGGCTGGATCGAAATGGACTTCCCCGCCCAGCCCGCATCCCGGATCGAAGCCCCCGAAGGACTCGCGGAAGCTCTGGGAGTCGAACCCGTCTGGGTCGGTCGAACGGTCGCCGACGTGTTGGTCGAGATCGGCGATGAGAAGACCGTTCGCACGCTGCGCCCCGACCTCACGGCGCTCGCGCGGATCGAGACGCGCGGGATCATCGTCACCAGTCAGGCCATAACCGCGGGGGTTGATTTCGTGTCGCGCTTCTTCGCGCCGCGAACCGGGGTTCCGGAAGATCCGGTCACCGGCTCCGCGCACTGCGCGCTCGGACCTTACTGGGCCGAACGGTTGGGGAAGGAATCACTCACCGGATATCAGGTCTCCGCTCGCGGCGGGACGGTTCGCGTGACTCCCCGGGGCGAGCGCGTTCTCCTCGCGGGCCAGGCGGTCACGGTCCTCAGAGGCTCGGTGATCGCGCACCAGTGAGGGCTCGGCCTCAACGCGTCCGGACGTCGGTCGAGAACGCGACTTCGAGCGTTGAACGGAATGACGCGAGGGTTCGACCATCCCCTCGCGTCCTGGTTTTCCCGCATCTCCGCCCTTCCCGCCCTCCGGCTCGATCTACCCCACCGCGCCGAGCAGGCGTCTGACTTCGTCCAGGAGCCGACTTGGCTCACAGGGCTTCGTCAGCCGGCTGAGGTTTCTGAGCCCGCGTCGCGAATCGCGCGTGACCGATGGAGCCGAGTCGAGGACGATGAGAGGCGTGTCCGCCGTGCGATCGTCGCCGCGGAGACGATCGACGACATCGGCGCCGGGCGCGTTCGGCATGAAGAGCTCGGAAACGACCAGGTCCGGAGCGGTCTCGAACGCCATGCGCAGCCCCGTTTCGCCGTCGTGCGCGTGGATCACTTCATAGCCATGGTGGCGAAGAAGCAGTGAATAGACCGCGATGCTATCTCCGTCGTTATCGATAAGCAGGACCGTACTGGCCATGACGGGCGGGGTTGAGGTAGGAGGCGGTTAGCCCAGAATCATACTAGGCGGAGGCGGATGCCAAGTCAACGAAGTCATTTTGGTACATTCCGGGGGGTAACAAAACGGGTGAAGCGGTGTAGATTTGAGGGTTATCGGTGGTTGCCGGTATGACGAGAGGCGGCGAGACGCGCCGCCATAAAGCGATCGAAGCGGACCCGGAAGTCAGAGCCCGGGCCAGGTCGAAGCAAATCGAAAGGATGAGATGGAGTTCGAACAGTTGTCCCTCGCGCCGGAACTGGTGCGAGCGGTCGGAGATCTGGGGTTCACGCGGGCCACGCCGATCCAGGAGATGGCGATACCCGACGCCCTCGCGGGCAAGGACGTACTGGGCAGGGCACAGACCGGAACGGGGAAGACGGCGGCCTTCATGCTGCCGACGCTGCATCGATTACGGGGTGGAGACGGCCTGAGGGCGCTCGTCCTCTGCCCCACGCGGGAACTGGCGATTCAGGTCGCCGAGGCGTCACGGGACTACGCGAAGCATCTGCCGCTGTGGGTGGGTGTCATTTACGGCGGAACGTCGGTTCAGAAGGACATACGAGACCTGCGAGCGGGCTATGACGTACTCGTCGCGACGCCGGGCCGGCTGATCGACCACCTCGAACGAGGCAACGTCGACCTCTCGGAAATCGAGGTTCTCATCCTCGACGAAGCCGACCGGATGCTCGATATGGGCTTCCGGCCGCAGATCAACCAGATCCTGAAGCGTTGTCCGAAGAATCGGCAGACGCTCTTCTTTTCCGCGACGCTCCCCAATGAGGTCCGGTCGCTGGCGTATGACAGCCTGCGCGACCCGGTATCGGTGGAGGCGGCTCCGCAAGCGACGACCGCCGAGGGTGTCGAGCAGTTCGTCTACCCCGTCGATGGACGGCGGAAGGCGGCGTTGCTGGTCGAGCTCCTCAAGCGGCCGGGGATGGACTCGGTGATCGTGTTCACCCGTACGAAGTTCGGCGCCGACAAGTTGATCGGTCAGCTGCAGCAGGCCGGGGTGGAAGCGGCGGTCATGCACGGCGATCGGGCGATGAAGGATCGGGTCAGGGCGCTCGACCAGTTCCGGGATCGCGAGGTCCGGGTACTGGTCGCGACGGACGTGGCGCAACGTGGGCTCGACGTCGAGGGGATTTCGCACGTCGTGAACTTCGACGTGCCGCAGGATCCCGACAGTTACGTGCACCGGGTCGGGCGGACGGCGCGCGCGGGACAGAAGGGCGAGGCGATCACTTTCATGTCGCCCGGCGAGATTGGTGAATTGCGCTTGATCGAGCATCACATCGGACGCGAACTGCCGAAGATCGAGCTGGAAGGTTACGGGTTCGGGATCGCGACCGATGGCGGCTCCGAGATGGCGGCGCCGAAGAAGCCGCCGAAGGGTGGCCGGAGGATGGGTTCGAGATCCGGCGCCTCGCTCTCGCCTGAAGAATTGGAGAAACTGCTCCGCGTGGGTTGACGCGGAGCGAGGCGCCGCGGCGGAGAATCAGGAGGCGGACGGTTCCGCCGACGCCGGGGAGGTTCCCATGAAAAGGGTCACGGCGATGATCGAACCACGACGACTGATCGGCTGGGCATTGATCGGCGCCCTCGCCCTGGCCGCGCCGGTGTCGGGGCAGCGGCCCGCGATTATCGAGGGACAGGCCGTGGCGGGCGGTGACGCGGTCGTATACCTGGTCCCGGTCACCGGCGTGGTGGAAATGGGGCTCGCGCCGTTCATCGCTCGGTCGATCGCGGAAGCGGGCGAATCGGGTGCTCATGCGCTGATCCTCGACGTGGACACCCCGGGTGGCAGGGTCGACGCGGCGGAGCAGATCGCCGACGCGATCGCGGATTCGTCGGTGCCCGTATACACGTACGTGAACCGCCGGGCCCTCTCCGCGGGCGCGCTCATCGCCTTGGCGACCGACCGCATCTACATGCGGCCCGGGTCGACGCTCGGCGCGGCGACCCCGGTCACCGGCGACGGTGCCCGGGCGAGCGAGAAGATCGTCAGCGCCATGCGGTCCGCGTTCCGCTCCCTCGCAGAGGCGCGCGGGCTCGATCCGCGGGTCGCGGAGGCGATGGTCGATGAGAACATCGGCGTGCCGGGCCTGGTCGAAGAGGGTCAGCTGCTGACGTTGAGCACCGAGGAAGCCGTTCGCGTCGGATACGCGGACGAGATCGTCGATCTCGACGACCTGCTCGCTTCGCTGGGAATGTCAGGGGCCACGATCGTGGAAACGAACACGAACTGGGCCGAGCGCGTCGTACGCTTCCTGACGAACCCGCTCGTCGCGCCATTCCTTCTGTCGCTGGGTTTCCTCGGCCTGTTCATCGAGCTCAAGACTCCGGCCTTCGGGCTCGCGGGTCTGACCGGCCTGGCCTCGCTGGCACTCTTTTTCGGCAGCCACTTCATCATCGGTCTCGCCGGATGGGAAGTGGCGTTGCTCCTCGGCCTGGGAGTGATCCTCCTGCTCGTCGAAGCGCTGGTGATCCCCGGCCTCGGAGTGGCGGGGATTCTTGGCGGGCTGGCGGTGGGGGTGAGTATCTTCCTGAGCCTCGTCGGTCGTTTTCCCACCAGCGGTGATACATTGATCGCACTGTGGATCCTGGGATTCTCCGCGCTGATCGTCGGGTTCGTCGGTTGGCAGCTGATTCGCCGCCTGCCGGAAGATCGCCGCGCGCGGAACCTCCTGCAGCGGGCGGAACTGACCCACGAGTTGGGGTACGTCTCCGCCGAGGCGCGGGTCGAGTTGATCGGGCGTGAAGGCGTCGCCGTAACCGACCTGCGACCGGCCGGAACGATCGCGATCGATGATGAGCGGATCGACGCGGTCTCGGAAGGTCCCTGGGTTGAACGCGGCACGCGCGTCCGGGTCGTTCGCGCCGAGGGATATCGCCACGTGGTGGCCCCGGTCACGCGGATCGCCAGCGGCGGGTAGTGCCACCGCGTGGCTCCCGCGAATATCGCGCTTCGGAAGTTCACGTTGGTTCACGCCAGCAACGGTCGCTCGACATATCCGGTGAGCGCCACTCCATCGCGCGGGCATCCCGCGCTTCCAGAAACCGAATCCGGGCGGAATCCGCCGACGTTGCGGGCTCGTGTGCGCGAGCCATCACACACCAGCCGATCGAGGCCCGAAAATGGACGTAGACAGCATTCTCTATAGCGGCACCCTGGTGGTCTTCGTGCTGGCGGCGCTGCTTCTCATCGTCGTTGCCCGCTTCGTTCCGCTGGGATTGTGGATCACGGCGTTCGCGTCCGGCGTGCGCCTCTCCTTCCTGAATCTCTTCGGGATGCGTTTCCGGCGGGTGGACCCGCGCCAGATCGTCCTGCCGCTCATCGCCGCGACGAAGGCCGGGCTGCACATCGACGTCAACGAACTCGAGGGCCACTATCTCGCGGGTGGCAACGTGAGCCGGGTCGTCTCCGCGCTCATCTCGGCGGACAAGGCGAACATCGCGTTGAGCTTCCAGCAGGCCGCCGCGATCGACCTGGCGGGGCGCGACGTGAAGGAGGCCGTGGAGACGTCGGTCAACCCGAAGGTGATCAACACGCCGCGGGTAGCGGCGATGGCGAAGGACGGGATTCAGCTGATCGCCATCGCCCGAGTCACGGTCCGGGCCAACATCAACCGATTGGTCGGCGGTGCGGGCGAGGAGACGATCCTGGCCCGAGTCGGCGAGGGGATCGTGTCGACGATCGGGTCGAGTGCCGGTCACAAGGCGGTGCTGGAAAACCCTGACATGATCTCCAAGGCCGTGCTCGACAAGGGTCTCGACGCGGGAACCGCGTACGAAATCCTTTCGATCGATATCGCCGACGTCGACGTGGGCAAGAACATCGGCGCCGAACTGCAGACCGATCAGGCCGAGGCGGACAAGAAGATCGCGCAGGCGAAGGCCGAGGAACGGCGCGCGATGGCGGTCGCGGTGGAGCAGGAGAACAGCGCCCGCGTCGAGGAAATGCGCGCGAAGGTGGTCGAAGCGGAGGCGGAGGTGCCGCGCGCGATGGCCGAAGCTTTCCGGATGGGTAACCTGGGGATCATGGACTTCGCCCGGTACCGTAATCTCCAGAGCGATTCGGAAATGCGGCAGGCGATCGCCAAACCGTCCAACGGTGGCGAGGCGACGAAGGGCTGATCATGGATATCGAAACGCTCATCCTGATTCTGTTCTTCTTTGTTTTCCCGATCGTCCGGCAGATCCTGGAGTCGAGAAAGAAGCCGGACGCGTTACCGCCGGAGTCAGACGCGGAAGCGGAGTACCCGGAGCAGTCGGTGCGTCGCGTTCCAGCGCCGACGCCCGTGGATTCCGGCTCGGAGCGGAGCGTTTCCCGGGAGGAGGATTGGGCGGCGTCCTGGGGGCGCTGGCCCGGAGCTGAAGTCACGGAAACGCCCGAGGAAGAAGAGTTCCTCAGGGATGAGCCCGAAAAGGCCGGAGTGCCCGTCGCGATCGCGGGGAGGAGTCGTGAGCCCGTTCCGATCGAGGTTCGCGATGGGCGGACGATGGTGCTCCGCGACCGGGCCCCCCGCCCCGGGATGCTCGATATGGACAGGGTCGCCGAAGTCGAGGAGCGGCGACGGAACCGAGCCCGGGGAATGTCGATTCCCGCCGCGGAGCCCGCCCGGGTTCCCGCGCTTCGTATCGGACCGGCTCCGGTGATCATCCAACCCACCGCGACGGTCGAGCCGCGGGTCACCGGAGTCGAACGGCCATCTCTCGCCTGGCTGGGTGGCGGTTCTTCCGAGCGTCTGCGAGAGATGTTCATCGCCTCGGAGATCCTCGGCCCACCGAAGGCGGAACGCGAGTTCGACTGACCCCCCACGCCGGGAGCCGGCGCCCGCCGGCCCGCCCTCGGGCGGACACCGGATAAAGGCTCCTAACCTCATCAGATACTTGATGTTGTACGGCACGGACATTGAATGTTCGTGTCCGTATGATATACCCGAACGACGACAGTCTGCATCCCGTCCAGAGGGAGCCGCGGAGCTTCTGGGACCGCGCCGGCGTGACCGACCGGCAGCGGCGTTTCCTGGACGCTTCGTTGCTCGTGCTCCTGGGGATCTTCGTGATCGGGTGGATCTACGCGACGGCGACCGCCCTGGCGCGCGGTGACTCGCCCAGCGTCGCGCGACGGATCGGGAGCACGGGGTCACCGTTCTCCTCGGTATCGTCACCCGACGCGAACTTCACGCTGAACGCCGTTCTCGAGCGCTTCATCGACTGGGATGAGGTGCGGGGGGCGAGCGGCGCGGTGCGGCTCGTGGTTCATCAGCCGGGGGATTCTCTGGCGTTGCCGGACTCACTTCCGGCGGAAACCCGCATCGGGTTCGCGGGGAGAAGCGGGGCGGATTCGGCGGCGGCCGACGTGGATGTGTCGGCCGGGGCGCCACGCGCGCCAGGCATCTGGAACGTGATCGCGTACTCGCGCGGGGTCAGTCGATTGGTGCCCGACCTGAGCGTGGCGACACTCGTGCCCGCGACGGCGCTTCGTGGCGGCCGGATCGGGGAGTTTCGAGTCGGCCGATGGCCGGCGGGAGAAGGCGAGTACGCGGCGCCGGCGGGATTCATCGAAGTCAATCCGGAGGATATCGACGTGCCGGTATCCGACCATTTCGTGCTCGGTGATTTCCTGACCAAGGGACAGGAAGGGGTCTGGCCCAAATACGTGGTCCTGCAACCGCGCCTTCTCGACAAGCTCGAGTTGACGTTGCGGGAACTCGAAGCGGCGGGGCATCCGGTCGAGAATGTCTTCGTGGTGAGCGGCTTCCGAACACCCTGGTACAACGAGGCCGGAGGCGACCCTCGGGGTCGAGGCGCGATGTCACGTCACATGTACGGCGACGCCGCCGACATCGCGATCGACAACGATGGTGACAACTGCATGGACGACCTCAATGGGGATGGAAGGGTCGATATCGAGGACGCCCGGGTGATCGTGGCGGCGGCGGAGCGGGTGGAACGGCGACATCCTGAACTGATCGGAGGGATTGGCATCTATCGGCCGAACCCCGGTGCGCACTGCGGGATGGTTCACATCGACACCCGCGGCTACCGGGCGCGTTGGTAACGCCAACGGCGTGGACCGGCGGCCGGATCCGAGGTCGGGAACGCAGCGACAAGGGAGTGACACATGGCCGCTTGGGAAGGTAACGGAAGAGGCGACCGTGATGGCGGGGGCCCCGCCGTCGAACCGAGAAGTGAGCGCCGCGCCGGAGAGCGACGCGACGTGGTGCCGGATTCGGCGACCGTCCGCGATGAGGACCTCCGGCCCCACGAAGGACTTCGCTATATCGCCAGGCTCTTCAAGGTGCTGAGCATTCTGCTCGTCCTTCTGCTCGTCAGCGAAGTGATCATCGGGGTGGTGCGCATGGGCGCGGAGGCGATCCCGACATTGCTGATCGAGGCGACGCGACTGATCGTTTTCGCGGGGTTCCTCTGGGGTGCCGGTGACCTCGCCCTGATGCTGATCGAATCGAACCATGACCTGCGTGCCGCGCGAATCCTCCTCGGCCGGTTGAACGGGAAGATGCAACGAATGACCGACATCGAGTCGGACGAGCTGGAACTGCTCGCGAGCAACCCGTCGCTGCGTGCCGACATGATTCGAGGAAAGCGGGAAGAAGAACGGAAGCGACCCGATTTCGATCTCGAGCTGTAGGCGGCCCTCAGTCTCAGTCGACGGCGATCCGCAGAAGCGCGGCCTCGGCGACGCTGTCCACTCGCGACGATCCGGCGAGCGTATGGTTGGAGAGAATCGAGAAGACGTATCTTTCTCCATCCTGGGCGGTCAGATATCCCGAGAGCGTCCTCACCGTGCTGATCGTGCCCGTCTTGGCGTGAACGTGATCGAGGAGGGGTGGCTCCAGCATCCGATCCTCGAGGGTACCGTCCCGCCCGGCGATCGGCATGGACTGGATCCAGAGCTCGCGCCATGGGCTGGAGTCCATGTGCGTGAGCAGGTCGACGAAGAAGCTGGGTGAGACGAGGTTGTAGCGAGAGAGCCCCGACCCGTCGACCATCCGCAATCCCGCCGGATCGATCCCCCAGGCTCGCACGAGGCTGTCGACAGCGGCGAGCGCGCCATCCGCGGTGCCATCGCCGGACACCTCCCGCCCCACGGTGATGAACATCGACTCCGCGATCTGGTTCTGGCTCGGCTTCATCATCTCCGGCAACACTTCGCGGAGCGGTGGGGAATGGTGGGTGAAGAGCGTCAGCGCGTTGGGGATTGTCGGATCATACGGGTCCAGGTCCGACATCCGGAAGGCCGCGCCCTCCACGGCAATCCCCGCCTCGCGCAGAGTTTCGCGAAGGACCGTCGCGAAGTACCCGACGGGATCCGTCACGGCGATCGTGCGGCGAATCTCGCGCGCGTCGGCGGCGACCTCTCCCCGCACGATGATTCCGCTTCCGTTCTCATCGCGCACGAACCGAACGGCGGTGTTGCTTCCTTCCGGCATGGTGCGCGTGTCGTTCACGACGCGCATCGCCTGAGTCGGTGGCGTCACGACGACGATCGCGGGTTGCAGGACCGTCGCGCTGGGGTAAAGGCTGACCGACAGGACGTTGTCGTTGAACTGTAGCGCGGCGTAGGGGGCGGACGCGGAGCCGAGGAAGTCGTCCCACATCCACCCTTCTCCGTAGACGGGGCCCGAGAACGCGGAATCGACCGCGATGATTCCACCGGCGATCCGGGTGATTCCGTGGGCGCGGAGGCTGTCGGCCCATTCGCGGAAGACCGCGCGGGGATCCTCCTTCCGGAAGCGTTGACCGAAGGTGGGATCGCCGGTGCCGGTCACCACGAGCGAGCCCTCCAGCGCGCCGTTCACGATCATTCCGCTCGTGGAGATCGTCGTGGTCCAGCGATACTCGGGCGTAAGCGTTTCGAGAATCGCCGCGCCGCTGATCAGCTTGTTGTTCGAGGCCGGAAGGAAGAGGCGATCGGCGTTACGGGCGTACACGGTACGACCGTCGTCGAGTGACCGGATGAGAACGCCCCACTGGCCACGGGCGGTCGCGGGATCGTCGAAAATCCGGTCGAGATCGTTGGCCAGCGAACCACCGCCGAACCCCGCGTTCGCCAGGGTGGCGCAGCCCGAGAGCATGGCGGCCAGGATGGCCAGCGAAAGATGAACAGCCGTTCGGTTCTTCATCGTCTCTCTTCGTCGCTACGGTTCGCGATGGGCGGATCAGTCGCAAAAATATTCGATGGCCGCGGTCCGGGGAACCACGGCGGGCGGATTCCGCGCGGGCCGAAGGGCGACGGAATGCCGGAGTCTATTCCGCGAGGTCCAGCAACTCCGCGGTATGAATCGCCCGATGGCCATCGCAGAAATCCTCGATCTGGGAGCGGCAGGAGAATCCCGGGGCGACGACGAGGTCGTCGGCCGCTCTGACCGCCGGAAAGAGCACCCGCTCTCCCGCTCCGCGCGAGACCTCGTAGTGGCCCTTCTCGTAGCCGAACGAGCCGGCCATCCCGCAGCAGCCCGAATCCAGGATCGTGAAGTCCAGCCCTTCGACCCGGGAGAGCAACTTGCGGGTCGGTTCCATCCCCACGAGCGCCTTCTGATGGCAATGTCCGTGAACGATGGCGCTACGCTCGATCCGACCGGGTTGGTACTCGGCGGGTCCGGCGAGGAACTCCTCGAAGGTGAAGGTCTGGTCGGCGATCTCACGGGCGCCGGCGTCGCTGACCAGGTCAGGCAACTCATCGCGGAGCGTGAGAATGCAACTTGGCTCGACGCCCACGATGGGGATACCGGCCCGCGCGGCCGGAGCCAGGACGCTCACGAGTTCGCGCAACGTCTTCTGGGCCTCGGGAAGGAGACCTTTCGATATGAGCGGTCGCCCGCAGCATACCTGGCGTTCAGGAATCTCGACGGCGTACCCCGCCCGCGCCAGGACATTCGCCGCCGCGGCGAGCGGCTTGGGAGCAAAGTAGTTGTGGAAGGTGTCGTCGAGAAGGATGACCCGCCCGCGCGTTGCCGGCCGCTCGGCGTTCACCCCGCGCCATCCCCGACGAAACGTCTTCGACGCGACCCGTGGCAGGGAACGCCGCGAGTCGACGTTGGCCAGACGCTTGAGCAGAGGCGCCGCGATCCGACTCCCGAGGTTGGCGAGACTCGGAGCCAGTGAACCGACGCGCGCGAAATCGCGGATCCGACCGAAGAAGATCGCGGACGCGGGAGTCTTTCCGGTCGCCTGATAATGCTGCGCGAGAAACTCCGATTTGTAGCGCGCCATGTCGACCCCGACCGGGCACTCCGTCTTGCAAGCCTTGCACTCGAGACAGAGGTCGAGCGCCTGGAGAACCTCCTCGCTCTTCATTCCCGGCAGGTTGCCCCGCATCGCCTCGCGCAGGCTGTTGGCCCGGCCGCGAGTGGAGTGCTCCTCTTCCTGGGTCACCATGAACGAGGGACACATCGTGCCGACGTCGAGTTTCCGGCAGACCGCCAGGCCCGTGCACTTTTCGACCGCCTTGTCCCACCCGCCATCCGCGGAATAATCGTAGAAGGTCTTCGGCGGGGGGTGCGCCTCGTACTTCTCGCCGAAGCGAAGGTTGTCGGACATCGGTGGGCCTTCGACGAGTTTCCCCGGGTTCGCCCGGTTCTCCGGATCGAAGACGTCCTTCACCTCTCGGTGCAGGCGCATGATCTCGGGTCCGAACATGAGGGGAAGGAACTCGCTGCGAGAGAGGCCATCGCCGTGTTCGCCGGAGAGCGACCCGCCGAACTCCACGACGAGTTCCGCCACGTCGCGCGCGATCCCGCTCATGCGGCGGACGTCTTCGCCACGCTTGAGGTTGAGGTCGACGCGGATGTGCAGGCACCCTTGGCCGGCATGTCCGAAGAAGCCGAGCGTCGTCCCGTGCCGGTGGACGATCTCTTCGAAGCGACGCGTGTAGGCCCCGAGCTTCTCGGGAGCGATACCCGTGTCTTCGACGAATTCCTGCGGTTTGATGTCGCGCGTCGGGGTCGTCCGGTAGAGAAGTCCGGTGGCGACCTGCCGGAGCGACCAGGCGGCGGTCTGGTCGGCGGTGGAGAGGAAGACCCCGGCGGTGGGGTTCCCCGGAAGCCCCGGTGCGCGAGCGGCGAAATCGTGCGCGAGACCGGCGACCTCTTCCGGCGTATCTCCGGAGAACTCGCAGAAGAGCACACCGAGGGCATCGGGCGCGACGCGCGATGCCGCCACGCGGAACTCGAACAGCTCGCGCGCGCCTTTCAACACCCGGGAATCCACGATTTCCAGGGCGGACAAACCTCGTTCCGGCAGGATCGCCGGGATCGCGTCCATCGAGGTCCACCGCTCACGGAACGAAAGGAGCACGAGGCTCCTCGCGTTCGGAACGGGGACGAGGCCGAGCTCCGCCTCGACGACCGTCGCCAGTGTTCCTTCGCTGCCGACGATCAACTTCGCCAGGTTCAGCTGTTCGTCTTCGAGGATCGCGTCGAAGTTATATCCTGAAACCCGACGGGGAACTCGCGGGTAGCGCGAAAGGATGCGATCGCGTTCCGGTTCCAGGATGCGAAGTACCTCTCGGGCCAGCTCGCCTTCGCGGCCGGCGAGCCCGGGCACCGACTTTCGGTCGACCGGGCCGAGGTCCACGCACGTCGAATCCGGCAGGAAACAGCGGAGGGAATGAACGTGGTCCCCCGTCTTTCCGTACACGAGCGAGCGTGCGCCGCACGAATTGTTTCCGATCATGCCACCGAGCGCGCACTGGCGTATCGTGGCGGGATCGGGACCGAACTGGAGGCCGTGCGGCGCCGCGGCGCGATTGAGCCGGTCGAGACGCACACCCGGTTGGACGCGGGCCCGACGCCGATCCGGATCCAGCTCGAGAACCCGGTTCATATACTTCGTGAAGTCGATGATCACCGCCTGGGCGACCGTCTGGCCGGCGAGCGCGGTACCTCCGCCGCGGGGGAGGACGGGAACCCCCGCTTCGGCGGTGAGCTTCATTACCGCTTCGACATCGTCCGCCGTTCGCGGAAGTACGACTCCCAGTGGAAGGATCTGATACAGCGAGGCGTCGGTACTGTAGAGCAGACGGGACTTCGTGTCGAAACGGACTTCCCCGGCGACCTTCTCGCGCAGGCCAGCCTCGAGAGAACGGATGGCGGGGGTCTGATGTATGTCAAGTACAGGCAGCATTGTCGGTCGGTTCTGGAGGCCCGCAAGGTGCGGGTAAGATACCTACGGGGTACCCAAGCGCCAGTACGGCGCCAACAGGGACGAAGCACGCATGCATGTATATCTGAGGGACGAGCAGGTTCGGTTACGGATGGAGCGTGTGGATGCGGAAGGCCTGATGCCGGAGGACTCGGAACTGATCCCGACGGCGTTCTTCGTGGATGAGAACCAGAGCCCCAGCTTCCGGGCCTTCCTTCCCCCGGAGACACTGACCGCGCTCAGCGAAATGTTGAGCGAGCCGGTCACGCTCGGCGTGCTGGCGGAGGAGCCCGGCGATGAGACGGAGGAGATCCGGGCGATGGTGGGCCTGGCGGCTCCGATCGACCGGCAACGTCTCGCGGAACAGCTCGCCGCTGAGGATGATCCGGATGAGGAGGGACTCGAGCCATGGCGCGAGAGCGCGGGCTCCGGTGAGGACTGGCGGGGCGAGGATGCTTCCGATGATCCGGAGCAGCCGGCGACCGCCTTCCTGGCGTTCGCCCCGCTCGTTCGGCTCAGGCGCAACTTTCCCCACGACTTCGGCGAGGAACTCGCGGACCTTCTCGAATCGGCCCTCGCCGGCTCGACTCGACCCGCCAACGAGGCGCGCGTGGACCGCCTGCTCGAGGACCTCTGACGATCGCCGGAGCACAAGCCGATGGCTGAAGCGGCGTGACCGTCCGCGGCCGGTTCGCTCCCAGTCCAACCGGGCATCTCCATCTCGGGAATGCGCGAACCGCGCTACTGGCCTGGCTCCAGACCCGGAGTCAGGGCGGAAGCTTCCTCATGCGGGTGGAAGACCTCGATTCGGGTCGGGTACGCGACGAGTTTCGAGTTTCCCAGCCTCGGGATCTCCATTGGCTCGGGCTCGATTGGGATGAAGGCCCGGAGATGGGCGGTGTTCATCAGCCCTATCGGCAATCCGAGCGAATGGAACGCTATCGCGAAGCGATCGCCGCGTTGCGCGCGAAGAATCTCGTGTACGAGTGCGGATGCAGCAGAAAGGAGATCGCGACGGCGGCGAGCGCGCCGCACCACGATGATGACGACGGCCCGGCCTACCCCGGCACCTGCCGCGACCGGGCCCCGGAGGAATGGAAAAAGGATCTCGCGCTGCGTTTCCGCGTTCCGGCCGAACCCGTGATCGTCGACGATCTGATCCAGGGCAGGCGAGCCTTCGAGCCGATGGTTTCTTCCGGAGACTTCGTGATCCAGCGGAAGGACGGGGTCGCGAGCTACCAGCTCGCCGTGGTGGTCGATGACGCCGCCATGGGCATCACCGACGTCGTGCGCGGGGCCGACCTTCTGTCATCGGCCGCCCGTCAGATCCTTCTCCACGAAGCGCTCGAACTGCGGCCACCACGATGGTGGCACGTGCCAATGCTGCTCGATGAGGGCGGCGGGCGATTGGCGAAGCGCGACGGGTCGCTGACGCTGGGCGCGATCCGGGAGCGCGGTATCGCGCCGGAGCGCCTGGTCGGCTGGCTCGCCTGGACTTGCGGGTTGCTGCCGGAAGATCGGGAATCGACCGCCAGGGAACTGATTCCCCGCTTCGACCCGGACCGGATCCCGCCGGCGGATACCCCGGTCGTACTTCCCGACTGGCTGACTTCGCGGCGCTGAGACTCCCCGACCGACTTCCGACCGATGGCGCCGGCCGATTGGCGCACCCGTCGGTCAGCTGGCCGCGGCGGCCGCTGGCGAGAGTCCGCCGAATCGACGATCCCGAGTGCGGAACTCCTCGATCAGCGTACCGAACCGGCGGGCATCCAGCTCAGGCCACATGCACTCGGGGAAGGCCAGTTCGGCGTAGGCGCACTCCCAGAGAAGAAAATCGCTCAACCGCTGCTCGCCTCCGGTGCGGATGAGCAGGTCGACCTCCGGCACGGGCGGGGAATTCGTGACTTCCGCGATCAGGTCGCCAAAGGCCTCCCGGTTCGGCGGCGGACCCCCCTCGCTGGCCGCGGTGACCGCCGCGAGAATCGAATCGCGCGCGGAATAGTCGATGGCGAGCCGAAGGAGCAGCCGGTCACAGTCGCGTGTCGCCGTTTCGGCCGCCTCGATCGCGTGGATCAACGCCGTCGAGAGTCGGTCACGTCTGCCGACGACGCAGACACGCACGCCGTTCTGTACGCAGCGGGCCGTCTCCGAGGCCAGGTATGACCGGAACAGATTCATCAACCCCGTGACCTCACGGGCGGGGCGCTTCCAGTTGTCGGATGAGAACGCGTAGAGAGTCAGGATCCCGATGCCCAGGCCCGGTGCGGCCTCCACAACTTCCTTGACCACCTTCGCCCCCCGACGATGACCGGCGAGTCGAGGTTGACCGCGCGCCATCGCCCACCGCCCATTCCCGTCCATGATCATCGCCACGTGCAGCCCACCCGGAGCGACGTAGTCACTCTGACTCTCGATCATTTGCGCACGAATATTCTTGTCAGGACTGTTCTCAGGATTCGCGAACCGCGTCGATCAGCGCTTCCATGTGGTCAAGATAGTTCGCCAGGGCCCGTCGTCCCGCCGGAGTGAGCGCGTATTCGGTACGCGGCGTCCGCCCTTCGAAACCCTTGCTGCACTTCACGTATCCCGCATCCTCCAGCTTGCGCGCGTGGACGCTGAGGTTCCCGTCCGTCGCGCCGAGCATCGCTTTCAATTCGCTGAAAGTGAGCCGCTCGTTCACCGCCAGGGCACTCACGATTCCGAGCCGGATCCGCTCGTGGATCAGTCGGTCGAAGTCTGCGGGCGACCCGTCCGCCGAACCGCCCGCTTCGCCGCGCAGGAAGCTGCGCGCCGCATCCCGGTTCCGGGACCGCTTCGCCGCCCCCCGAGGATCAGCCACCGTGCCTCCAGGCGATGAGAGCCCCGAACACGATATGCAGTGCGCCGAAGCCGAGACCCATCAGCACGTTGCCCCATTCGGGCGGGGCCAGGAGCGAAAACACTCCGAGCGCCATGAAGGCGAGCCCCATGAACGGAACGATCCGCACCGAGAACGAACCCGCGGCCACCACTCCGGAGCCGTACAGGAGGAGCCACATCCCCGGCAACGGCCGAAACGCGCCCAGCTCGACGAGCACCGGTGTCAGCAACGCTCCGGTCAGCAGCGGTGGGGCGAGACTCAGCGCCAGTTTCCGCCCCGGTCCGTTGAGCAGAGGCATCCCCGCCGCTCGCGCCTTCCGCGCCACCGTGATCACGCCGATCGCCAGCGCCAGCGCCGCCTCCACGCTCCAGACACCGACCCAGCCGTGCACGGTCGTTCGCATCGACGCGATCACCGTCGCGATGAGCGCCGTCATCCCGATCCCGACCTGGCCCCAACCCGACACGGCGGTGAAGCTCGCGCGCTCCATCGTCTCGCGGATATAGCGGAGATTGTCCATCGCGCGGTCATGTAGCGCGACGTTCTCCTCGCGGTTCCGAATCGGGTGAATCGTGGCCATGGTCGGGAAAGACTAAGCCGGCGCGGGCGGTTGTCAAGCACTTTGTGATCCAAAGCCAACAACGCCGGAATCGTGCCAGCTTGACCCTAGAGCGCTCCCAAGAGAGAGATCGACACACCGGCGGCGGGACTGAAATCGGAGAACCCGTGGATCGCTTCCAGGCGGACCGAGACCCTTCCCGGGGCGAGGAGACGGAGTCGGATCTCCGAGAGTGGCTCGGTACCGCGGAACCAGAGGTCGCGGTGGATGGTCTGGCCAAGCAGGAGGATCGCGGGGCGGACGGTTCCTGATCGGGTCTCGATGCCGGCCATGTAGAGGAACAGGTCGGATTGCTCGAAGTCATCCCGCCTGGTGCCGTGGATACCGACGCCGAGTTCGGCGATGGCGCGAAGAGAGCCCCGATCGACGCGCGCGCCGATGGTGGCGAAGAAGTCGATCGCGTCGCGTTCGAGGCCGACGCGATTGTCGGTGGTGGGCAATCGTGACCCGAAACGGATGAGCGCGGTGGTGGCGCGGTCGGGGTCCGTGAGGAGAACTCCCGTCGAGACCCGGTAGTCGCCGTTGTCATGGCGGATGCCCAGGGGCCGGGGTTCCGCGCCCCCGGCGGGTGTCGCGAAGGTGGTTCTTTCGCGGAAATACCGATAGATCGTGCCACCCCCCTCCAGCCCCACGCGGTCGGCGCGGAAGCCGGCCGAGAAGGAGCCGGCCTCGATGAGGAGGCCCTCGGTTCCGGCGAGAGAGGCGCGTTGTCGCCAGAGCGCCGAGCCGCCGACGGCGACCGTGGCGTGCGCGTCTCCGTCGAAGAGAGTCCAGTCGAACGGCTCCCATGGACGCAGCTGGGCGGACGCGGGCCGGGGAAGCGGCACCACGGCGAGCAGAAGTAGCCAGCCCAGCATCATCGACCGACGGGTCATGCTTCAGGTCGAAGCGGGGGTGACTCGGAAGAGCGGCCGGTCCACCAACGGTTGACGTTGGCGAGTACCCGTGTGGCGCGGGTCAGGGTCTCGAGCGGAACACCGAGGGCGCGCTTGATCGCGATTTCTCGCTGGAACGGGTTGCGTTCGGCGGCGAGGGACATCGCGCGCCGGAGCCCGTAGTGGCGCGAATAGAGCAACGCCGAGGGGGGAACCGGGAAATCGCTGCCGTGCAACATCCGCTCGCGGATGAGCGGGTCCTGGGCGAGGCGCGGCAGGTGGAGGAATCGCGAAAAGTTCGTGAGTCCGGAATCGTCGACCCAGAGGTTGGGAAACCGGCCGAGAAGTGAGCGAAGTATCGGAATTTGATCGGGCTCCCGTCGATGATGAATGGGTGCGGCCGCGTGGGCGCAGATCACGGTCACGCCCGCTTCGAGCGCGGGGATGAGGCGATCCAGATCGCCAACCGAGTCGTCGATCATCCGAAAGGTTACCTCCCCCGATCCCGCGTGAGCAAGAAGTGGGATGCCGGAAGCCGCGAGCCTGCGCAGAAAAGGTGCCGTTCGCGGACTGGCGGGATCGAACCCCTGGACGATCGGTAGCCACTTGATGAGGACGGCGCCGCGCTCGATCGCCATCTCCAACTGATCGACCGCGTCGGCCCGGTATGGGTTGATCGACGGTCCCGGAAGGAGATTGGAGTAGCGTCGGCAGACCTCGAACACCCAGTCGGTCGGGACGATGAGTTGCGATCGGCCCTGGTCGAGGCGGCCGGTGGAATCGTAGACCCCGTCGAAACCAAGAGCGACGGCCAGGTCGAGTTCGCTCTCGGCGACGAGTCTGGAGGTCAGCGCGGCCCAGTCCTGGTCGACGGTGGTCTCCATCTGGCGTCGGCCGATCCGGAAGACGAATCGCATACCGAGGAAAGTGGGACGACGACGCATGGCGGGGGACGTCCAGCATCCGGAGCCGCCGGTGCCCACGCCCGCCAGATGGACGTGGGTGTCGATGCGCGGGTCGGGCGGCGTCCCGTCGGTAAGCGGCGCCGCCTCGCCGGGAAGCGGGTCACGTGGGCGAATGGATCGATTCACGCCACGAGAGTCTTTCGGGTCGTCCGAAGCGGTCGGGCTCACTGATGCTTCTCGATCCAGCGGACGACGTGATCCTCGGCGGCGGGTTCGAGCGGCGTCGAAAGGTGTGAGCCGGAGGGGATGATTTCGAGGACGGAACCGGGGAGGAGACTCGCGAGTCGCTCACCCTGCCATGACGGGACGATCCTGTCCCGGGCGCCATAAACGAGCAGCGTCGGAGTACGAACACGCGCGGCGGCATCCTCCAGGGCCATCGCGACGAGGTTCGCGTTCAGGGTGTCCACGTATCCGAACGCTCCCGGCGGAGGCCGATCGGCCAGCCGCAACGGATATGTGTCGCGTTTGAATGGACCGAAGGATGGAATGAGGCCGGTCGCCCCGTAGTGCGCCCGTTGTGACGCGACGATCGCGAAGTTGTGCGGCCGTAGTTCACCGGCGAAGGAGCGTGGCGAGAGCTCTATCCGTAACGGGGCGACGAGGATCGCGGCGGACGCCAGTTTCACTCCCGGCTCGGCGAGCGCCTCGAGGAGCATCGCGCCACCGAGGCTCACTCCAACCGCGTGGATCGGCGTCGCCGCACGCCAGCGGCGGCATTCCGCGATAGCGGCGCTGACGGCGGCACGGCCCGCGTCGCGCGAGAACGAGCCACGGTTGAAGCGGCCATGACCGGGGAGGTCGAGCGTAAGGATTCCGGACCCGGCAAGGAGAAGGCGTTTGAAGAGCCCGACCCAACCGAACAGCGCGTCATTGCCGGCGCCATGAATCGCCAGGACGATCCGGGCCGCTCGACCGACGGGCATCAGCCGGTACGCGGTCGTGGACTCGGCGCCGTCGAGGTCGAGCGGGAAGCGCTCTCTTCCCATCCCGTTGTCGTCGATCCATTTCCAGAATCGGCGCTCGAATGGAAGCCAGGCCGTCTCCATCAGCGTCCGCTCACCCGGCGTCGCCGGTCCAGGGCGAGTCCTCATCGTGGCTGTCGGTGCTGTGCCCCTTCGCGATAACGACGGCTTCGGGGCGCCCCCTCGTGTCGGCGGTTTCCGCTTCGCCGAGTGGTTGTCCACGAGGGTTCAGCGAATCGCCCACCGGGCCGGTGATCAATCGCGCCCCCTGCCGCCAGGTGAGGTAGGACCACGCCCATTCGAGCAGCACCGACGTGCGGTTCCGGAATCCGATCAGGAAGTAGATGTGGACGAAGATCCAGGCGATCCACGCGACGAACCCGCTGAGCCGGAGACCCCGGATGTCGGCGATGGCGGCACCACGCCCGATCGTCGCCAGCGTCCCCCGATCGCTGTAGCGGAAAGGCTCGGTCGCGGTGTTCGTGGCGAGCCGCGCGACGTTCCGGCCCGCGCACGCACCTTCCTGGATCGCCACCGGCGCGATCCCGGGGTATGGTTCGCCATTCTTCGCGTCCAGCGAAGAGAGGTCGCCGGCGACGAAGACCTCCGGCCGCCCGGGTACCGAGAGGTCCGCGTTGACCCGGACCCGACCCGCCCGATCCGTTTCCGCGCCTATCATTCGACCGAGCGGGGACGCGCCCACCCCGGCCGCCCAGACGACGTTGCGCGTCGGAAACCGCTCGTCGCCCACAATCACCGCGTCCGCCTCGATCGCCGTCACCAGACTGTTGGTGCGGACTTCGACACCCCGTTCTCGCAGAAACCTTTCCGCGTCCCGAGAGAGTCTGGGATGAAAGGTGGGCAGCACGCGATCGGTGCCCTCGAGCAGGATCACTCGCGCCGTGGACGGGTCGATCCGCCGGAAGTCACGGACGAAGCCGTGTCTGGCCATCTCCGCCATCGCGCCGGCCATCTCGACGCCGGTCGGTCCGGCGCCGATCACCACCGTGGTGAGAAGCGCGCGCCTCGCCTCGGGGTCGTCCTCCCGTTCCGCGGCCTCGAACGCGAGCAGGAAACGACGGCGGATCTCCACCGCGTCCTCGATCGTCTTGAGACCGGGCGCGTGACGCTCCCACTCCGGATGTCCGAAGTACTGGTCGATCGCGCCCGTCGCCACGATCAGGTAGTCGTACGACAGTCTGGTGCCGTCGGCGAGTGACACGTTACGGGCATCCGGATCGATCCCCATCACTTCTCCCATCATCACCCAGGCGTTCTTCTGGCCCCGCAGGATTCCGCGGATCGGCGACGCGATTTCGGCGGGTGAGAGCGCGGCGGTGGCGACCTGGTAGAGGAGAGGCTGGAACAGGTGGTGGTTGCTACGGTCGATGACCAGTACCCGAACCGGCGCCCCGTCCAGCGCCCGCGCGGCCTCCAATCCGGCGAATCCGCCCCCGATGATGATGACTTTCGGCAACATGTCGCATCCCTCCCTTCAAGAAGAACGCCCTCGCTTCCGGAAGGAAGAGAGGGCGCAGGGGTCATGCTCGGCGGCCGCGCGGACTCACACCGGAACCGGAAGGAGGCTCCTGAACGAGTTGCGGGCACGGTTGAGACGACTCTTCACGGTACCAACCGGGATCCCGATTGCCTCGGCGATCTCCTCGTACGAGAGATCCTCGACCTCACGCATGACGAACGGGATACGATGGTGCTCGTCCATCCGCTCGATCGCCGTATCGATCGCCTCTCGCAACTCGCTCCGGTAGGTCTCCTGTTCCGGATCGGCGACGTCGGCCTGAAACTCCACGGGCCGGGAGACTCCGCCTGACGGTGAGGCTTCCGGACGCAACTCGGAAAACACCGTCTCACGGCGGCGCGATCGGTTGCGGAACTCGTTCTTCAGCAGGTTGTTCGCGATCGTATGAATCCACGTCGAGAACTTCCGGCTGGGATCGTAGCTTTCGCGTGCCCGGTGAATCCGCAGGAACGTATCCTGAGTGAGATCCTCGACACGCTCTTCATCGTTCAGCCGCTTGCGCAGGAATCCCTGGATGCGCGGCTCGTATCTCTCCATCAGGAGCCGAAAACCGTACTCGTCTCCGTCCGTGTACCGCTGGAAAAGCTGTTCGTCCGTCAGATCCGCCATGGAAACGGCCCGGGTCTCGACACCGTAGCGGGGGCGCCCTCCGTGGAGTGAAGGCCCGCGCCAGACCTGATTCGATTCGCACCTGCGCGCAGATGTCTTCATGGTGAGAAATATAGGACGAAAGCGGGCTTCTGTCGAGGGTTGCGTACCCCCCTGACCTCCCCGCTCGAGGGGTATGACCGCCTCGATTCTCCTCGATCCGTGATGAACTGGGGGTGCTCGACGTGACGAGGGGGGCGAGATGTGGATCCGACGTGCCGTCGTGCCGCGGCCGGCCGCTCCGCCCCCCGCGCGGCCTCAGTCCGCCTTCGTCCGTTCGGATTCGCCCTTCTTCCTCCCGAACCGGACCTCCGGGTTCCCTCTGGTCCCCTCGCGCGAACTCGGCGGCGTAATCGTTCCCGTCTCGTCAGCGTCCGCCCCTTCGGCCAGTTCCTCACGAGTCTCCGCCAGCGCTCGATGCAGAGCGGCATGACTTCGCGCGC
This sequence comes from uncultured Gemmatimonas sp., assembly GCA_964634395.1. Taxonomy (GTDB): domain Bacteria; phylum Gemmatimonadota; class Gemmatimonadetes; order Longimicrobiales; family Longimicrobiaceae; genus WHSP01. The sequence goes on along the minus strand of CAZWJE010000009.1, from coordinate 1,883 downwards.
GCCGCCGGTGATAACCCAGCGCCACCACCCCGAAGAAGAGAAGAGCCATCGTGACCGTCCGCCACCATCGCACGGTCAGGTTTCCCGTCGCTACGGGTCGCCAGAAAAACAGAATCGCCAGCACGATCAATGCGATGGCGGCCACCACGATGATCAGCAGCGTCCAGTCGGTGAAGCGAGTCGTCCGTCTCATGCGCTCCGTGTGGTTGTCGTCCGCCCGACAGAGTGCACGATCCACGCCGCAACGCATTGCCCGGTCGCCATGTAGACGGGAAACAAACGCGGATAATTGGTGGTACCATCTTTTGGTCGCTTCCTGGCTCGAGAATGCCGACATTCTCCCCCATCCTTGACTATCGAGTCCTCTCCGGGTGGGCACGGCTGAGGGCCGGAAGTGACCGATCTCCCTTCGGGATTCGCGACGGAGGTCTCCGACGAACCCGCCCACGACTCCACGACAGACGATTTCTCGCCGGCGCCAGGCGTCGGGTGTGTTCCACGCCGGTTGGCGGCCGGGCCGCCGTGTCCGGAGTCGCCGCGTGATCCGGCGGCCGGTCGGGGGCCGCTCGGTTCGATCGGAAGAGAGGCGGCCGGCTGGTACTAGGCGCGCCAGCGGTTTCCGGCGTCGAAAAGGGCACGCAACTCGTCCTGGTCTTCGCGGGCGAGGGCGTCGCGAAAGGTATCGAGCGCGGCGCGGAGTTCGTCGACCGCGAGGGTGATATGGTCGGCGTTGGCGGTCGCGATGGCTGACCAGAGGGGAGGGGAACTCGCGGCGAGGCGTGTGGCGTCACGGCCGCCCGGTCCCAGCTGGGCGGAGATGAAGGAGGAGCGGGAGAGGGCGAGGGAGAGAGCGGACGAAGCGACCTGCGGGAGATGGCTGAGCCACGCCATGCGTTGATCGTGGGATTCCGCGTCCAGCCGTTCGATGGTGGCGCCGAGGTGGCTCCAGAGAGAGATCACCGTCTCGGTCGCATCGGTCCGGGAATCCTCATTCGGACAGATGAAAACCGGGACACCGGCGAACAAAGAGTCGCGGGAAGCGACCCAGCCGGAGCGATGGTCCCCGGTAAGCGGGTGTGAACCGACGAACCGCGAAGCGATACCGAGAGCGCGGGCGCGCTGCTCGATCGGCCGTTTGACGCTGCCGACGTCGGTGATGACGGCGTCCGGGGCCGCGTGAGCGGCTATCGCGTCAAGCGTCTCGAGCGCCGAATCGACCGGGGTCGCGATGACGATGAGGCCCGCGGAAGCGATACCCTGGAGCGATCGGTCGAGGGGTTCCGCCACGACGCCGGCCGCGATGGCGGCGGCGACCACATCACGATCCGTATCGTAGGCGGCGATACGCGTTCCACTCGCGGCCAGATCCCGGGCGAGGGATCCGCCCATCAGTCCGAGGCCGATGATCGCCGTGGTTCGGGGCCCTTTCATCGGTCGTCATCCACCAGGCCGATTCCGGAAGGGGCCGTCACTGACCCTCCATCTGCGAGCGTCGCGAGAGTCCGATCAGGTGCCAGAAGATGTAGCGTACGTCTTCGTCGGCGAGACCGGCCTCCCGGGCGAGGGCGCCGGCGCGGCGAACGACGGCGGCCTCGCGTGGGGGGTCGAGCGTTGGCAACCCCGCCGCGTGTTTCACGGCGCCCACGCGACGGGCGAGGCGGACCCGTTCCGCGATCAGGTCAATCAGCGCACGGTCGATCCGTTCGATCTCATCGCGAATACCGTGGAGCTCGGTGGCGACGGGATCGGGAGTTATCTCACTCATGCGGCCTCCGAGGTAGTGAGGGGCACGGGTTTCAGCGGGCGACCGGCGGCCTGAGCGAAGGGAAGGAGTCTGGCCATGAAGTCATGGAAGGCGTCGAAGGAGAGGGACTGGTCGCCGT
>CAZWJE010000008.1:55518-81841 GCA_964634395.1 uncultured Gemmatimonas sp. | reverse complement strand
ACCGGCTGTACGCGTCCACCACCGTCAGCGGATAGCAGAACACCCCGTTCCCCATCCGGAACTGTCCCTTGTAGTCCGCCGTCCATACCTGGTTCGGCCACTCCGGAACGGTCCGCTCCGACCGCCACGGCGTCGGCGCCGCCCGCCGCCGACGCCGGCCCATGAGACCGTGGCGCTTCAGGACCGTTCCCATCGTGCTCGCTGAAGGCCATACCGTCTCCGGATCCTTTCGCTCCAGCCAGGCCCGCAACTTCCGCGGGCCCCAGCTTGGGTGCTCCTTCCGCAGCCGGATCACCCGCGCAGCCAACTCAGCATCCGTGGGGTTGGGGTGCTCGCGCGAGGCACGGGAGCGATCCTCGCACCCCGCCGCTCCCTGCTCGTGGTACCGCTCGATCCACTTGTAGCCCGTCTTCCGGCTCACTCCATACCGGAAGCACAGCTCGGACATCGAAAACCGCCCCTGAAGGGCCTCCAGGACGAACCGCGCGCGCTCTTCCATCCGGTTGGTCTCACTCCATGGCATCGGGCACCCCCTTTCCAGGTGATGCCCCATTCTGCGATCGAGTGTTACCTATGCGCCCGGTCTATTCTGTTACCCATGCGCCCGGTCTGTACCTTGGTCTGCCTAATGGACAGGAGTAAAGGGCGCAGGGCCGTGCGCCGAGCTCCGAGCATTCGGAAAACATGGACGGCCCTGCGCCCCTTTCACTCAGTTGTTAGGCCACGGGCGCACGGGGCACGACCGTACCCGAGCCCTCCCCGCCCAACGGGACGACCCACATCGCCAAATCACGTGGCGGAGGAAACTTGTGCGGAACGGCCGCCAGCGCAAAGGGCACATCGAGATCATCCGCGACCGCGCGATCGAGGAGGTCCCGGCCGCGACTGTGCTCGATGGCCAATTTGAGGTATCGACGCAGGAGCAGCAGCGGCGGAAACGCACTTCGCTCGTTCAACCACACGAGGACGTCCTTGGCACCTTTCGAGCTGTTGCAGTGGCGGCAAGCCCAGACCATGTTCTCGCCGGTATGAGGACCTCCGCGCTTGCGAGGAATCAAATGGTCCACGGCCAGGCTCTCGCGCGAGCCGCAATAGCAGCAGGCCTGGGGGAGGACGAGCTTCAGACGTTCGTCCTCGGCAAGTGCCCCGACGTTCATGCGTCCGTCACGCAGGCCATGGTACAACCGATTCCGAATGACGTGGTGGAGTTGCCGGTACGCGGTCGCACCTTCTTCGACGGCGGCATGAGCCATCGCGAGATTCGCGTAGGACCAGTAAAGAGACTCACCGACGGTCGAAATCGCCATATAAAATCCGCGCGAATGTTCGAGTTGCCTAACGACCCAGCCTCAGGGGTGCGGGGCCGTGCACCGAACCCTCACCCCACGCGAAACCATGAACGGCCCCGCATCCCTTGCAGGTGACTTGTCAGGCGCTCTGGGTGGGAAAACACATTGTGCGCGTGGCACTTCACAGTCGGTACCGGGCGGTATGAGATGGAGGCCCAACCGGTACCACCGAGCCTCAATCGCCACTCGCCCGATCCCGCTCTACCGCGGCCGATGAGCGAAAGTCGCCCGGAAACGGAGTATGACCAAATCCAACGAGTAAGGAAAGCTCAATGTCTGCCCTTTCATCGTACCCAAAGCTCTTGAAACCAGTGATGTTCCCTATCGGCAGGAACGGGATCTTCTCATCAATACTAAGGAGTACTGCGAAAGGTGGATACGCAATCTCAGTTATGAAGTGCTGCGCACCCGTGACCAAATGGAGCGATCCGCTCAGACCCGCGAATCGAGCCGACGGTCCGCGGTACAGGGCGAGATAGAACTGATACCGACCGGAAAGCTCGCGCGTTGATCGGTCCTGGACAAATGCTCGGAGCCCGGTATTTGCATCACCAAACTCTGGCCCATTCACTGACAGGATCATCGCGACGACCTGCTTGAGGAACCGAAGCGGGTACACGTTCCCGAAGCCTATAGTTCCGAGCTTCTGGTTCTCGTCCCGATCTTCCTGCTTCGAAGGGGGAAGTTGCCGCATGACGAAAACGCCGCGTTCCGCCCAGGCAGTGTACTCGGGCACGAACCACGCACCCGTCAGGCTGTTGCACTCTCCGCAAAGCGTTCTGTTCCCAGCACCTCGCTGAAGATATCGTCCACCTTCCACGGTTCCGTTGTCCGTTCGACGCAACCACTCTTCGAGTCCTGTAATCCTCACGCGGCGGTCGTTAAACGCGGACTTAGGTGGGACGTGCTCGTACGTGAGACTCTCGAAGGTCGCGCCACAAATACGGCATCGCTCCATCCGATTCACCTTTTCGGTCAGCTGTTGCCTACCTCGACGCCCAGGACTCCCGAATAAATACCGAAATTGGGCCAAATGGTTCCAAGAGAGGAACACCGCGGAATCGCCCAGAGGCACAGGCGCCCATGCCAGCGCCTGACACTATCTTATCCCGCCACTCTCCGCGTACCCCACCCACATCGCTACCCGCCACCATCGGCGTATCGGATGTGCGGGATACGCCGATTCTCACCGCACTTCGACAAGCGGAAGTACATGCACGGCCATAGATTACATCCCGATTGCCCCCCGCGAAACCACTCGCTCGTATCGTCCGCGCCAGTCCCGATGTCACCCCCCAAGTTGCTCGACCAGGTCCGCGAAGCCATTCGCGTCCGTCATTACAGCCTCCGTACCGAGGAGGCCTATGTACTGTGGGTGCGCGGATTCGTCCGGTTCCATGGTTTCCGACATCCAGACGAACTCGACTCGGTGGACATCGAGTCCTTCCTCTCCCACCTCGCCACACGGCGGAACGTTGCGGCATCCACCCAGAACCAGGCGCTCAACGCCCTCGTCTTCCTCTACGGGAACGTCCCGTGAAAACCCTTTCCTGAACTGGATGACGTCGTCCGGGCGAAGAAGCCTCGCGGACTCCCCGTCGTTGTTACGCGCGACGAGGTCGGGCGCGTCCTCGACCAGCTCGAAGGGGGGTCGGCCCTGGTGGCCTGGCTCCTGTACGGCGCCGGGTTCCGGTTGCTCGAGGCCTTGCGACTTCGCGTCAAGGATCTGGAGTTCGGCGGGAACCAGCTGACCGTGCGGAGCGGCAAAGGGCGGAAAGACCGCGTGACGGTCCTGCCCATGCGTCTCCGGGATCCACTGCGCCTGCATCTTCGGTCGGTGAAGGTTCTCCACGCCTCCGACGTTCGCGATGGATTCGGGTCGGTGTACCTGCCCAACGCGCTACATCTCAAGTACCCGAACGCGCCGCGCGCGTAGAACTGGCAATACGTCTTCCCGGCCCCGGCGCGTTCCCGCGACCCCAGGGCCGGCGAGGTCCAGCGACATCATCTCCACGAGTCGGAAGAATCGCGAGAAGGGGAGGCGGGAAGGCCATGACGAACCGTTGCCGAGTCACTACGACCACCCCCGCCGGACCGAGACGATCGGCGTCGATTTTGCATCGGCCCACGGAGTCCCGCGCCACCGCGCACGGGTCCCCTCCCAGCGAATCGAAAAACCCGGCGGTGATGACCAGTCTGCTTGAACGGATCGGGGCGGCACGCGAGTCGGAAGTGCTGGAAGTCCTCTACGCGGCGGTGGGGGGAGACCCCGCGGGAAGCGTCGGCCTGCTCACCCTGGCGAGCGAAGAGGGATACCCCGCCGAACTTGCGGTGGTGATCGCGGATCGCCTCCGTCGACAGCGGCTGCTCTGGTCGGATGGCCCGATGATCACCCCGCTCTCGCGGGTGGGATTGACACCCGCCGGGCTCGATTCGATCATCGGCGCGAACTGCCCGGTCGTCTGGCGTCACCCGTTCAATCTCACCCTGATCCCCGCCGATCCCCACGGATCACCGGACGACGCGGGATGAGCGAAGGACGGTCCGGGAGACGCCACCTCACCCCTCCCGCCCGACCCACCATGGAGATACCCGTCCACCCGACACGACCCTCACTGTCGGCGCCGCGCTGATCGTCGCGGTGCCAACGACCTATGGCGTGGGACCGACCGGTACGTGCGCCTGGATCCGCTCCCGGTCCGTGAAGAGTCGGTCGAGCAGTCGCACGAGCTGAGCGCCTTCGACGGGCTTCACCAGGTGGAAGGCGAAGCGCGCTTCCTCGCTGCGCTTCCGGTCCTTCGCCTGACTGTAGCCGGTCAGCGCGACCAGCGCGGGAGAGTCGCCGCCGAGCCGTGCGCGCAGCTCCCGCCCGAGAGCGTAGCCGTCCATGATCGGGAGTCCGATATCGAGGATGGCGACCTGTGGGCGTGCCACTTCGGCGACTTCCAGGGCGTGCAGAGGGTCGTTGGCGGTGTGGGCCTCGTACCCGTAGCGGCCGATGAGCAGCGCGAGCATTTCGGCGACGTCGTGGTTATCGTCGACGATGAGAACCCGCCGGGCGAAGTCGCGTACGCGGACGGGCGCGGAATCGCCTGGCGTCCCGGTCGCTCTCGACGCGCCGGACGGTTTCGCGACGGGAAGCCGCGCGACGAACTCGCTCCCCTCCCCGACCCCCTCGCTGAAGGCGCTCAACGCTCCGCCGTGCAGCTCCAGGAGCATGCGAGCGATCGACAGCCCGAGCCCGAGACCTCCCTCGGACCGGTCGGGCCCGCGCACGCCCTGGATGAACAGATCGAACACGTGAGGCAGCAGACTCGGATCGATCCCCACCCCCGAGTCGCGTACGCGAACCACGATCTCCTCGTTCTCCCGCCTCGCCATCACCGAGATCCTGCCGCCGGCTGGTGTGTACCGTCCGGCGTTCGAAAGCAGGTTGCTGAAGACCTGGGTGAGCCGGACCTCGTCCGCCGCGACGAGAAGCCCTTCGGCGGGCACGTCGACGGTCACCGAGTGATTCCAGCTGTCGAAGAATGGCCGATTCGCCTCGAGCGCCTTCGAGATCACGACCGCCAGTTCGATCGGCCGTCGCGTGACCGTGACCTTCCCTCGCGCGACGCGGGAGACGTCGATCAGGTCGTCCACGAGCCGCGCCAGATGCCGTGCCTGTCGGTGGATCACCTCGACCTCGCGGACCGCCTCCCCCTCCACCCGGGGCTCGAGCAACTGCGCCGCCGTCAGGATCGGCATCAACGGGTTCCGCAACTCGTGCGAGAGGAGGGCGAGGAACTCGTCCTTCCTCCGATCCGCTTCGACGAGCGCCGCCTCGGCCTGCTTGAGGCGGGTGACGTCGACGAACGCGCCAACCGCCCCGCGTGGCGCGCCATCCGAATTCCGTAGCGGAACCGCGCTCCCGAAAAGATGGACGATGTCGCCGTCGACGAAGCGAATTTCTTCGTCCCAGTCCCGCACCTCCTCCCCCCTGGCCGCCCTCTGCACCGGAAGGGAGTAGGCCGGAACCTCGACCCCTTCCACGAACACCCCGAAATGCTTCGTCAACTCCGGATCGTCACCCGATTTGGAGATGTTCTCCCCTTGCTTCATGCGCAGCAGCTCACGTCCCATCCGGTTCGCGACGATTCTCTCGCACCCCGGATCCAGCGCCATCCAGACCGCGGCGGGCACCGCGTCCATCAGCGCCTGCAGCTCGTCGGCGCGCGCGCGGGCTTCCTCCGCGATCCTCCGCAGCACCGCCTCCGTCTCATGCCGCTCCGTCACGTCGACACCGACGGCGACCACGCACTTCTCACCCCGGAAATCGATCTCGGCCCCGGAGATCTCCAAACGCACGAGCCGTCCGTCGGGAGATCGGTGATTCGACTCGATGCTCCCCATCGGGTTCGCCGTCAACTCCGTCCGAAAGCTCGCTCTCTCCTCGTCCGTCCAGATTCCCGGGTCGCCCTCCGCCGACCCGAGCGCACCGTCCGTCATTCGACCGCCGAGCCGCGCCATGGCGTCGTTGACGAGCATCACCGACCCGTCGGAGAGACGCAGGATACAAGTGGGCTGTGGGATCAGCCGAAAGATCGTCTCGAATCGACGCTCCGACTCGCGCGCCGCGGCCTCGACGACCCGCTGCGCGTGGATGTCGAACGCCACCCCCGACCACCCCACCACGGTCCCGTTCGCGTCGCGGACCGGAGCGGATCGCACAACGTGCCAGCGATACTCACCCTCCCTGTCGCGAAGCCGGTACTCGTACTCCGTCGGCGCTCCGCTCGCGAGAGCCCGCTCCCACCGCGGTATCCACTCCTCCCGGTCGTCTGGATGGACCCGCGCCATCCACCCGTTCGGAGCGAGCGACTCGACTTCCGTCATCCCCGTGATCTCGTACCACCGGTCGTTCAGCCAGTCGATCCGGCCTGAACCGTCGGTCGTCCAGACGATGACGGGTAGCGCGTTCGCGATCATTCTCTCCGTCATGTCGTTCGACCGGGATGGGTGGACGGCGGAGGCGCGAAACTCGAGATCGAGCTGGGAATCCGGTGTCTGGCCCACTGCCGTCCTCAGGTGGATACGTCCATGGGGTCCGGCGGCCCGAGGGTGGCGTGAAATTTTCTTCGCGCCCGGGCGGCGAGCACGGTGAGTCACCGGTCAGGAGAATATATGAAGCGGGTCCCGGGACCACGCCAGCCCGTTGTTGTCGACCCCGTCACACTCAACCAACGCCGGGAAAACGAAGCGACCATCGAGATCAGGAGAAATGGCGGCTTTTCAATCAGGGGATTAACTTCGCGGAGACTCCAACCAGATCCGTCCCTGGGGGAAGAAGCATGAAGACCCAGTACTTCACGGCGACCAGCCTCGACGGCTTTATCGCGACCGTCGACGATTCGCTCGAGTGGCTCTTCCAGCTGGGCGACCCGTCGGAGACGAGTTATCCGGAGTTCATCGCCGAAGTCGGTGCGGCGGCGATGGGATCGGCGACGTACGAATGGCTGCTGCGGCACGCCGTCGGCCCCGAGGCGAAAGACCCACAACCATGGCCATACGATTTGCCGACGTGGGTATTCACTTCCCGTGTCCTTCCGGGCGTTCCCGGCGCCGATATCCGCTTCGTCTCGGGGGATGTGCGGCCCGTCCACGGGGCGATGGTGGAAGCCGCCGCGGGAAAGAACGTCTGGCTCATGGGTGGCGGAGAACTCGTCGGTGATTTCCACGATGCCGGCCTCCTCGACGAGATCATCGTGCAGATCGGTTCAGTCACGCTCGGAGCGGGCAAGCCACTCCTCCCGCGAGCCATCACCGCGCCTCCGCTCCGCCTCGTCTCCGCGCGACAGATCGGCACGGGGTTTATCGAGGCGAAGTACTCGGTGCGGGCACTCCACGAGAATTGAGTGGATGACTTCGATGAGTCGATTCGGTCCTGACCCTCGCGCCTTCTTCGACGACGTCTACCGTGACGTCGCTCCATGGGATGTCGGCGCGGCGCAGCCCGACCTCCTCGCGCTCCTCGATTCCCGTCCGCCGGCGGACCCGGTCCTCGATGTCGGTTGCGGCACCGGGGACCTGGCGATCGCCATCGCGCGAACGGGGCGGACCGTGATCGGGATCGACTTCGCCGAGGCCGCGATCGACCAGGCCCGGGAGAAAGCCTCCAGGCTACCGCCGGATCTCGCCGCCCGCCTCGAATTCCTGGTCGGTGACGCGCTCCGCCCAGCGGCCCTCGGCCGCGCTTTCGGCGCGGTCGTCGACTCCGGATTCTTCCACCTCTTCGAACCCGCCGACGCGGACCCGTTCGTCGAGGAACTCGAGGCGGTTCTGTCTCCCGGAGGCCGGTACTATCTGCTCGCCTTTTCCACCTCCTTCCCCACCCCTCACATCCCACGCGCGGTCGGGAAGGAAGAGTTGCGAGAACGATTCTCGATGGAGCGGGGATGGCGGGTTCTCGAGATGCGGGACGCAACATTCCACAGCCGGATCGCCCCTGTGCCCGCCGTGGCCGGATGCTTTGAAAGGATATGATGACCACCAGATCCACCGTCGACGAGATCCGCGAACGCTTCGATCGCGACGTGGACCGTTTTTCGAATCTGGATACCGGCCAGTCGGCGACGATCGACGCGCCCCTGGTAATGGATCTCGTCGCGGCGACCGCCGCCGCCGCCACGCCCGGCGCGACCCGGGCCCTCGACATCGGATGCGGAGCCGGCAACTATTCGCTGAAACTGCTCGAACGGCTTCCCGGCCTCGAGATCGATCTCCTCGACCTCAGCCAGCCGATGCTGGACCGGGCGGTCGCGCGCGTGTCAGCGGCGGAGGGGAGGATCGGTCGCGTCCTGCGCGGCGATGTTCGCGAGGTCGCGATTGGAGAGGGGCGCCACGACCTCGTCGTCGCGTCGGCGGTTCTCCATCACCTGCGCTCGGACGCGGAGTGGGAGGAAGTGTTCGCGAAGATCCATCGCACGCTCCGCCCGGGAGGCTCATTCTGGATCGCCGATCTGATCGAGCACTCCAGCCCGTCCGTCCAGCGGGTCATGTGGGAGCGCTACGACGAGTATCTCGTCGGCTTCGGGGGAGAAGCCTACAGGGACCAGATATTCGCCTATGTCGCCAGGGAAGACTCGCCGCGCCCGCTCCTCTGGCAACTCGATCTGCTTCGGCGGACCGGGTTCGTGTCGGTCGACGTGTTGCACAAGAACTCCGTGTTCGCGGCCTTCGGGGGGCTCAAGCGCGAATAAACGGGAAGTGATCCACTCCTCGAGACCCCCGCGGCTCCCGTCCAACCACTCGAATCCATGGAGTCACCGCCATGTCCGAACCGCGCTTCAGTCCGCCCGCCGCCGATCTGTACGCACCGTCGATGGCGGAGTATGTCGCCCGCGTGGGTGATCTCGACCCGATCGTCCTGGCGCGGGGCCAGATCGCGCGCCTCGAAGCCGGGCTCGCGGGTCTGTCCGAAAACCGGGCGCTCTACCGTTACGCTCCCGACAAATGGTCGATCAAGGAGGTGATCGGACACCTGGGCGATACCGAACGGGTGTTCGCCTACCGACTCCTGCGCGTCGCTCGCGGTGACACGACGCCTCTGCCCGGATTCGATCAGGACGCTTATGTCGAGACCGGAGGGTTCGACGAGCGAGCGCTTTCCGACCTCCTTGAAGAGCTGAAAGCGGTGCGGTCCGGCACATTGCGGTTGATCGAGTCGATCTCTCCCGATATCTGGGGCCGGACCGCGCTCGTCAGCGGCGCGTTGACGAGCGCGAAGGCGCTGCTCTACATGATCGCGGGACACATGGAGCATCACCTGGTCCTGCTGGGCGAACGCTATGGAGTGGGGCTCGTCGCTTCCGCGACCGCTGTCACGGAAGGAGGATGACGGGGCCGTAGGCGGGGGCGCGGCAATCGATGCGGTCCCTCAGAAGAGCTTGCCGAGCAGCCAGTACAGGACGATGAAGATCAGGATCGTGCTGACGCAACCTCCGCCGAGCCTGTTCGCGCCCCATCCCGCCAGGCAACCGCGCGCCAGTTTATTGCCTCCGCCGTCCATGTCGTCCCCTTCGAACGGGTCGCGTGCCGGTTTTCGCGGTCAGCGGCAAGATGCTTGCCCGCACACGGGCGCGACCGAGCGGAAGTTCACACCGCGGTCGCCCCCGGCGTCATTTGATATCCCGGCGTCGAAAGCGAAATCGAGGTCTCCTCCTCGTCCATTTCCGCGAGGAACGGTTCGAAGAGCGGTGTTGAAAGATAGCGTTCGCCGGTGTCGGGCAGCATGCAGAGAATGACGGTCCCGGGTTCCGATCCCTCGGCGACCTGTCTCGCGACCCCGAAGGTGGCGCCGCCGGAAACGCCGGTGAGGATCCCTTCCTTCGCCGCCAGTTCGCGCGACCATCGCATCGCCTCGGGACCGGGGATGGCCCGCTGCTCGTCGATGTACCGGCGATCGATCGCTTCCTGCAGCACCGCCGGAATGAAGTCGGGTGTCCAGCCCTGGATCGGGTGCGACTCGAAAGCGGGGTGGCTGCCCGCCGGGCCGTTCTCCGGACCGCGCTCCTGCGGTGTTCCGGAGCCGACGAGCTGCGCGTTCGCCGGCTCGGCGAGTATGATCTTTACCTCCGGACGCTCCCGCCGGAGTACCCGGCCGACCCCGACGATCGTACCTCCCGTGCCGTAGCCCGAGACGAAGGCATCCAGTCGCTGACCGGCGAAGTCCGCGACGATCTCGCGCGCGGTCGTGCTCTCGTGGATGTCGGCGTTCGCTTCCGCCTCGAACTGGCGCGCCAGGAACCACCCGTGCTTCTCCGCGAGTTCCTTCGCCTTCTGGTACATCCCGAAGCCCTTCTCGGCGCGAGGCGTCAGGATCACCTTCGCCCCTAGATAGCGCATCAATCGGCGCCGCTCGATCGAGAAGCTGTCCGCCATCGTGACCACGAGCGGGTACCCTTTCGCCGCGCACACCATCGCCAGCGCGATCCCCGTGTTGCCGCTCGTGGCCTCGACTACGGTCTGTCCGGGCTTCAACAGTCCCTTCCGCTCCGCGTCCTCGATGATGCCGACGGCCAGACGGTCCTTGACCGAGGCGAGAGGGTTGAAGAACTCGGCTTTCACGTACATCGTCACACCCGCCGGCGCGAGCCGATTGACGCGGATACACGGCGTATCACCGATGGTATCGACGATGCTCGCGAAAAGACGTTTCCTGCCGCTCGTCCGGCGGATCGACCCTGTCTGGTCAGACATCGGACGTACTCCTCAAGAGGTTGGGGAAAAGTGAACCGCGGACGCGATTTCCCTCGTTCGCGAACACCGGATCTCCCGCGGGCCGGCCGGAAGGTTCGCGTGCCCGACCCCGGGCATCTCCAACGAAAGTTTCCGCGCGGGAAAACGCAACAGTTTCGAAATCGCGCCATCCGCCGCCGCCGAAGTCCTCCTCATTCCACGTACGCGGGTCCATAGAACACCCGTCCCGGTCGTGCTTCCGAGATCCGATCACCTTCCACGACGATCTCGCCATTGACCACGACGAGCGAGAAGCCCTCCGCGTATTGGTGAGGCTGGTCGAAAGTGGCGAGATCGCGCACGGTCGCCGGATCGAAGACGGCGAGGTCCGCCTTCATCCCGGGCCGGAGGATCCCCCGGTCCAGGAGGCCGATCCGCTGCGCCGGGAACGCGCTCATCCTGCGTACGGCGTCCTCGAGTGTCAGCACCTTCTGCTCGCGGACATACTCGCCGAGCACCCGGGCGAACGTCCCGTAGCTGCGGGGATGCGGCTGCCCCTGGCCGAAGATGACGACCTCGCCGTCGCTCGCGATCATCGTGGTCGGATGCTGGAGGATCCGCCGAAGATCATCCTCGTGGATGGCGTGGAAGACGCCCCGGCAGCCGCCCTGTTCGTAGATCCAGAGGGTCGCCTCGGCCGCGGTCTCGAAGCCGGGCTCCATCCCCCGCATACGAGTGATGTCGGCGAGCGTCATCCCCGCCAGCCCCTCGTCCCAGCCACAGCTGGCGATCGATACGTTGCGGGGATCTCCACCGCCACGCTCCAACTCGATGATGCGAGCGGTTTCAGCGATGATCCTCGCGCGGGTCGCCGGGTCAGCCAGACGCCGCATGACCTGCTCTCGCCCACCTTCCAGCGCCCACGCCGGCATCAGCGCCGACTGGACGCTCGTGGCGGAAGCGGTATACGGATACTGGTCGATCGTTGCGTCCACGCCCCGCACTCTCGCTTCATCGATCAATCTGAGCGTCTCCACGCTCGCGCCCCAGTAGCCGGGGCCGACCACCTTGTGATGCGTCACCTGGGTGGGCAACCCACCCTCCTCGCCGATCCGGATCGTCTCCTGGACGCTACGGACGACTCCGGCGGCCTCATCCCGCATGTGTGAGGTGTGAATGCCCCCCATCCGACCCGCCACCTTCGCGAGTTCGACGACCTCCTCGGTCGGGGTGAACGTGCCCGGCACATAGAAGAGCCCGGTGCTGAGGCCGAAGGCACCCTGACGCATTCCCTCCGCGACGAGCTCCCGCATCCGGTCCAGTTCGGCCGGGGTCGCCGCGCGATCCACGGAACCGATTACCTCGCCGCGCACGGACCCCTGCCCGATGTAGCTGCCGATATTCACGGTCCTGGGCAGCGCGGCCAGAGAGTCGAGGAAATCACCGAGCGGGATCGGGGAGGATCCGTCCGGTCCCTCGATCACGGTCGTGACACCCTGCCGAATGTAGTTGTCCGCGGTCGGAAGCTCGAAGATCCCGCGACGGGCGTGTGTGTGCAGATCGATGAAACCCGGAGCGATGACCTGCCCGGCCACATCGATGACCCGGTCGGCCGGGGCGTCGATCGTGGGCGCGATCAGCACGATCTCATCACCCCGGACCGCGAGATCCGCGCGATACCACGGGCTACCGGTCCCATCCACGATGCGACCGTTCCGCAGAATGAGGTCGTATGGCGCGGACTGGGCGGTGAGCTGGAAGGGCGCGACGACGGCGAATACGGCCACGGCGAGGAACACTCGGATCATTCTCATCTTTCGCGTCTGAAGCGGAGTCGAGGTGTCTGTTCAGGAGTCGGTACAACGGCCCTGAATGTCCCCTCCGATCCTCGAATCCACAATGGCGGGCGTGATTTTTTGCGAGCGCGGATCGTCCTCCCATCAGACTTGCTCACTCGCCGCTCCGCCACCATCTTTGACGACCTGGCCGAATAAAACCCGAACGTTCACCCCCGCGGGAGATGATCCCATGAGTATCTCCGAAGCGCTGCTCGCCGAGCTGGACGAAGAGATGGCCGCCACCCGTCGCGTCATCGAACGGGTTCCCGACGACGACCCGGAATGGCGTCCACACCCGAAGTCCTTTCCGATCTCGCACCTCGCGCAGTTGCTCGCCATGATGCCCGGCTGGATCGGCCAGACGCTGCGCTCAACGGAACTCGACCTCGGCGCCGGGGAAGGCGGCGCCGGATATCGGGCGCAACCGACTTCCGACCTGCTCGCGCTCTTCGACGAGAATGTTCGGGGGGCTCGAGAAGCGATCGCGGCCGCGACCGACGCGGACCACGATCTCCCCTGGTCCCTGAAGATGAAAGGCCAGACGCTCTACACGATGCCGCGGAAAGCGGTGCTTCGGCAGCATATCAGCCACCTGAGCCATCATCGCGGCCAGATGACGGTGTACCTGCGGCTACGTGACGTGCCGGTCCCCTCGATCTACGGACCGACCGCCGATGAGAAGTGGGGAAGCTGAGGGATATTCCGACGACGCGGAGGCGGGCGCCGTAACCGATCGACGCCCGCCTCCGCCCGTCCCATCACCACTGTCCGGTCCGCGCCGGCCGCTCAGCCCATGACGCGTGAGTGCAGCGCCTCGACCGTGCGCCACGCGGAGCTGATCGCGCCCTCGATCCACGCCGGATCACTGCTGACCCCGGCCGAGCCCACGTAGATCCGGCCGTCCGGCTTGCTGAGCTGCTCGAGCCGGTTGCCGGGGTTGCCGGCGTACGCGCCCAGACTGTACTCGACGCGAGGCCACCACACCGCGTACGCGTTCTCGTACTCGTCGCGAATCTGCGGGTGGACCTTGCTGGCGTGGCTCAGCACATGCTCGATGCGACGAGCGACCGGGACGTCGATGAGCGGCTTGCCGTCGATGCCGACCATGGTCCCGTTACCGTAGTACCCGAGCAGCACCCCCTTCGGGGAATGGTAGTCGTTCGACGGGTAGGAGAACGACGGGAGCGGGTTCCCCGCGCCTCCGCCGAAACCACCGCCCCCGCCGCCCGCACCCTGAGCCGCGCTGGGATCGTAGGGCGTATACGTCAGGTGGCCGCCATAGATGCCGTCGTCCTCCTCCCAGAACCGCCGCTTCATCTGCAGCCCCATCTTCGAGGAGGTCGAGTGGTTCGACGCGTCCACCGCCGCCTTCATCTCGGGCGACAGGTTGATTTCGAGCGTCTTGAGGACCGCCAGCGGAAGACAGGAGACCACGTAGTCGGCGGTGACTTCGGTCCGGCCGCCGCCCCGGCCGTCGCGATAGACGACACGTACGTTGTCCGCCGTCTGGGTGACCGATTCGACGGGCGAGCCGAGTTGGACGATGTCACCGAGCGCGCGATGGAAGCCGATCGCGATCTGCATCATCCCGCCGGTGGGCTGGAAGACCGGATCCGGACCGCCCGTCCCGGAGCTGATGGAACGGACCTGGTTCGCGAACGGCGAGGCGAGGAGGGTACTCAGGTCATACTGGTCTTCGCTCCCGCGAACGCGCGCGTTCGGGGTATAGACCTGGTCGGCGTTGTTCAGGTACCCGGCGCGAACCAGGAACTGGACGAGGCGCTCCTTGTCATCGGCGGAGAGCGCTTCGTCGATCGCGCCCTGGTTGGCCGCCTTCGCGAGCAGTTCCGTCGTGTGACCCCACATGTCGGAAACGATCTCGCGCAGGTACACCTTCTTGTTCGCGAGCGGCCCGAGCGCGGGGTTCTCGTTGTACATCACGACGTTGTCGTCGATGAACTGCTCCATGCGGACGCCCAGTTCCTTCGCGTAGCCCAGAACGCCGTGGTGATCGTGCGGGATCCGCCAGGGACCCGCGTTCAGATACATTCCCTCGTCGAACTGGCAGACCTGCCGCTCTCCGCCCTCACCGAGTTCCGTGTGCTCGGTGCCGCGGGTGATGGTCCAGTTGAGACCACCGACACGGTCCCGCGCCTCGAGCACGGTCACGTCGTAGCCTCGCTTCGTCAGTTCCAGCGCCGTGGCGAGACCTGAGACGCCCGCGCCAAGTATGACCACGCGGGCGTTCGCCCGGTCGCCGCTGATCACCGGACGTGGACCGGCCGGCTGGCCGATCAGGTCCCACGCGCGCATCGTCGTCAGCATCAGCGACGAACCGCCGATCATCCCGAATCGCGCCAGCATCTGGCGTCGGGTGATGTTTGCCTCTGAGCGACGTTCCGGCTGCTCCGAACTCATCGAGGTACCTCCGGAGAAATTGGATTGGGGGGACTGCGCCGTTTGCCGGCGGAAGGGCGTGGACGGACAGGATTACCGATCGCGAAGATGCGGGTCGGGCCGTCCGTTGAGACCGCGCCGGAGGGAACACACGAGGCCGAATGCGGGTCGGGGGGAGCGGATGCTCTGCCTGGCGAGATTCGGGGTCGTACGCCGACCGGTGACAGTACAAAAATTCCCGGCCTGAAGCAAGGTTCGCGGCGAAGTTCACCACCGGATACGACCGGATATATTCGTCGAACGGGGCCAGTGTTCCATGGCGGGATTCGATCGCGCCCGCCGCCGAGGACCGGCGCGCCGAGATTCGTCCCCGGCGGGTCCGCGTCATGCCGTCACGCGGAACCCGCCGGATCCCGGAACCCGGCGGCCTCAGAGACGACGAATCCACCGTGGCGCCGATGACCGGAGACATCCCGGTCAACGGCCTCGTCCCCCTTCGACCGGGCCGAAGGGGCGCGCCGCGGGGCCGTGGTGCCGACGACGTCTCAGAACGTCCGCGCCGGGCGAACGGCGAGCACCTCGATCTCGACCGCACGTCCACTCGGCAGGCTCTCTACGACGTAGTTCGTACGGACCGGCCGGTGCGGGTTCGTCTCGTTGTTGAACGTCGCCCCGTACGCGTCGTTGAACCCGCTCTCATCCGCGGTCCGATAAACGCGCAGTTCCGCGACATCAGCCATCGTGGCACCCATGGCGGCGAGGCGCTCAGCCACCAGGGAGAGCGCGACCGCGCCTTCCCGCTCGGGCGCCGTTCCCTCGGGCGCGACCACGCCGGAGAGGAAGATGAGCTCGGAGTTCGGGGCGATCAGCGCGCCGCCCGCGATCATCCCGCCACTGCCCGTCATCCGCAGCAGCTGGTTCTGCGACTGCGTGTCGAGGACTTCGAACGCGGGATGCGGCGCCTGGGGCACCGCCCACACCTCGATCTCGACGTACCGGCCGCTCGGCCCGAAACCGGGGGCGGACCAGGCGGTCCACGCCGGCCCGTGTCCACCGGTCATCTCGTTGAGCGCGGCGAACACGGGAGTCCATCCCGCGTAATCGATCGTGGAGCGGTTCGGCTGCGGGGTGGGCAGGACGCGCAGGAAGAAGGCATCGGTCCACTGCAGCCCGTGGCTGGCGAGCGTGCCACCGAGGCTGTTCATCGCGCTGCGAATATGCGTCTCCATCGGATCGTCGGGCCCGGCCCCCCGTCCGGGGAGCACGCCGGACGAGAGGAAGAGCCCCGAGCGTGTCGATACGATCGAGGTGGGGTTCGTTCCCGGTCCGGCCAGCCAGATATTCCGATTGAGCGTCGGCCGTGCACCCTGGATGTCATCACCCGTTACCCCCGCCGGGAACGACGCGACGACGTCGATGACGATCTTCGTGTCGCCGTCGAGCCCCGAGGAACCCACGGTGGTCCGCGCGGGCGGAGAACCCGCCGCGAAGAAGTTCGACCAGGCGGTGTTCCAGCCAGTGAACTCGGAACCGTCGCCCTGGGCGAGAGCGGCACGCACCTTCACGACGTGGGTGCGGTTCAGACCGACTTCGGCGAGGCGGCGTTCGGCCTTCGCCAGCGCGTCGGCCGACGCGGAAGCGTAGTCCTCGCCCACGCCTTCGATGTTGCCGATCACCGCCAGCGTCGCGCCGATGGGCGCGATCACGCCGGCCGAGTATGGTGCCCCCGCCACCGGGAAGGCCTGCTGCGCCTCGGCGATCGCGAGTTGCCCTCCGACGGTCGCCACCAGCGCGCCGCTCAGGATCGCCAGGAGATGCTTCGGTCGACGACTGGTCAGGTTCATCGTTCCGTCCTTCGGTTGATGGGGGGAGTGACGGTCGTGACGAACCGGTAGGATACGCGCCGCCGAATCCTCGGGCAATTCCGACGATCCGGGTTGTTCCGACACGAGGGTCCGCTCAGACCTTGGTCACCATCCTCACCGCTTACCGCACCGGCAGCCACCACGAAGTCTTGAAAAGAAGAATATTCCGCCCGGGCGTGGTGATGGCCCGGAACGGGTCACCGAATCCGACCGGCGTGTCGAGTATCTCGCTCGCGCTCCGACTCTGCTGCCAGACGAGATACATCGTGCTGCCCGGCCGCCATTCCCAGCGCAGGACGGCGTTGCTGTTGAACGAACGGACGTTGAAGTCGCGGTTGGGAAGCGTGAACGTGGCGCCGTGGGCGATGACCGCGCGCGAGCCATCCGGCTCGATCGCCAACGCGGTCCCTTCCTCGCCATACACGATCCGCTCGAGACTCGCCGGTGCCCGCAGCTCGCCGTAGTCGAAATAGCGGCCCGACGCCGCGAATGGCTCCATATAGACGTCGAGCGTGAGGTCCGGACGAACCGTGAAGGTCGTACGAATCTGCGTGGAGATCGTGGTGCGATCGATATAGGCGAAAATGTACCGGCTACCGAACGTCTCCTCCCGTCCGCCCGCGAGGGTCGTGACGTACTGCTGGGAGTCACGCGTGCGGTTATAGCTCGGACTCGCGGAGATCAGCCACCGCGGGGTCGGGCGGAGGGTGAGCGACACGCTCGCGTTCCGCGACCATCCCCCCAGCTCGTCACCCGTGAAGTTGAGCCCGTAGCTCATGGTCGTCGATGACGTCGAAGGGGTGTTCACGCTCACGTTCGCCCGCCACCCGGCGGCCGCGCCCATCAGCGGTCCGCCTCGCGTGAGGGTTGAACTCTCCGTCCGGAAGCCGCGGCTGACCTGTAGTGTGGTCCGCCAGAAGTTGATCCAGGTGAGGTTCACGTTCGTCCCCGTGGTCATCGTCTGCCGGTCCCACCCGAAATTCCACTCGTATCCCTGGTTCAGGCGGATCGAGTAGTTCCGGAGGATCCGTCCGGGCGTGGTCTCGCGATAGGTCACGTTCCACCCCGGCTGGATCCCGTCGGCGCCATTGAGCTGCGCGATCTCGTTCGAGTCGAAGTTCGGCGTGTCGAGTTTGAGGGAGGTGCCGAACAGCCAGTGCGTGCCCGCCACCCGGTTGAAGCTCGCCTGGGTGGAAAAGCCGGCCAGAGAGGTGAGCGTGGGATCGAGGACCGAATACTCCCGGTCCGGGCGCTGTGCGTAGTGGGCGCTGGATGTCTGGATTCGCCGAATCGCGCCGGGGTCGCCGCCGACCCAGGAGCCGACCGCCGCCATCGCGAATTCGTACTCCCCGTCGCGCAGCCTCAGCAGCATGTCACCGCCATAAACGATCGCGTTCTCGGGGAGAACCGTGGAGAGTGGGTCGTCCCCACCCGTGAAGTGGCGCCGGACGGCTCCCACGAGCACACTCGCGTTCGATCCGCTCGTCCCCAGGTCCTTCTGGACGCGCGCGACTCCGTACCCCGAGTATGGCTGAACCCGGGTTTCGACGGTCTCGCGGCTGTCGAGATCGAACGCCCGCGCGCGCTCTTCGGCGGTCACGGCGCCGAGAACGCCGATCGCGTAGCCGCCGGGCAGCCGGCCGGTGACCTTCGCCGCGCCGAGAACACTGCTGTTGTCCGGCTGGTCCACGTAGTCGCCCGTGACCCGCCCGGCCGGTGGAGAGCCGATTCGTCGTGAATAGAAAACGTTCGGGTGCCGCAGATTGAGCAGATCCGACCCTTCGGTGAAGAACGGCCGTCGTTCGGGAAAGCGCGTCGCGAAAGCGGTGAGGTTCACCTCCGCCGGATCCGCCTCGACCTGGCCGAAATCGGGGTTCAGCGTCGCGTCGAGCGTCAGGTTGGGACCCAGACCCATTTTCATGTCGAGACCCGCCCGCGCGAGCGGGTTCAGTCCGTCGTCGAACGGGTTGTCCGGATCACGGGTCGCGTCCATCGTCGTCGACCCGACGATGAACGGAAGCAGTTCGATCCGGCGGGTCGGCTCGATCGACGTGATTCCTCGCAGTTCGCCGAAACGCGATGCCCAGCCGCGCTCCGTTCGCGGCACCACCACCCAGTAGTTCTCTTCCTGCAGCGTGGGAATGAACCGGTAGATGTTCATTCCCCAGATCTGTTCGTCGAGGTCGTTGAAACGCAGCTGTGTGTAGGGGATCCACAGTTCAGCGGTCCAGCCGCGGTCGTCGATCCGGGTCGCCGCTTCCCAGACCGGGTCGAAGTCGTTGTCGCCGTTCTCGTTGTCCTCGCCGTGATAACGATCGAGGCGGACACCCGTGGCCGTCACGCCGAACGTGTAGGCGGTCCGACGATCGAGGAAGGTATCGAACGAGATCTGGATGTTTTCGGCGACGTCCGTAACTTCGTCACGCCGCCCGAGAGGCGCCTGTATCGCCGCCGGATCAGCGCTGTACATCCGGGCACCGATATAGAGCGCGGCGTCGTCGTAGACGAATCGTACTTCCATCCGGTCCGTCGGCTCGGCCCCTTCGTTGGGTTCCTTCTGGCGGAAATCCGTCACCGCGGGAGCCGTTGACCACACCGCCTCATCGAGCACGCCGTCGATGCCGATCGACCCGTTCTCGACTCGGACCGCGGTCGCTCGTTTGCCGGTGGACGCCGCCGCATCGAGCGGCGCGACGCGCAGAGTATCGCCTTCCTGGGATCGTAGCGGTGTGGCATGGATGGTCAGGGCGAGCGCCGTGACCAGCAGGGTGAGCGGGCGAAGCATACCTGGATGGATCTCGGGGGATGGGAACGGGAGCGAATGCGGCGTGAGAAATACAGACTTTCCAGTTGCCGCGCAAAGGGGTGTGCCCAACCCCGCCGCTTGACCCCTCCCGCCATATCACCCTACCCTTCCCCGTTTGACCGACACTTCGCCATCCACGCCCTCTCCGTTCTCCTTTCCGGGTCACGGCGAGGATCCTTCGACTCGCTGATTCGGAACGGTTCGATATGCGAACGCCATTCAGGCCCCTCATCCTCGCTCTCGGCGCCCTGGTCGGGTGCGCCGGCGGCGACGAAGCACCGACCACGGACGTGGCCACCGAGACGAGCGTCCCCGCCGACGCCCCACCGGAAACCATCGTCGCCGAGCGCGGCGGCTTCATCCCGGAAGGAATCGAATACGATTCCGTCCGCGCTCGATTCCTCACCGGCTCACTCGCCGAAGGGACGATCTTCCAGCTCCATCCGGACGGACGCGTCACCCCGGTGATCACCGACCCCGACCTCACCTCTTCCGTGGGCATCGAGGTCGACGAGGCGCGGGACCGACTGCTCGTCGCCAATTCCAACTCCGCCGCGTTCCAGGGAACGGGCGCCGGACAGTCAATGCTCGGCGTCTACGACCTGGGCACCGGCCAACGTCTCGCGATGGTCGACCTGGCCGCCAGCATCCCCGACCTGCCGGCCGACGCTCCGCTCTTCGCCAACGATGTCACGGTCGCGGACGACGGCGCGATCTATGTCACGGACATGATGCAGAACATCATCTTCCGTGTCGGCAACGATTACACGGCCTCGATCTTCCATCGCTTCGCGGCCGCTGACGGCCTCGGACTCAACGGAATCGAATATCACCCGGGGGATTACCTGATCGTCACCGGAGGCTCCACGCTCTACAAGGTGCCGATCGCGGATCCGGACGCGATCACGGTCGTCAGCGTACCCGAGCGGATCGAGGGGCAGGACGGCCTGGTGTGGATGTCCAGCGGAGCGCTCGCGATCACCAGCAACTCCGAGAACCGGATCGTCGCGCTCTCCAGCGACGACGACTGGGCGACCGCGCGAATCGCCGGCGTGGCTCCGTTCGTTCTCCAGGGCACGACGGCCGCGCGCGTCGGAGACGACGTGTTCGTCGTCCACCCGCACTTCGCGGATCAGGACCCGCCGAGCGTGACACGGGCCGTTTTCGAGTGAGGTGAAGATGGGCGGGGCTCCTCGGAGCCCCGCGCTCGGCCGGCGTCGCCGTGAGAGCCCGAGACGCCCCCTGGGATTACCGCCACCGGTCGTGGTACTTCTCGAAGAATCGCCGGTGCTGGTCCGCCCGATCGATCTCGCGGCCCTCGATGTAGATCCGTTCGATCGTCGTCGCGTATTCGAGGGGGCTGCCGTCGGTCACCAGCAGCGTCGCGTGCTTGCCGACTTCCAGTGAACCGAGCCGATCATCGATCCCCAGGAACCGCGCGGGATAGAGTGTGACGGCACGTATGGCCTCCTCCGCCGGCAGACCGTAGGCGATCGCGGCACCCGCCTCCCAGGGCAGCCGGTTCGCGTAAGCGGCGCTCGGTCCCCCCGTGATCGCGAAGGGAACACCCGCCTCGTACAGGCGCGCCGGAAGCGCGTACGCGGCATCGTACGGTTCCCACGCCCGGCCGGGGGATCCGATCACCGCGGAGATCAACACCGGGATTCGCTGCGCCGCGAGCTGTTCCGCGATCAACCCCGCGTCACGTCCGCCGCGAATCACGAGACTGACATCCTCCTCGGCCGCCCACGCGATCGCGTCCTGGATCTGTCGCAGCTCGTTGGCGTGCACGACCACCGGAATCTCCCCCTCGAGCACGGGGATCATCGCCTCCCAGCGGAGGTCGGTATGGCGAATCGCGTCGCCGTCACCCTCCCCGGCGCGCCAGGCCGTCCAGTAGGCGCGCGCCTCCTCGAACGCGTCGCGAAGCTCCCGGATCTCCTCGTCGTACCGCTCCTCGTTCGCCGCGGACGGCCAGGTGACGATGAGCCCGACGCTCGACTTCGCCAGCATCTGTTCCCAGGTGAAGCCGTCGAGCATCATCGCCGCCGCCAGTCCGGAGATCAGCCCACCCGACGGCGACGACACGGACACCAGTACCCCGTTCGACCGCGCCACTCCGATGTGGCGGCTCTCCGGGTTGAACGCGACCTCCGCACGCACGTTCGGATTGATCGAACCCAGCTCCCGCACGTCGATCGTGACGTCGAAACCGCCGATCTCGAAAAGGCCCATCTCACTGTAACCGCCGATGAGACCCGGCCAGACGTGCCGCCCGGCGATGTCGATCCGCTCGGCCTCCACCGGGATCTCGACGCTCGCGCCGACGGCGGTGATCACCCCGTCATCGAAGACGATCGCGCCGTTCTCGATCGTCGCGCCGGAAACGGTATGGATCGTTCCACCCACGAGCGCGATGGGCCGCGACTGCGCGGGCGCCGGGATCTGACCATCTACCGGGGCGGCGAACAACGACGCCGCGATCAGCGAGACGGCCAGGCCCTTTGCCACGCCGGAGACCCGCCCCGCCACGGGTGCCCGACCCTCCGGCCCGCGAACCCGGCGTCTCGTCGTCCCGAGCGAAGCCAGGGATCGGCATTCCCACCCCGCGGACCTCCCACCCATGGCCGCGAAACTCGTCGTCCTGAAGTCATTCCAGTTCATCGTCGTCCTCCTCAGCGCGATTCGTGGACGAGTTGCAGCAGCAGCGCCCTCTCACGCTCCGCTTCCTTCGCGAGCCGCCGGTCCTCCTCGCGGTCATAGAACCGC
The DNA here is from genome assembly GCA_964634395.1 of uncultured Gemmatimonas sp. Taxonomy (GTDB): domain Bacteria; phylum Gemmatimonadota; class Gemmatimonadetes; order Longimicrobiales; family Longimicrobiaceae; genus WHSP01. The sequence continues at coordinate 59,601 of CAZWJE010000008.1, read as the reverse complement.
CGCCCGTCGATCCACGTCTGTTCGGCACGGGTCGCGGTCGAAAGCGGGTCTCCACTCCAGATCGTGAAGTCCGCGTCCTTCCCGTTTTCCAGCGACCCGACGCGGTCGTCGATTCCCAGGACCTTCGCGGTGTTGATGGTTACCAGCGCCAGCGCCTGCTCCGGCGTGAGCCCGGTGCGCAGCATCTTCGCCGCCTCCCAGTTCATGCGCGTGGATACCTGGGCGTCGTCGGAGTGAAGCGAGGTAAGTACTCCAGCGTCCCACAGGACACGGGCGTTGTAGGTCGTCGCGTCGTACGCCTCGATCTTGAACGAGGACCAATCGCTCCATACCGCCGCCGCCGTCCCGTGCCGGACGAGTTCGGGGGCGATCTTGTACGCCTCGACGCCATGGTGGAACGCCTTCACGCGGGTCCCGAACTCCTCCAGGAGCCGCATGAGGGTGAGCATCTCGTCCTGACGATAGGCGTGGGACATGACCAGGATCTCCTCGTCGAGGATCTCCCCGATCGCCTCGAGGCGAAGGTCCCGGCGCGGCGGGATCCCGCGGTTCGTGGCGTTCCACTCCGCCCAGTCGCGCTGGTATTCGCGCGCCGCGACGAAGTGGTCGCGCATGATCTGCTCGACTCCCATCCGCGTGTCGGGATAGCGGCCCGCACGCCGGGTCACGTTCTCTCCGAGCGCGAACTTGACGGTCCGTGGCGCGCCGTCGAAACGCAACGAATCGGGCGGAAGCCCCCAGCGGAGTTTGATCGCCTGGTTCTGCCCCCCGATCGGATTGGCCGAGCCGTGCATCAGGTGCGCGGTCGTCAGCCCCCCGGCGAGTTGTCGGTACATCGCGATCGAGCCGGCGGTGACCACGTCACCGATCCGCACTTCGGGGACGATCGCGCTTCCCGTCTCGTTCACCCCGCCCGACACGCTCGCGTGCGAATGCGCGTCGATCAGACCCGGGGTGACATGCCTGCCGGTCGCGTCGATGATCTCGGCGCCCCCCGGCGCGCTCAGGTCTCGCCCGACCTCGACGATCCTGCCGCGTCGCACGAGGAGGTCGGCGTTCTCGAGGATCCCGTCGGGCCCCATCGTCCAGACCGTCGCGTTGCGGATGAGAAGATTCTCGGGCTGCGCGGGCACGGCGGCGCGACCATACTCGCCGGCGGGCGAGATCTCGGGCAGGGTGAGCCGGACGGGTGCGTCACCTGTGGCCAGCTCCGTCGCGGTGCCTTCGGCCGCGCCAACCCCGGCGGCCGGGGCCGGGCCCGCCGTCCGCGTCGCGTGCCAGTTGAATCGCTCGCCGTTCGGCAGTTCACCCCACCCATAGATCTCGTCGCCGTTCACCGTGCCCGACAGCGTATAGACGCCGTCGAGTCCCATCACGTCGGGGACGGTGACGCGCAGCCGGCGCGGCTCGTTCCGGTACTCGACGGTGGCGAGGTCCACCTCGCGACCTCCATCACCAAAGCTTCCGGCCAGCCGATCCAGCCGCCCGGAGATCTCGAGATCGCCATTGATCACCGAGCTCCCGAGCGCGGACACCCGCCACTCTCCACGCGGATCGAACCGGGTCGGCGCGGTCACCTCGTAGCGCCGCCCATCTACCCACACGTCCTGGATCTCCGACCCGGCCGCGAGCAGATCGCCGTTGACGACCACCAGGTTCGCGGCCTTGCCGCGCTCGACGGTACCGTGCGTCCGCTGGATCCCGAGGAGCGCCGCCGGCCGCGTGGTGAGCGCCGCGATCGCGGAATCCGCCGGCAGCCCGGCCTCGACCACGGCGCGCAGGTTGCCCGTGAAGTCCTCCAGCCGTTGAATGCCGGCGGCGGTGAAGGAGAAGGATACGCCGGCGGCCGTGAGGATCCCCGGATTCTCCGGCGCCCGATGCCAGTGACGGAGGGACGCGAGGCTGACATTCAGCGCGTCCTCCGGTCGCCCCACGCTCGGTGCGGCGGGCAATTCGAGTGGTACGACGACCGGCACGCGTGCCGCCCGGAGCGCTTCCACGTTCAGGTATTCGTGGCCGCTTCCGCGAATCCAGACCGCCAGGGGGAACTCGGCCCGGAACGCGAGCGCGCGGAGGAGTTCGTCGCTGGACGTCACTTCGACGAATAGCGGCTGCTCGCCGCGAACCGCGGGTGTCAGGGCCGCCAGCGTCGGAACCATCTCCGGACGGCGCTGCCCGTCCGGGTTCCGGGCGTACGCCGCATGCGCGCGATCGTGCCAGTCGGCGTCGTGCAGCGTCTGCCTGATGAAAGCGACCGCGCCCATCGCCGAGGTCGGATACCCGCTCCCGACTTCGCCATCACGGGCGAGCGCCAGCGACTGCGTCACACCCGCGCGCAGGACACGGTCCGCGACGGGCACGTCACTCAGGCTCATCACCGCCGTTTCGCCCCGGAACATCCCCAGCCGGGGGATCGCGTGAACGACCGTGAACCCCTGCGAGCGGAGCGCCGCGATACGTTCATCGTCCCGCGCCATCTCGCCCGCGGCCTGCACATCCGCCCGGAGTTGCGGGTTCCAGTAACTCGCTCCCCTCTCCTCCCCATCCGCCGCCGCGCCGGAGAGCTCGCTCCGCATCCCCACACTGCTCGCGGCGTCGATGAACCCCGGATAGATCGTGTTCCCGGCCATCTCCCGGATCCGGGCCTCGGGCGGCGGGACGACGTTCGCCCCGACGCTCTCGATGACCCCGTCACGGATCACGACCGTGGCCGACTCGAGTACCCGGCCCGGCGCCACGACGACCCGGGCACCGACGAGGGCGTGCACCCCGTTGTCGTTCTGGCGCAATCCTTCGACCGGGCGGGTCTGCCCGAACGCGGGCGCCGGGCCGGTCGTGACAGTCATCCCGAACCAGACCAGCGTCGCCGCGACCGACAACGGCCACACGGGTCGGTACGAATGCGAGCGTCTCGTCATGGAATCTCCCGGATAGGCGGATGGGCGGGGAGAGAAAGATCTCCCGCGAGAATCAGTCGATGTATCGTGGAACGCGCGGAAATTGGTGAACGCGGCCCTGGATGGGCGCGCCGTTTGTGGACAGGGATCGGGTCGGCTCTGGCAGGATAGGTCCGCCGACCGGAGCGGTCAAGGAATACGGCCGGCCGCCGCGCTCATCGTGCGCTCATTCGCCGCGCGCCATCGAGAGCAGTGTGGGATCCCCCCGCCGAAGCTGATACGTATCCGCCCTCGGGCCATCCTTCCGCCGCGCTTCCGGCCAGTTCACCAGGAACGCCGACCTCGTGCCCCTCGGGATCTTCACCACCTGCCGCGTATCCGCGCGGGTCTTTTCGCCTTTCAGATGCGGGTTCAGGTCGAGGAGATGCGCCAGCTCCGTACCCGCGGCCGAGGCGATCCGCGACATGGGGGTTGAACCTTCCACGACCACTTCTTCATAGGCGAGCGGCTGATCCATTTCGACGTCCTGGAAGCCGTACTTCGCCGGATCCTTCGCGATCCGCGCGGCCGCGATCATCAGCGGGACGTAGTCGCGCGTTTCCTTCGGCAACCGGTCGTAGATCTCGTAGTAGGATTCCTCGGTCCCCCGCTCGGACCCGGTCTCCTCGCGCATGATCCGCGCGACCCGCCCTTCACCGGTATTGTATGCCGCGGCCGACAGGTACCACGATCCGAACTGGTCGTGCAGATCGGTGAGGTAATCGAGCGCCGCGTCGGTCGCCTTTTCGGGGTCGTTCCGCTCGTCCACGTCCCGGTTGATCTCCAGTCCGTAGCGTCGCCCCGTCTCCTCGATGAACTGCCAGAGCCCGGAGGCGTCGGCATGCGAGTAGGCACGCGGATCGAATCCCGATTCGATCATCGAGAGATAGACCAGATCCCGGGGCAATCCACGCTCCTCGAGTTTCGCCTCCAGCATCGGCGTGTACCGACCGCTCCGCTTCAGGAAACCCTCGAAATCCTCGCGCTTGTCCGTCGTGAATCGATCGACCCAGTAATCGACCCGGTCGTGATCGAGGTTTGGAAGATCCCAGTCGGCGCCCGCCAGTTCGGCCGACTCCGCGGTCGTCGCCGCCATGGGAGATACGCCCGTCGTGGAATCGAAACGGGGCGCGCTGACGATCGTCCC
>CAZWJE010000008.1:18800-55418 GCA_964634395.1 uncultured Gemmatimonas sp. | reverse complement strand
GCCGGGTCGCGGACCGGCGTCAGCTCTCGACCAGCCGGTAGACTCGACATGGATGCCCGGCCGCGAAGACTCCCGGCGGGACGTCCCGGACGACGACACTACCGGCCCCGATGACCGACCCATCTCCGATCGTGACACCCGGACGGATGATCGTGCCGCCCCCCACCCATACGTCGTTGCCGATGGTGATCGGTTGCGCGGATTCGATTCCACGCCGGCGCTCACCCGCGGACATCGGGTGCGTCGCGGTGTAGAGCTGAACCGCCGGACCGAACAACACGTTGTCGCCGATGTCTACACGGTTCGCGTCGAGGACCACGCAGTCGAAGTTGAAATAGACATTCTTCCCCAACCGGATGTTGTATCCGTAATCGCAGAAAAACGGAGGTGTGATGTCGACGTCCGTTGGCGCTCCGAACAGTCGTGTCAGCAGGTCAGTCCTCTCGGCCTCAGGCGCCCGAGGCGAGAGCGCCGCGAGGGCCTGGCACAATTCACGGGCATGCAGACGCTCGGCGAGAAGTTCGGGATCAGACGCCTGGTATGGCTCGCCCGCGAGCATCTTCTCTCTTTCGGTCTTCGGCATGGTAACCCTTTCGTGTCAGTGGCTCGGTTCCCGGGGAACGCGCGTCACATGGGCGCTCCTTGCCCCGGGCCGGCGATCGAGAGTGGCTCGCCCGGATCCATGATCGGTCCGCTACAGCTTCCCGGCCAGGAGTCTGGCCAGCGCGAGAGTCTGCCCGCGAAGTGTGTCGGCGTCGCCGCTCATCGAGATGACCTGGACGCTCGCGACCGTGGCACCTTTCGCGAAGCTGATCGTGCCGGTGGGCAGGGGCCCGGTACGGCCGGCGATGTAGAAGCCTCGGTCGCCGACGCCGGCCACGGATTCCGCCGGGCCGCCGTACATCGACTCGAACGCCGCTCGTGATTCCTCGTATGCGCTCGCGGTGCGATAGATCTGGATGACCGCCGCCCGCGCCTCCACGTCGACCCAGGTACAGACCGCCGCGCCGCCGCTCGTCGAGGGGCTGCCGCCGAAGCTCGTCAGGCCGGTCGTCTCGCTGATCTCCTCGACGGACACCAGGGCGCAGGGATCGCGCATCGCCGACGCCGAAGCGGCCGATGGGGTCGACATCGTCTCCGCCGACACCTGCTCGATGAATGGCGAACTCGCGCCGGATCCATCATCCGGCGAGCAACCGGCGAACGCCACCGCGACCAGCATCGTCGATGCGCTGACGGCCCGGCGGAAATACGAGGAATTCGAGGACGGCATGATTGGACTCCGATGAGAACGTTGGGCTCCATGACTCGTCAGCCCCGGCATCGTGCCGGGGCCGCGGGAGCTCCGATGAAAAATCTTCCGGCGCGCGCGTTATTCCGACGTGGCCAGCCGCGATGCCAGACGCCCGGAAGATGAGGGGAGCGCGGTCGGTGCCGCCATCCGACGCACTGCCCATCCCCACAATATGAGGCCGAGGACGGGCGCCGCATACAGGAGTATGCGCCCGGTCGAGTGTTGCTGCTGTAAGGTGTAGGCCGTACAGATGAGGCCCGGATACAGTGTGTACACCAATCCCTGGGCGACGAGCATCGCCACACCGTGAATCCCCAGCGCCATCCTCGTGACGACCGACAGCGGTGGCAGCGTGCGGGAGAAACACGCTCCCGCCAGGAACATCGAAAGATGCTGCAGTTGATCCGCCAGTGCGTTCGAAGCGGCCAGGTCCACGGAACGCGGCACCATCCAGAACATGACCGTTCCGACCGCCAACGTCAGCAGGGCGGGTCCCCAATCTCCCGGGTGACCTCCCGAAGCTGACGCCCGTCCCCGGCGAGCCGCCACGGCCCCGAGCACGAGGAGCACCGGCAGCTGGATCAGCTGATGGCGAGGCATGGTCGCACTGAACCATTGCGCGAGCGGCGGCAACGCCACGAGTACCGCCACTCCGGTCGCCGTCGCCGCGTACCTCATTGCACCAGCCCCCGCAGCGCGGTGACGAGCGAATCCGCGCTCACCTCGGGGCGGAAGACGGCCACCACCCTCCCATCCGGATCGATCAGGAAACTGGAGGCCGCATGGTTGATCTCGCCGTTCGGCGGACGCGTGACCCAGGCGCCGAGCCGGGCGAGTTCCTCGTCCTGTGTTCGACCATCCTCGTCCTCCAGCCCACCCACGATCCAGCCCGGCGGGGCATCCAGGAGACTCCAGTGTTCATTGAGCAAGACGGCACTGTCCCGCACGGGATCCAGCGAAAGGCTGAGGAAGACGAGACGATCGGGTACCGGATCGCCCGACAGCTCGGAAAGCGCCTGGTGAAGACGGGCCGTGACCCGATGGCATACATCGGGGCAATGCAGATACATGAAGGTGAGCAGGACGTATCGTCCCCGATAGTCGGCGAGCGAACCATACCCGTCCGTCGGTTGCCGAAAGGACAGCGATGGCGCCATACGTGGCAACGGCCCGGCGGCGGCGAGGGCCGCGCTGTCCGTGGTGAACGCCCGGAAGCCGTACGTCCACCACCCCAGGAATACGAAGACGCCCACGATCGCCAGCGCGCTACGCGCGAAGCGGCGCGCCGGCTCGCTCATGACGACGGCGCCCAGTTTCGCCGCCACCCACCCAGAAGCGCGGCGATGTAGATCAGCAACCCGACGACGACGAGCCCCGCGAACCATCCCGCGTACCCGGCGAGAGCCTGTCCGGCGGAGGCGACCCGATCGATCGGAATCGCGCTGTACGAAGCGAACCGACGCGGCACGCCGGCCAGTCCACCCAGATAGAACATGGTGACGAAGCCGTATCCGCCAACCACGAACGTGATCAGCGCCACCCTGGCGCGGGCCTGCGTCTCGGGCGCCACGATCTCGTGCAGCGCGGCGAGAAGCATCAGTACGTACCCGACGAGGAAGTAGGTATGAAAGTGACCCGGGACCCAGAGCGTATTGTGGAAGTACAGGTTCACCGCGATCGTCGAATCCAGCACCGCCGCCAGGCCCCCCACGGCCCACCCCACAAGCCCCAGATAGTACGCGAGCGGCGCGAACCGCCACCGCATTTCGGCGCGGTATACCTGCGTGATCGCCCCGAACATCGTGACCACCGTCGCCGGGATCGCGCTCAGGTACGACGCGATCTGCCCGATGATCTGCAACCCCCTCGGCTGCGCGAAGTCCATGTACAGGTGATGGAGGAACGCGAACAGAATAAAGACCGCGGTCGCGTTCCACGCGATGGCGACCACCCGGTTCACCCCCCACGGCCGGCCGGTATACCGCGGCAGCCTTTCGTAGACCAGCGCCACGCCGAGGTACATCGTGATGTTCACGATCGTGTGGCCGAAAAGGAACATCAGGTCCTTGAGCAGAAGGGCGTCGAGACTCAGCCCCGGCACGAACCACTGGTAGAGATAGAGCAGAAACACCACGGCGCCCACCACGGTGGTGATCGCGCCGGCGAGCAGTGATACGGTACTGATCAGCACGAACGAGGGCAGAGGCTCCGCCGGCTGTTCACCCCGGATGTATTCCCAGGCCAGCAACCGGCTCGCTCCGTACTTCGCCGCGAACGATCGCAACAGCTCGAGCTGCGCGAGAAGCCACGACACTCCGAGTACGAGCAATGACACGATCGCCAGCAGTGTGGACCACGCCGGCCACGTCTGCAGGAACGGGAGCGGATAGAGCATGTACCAACCCGAACCATGCCGCCCGATCAAGGTGGCCACGATCAGCCCCACCGTCCCGATGAGGACGGGCACGTACAGCGAGCGAAGCAGGGTCAGGCTGGGCTCGACGTACTTCCAGGCGTGGTACCAGACGGCCACCACACCACCCATGAACAGTGTCCCCGCCATCCCCAGGCCATGCAATGTCATCATGGCGTAGAAGTAGTCGGGTGGGACCGAAACCGCGCCCGCCTGGTTCATGCGCATCAGCATCCCCAGGAGAATCAGCACCAGGAAGATGACAAGCAGCGTGATGGCCCACACCATCACCATTCGCTTGGCCGCGTGGGGCGCGGCGGTCGTTCCGGTCGCCGGAGGCGCGACCGTGCCTAACATATCCATAGGATCAGCGGGCCTCGATCGAAGCGATCATGAAGTGATGGCCGATGCCGCAGTATTCCAGGCAGAGGACCGAATAGGTGCCGGGAGTCGGGAAGGTCAGCGTCAGCAGGTTGCGATATCCGGGCATCGCCTGAACCTGCCCGATCAGGGCGCCGTCGGGTGAGTAGACACCGAAGGCGTGATTCACGTCGAGAGCGCCGACATCGAATCTGACCGGCCGGCCGACGGGAACGACGACTTCGTCAGGGCCCGTGAGAGGCGTTTCCCCCGACCTGAACATCCACGCCCAGGTCATTCCATCGGCGACGAGCGTCATCTCGGGAGGGTCGTCTCCGGCCGACGGATACGGCATCAACTGCAGCGTGGCGAGCAGGGCTACGATGAGGACCGTGGACAGCGCGAAGAAATAATTGCGTCTGGTACGGTAGATTCCCGGGCGCACCTCTTCGATCGCGGCGGGGGGTCGACGGGTGGCGACCGCCCACGCTATGAGCGCGATCGAGATCGCGCCGACGAGCGTGACGATCCCCACGATCCCAATGGTCACGTGAGTCTCCTTGTTTTCTGCCTGAGCGCGCGGTCGCCGGCCGACGATCCCGCGGCCCGTTGTGCGGACGACGAGAATGAACCCGGAAGACGCTATGGCCGGTGGTGTTGGTTGTGCCGATCGAAGGTTCGCTTCAGGAATCGACGCCGACAAGCGGGATTCGGGCTACTTGTCTGTCCGGTGATTGGCGACACTCGAGAGCGAGGGGTGTCGGGAAATTCGCGACAACGGGCGGCGCGGATGTCGGGAGAATCGTGGGGGCGCGGGGCATGCCGCCACGAAGTCGTTTCCCGGTCCCGCCGTGGGCGGATCGCGGCCGCACGGCGAACACCGGGCGCTTGTCAGGAGAATGCCGATCCGTTCTCGAACGCGGGAGAGTCGCTCAGGGACGGCGGCTTCGCCATACCCGAAACCGGCGAGCGTCGCGAGTGGGAACTGGGAACGTCGAATCCGGTGGTGACCGGGGCATGCTTCCGGCCGCTTGCCGCCCAACCCCGGCATGCCCTACCTTCACTTCGTCTGGTTTGAATCTCCGACCGACCCGGACTGATCCGGACTCCGCGCAGTCTCCACCGAAGCGGGCCGCTCGTGATGAAGCCGATCCTTTCGATCCTGCTGATCCTCCCGGGACTCGCCGTTGGCGGCTGCGCTGGCCAGCGTGTCAACTCCGAACCCGCGGACGCCGTGGTCCCCGTGTCGGTCGCGGCGGCACCGTCGACCGACACGGCCGCGACCGCGCGAAACGGCGGCGTGAGTGAGGCGACTTTCGCCACCGCGCAGCATATGGCCCACGAGGGGATGGATGCCGCCGAGCATGCGGAGATGATGGCGGATCACCACGCCTCATCCATGGATGCCGACCACGCGGAGCACATGAGCGGCGTACCCGCGACGGCCGGACAGGGGTATACGGTGGCCGACGTGCACTTCATGCAGATGATGATCCCGCACCATGAGCAGGCGCTGCGCATGGTCGCCCTGGCTCCGGATCGCGGCGTCAGCCCCGACCTCCATCCGATCCTCGTTCGCATCGACATCTCGCAGCGCGATGAGATCGAACTGATGGAGAACTGGCTGCGCGCTCGCGGGCAGGTGGTCCCCGGCGCGGATGAGAAGGCCGCGATGAAAATGGCCGGTCTGCTCACGCCCGAAGAGTTCGCGCGGCTCGAGGCGTCGCGCGGCGCGGAGTTCGACCGCCTCTTTCTGGAGTTCATGATCGGTCACCATGCCGGCGCGCTGACGATGGTCGACGAGCTCTTCGCCAGCCCGGGCGCCGCGCAGGATCCTGATATCTTCCGCTTCGCGACCGATGTCGGTGCCGATCAGATCGACGAGATCGGCGTGATGGAACGGCTGCTCGAACACCTCGAATCTCCCAACTGAATTACGCGTGAAATCCCCCCAACCGAGTGAAGTCCGATGACCCCTGACAGGTTCGCCACCAGTGCCCGGATCGGCCAATGGTCGCTCGCGCGTCTCGCCATGACGACATTGGCCGGGCTCATCGGCGTCGCGTTGACCACGACGGTGGCCATGGCCCAGGCCGGTGGCACCGCGCAACGACTCGTCGAAGGTCCGACGGCCACTCTCGACGACCCACGTGTCGGCCTCGCCGCCGGCCCGAAAAACTTCGCGGAAGTCGCCGCCAGCAACATGCGGCTGATTTCCTACACGACGAAGCCGGCCGACCTCGATTTCGCCCAGGGACTGACGTTCATCAACTCCGACCTCGCCTTCGCCGGCGACATCGTCTACCAGGGCAATTTCAGCGGGTTCATGGTGTGGGACGTGAGCGATCCGGTGCATCCCAAGTACCTCAGCACGGTGGTGTGCGCGACCGACCAGGGTGATCCGTCGATCTGGGGCAACCTGCTCTTCGTCTCCGCCGAGAGTCAGCGCTCGCGGAGCGACTGCGGCACGCAGGGGGTCGAGGATGGCGCTGACCGGACTCGTGGCGTTCGCATCTTCGACGTGACCAACCCGGCCGTGCCGAGGTTGGTCAAGAACGTTCAGACGTGCCGGGGCTCGCACACCCACACGATCGTTCCCGATCCGAATGATCCTGGAGTGATCTACATCTACGTGGGCGGGACCTCCGGCGTACGCGACGCGCAGGAACTCGCGGGATGCTCGAGCGGACCGGTCGCGGAGAACCCCAACACCTCGCAGTTCCGGATCGACATCATCCGCGTGCCGCTCGCCGACCCGGAGGCATCCGAAGTCGTCGGCTTCGCGCGAATCTTCGAAGGGTTGCAGCCGGTCGGCTCGCGCGGCGGTCCGTCGGGCTGCCACGACTTGACCGCCTACCCGGCGATGAACCTCGTCGCGGGTTCATGCGGCAGCTACGGCATTCTGCTCGACGTCTCCGCCCCCGAGCGGCCCGTGCGTCTCGACGCGATCTCGGACGCCAACTTCTCGCTCTGGCACACGGCGGTGTTCAGCAACGACGGCACGAAGGTGGTTTTCACCGATGAGTGGGGCGGCGGCACCGCGCCGCGCTGCCGCGCGACGGATCCGATCGCGATGGGAGGCAATACGATCCTCAGCATCGAGAACGGCCGGTTCACGCAGCACGCGTACTTCAAGATGCCAGCGGCACAGACCGCCACCGAGAACTGCGTGTCCCACAACGGCGGTCTCATTCCCGTCCCGGGTCGTGACCTCATGGTCCAGGGCTGGTACCAGGGCGGAGTGAACGTCTTCGATTTCACCGATCCGGACAACCCGGTCGAGATCGCGTATTACGATCGGGGGCCGATCAGTGATGACGAACTCGTGGTCGGTGGCTCGTGGGGAGCATACTGGCACAACGGGTACGTCTATTCCTCCGAGCTTTCACGCGGCTTCGACATCTTCGAATTGACCCCGAGCGAGTTCCTTTCGGAGAACGAGCTGGAGGCCGCCAGACTGGTCACGTTCGAAGACTACAACCCGCAGAGCCAGCCGAAACTCGTCTGGCCGGCCGCGTTCCCGGTCGTCCGGTCTTATCTCGACCAGCTCGTGCGCGGCGAGGGCCTGGCTCCCGAGCGGACCGCGGCGATCGCCGCCGAGCTCGATGCCGCCGAGGCCGCGGGCGGCACCACACGGGCGCAGCAGCTCACGCGGATCGCGGCAGGCCTCGATAGCGACGCGGCCACGGCCCGGGATTCCAGCCGGGTGCGGGAGATGGCCCAAGCCGTTCGCGACCTGGCCGCGGCTTCGCGCTGAGCGATGCGGCGCCTAACATTATCCACGACTTCACGGAGAGGTTCGATGATTCGTTCGTTCATTATCGCCGCCATCCTCGCGGCCGGTGCCTTCACCACCCGGGCCGAGGCGCAGGCCGTTCCCGACCAGATGCCCTTCGACGTGCCCTACGGCGCGACGATCACGGCGGACCGCGCGGCCAGCCTCGTCGAGGCGGTCGCCGCCGAGGCGAGCCGCTCGCCCCGGAACTGGAAGCTCGCGATCGCGGTGGTCGATCCGAACGGCGACCTGGTCTATTTCTATCGGATGGACCAGACCCAGGTCGCGTCCGTCGACGTCGCGATCGGGAAGGCGCGCACCTCCGCGCGATTCCGCCGTCCCACGCAGGCGTTCGCGGAAGCCCTCGCCGGACCGGGCGGCGGTGTCGTCCCCACACTCGACCCGACACTTGTCGCCTCGCCGGGCGGTTTCCCGCTCATCGAGAACGGTCGCCTGATCGGCGCGATCGGTTGCAGCGGCGCGACCAGCGGCCAGGACGCGGCCGCGTGTCAGGTGGGAGCGGCCCTGGTCCAGTAGCGACCGCACCGATCACGGAAAGCACGAAGGCGCGAGAGCAATTTCTCGCGCCTTCGTGTGCTTTTCAGAACAACGTCTCGTGGACGGGACGTGAGATGGCCGACCCGCGGCTATTCATGGAGCGCCACGATCGGATCGACACGGGTCGCCCGCCAGGCCGGAAGCCATGCGGCGAAGACCGCGACCCCCACCAGCAACACGGGAACGAGAAGGTAGGTGATCGGATCGTGCGGACTCACACCGTACACGATCGCCCGCATCGGCAACGTCAGAAACGCGGCGGCCGCCATTCCCATCGCGATGCCCAGCAGGGTGAGCCGCAGCCCTTCACCAACCACCATCCCCAGGATACGACGCGACCCGGCTCCGAGCGCCATACGAATGCCCATCTCCTTTCGTCGTTCCGCGACGGAACAGGCAATGAGGCCATAGATGCCGACCGCCGCCAGAACGAGCGCAAGCAGCCCGAACCCCGAAAAAATCAGCATCGCGAAACGCGGCTCCCTGAGAGCCTGCTTCACCACGAAGTCGAGAGAGCTCAATTGCGCGACGGGCACGTTCGGATCCATGGAGCGAACCTGTTCACGCACCAGTTCGGTCAATGCCAGGGGATCTCCGGAGGTCCTGATCGCGAGCGTCATCTCCCGGGGAGCGGTCCCGTTGACGAGCGAAAACTGCTGGTGCGGAATGTACATTTCGATCCGCTCCTCCTCGACGATCGCGTTGTGACGCACGCCGCGGAGGATACCGATCACGGTGAAAGGGGGGTTCGCCGGATTTCCGATTATGAGCCGGCCGCCCAGCGCGTCCATTCCAGGCCAGAACCGCTCCGCCAGACTCTCGTTGACCATCACGACCGGTGAAGCGTCGATGTGGTCGGCGTCGGAAATCGTACGGCCTCTCACCAACGTCATCCCCATCGCCTCCACATAGCCAGGCGTCACGACCTGCCAATCGGCCTGGCCGAAATCCCGTTCGGGGTCTCTCCCCTCGGGCACGACCGTCCAGTCCCCAATCGTGCCGGTGAGGGGCAGCAGACGCGTGGACCCGACTTCGGTGACGCCCGGTACCATCGCGAGCCTCTCCTCGAGATTCGCGATGAAGCGGGTCACCTCATCCGGCCCGGGATACTCCGCGACGGGCAATGACAGGCTCGCGGTGAGGACGTTTTCCGTCCGGAATCCGAGGTCGACGTCGTACAGGCTCGCGACGGCGCGGATCATCAGCCCGGCGCCGACGACCAGTACCATGGCGAGCGCGACCTGGATGACGATCATGGAGCGACGGAAACGGTTGACGCCCGGGCCGGAGGTACCGGACCGCCCGCCCTCGCGCAGCTCCCTCTCGATCGGTGTACGCGCGACGATGGTAGCGGGCCCGACTCCGAAGACGATTCCCGAACCCAACGCCAGGAGGAACGCGAAGACGAGGAGCGTGCCATCAAGTCGCGCGTCACCGAGTCGCGGAACGTTCCCCGGCTGGACTCTCGCGATCAACGCCATTCCTCCCGCCGCCAGACCAACCCCGCACATGCCACCCAGCAGCGAGAGAACCATACTCTCCGTGAGCGACTGGCTCAGGATCCGGCGGGGTCCAGCGCCGATCGCCGCGCGCAGCGCGATCTCCCGCCTGCGTGACTCGGACGACGCCATGCGCAGATTCGCAACGTTCGCGCACGCGATCAGCAGCACGAGCCCGACCGCCCCGATGAGCAGCGCGAACATCGGACGGAGGGAACCAAGCACCTCGTCGGCGACCGGAACGATCACGGGACTGAACTCCGCTTCCGGGTCGACCAGGCCTTCTTGCACCCAACCGGCGGTGATACGATCCAGCTCCAGCTTCGCCTGCTCCAGCGCAATGCCGGGCGCCAGCCGCGCCACGCCATAAAGATAGTGGCCACCCCGACCCCGCGGCGCGGTTTCATCGATCGCGAGCGGTATCCACAGGTCCGCTGGTGTCCGGCTCTGATAATCGATCGGGAGCCGAAAGTCGGGTGGCATTACCCCGACGATCGTCCGAACCTGCCCGTCCTGCCGGATCGGCGTTCCGATTACGTTCGGGTCTCCGCCATAGCGTCGCTGCCAGAGCCCGTACGCGATGACCGCCACCCCGTCGGATCCTGGAGCATCTTCCTCGGCCGTGAAACCACGTCCGAGCAACGGCGACGTTCCCAGCGCCTCGAAGACGCCCGCGCTCGCCCGAATCGCCATCACCCGCTCGGGCCGGCCGTCCTCGGTCAGATTGACCCCCGCCGGAGCCGTATGGACACCAGCCGCGCCGAGTGAAGTCGACCCGTCCCGGTAGTCGAGGAACTCCGGTTCGGACATCCACGTCTTCTCCGTGCCAACCCACGAACTCCAGAGCGTCATGACACGATCCGGCTCGCTATAGGGAAGTGGCTCGAGCACCACCGATCGGAAGACGCCGAACAGCACCGCGTTCGCGCCAATCCCCAGGGCTAGGGTGGCGATCGCTACGCACGTGGCACCCGGGCGACGCGCCAACGCCCGCAGCGCGAAACGGACGTCCCTGAGGAAATTGTCCATGAGCGACGATCGGTTGGGTTCGAGAATCAGTGGAACGATCAGGCCAACGTGAGAAAGAACCATACCCCTCGCCCCCAATTCACCAACTCTTTCCTGGGCAACCTCTTACAGGTGTGCGCCAGGAGTCCCTGCGCGCCGGGGCGTCCGGAACCGGGATCGCGCGTCCCGGGAGCGAACACCCGGAGATTGGGGTAATCTCGGCGCACGAGCCCCGCACGAACATCCGTCCCCCGCACCCTCCGGGTTCCTGGCCACTCACCCGGTCGACGTCCTTCCATCTTCGCTATCGGCTTGCTACTTTAGCGTTTATCCTGCGGTTTCCACTGCCTCCGGTCGTACATCGCCCACTTCGGGGCTCCGAACCCAGATCACCGAGATCCGTCATGGAGACTTCGTCTCACACGATGATGCGAGCCCTTCGGCTCGCCGCCCTCGTCCTGGCCGTCGCCGTGCCGGCCGCGGCTCAGGCCCAGCGTCCGATGAACTTCGTCGACGTCCAGGAGATGCGTTCCGCGGGCTCTCCCACGCCAAGTCCGGACGGCCGCTGGCTGCTCTACACGCTCAGTACGCCCGACTGGGAAGAGGCACGCTCCCAGACTGATATCTGGCTGGTTTCCGTGCAGCAGGGCGTCGAATCGGCCCGCCGCATGACCTACACGACCGAGAAGAACGAAACCTCCCCCGCCTGGATGCCCGACGGCTCAGCTTTTCTCTTCGCCTCGAACCGTGACGCGCCGGCCAGTGCATCCGGGCGCAACCAGGTCTACCTGATGCGTCCGGATGGTGGGGAAGCCCGCCGGATCACGGATGCGGCGGACGGCGTCTCGGGGTTCTCCTTCAGCCCCGACGGCCTCTGGCTCGTCTATCGAAGTGGCCCCACCCGTGGCGAACAGCTGCATCGCATCCGCGTCGAAGACCTGCCGGACGAGAAACCGACGGCCGAAGCCATCACCCACCACCCGACCGGTATCGATAGCTGGGAATGGGCGCCGAACGGCCGACGGATCTATTTCACGAGCCCGGACACGATCCTGGCCGACGAGCAGCAACGCCGGGACAGCGGGTTCACCGTCGACATCGTCAACGCCGAAACGCCTCTACGGAGTCTCTGGGTGCTCGACTTCGACGGCTATCGCACGACGCGATTGACGAATGATTCCGGCTATACGGTCGCGAGCTTCCGTGTCTCGGACGACGGGCGCTGGATCGGTTTCACGGGGATCTCCTCGAACCGATACGAGCGCGACATCACGGAGCAAAGCATTTACGGAGACCTCTATCTCCTGGAATCCGCGACGGGCGAGATCGAGCGGCTGACGGAGAACTTCGAGGTCGGCGAGAGCGGACCGTACTTCTCGCCCGATGGCCGGCTGGTGGCGTTCGCCGCGCCGGACGACATGACCCGCTACTCGATGACCAACCGCCGACTCTACGTCCGCCCGGTCGATCAGAGGGGAGGAACGTTCCGCAAGCTCGGCTCTTCCTTCGACGGTCATCTTTCGGTGGAGTTCTGGTCCGAGGACGGGCGAACGATCTATTTCAACGAAGGTGTCCGGGTCACGCGACAGCTCCATGCGCTCGACGTCGAGCGTGACGTGGTCCGCCAGATCACCGATGAACCGGCGTCCGTGGGCGTGTCTCGTGACGAGGATTCCGGCCTGCTCCTCATCAGCTACACGGATTCGCGGACGCCCACGAGCCTGTTTACCGTCTCGAACGTCAATCAACTCGGCGACCGATCCCGCTGGAGGCGGCTGACGGATCCCAATCCGCGGGTGGCCGGGTTCATCCTCGGCGAGCAGCGCGAGGTGACCTGGACGTCGACCGACGGCCAGGAGGTGAGCGGCGTGCTCACCCTGCCGGTCGGCTACCAGGAAGGACAGCGTTATCCGTTGATCGTCTCGATCCATGGCGGACCGGCGGGTGCCGACCTCCTCAGCTTCAACGGGGGCTACGGGGTGCAGATCTTCGCGGGCGCCGGATACGCCGTGCTCAACCCCAACTATCGCGGTTCGACGAACTACGGCGAAGCGCATCGTACGGCGATCGTCGGCGACTACTTCCGCCTGGGCTATGACGATATCATGACCGGCGTCGATCACCTGATCGCGCAGGGAATCGTCGACGGTGATCGGATGGGCGCGCTCGGCTGGAGCGCCGGCGGTCACTGGTCCAACTGGATCCTCACCCACACCGACCGCTTCAAGGCGATCAGTTCAGGGGCGGGCACCTCGAACTGGATCTCGATGTACGCCCAGAGTGACATGCACCGGAACCGTCAATTCTATCTGGGCGACGAACTCCCCTATCACGACTACGACGCCTATTGGGACCAGTCGCCACTCAAATACATCACCAACGCCAGCACCCCGACGATGATTCACGTCGTCGAGGGCGATCCGCGGGTTCCGAGTCCGCAGTCCGTCGAGCTGCACATGGCCCTCAAGCAGTTGGGGGTGGAGACGGAACTGTTCATGTATCCGGGTGCCGCCCACAGCATCCCCGACCCGAGGAATCGGCTGGTCAAGTCGGTGAGCGAGTTGCGGTGGATGGACTACTACGTCAGGGGAATCGGAGAGAAGTTCAGCTGGAGAGACGTGCTCGGGACCCTCGAAGCGGACGGGGAAACGGAGTAGCGGATGCCGACCGCGCGAGAGGAAGGACCCGGAGGGCGTTCGCCGATCGCCGAGGCGACGCGGTCGGCCGGTGCCGCCGGCGATGTCGGCACGGCGACGCTCGACCGCTACACGAACAACCGTCGGTTCTTCGGACATCCCGAAGGTCTCTCGACCCTCTTCTTCACCGAGATGTGGGAGCGGTTCTCGTACTACGGGATCCGACCGCTCCTGATCCTCTTCATGACCGCCGCCGTGACGAGCGGCGGCTTCGGGTACGACCGGCCGACCGCCGCGGCCATCGTGGGCATCTATGCGTCGACCGTGTACCTCGCGGCGCTTCCCGGCGGGTGGATCGCCGACCGATGGCTCGGCCTCCGACGTTCCATCTGGTATGGTGGACTGTTCATCACCGCCGGACACCTGGCGATCGGATTTTCGGCCGTTCTCGCGCGCCCCGCCTTCTTCACCGGCCTCGTGCTCATCGTCATCGGAACGGGGCTGCTCAAACCCAACGTCTCCGCGATCGTCGGCGACCTCTATCCCGAGGGCGGCGCCCGCCGCGACGCGGGGTTCTCGGTCTTCTACATGGGGATCAACGTCGGCGCCTTCGCCGCGCCCCTGCTTTCCGGCTTTCTCGGTGAGCGAGTCGGCTGGCACTGGGGCTTCGGGATCGCCGGCGTCGGGATGCTCATCGGCGTGATCTGGTACCGGATCGGCGCGCCGAAGACGCTCGGGCCGATCGGCATGGAACCCTCCGCCGACCCGGGCGAACGGCGACGGGTGAAGGCGATCTCGTTGAGCGCGCTCGCGGTGATCACGGTTTTCGTGCTGGCGGCGACACTCGGCGTGATCCCGATCGATCCGGTGCGGATCGCGGCGAGCATGACGGCGCTCATTCTCGTACTGACCATCGCCTATTTCGGATGGGTCTTCCTCGCGGGCGGGCTCTCCGGTGACGAGATGAAGCGGGTGGGGGTGATCGCCGTGCTCTTCCTCGGCGCGGTGGTGTTCTGGTCCGCGTTCGAGCAGGCCCCGACGTCATTGAACCTCTTCGCGCGCGATTTCACCGACCGCGGCCTCTTCGGCTGGGAGATGCCCGCGTCCTGGCTTCAGGCGGCCAATTCCCTTTTCGTGATCACGCTGGCGCCCGTTTTCGCCGCGCTCTGGGTCGGCCTCGCCCGTCGCGGCGTGGATTTCTCCAGCCCCGCCAAGTTCGCCTTCGGTCTCTTCTTCGCCGGCCTGGGTTTCCTGATCATGGTATGGGCGGCGAACCAGGTCATCACCGGTGGACCGGGCGCCCTCGTCTCACCCTGGTGGCTCATCCTGAGTTACCTGCTGCAGACGATCGGTGAACTCGCGCTGAGCCCCGTGGGCCTGAGCTCGATGACGAAGCTCTCGCCCCGTCGCTATGTCGGGCAGATGATGGGTGTCTGGTTCATGGCCGCCGCGCTCGGCAACCTCATCGCCGGCCTCGTCGGCGGTAACGTGGACCCGGAGAATCTCCAGCAGATGCCGGAACTCTTCCTCCGTACCGCCCTCTCGCTCTTCGTGGCGACGGCGATCCTGGGCGCGCTCGTGATCCCGATCCGGCGCATGATGAGAACGCCGTCACAAGGCGCGACAGCAGGCCCCCTCAGTCCGTAACGACACTCCGGTACAGCGCCCAGTCGTCCAGCACGTACCCCGCGCCGCGGACCACGCACGTCAGCGGCTCTTCGTCGACGTGGATCGGCAGACCCGTTTCCCGGGAGAGGAGCGCGTCGAGCCCGCGCAGCTGCGCGCCACCACCCGTCATCACGATTCCTTCATCGACGATATCGGACGCGAGTTCGGGAGGCGTGACTTCGAGTGAGCGTCGGACGGCTCCGACGATCGCCTGGACAGACTCCTGGAAGCACTCACGCACCTCATCGGAGTGTACCTGGATCGTCTTGGGGATTCCGCTCACCAGGTCGCGCCCCTTCACGTCCATCCACCGGTCTTCGGTTTCGGGGAACGCCGACCCGATCTGAATCTTGATCCCCTCCGCGGTCGCGTCGCCGATGAGAAGGTTGTACGTCTTGCGGACAAAACCGACGATCGCTTCGTCGAGTTCGTTCCCGGCGATGCGAATCGACGCGTCCGCGACGATCCCGGAGAGCGCGATGACGCCGATCTCCGTCGTCCCGCCTCCGATATTGACGACCATGTTGCCGCGCGGCGTCGTAACGGGCAGACCGACGCCGATCGCCGCCGCCATCGGCTCGGAGATCAGCCACGCCTCCCTCGCGCCCGCCGCCATCGTCGCCGCGCGAACCGCGCGGCGCTCGATCTCGGTGATCCCGGAAGGGACACCCACGACCACTCTCGGGCGCTTCCGGAATAATCCCTTGGGCAGCACCGACTGAAGGAGATGACGAAGCATCAGCTCCGCCATGTCGACGTCGGCGATGACACCGTCACGCAGCGGTCGGATCGCGATCGTGTTGTCCGGCGTACGACCGAGCATCCGCTTCGCGTCGAGCCCGACGGCGCGAAGCTGCCGAGTCGTTCGATCCAGCGCGACCACCGACGGTTCGTTGAGGACGATTCCCTCGCCGCGGACCTGGATCAGGGTGTTCGCCGTACCGAGGTCAATGGCGATGTCTGACACGTTCGATTCCCGGGAAAGAAAATGCTTTGGCAGACCGTCAAGCTACCCCTGCACGGTCGGATGGACAAGGCGAGGACCCCGCCCCGACCCGTCCGGCTCGCCGGGTGACGCCGGACGACTCACGCCGCCGATATCGAGGAATAGCGGCATCTCTCGACGAGGACTGTTCCATACCGTTCCAGAACGCGCTGGTCATGGGGAGAGATTGAGGGACTTTTCATCACCCGAGCGCGGCGGTCGCGGCGGTGACGGCCCAGAGCGCGACACCGCCGGCCAGGGTCGTTCGGAAGTTGTCATCGAGGGGAAGCGGCAGGGCTTCGGCGAGAGCCGCCGCCAACGCGCCGACGAGCGCGGCCAGCACGCCGATCCCGGGCATCGCCAGACCGACGGCGCCATCAACGAGAAACCCGCCCATGAACCCCTGCCAGCTCTTGCCATCGCCGCCCGGCGCCCCCCTCCCCCACCTTCGTCCCGCGTAGGACGCGGCGGGGTCCCCTAGACCACCGAAGAGAATCGCCGTCGCGGCGATACGCGGGGGGAAGAGGAGCGCGACCACGAAAAACGCGACCGCGAGCCAGGTCGCTCCCGAGATCCCCTCACGTTCTCGCGGTTTGAGCATGTCGCCGAACAACGCGAAGAAGGTCGCGCGAAACCTCCCCCGTCGGCGCCACACCTCCACCACCACCGCGCACACGACGGCGGCGCCGAGAACCGGCAACGCCACGGATCGGGGACCGAGCAGCACCGGCGTCACCGCCAGCACCGACGCGACTACATGGATCGCGCGACGCCCTTTCCCGTCCACCTGCTACGGATCCCCGTACAATCCTCGATACAGCTCGATGTTCCGGGTCAGGATCTTCACGTAATCCCGCGTTTCCCGGTAGGGGATCCGTTCCGTGAACAGCTCCTCATCCCCGTATTCGGGGAATGATCTCCAAACGTCGACCCGATGCGGCCCGGCATTGTACGCGGAGAACACCGAAGGAAGCGATCCATCGAAAGCCCGCATCTGGTCGGCCAGGTACAGGGTGCCGAGGTGGGCGTTGATCTCCGGCTCGAAGAGGAGCTCCGCGTCCCACCCTTCGATGCCGACGCCGCGGGCGAGAGCCGCGCCGGTCGCGGGCATCACCTGCATCAGGCCACGCGCTCCGACCGGTGAACTGATCCTCGGCGTGAAGAGGGATTCCTGCCGCGCGAGGCCCGCCACCACATGCGGATCGAGGCCCCGCTCTCGCGCTTCAGACTCGATCAACTCGCGGAAGGGGAAGGGATAGAGAACCCGCAGCAGGCGAGTGTTCATCTCCTCTCCGTTACGCTGCATGCGCTGGCCGATCGCGATCCCGCGAAGCGAGTATCCGCGCCGGTTGAGTGCCTCGGCGAGAGCGTAATCGGCGGCGGTGCCCGACGCCGGAGCGTCGCCGGCGAGTCGAAGCGCCTCCGACTCCGCCTCGCCGTGCAGACCCGCCGCCCGGAGAAGGTCGACGACCCGCATCGCCGCTTCCACCGAGGCGTCGGCCGCCGAGTCCGGCGCTGGGCCTTCGGGCATGGACACCGGCCAGTACGGCACCCCGAGTCGCGAGGCAGCCTTCACCGAATAGTAGGAGAGCGGGTCTCGCGCGCGAAGCGCTTCATAGAGATCACGAGCCTGATCCCGATCGCCGGAGGCTTCCAGGGCCCGGCCCGCCCAGTATGTCGCCTGGAGCCAGTATGACCCCCGCGGGTGCGCCTCACGGTACTCGTCCCAGATCGCCGCTGCGCCCGCGTGGTCGCCCGCGAGATAACGCATGCCCGCGAGCCGCATCCGCGAGAGTCCGCCCCGGTCGGTGTTCGGGAACTCATTGGCGACGCGCCGATAGCCGGTCATGGCGGCGCCCGTATCGCCAGCGTCATGGTTCAGGTCGGCGACGAGGAACAGCCCTTCCGCGCCTTCCGCCGATCCCGGGAATCGCCTCGCCAGTTCCTCGAAGGTTCGCGCGGCGGCCGCGTTATCCCCCCGTCGATTCCGCGCCCGTCCGACGTAGAGCATCGCCTGCCGCGCGATCGCCGGCGATGCGTCGTAGAGTTTCGTGAGCTCCGTCTCGGCCGCCGCGTTGTTTCCGCTGTCGTAGAGTGCGCGGCCCAGCCGAAGCTGAACCTCGTTCCGCTCCGCCGTCGGCGCGTCGGTGGCGGCGCCCAGCCAGCCTCGGTACCCCGCGACCGCTCGATCCTGATTTCCGTGACGTCGATAAACATCGGCGACGGCGAGCCGGTCGTCGATCGTCAACCCTTCCAGGCCGTCGACGAGGTTCGCCGCCTCCCGCGCGGAGACACTCTCCGGTGACGTTCGGATCGCGGTCAGCAGATTCGCGCGCGCTCTCCCATTGTCACCCTCCGTCAGCCACAGCTTCCCTATCGTGAGCGAGAGGCCCGCTCGCTGCGCCGGGTTCCCGCCCCGCGCCAACGCTTCGTTCGCCAGCCGGATCGCCCCTGGCCGATCACCCGCCTCTTCGTACGCTTTCACCCGCGCCAAGTTGCCAAGGTGCGCGAGACTTCCCGGCGGCAATCCTTCACTCGCTCTCCGTACGCCCACCGTGTCCCCGCTCTCCGCCAGCGCCTCTGCCGCGAGTACGTCGATCCGGTGGGCGGCGTTCGGGACGCGACGCCGAACTCCATCGAGCAGCGCGGTCCCGGCCTCCACCTCACCGTTCTCGAGCAGGATCAGCGCCCGCCTCAGCTCAGCGATCGCCTCCCGGTCGGGCTCGCGGCCTCTCGAAGCACCAAGATACCGCTCATAGGCCGCCAGAGCCTCGTCCCGCCGGTCCGTCTCCTCCAGACCCCTCGCCAGCCAGAACCAGCCTTCACCGCCCCGTAACGTGTCGAGCCAGGGCCGTTGCTCGAGGTATTCGACCACTCGCTCCCAGCCGCCCCACCCCGCCTCCGCCCGCGCGGCGAGGAAAATCACCTCCGGCGATGGGTCCGACGTACCCGCGAGATACTCGGAGAGCGCTCGCGACGCACGCCACCAGCGGCCCGCATCGAGGTACC
This sequence comes from uncultured Gemmatimonas sp., assembly GCA_964634395.1. GTDB lineage: Bacteria > Gemmatimonadota > Gemmatimonadetes > Longimicrobiales > Longimicrobiaceae > WHSP01. The sequence continues at coordinate 36,213 of CAZWJE010000008.1, read as the reverse complement.
GCGCGATCTCGGGCGGAACCGAGTCAACCGGCAGCGAGTCGGCCGCGGTGGCCATCTCTTCGCCCATCCCGCCTTCAGCCTCCACTTCACGCGGCTCACCCCCGCCGCACGCGGCCAGGATCAACATGCCCCAGAGCAGCATGACCCGCGGCCGCGATCCCCAGCCCGACCCGGCGGTTCTTCCCGGGATCGGCGCGACTTCGGGAAACGTCCGCCGGTTCGACGAGGGGAGTTCGGTTCTCGACGTCATCGGTTCCATCCCGTTATGGTCGTCGGGAGAGCCTGGCTCCTCGCGTACGGAATCTCGTCGCTCCCGTGGAGCCGGGAGGTCATGCCGACGTGATCCGCCGCTGGCGTTCCGGAGGGTTAAATGCGAAGAGCGGGCCACCCCCGGATGGGGCTGGCCCGCCTTCTTTTCCGCGATCCGAACCGATCGGGCTCCGCTTAGCGAACCGCGGCCGACCGCACCGACTGATCGTGCAGGTGGTCGATCGTCCGCTGCGCCGCCTCTTCCATGTCGATGACGAGCGAGTCGATCTTCGCCACGAAGTAGTTGTGCGCGATGCTCACCGGGATGGCGATGGCCAGGCCCGACGCGGTGGTGATCAACGCGACCTTGATGCCGCCGGCGACGATCGTCGCCTCCACTTCACCGGCCAGCTCGATCGCCTGGAAGGCCTGAATCATGCCGATGACCGTACCGAGGAAGCCGAGCAGCGGGGCGACCGTCGACACCGTCGCGAGGACGACGAGGCCGCTCTCGAGCTTCGCCATCGCGATCATGCCGGAGTTCTCGATCGCCTTGGCGACGCGCTCCGTTCCCTCGCTGTGACGGCGGAGACCGTCGGCGAGAATCTTTCCGGCCGGCGTGTTCGACGCCTCGGCGATCTCGATCGCCTCGGCCAGACGGCCTTCCGAAACCAGCGAGTCCACCTGCTTGAGGACCTTGCTGGTCCGCGCCGACACCGTCGTGAGAGCGAACAGCTTCCAGACGATCACGATCGCGCCGATGAGGGCACACGCCAGCAGCGGCCACATCATCCAGCCCCCGCCGGCCCAGATGTCGTTCATCTGTTCGGAGAAGGTCATGTCAGGACCCTCAATGCCCGGGAGCTGTAGCAGCGCGAGGGAAAGAATCGAACTCAAGGTAGGCCTCCAGGGAATTGGATACGACGCGATTGGAGTATTCGCGCCAAGGGTTTACGACAGGTTCGCGGATTGGCGTGGAAGATACCGAGCCGTTCGCGATCATGTCAAGTGGGCCCGTACACTTACGGCGGCTACTCGGACCGTCCGGACCGAGGCGGCGGCATAGTATGCGGCGCTCGCGGACGATGCGCAAGTGATCCGGACAATTGAGCGCTCAGCCCGGTGGCGAGCCTCCCGGATACGCGCCTGATGTACCGCCCGATACGCCGCCCGGTTTCCCGCCCGAAGCACCGCCCGATGGCGTGAAGCGGGCTCCGCCCGCCCCCAGTGGGACCTTGATGCACGCCGCGTAGTGACCGCCCCCCTTATCCGCCAGGGGGGGAACGATCTTCGCGCAGTCGGCGTCCTTCAGCGGATGGTGACAGCGTGGATGGAACGGACACCCGCTCGGCGGATTCGCCGGCGACGGCACGTCGCCCCTGAGCACGATCCGGTTTCGTTTCCGTCCCGGTTCCGCCACCGGGACGGCCGAGAGGAGCGCCTGCGTGTACGGCATCAACGGGTTCGAGTAGAGCATCCGCGATTCGGCGATCTCCACGATCCTCCCCAGATACATCACCGCCACCCGGTCGCTGATGTGTTCGACGACGGAGAGATCGTGAGCGATGAAGAGATAGGTCAGCCCGAACTCGTCCTGCAGGTCCTGGAGCAGGTTGATCACCTGGGCCTGCACGGAAACGTCGAGCGCCGACACGGGCTCGTCGCAGATGATCAGCTCCGGCTCGACCGCGAGTGCCCGCGCGATCCCGATGCGTTGCCGCTGCCCGCCCGAGAACTCGTGCGGATAGCGCAGGGCATGCTCGGCACGCAGGCCGACTACCTCGAGCAGCCGCCCGACCCGCGCGTCGATCGCGGGGCCGGTCGCCAATCGGTGGATCGTCAGCACCTCGCGCAACGTGTCCCCCACCGTCATCCGCGGGTTGAGCGACGAGAAGGGGTCCTGGAAGACATACTGGGCGCGCCGCCGCAGCTTCCGGAGGTCGTCGCGGTCGAGCGAGAAGATGTCCTCGCCCGCGAAGGTGGCGCGGCCCGCGGTGGGTTCCTCCATCCGCAGGATCGTCCGACCGGTTGTGGTTTTCCCACACCCCGATTCACCGACCAGACCCAGTGTCTCACCCTTTCGCAGGTGGAACGACACCCCATCGACCGCCTTCACGTCTCCCACCTGACGCGAGAGGAAGCCGCGACGGATCGGAAAATACTTCTTCAGCTTGCGTACGACGAGGAGCGCGTCGCTAGGCGCTTCGACATCGTCCGGCGTCTGACCCCGAAGATCACTGTCGCCCTTGGCGGGCGGAAGATCGCTGCCGTCATCCACGGCGGCGCTCGGGGCCGGTCGCGCATCGGGGTATTCCGGGCGGACGTTTTCGTCGGCTCCGGGGCGGTCCGTCGGCGCGGCGCTCAACGACGGGTTTCCGCGTCGGGGTCGATCGGGGGACCGAGTTCACCGGGGTCACCCGCTACGTCCGTACCCGAGCCGGTTCCGGTGAGCGCACCCTCGGGGGTGAACCCGCCGGTACGTGCCCGGATCTCGGCCCGCCGCTCGGGATACTCGACGAGCCAGCACTTGTTCTTCCTGCCCGGTCCGAGCTCGAAGAGGGGAGGTTCCTCTCGTTCCGTCTTCTCCCAGCCGTACGGACAGCGGGCGTGGAAACGACACCCCGTCGGCCAGTCCAGCGGGTTCGGCACGACGCCCGGAATCACGGCCAGCCGCTCGGTCCTGGTGCCCAATCGAGGGATCGACCGGAGCAATCCTTCAGTGTAGGGGTTCCGCGGGTTCCGGAAGACGTCGTCGACGGGTCCCTCCTCGAAGACCTGGCCGGCATACATCACGATCACCCGATCGCAAGTTTCGGCGACGACGCCGAGGTCGTGGGTGATGAGGATGATCGCCATCCCCAGTTCTTCCTGGAGCCGGTTGAGGAGTTCGAGGATCTGGGCCTGGATCGTCACGTCGAGCGCGGTGGTCGGCTCGTCGGCGATGAGAATCTTCGGGTCGCAGGCGAGGGCGATGGCGATCATCACGCGCTGCCGCATCCCGCCCGAGAGCTGATGCGGGTATTCGTCGACGCGCTGCTCCGGAATCGGGATCCCGACCAGCTTCAGCATGTCGATCGCCCGCTCACGCGCGGCCTTCTTCGAGAGCCCCTGGTGCAACCGGAGCGGCTCCACGATCTGGTCACCGATACGGAATACCGGGTTCAGCGACGTCATCGGTTCCTGGAAGATCATCGCGATGTCGTTGCCGCGGATCGTCCGCATCCGCTCCTCGCTGGCGACGGCGAGATCCTCGGTGCCCTTCTCGCCATGGAAGAGAATGTGGGATCCGGGTTGTATTTCGCCCGGCGGCTCCGGGATCAGCCTCATCACCGAGAGCGAGGTGACGGACTTGCCGCTCCCCGACTCGCCCACGATCCCCAGCGTCTCGCCCGGGTTGACGTGGAATGAAACCCCATCCACCGCCCGCGCGACACCCGCGTCCGTGCGGAACCAGGTCCTCAGGTTCTGGACTTCGAGGATCGGAGACCCGGCCGGCGATCCACCGCTTCTGGCGTGGGTCACGTGCGCAACCTCGGATCGAGCGCATCCCGCAGGCCATCGCCCAGGAGGTTGAACGCGACCACGGTCAGCACGATCGCCAGTCCGGGGAACGTCGAGATCCACCAGGCGGTGATGAGTGAGTCACGCCCGTCGTTGATCATGTTCCCCCAGCTGGGAGTCGGCGGTTGCACGCCGAGACCGAGGAAGGAAAGAGAAGCTTCCACCAGGATCGTGTTTCCGATGCCGAGCGTCGCGTAAACGATCACGGGCGCCAGCGTGTTCGGGATGATGTGCCGGCCGATGATCCTGCCGTCGCTCATCCCCAGCACTCGTGCTGCCTGTACGAACTCGCGCTCGCGGAGCGTCAGTACTTCGCCGCGCACGATGCGCGCGACACTCATCCAGCCGGTCAGCCCCAGCACGGTCACGACCAGCCAGATCGTCGGCTCGAAGAGCGCGATCACCACGATCAACAGGATGAGGCGGGGAAACGAAAGCATCATGTCGGTGAACCGCATCAGCACCGTGTCCGTCCACTTGCCGAAATAGCCGGCGACGGACCCGACGAGACCGCCGAGGAAGACGCCCAGGCCGACCGCGATGAAGCCGATCGTCAGTGAAATACGAGCGCCGTAAAGCACGCGGCTGAAGATATCGCGCCCGAACTTGTCGGTCCCCATCAGGTGCTGGAAAGACGGGGGCTGGTACCGGGTGAGCACGATGTCGCCTTGCGCGGTGGGATCGTAGGGCGCGATGAGCGGCGTGAGCAGGGTCACCAGGTAGAGGATGATCATGACGACCAGACCGGCCATCGCCAGCCTGTTCCGCTTGAACTGGCGCGCCGCGATCGTCCACTGCGAGTCGCCGTGGAGGCGGCGGGGTCGCCGCGCGCGCACCCTCAGATCGTACATCGCCCAGCCCCACACGGCGCCGAGCACGGCCAGAAGCGTGAGCACCGCCACCAGCCCATCGATCGGCAGGCGGCCGGCCGTAAAGACGCTCGTGATCCGGCCCCAGGCGAGGAACGTCAGGGAAAGCATCGTCGCCCACGAAAGGGCGAGGAGCATTCCGCCGACCCATTCGCCCCGGACGATCTGGCCGGCGCCCGGCAGCACCGCCGAGAGCAGGAAATGAAGCGGCCGGACCGGCGCTCGCACGGCGACCCCGGCCTCCGGGCGTGGCGCGGCTACCGGCTCCGGCACCGCGAATTCGACGTCTCCGCTCGAATGAACCATCAGCCCCACTCCATCTGTGGCGTCGGCGAACAGGTGAGTTTCATTCCGTTCGAATGCGAGGGTCGACCACGGCGTAGAGGACGTCGGCCAGCAGGTTGCCGGCAACGACGAGTCCGGCCGCGATGAAGCTCGTGGCCATCACGAGCGGATAGTCGCGCTGGAAGATGGCGTCGACGATGAGACGCCCCATCCCGGGCCACGCGAAGATCGTCTCGACCAGTACCGAACCGGAGAGGAGGATCGGCAGGTAGAGGCCGAGCAGTGTGACGATCGGGATGAGCGCGTTGCGGAGCGCATGCTTGAAGATCACCATCCGTTCGGAGAGACCCTTCGCTCGCGCGGTACGGATGTAATCCTGGTGAATCACCTCGAGCATCGATCCGCGCATGTAGCGGGCGATTCCGGCGGCGCCCCCGATCCCCAGCGCGGTCGCCGGCAGGATCATGTGCATCAGCCGATCCGTCAGCTTCTGTCCGGTCGTATAGAACTCATAACCGACACTCGTCATCTGCGACGCCGGGAACTGGATATCCCAACCCCACTGGCTCGCCTTCAGGCTGAAGACGAGGATGAGCATGAGCGCCAGCCAGAAGGAAGGCATCGAGTAGAAGAAGAGCGCGAAGAACGTCAGCACGTTGTCGACGACGGAATACTGCCGGACCGCCTGGAGGATACCGATCAGCATACCGAGCACGAAGATCGCCACGATGGCGACGATCATCAGCTGCAGCGTGTTCCAGAGCACCGTCGGCAGGATCTCGGAGATCGGGCGCAGCTGGCCGAAGGAGTAGCCGAAGTCGCCGCGCGCGAAGGAGCCGAGCCAGCGGAAGTACTGGATGTGCAGCGGCTGGTCGAGGCCCAGGTTGGTGCGCATCTGGGCGATGACTTCCGGAGACACGTTCGGGTTGAAATAACGCGCCGTCGGGTCGCCGGGAGCGATGTTGATGATGAAGAAGATCAGCGTAAGGATCCCGAGCAGAAGCGGGATCGCGCCGAGGAGGCGGCGCAGGAGGTAGCTGATCACGCCGAGGCGCTCCTGGTAGGGTGGAATCCGTGCGGAACGGCGAGCGCAAACCCCGGACCGCCATTCTCCCCGAGCCATCCGATTCGCGGACTCGGTAGCCGAGATGGCCGTAAGGTGCGAAGGACCAACCGGGTCGGCAAGTTCTGGCCGACGAGGTCCGTCTCGAACCGAATCGCGCGCGACCAGTCAGGCATCGGTCCGCCATCCACGGACGCGCCTCATTGCGCCGCCGGCGGAACGAGCCCGGCCGTGTCGGACGCTGGTGAGTCGGACTCCGCCGGATCCCCGGGAGAGGACCTGTCCGTCACCCACCATTCCCAGGGATGTTGGTACGGCCCGTAGGTGTCGATCCGCGTCCCCCGTAGCCGATCGCTCACCCCATCGATCTGGTCGATGAAGTACAGCCAGGTGTACGGCTGGGCCTCCACGATGAGGGAGGCGGCGGCACGCCAATAGTCCACCGAGGCCTCATAGCTGGATTGCGCGTTGGCGGCTTCAATCGCCGCGGCCACCGCCGGATCCCGGAAGCGCGTGTAGTTGAAGGGAGAGTCCTCTCCCCAGAGCGGCAGGAGGTCGGGGGAGAGCCCGACACTCCAGCCGGCGAGGGCCGCCTGGAAATCGCCCCGATTCAGGTTGTCGAAGAGCGTATTCGTCTCGAGTTGCTGGAGGCGGACGTCCACGCCGATCTGGCGCCATTGCTGGTGGATGATCTGGGATACGTCGGCCCGGCGTTGGTTGCCCGCGTTGGTCACCAGCGTGAAGGCGAAAGGCTGGCCGTCTCGATCAATGATCCCGTCCTCGTCGGTGTCGCGCCATCCCGCTTCTTCCAGGATGCGCCGCGCCTCCGCCGGATCATAGGAGAGCGGGGCCTGGCCAACCGGATCGTGGAGATCGCGGAAGATCGGCGGGTAGGGGCCGCCGGCGGGTACCGCGAACTCTTCCATCCGCAGCGCAGCGATGATCCGCTCCACGTCGATCGCCAACCCGAGCGCACGTCGGACCTGGGGATCGGCGAACGGTTCAAAGCCCTCCGGATTGTACCCGATATAATCGTAGAATCGCTTCTCTTCGCGCTCCAGCCGGACCTCGGGAGCCTCCGACCGCAACGCCGGGACCTGCTCCAGCGTGATGCCGGGCAACATATCGACTCCCCCTGTCCGCAGTTCGACGAGACGGGTCGTAGCGTCGGGGATGACCCGGAAAACGATCTGGTCGAGATGGCCCGCCGGCCGAAAATACGGGTTGCGGACGAGCGTCACGCTCTGCCCTCTCCGCCAGTCCCCGATCATGTACGGCCCGCTCACCACCAGTTCGCCGTTCTCCGGATTCCGGACCGACGGGTGGTTCCTCAGGTCGCCGGGCGACGTCCCCTCGAAGATATGCGCGGGCAAGGGCTGAATCGCCGCGTGGGATAGCATCTCCGGATGGCGCCGGCCGAAATGGAAGTCGACCGTGGAGTCGTTCACCGCGGTGACGGAGTCGATGAACTCCTTGTGGTGCTGGAGCGGAGAAGCGAGTCGCGGGTCGTCGAGGATGCCATAGGTATGGACGACGTCGCGGGCGGTGATCGGGACGCCGTCGGACCAGGCCAGATCCGAGCGCATCCGGAAGCGGATCGAGGTGGAGTCGGGGCCGATGTACTCGAAAGACCGAGCGATCGCCAGCGGGCTCGATTCGGCCGTATGGAAGACGAGGCGCCCATCCTCCCACGCGCCGGCGACGAGCGCCATGTACATGACGTCGCCACCCAGATAACCGTCGAGCGCGCTCTGGGCGACGATCGCCAGCGGGATCGAGATGTCCGCCAATTCCGCGATCACCGCCGTGCCACCCTGGAGGGGGGTGGCTGACGTCGGCTCGGCCATGTTATCGGCCCGGTCACCGCCGCACGCCACGAGCGCCGCTCCGGCCAGGCCGCTCGCCGCCAGGCGGCGCAGCATTCGAGGCGGACGCATTGTCGGCGGTATCCGAAGAATGACGGCGGGAGACCGTTGCTACTCGCCGCCGCCCGACGCCGACGGCAGACCCGGAGCGTCCGCGACGTACCAGCGATCCACGCCGACCCAGTCCCCCCGCGGGTCGGAATGCACGTTCCGCAGACGGTTCCGAACGCCGTGGAGGCGCTCCTGGAAGTAGATGAACGTGTATGGCTGGGCGTCCGCCACGCGCCGTTGGTACTCATGCCAGAGCGGTAAGGAAGCCTCCCGACTGGTGATCAGGGGGAGCTGGTCGATCAGCTCATCCAGTTCCGGGTCACAGTGACCGACCCATTGGTAGGGCTCGTCGATCTTGTCACAAAGGAACAGGTCCGAGTCGTCGATCCGGAATTCGGTCCGCCATCCGATGAGGACCGCGTCGAAGTCTCGGTTTCGCGGATCGTTGACCTTGTCGAGCAGCGTACCCCACTCGAGGATCTGGATCTGCATGTCGACACCGACCTGGCGGAGGTCGGCCTGGACGATGGTCGCGATATCCGCCCGGACCTGGTTGCCCTGGTTCGTGTTCAGGGTAAAACGGAGCGGCTGGCCGTCCGCGTTCCGCAGGATGCCGTCGGGGCCACGCGTGTACCCGGCCTCGGCGAAGAGCGCGAGAGCCTTTTCGGGGTTGTAGTCGATATCGCTTCCCGCCTCTTCGTCGAACTGCCAGAAGAAGGGTGGCACCGTCGAATTGGCGAGAGTCCCGTACCCATAGAGCACCGCGTCCACCAGCCCCTGGCGGTTGATCGCGTGCGAGAGCGCGCGTCGGACACGCTGGTCATCGAACGGAGGACGCCGCTGATTCCATCCGATGATCACGAACGACCGGTCCATGTAGTTGATCAGCCGTGTGTTGCGATCGTTTCGGATGGCGTCCGCCTGATCGTTGCTCGGAGCCGTGTAGAAGTCGATCCGGCCGGTGAGCAGCTCGGTGAGCAGCGTGGTCGGCTCGGGGATCGAACGGTAGACGAGACGGTCCAGGTAGGGCCGTCCGCCGAGTTCTTCCGGGAAGTCGGGGTTCGCCTCGAAGGTCCAGCTCTGGCCGTCCTGGCGACTGACGAAGCGGAAAGGCCCGTTGCCGATCGGTGTGCGGGTGCTGAACGGGTGTTGCCGAAGCTGCGCCGACGGTGTCCCGTCGAGGATATGTTTCGGGACCGCCGGGAACGTGCGCCACGGGTCCATGAACTCCGCGTGAGGCCGCATCTCGACGGTGAACGTGAAGGAATCGACGGCCGCGCCCTCTCCGTAATGGGTCCAGAAGGCGGTGTTCGGGAATCCGGTCTCGGGGTCGGTGGCCTTCTCGTACGCGTACGCGAGGTCGTAGGCGGTGGTCTTCACCCCGTCATGCCAGTAGACGTCATCGCGAAGATGCAGGGTGAGCAGGGTCGTGTCCTCGTTCACCTCCCACGAACGCGCCAGCGCCGGAACTGGCTGGAAGTTCTCGTCATAGTGGATGACGGGGAGAAAGAGGACGTACTGCTGCATCTCCGAGGCGAGCGTTTCGGTCGAGGTCAGCGGGTTGATATCCGGAATGTCCGAGATCGATCCGATGACCGCGGTACCGCCGTAACGGGCTTCCTCGGGAAGGTCTTCCAGGGAGGCACTCGGAGCATCCGACCCGCCGCAGGCGGTGAGGAGCAACGTCGTGACCATCAGGGCAAGGGCGCGTGCCATGTACATCGTCTTCCGTCGATAGTGTATCCCAAAACCGGATCTATCTGTCACCCCGACATGAGCTTGTCGGTTCCGTGGAGGATCTCCCTCGGGGGAATTCGGCGGCATGAGATCGCGATGCCCGCCCCCCTCACCGCCGCTGGCTCGCGGGGATCCACCAGTCTCGTGCCGTCACGAAGTTCCCTCGGACATCCATCACCACGCCCTGCAACCGGTCATTGACCGCCTCGAGCTGTTCGCGCCAGACGAGGAACGTAAGGGGCTGATCGCGCTGCAGGATGGCGGAGAATTCGCCCCAGATCTCGGCGGCGCGGGCATCGTTCGTCTCGCGCAACCCGGCCGCGATGAGGCGGTCGGCGTCGGGATCGCAATAGCCGGCCCGGTTCGCGGATTCAGGGGTGCGCGCCTCCTCACAGGAGAAGAGCGGAGTGGGATCCACCCGGAAGCTGTCGAGTGTCCACCCGGTCACGACCGAATCGTACTGGCGAGACCGGTGCTGCTGGATGAGCGACTGGAACTCGATCGCGCGGACCTCGACGGCCGCGCCGATATCGCGGAGCTGGCGCTGAAGCACCACGGTGATGTCCTGCCTCAGTCGATCCTCGGACGAGATCATGGTGAAGGCGAGCCGCTGGCCATCCTTCGTCATGATCCCGTCCGGCCCTGGCCTCCACCCCGCCTCGGCCAGCAACGCCCGAGCTCCCTCCGGATCGAACGGGATCGGGTCGAGCGGAGGGGCGAACGGACTCCAGGGCGGGATCATCCCCGTCGCGACTTCGCCGAATCCATAGAGCAGCGCATCGATCAGGCCTTCACGGTCCATTCCCATGGTCATCGCCATCCGCACGCGCGGATCGGAGAACGGCTCACGCTCACCATTCCAGCCGACGTAAAGGAATTCCCTCCCCGGATAGTGGACGAGGCGGACCCCGGACTGCGCTTCGACCTGCCTGGCCTCGTCCGGCAGAATCGTGTAATTCACGTCCGCCGCACCCGTGAGTGTCTCGGTAAGGCGGGTGGTCGCCTCCGGCACGATACGGAAGACGACCCGATCCAGAAGCGGCGGCCCGCCGAGAGACGCGGGATAGTCCGGGTTCGCCTCGACGACCACCTGTTCGTTCGCCGACCAGGAGACGAAGCGGAACGGGCCGTTCCCGACGGGGCGCCGTCCATAGGGCGCCTGCGCCAGCTGCGCCGGAGCCACCTCGCCCAGCAGGTGCCGCGGGACCGGTGCCCACCAGAAGCCCTCGAGCGGTCGCGAGTGCGGGGCGACGAAGTCGAACCGGATGGTGGTCGGGTCGATCACCGTCGCGGACCGGATCATCGTCAGGTACGCCGACTCGAGCAGCGACGCGCTCTCCGGATTCTTCGCCAGTTCAAAGGTGAAGAGGACGTCATCCGCCGTCACTGGCTGCCCGTCGTGCCAGCGAGCCGCTGGGTCGAGCCGGAACGTCACCCCGTCGTCGTCCAGCTCCCACGACCGGGCGAGCGCTGGAATGACGTTCAACTCCTCGTCGAACTGGATGAGCGGGGTGAACAGCAGATAGTTGATCACCTCCGAGGTGATCAGCGCCGTGTTGACCACCGGGTTGAAGACCTGGAAGTCACTATTGACCAGGACGACGGCGGTTCCACCGGGTTCCGGGTCGCCAACGATGATCGGCGTCGCCCGGTCTCCGCCGCCGCACGCCGCCACGAGGAAGCCGCAGGCGAGGACGACGGTCGCGAGGAGGCTTCCGCGAAACGAAGAAAGCAACTGCATCGGTAGACCTCCGGGGTTCGTCATTCCGGCCTGTCGGGACGAGCGGCCAGTCGTGCTCGGCGAATCGATCGGATGTTTCAGCGACGCCAGGTCCAGCCTTCGTCGAGGTATGCGTCGGACCGGACCCGCGCCGAACGCGTTTCATCCGACGTGAGTTCCGCGTCCTCGCAAGGACCGAGTTCAGCGGTCCAGGCGGCGCGAATCGCTTCGGCCACCGCCTCGAAGGTGACGGGCACGCCGATCGCCGATTCGAGATATGCCGGCGCACCCGACGCGATCAGGCCCTCGCCCTCGAGCGCCTTCGAGACCGCGCCCCGGCGGAACGGGATCGAGCCGTGCTGCAGAAGCACCCTGTCGGCACGGAACTGCGCGCTGCCGATCAGCTTGCGGTCGCCGACCAGGACCTCGCCCGGGACGGGTTCGGCGAAACAGGGCGCGGTCGACGGGAGGGGCGCGGCACGCCCCGATTCCTCCGGCTGCACGAACGCGGCCGCCCCGAGACGGGCGACACCCAGCGCGAGCGCCTGGTTGATGGCGCGATAGGCCCGACGCGCGCCACCCAGAGCACGGTCGGTCATGACGACCGAGTAGGTCAGCTCGGCCTCATGGAGAACCGCCCGCCCCCCGGTCGGCCGTCGCACGATATCGGCGCCGAGCGACCTGATCCTCGCCGCGTCGTAATGGCCGAGGGCGGGCTGGTTTCGTCCGAACGAGAGGCACGCGGGTGTCCACGCATAAACGCGAAGAGTCGGCGTCGCTCCCGCGCGCACCGACTCCATCAGCACCTCGTCGACCGCCATGTTCCATGCACCGGCGGCCGGAGGGTCGCGCAGGAAGCGCCAGCGTTCGCGCATCCCGTCGTCAGGGTCAGGAGATGCGCGCCCGGTACGCCTCCGCGTCGAGTAGAGCCTCGACCTCGGCCGGGTCATCCACGCGGACGCGGATCATCCACCCATCACCATAGGGATCCGAGTTCACCGCGCCGGGAGAAGCGTCGAGTTCCACGTTCACGGCGACGACCTCACCGGCGACGGGCGCGAAGAGTTCCGAGACCGCTTTCACCGCCTCGATCGTACCGAACACCTGCATCCCGCTGAACCGCTCTCCGACATTCGGCAGCTCGACGAAGACGACGTCACCGAGTTCGCCCTGGGCGTAATCGGTGATGCCGATCTCGAAAACGTCCGCCTCATCGGTGGCGCGGAGGTACTCGTGCTCCTCGGTATAGCGCAGTTCGTCAGGGACGTCGGCCATGGATCCTCCCCCATGATCAGGCTGGCGGGCCCCTGTGGCCCGCTTTTCCGGGAGGAATAGGTGACCGGGAATGCCCGAAGTCAAGAATGATGGATGGACTCATCCGTCCGCGGGCTCGACGACTTTCCCCATGAAAAGGATCGTCCCGGTCAACCGCTCGCGGATGGCGAAGACGAACGGCTGATCGATGATGATCGGGGTCGGAGCCGAGACGACGCCAATCCCCACACTCGTGGCGCCCGCCGCCTCGGTGCCCTCCTCATCGACCTTCACGAAGGTCCTGTGCAGTACATCGCTGATATGGAGGTCGCGCCCATGGATCGAGGAGAGTCCGGAAAAGTCGGCCGCGCCGGGGACGAACGCGGACGGCATTCCCAGCGCCTTCAGGGCGCCGGTCAGCGACGTCTGATAGTCGAGAGTGAACTTCGGAATCGAAACATGGGCTTCACCCACCCAGAGGCTGGAAAGGATGCCGTCCCAGGCCGATCGATCGAGCGAAGCGACGAAATCCTCGATCCCCTTCACGCGCGGCATCACGACGGTCATCACGAAAGCGGTATTCCCGTAAGGCAACTCGACCGCCATGACATCGGGCGTCACCCGCTGGGCGAAATCGCCGCGGGCGCTCATCATGGGCACCGATCTCGACTCGTCCCCCCCGAACGACGCCTCATAGGTCCCCGACATCGGGAACCGCGTCTTCCAGGCCCCTTCAAACCAGATCGCGTTGATGAGGAACATCACGTCGCCCTCACGAACGCGGTCGAGGATCGAATCGATGCGCCCTCGGGTCGCGGCGCTGACCCAGTCGTTGATGCGCCCCGGAGTGGCGGGATCGGCGAAATCGACCGCCTCCACCCGAGCCCCGAAAATCTTCGCGACCGTATCCTGGAACGCGGGTTCGAACGGAAACCCCTGATCGTACCACACGGAGTTCGCGAGTTCGATCCGGGTCGCGCGATCGAGCCCGAGGAGCAGATCGATGAGATCGCGGTAGGAGCCGTTCACCTCGTCCGGCGAAAGGTCGCCGAAATCGAGAGTGGCGCGCATTTCCGCGAGCGTACTGTCGGCGGCTCCGTTCATCGTCATCCCCAGCGCCATCGAGACACTGAGCGGGGAGAGAAACATGTTCTCGCCCGCCTCATCCGCGTTCACCGCGCGTAGGAGATCGAACGCGAAGCCGTTGCTCGTCCCGATCACACGCTCCTCGGCGGCGCTGAGCGCCCGCGGGAGGCGGGAGATCGGTCGATCCGACTCCGGACCCGGGTCGAGGATCCCGCAGCCTGGCAACAGGGAGCCGCCGACCAACAGGATCGCCGCGACGAAGCTTCGATCTGTCATGGACTTTCGATTCATGGATGAGTGCATCCGCACACCGGCCGATGAGCCGGATCGGCACGGTCCCCGGCCGAACGCGCATCGTCGGGGTACCCGGCATCACCGCCCCGGCCACGATTCGGTCAACGGCCACGGCGGCCCACCTCCCCCATTCATTATCGGAACGCGACGCGCCCGGCTTTCGTGACGCGTCGTCACCGGTCCGTGACCAGTCGCGCGGGGTAGCGTCACGCCACGTGGTTTCGGTAGATTGAATGGTTTCCGATGGCGCGTTTCCCCCGTCCCGAGAACGAGTCGAAACGACGTTGAACGATATTGAACTGCTCGCGAGCGACAGCTTCATTCGCCGCCACGTCGGCCCCACCCCGGCCGAGGTCGAGGAGATGCTGGCGACGCTCGGATTCGAATCCCTCGACGCTCTCATCGAGGCGACGATCCCCGCGGACATCCGGCTTGACGGTGCGCTGCGACTGCCCGGACCCGTGACGGAGGCGGACGCGCTCCGGGAGGCACGCGAAATCGCCGGCCGGAACCGGGTCTTCCGCAGCTATATCGGGATGGGATACCACGATACCGTAACTCCCCCCGTGGTCCTGCGGAACATCGTCGAGAATCCCGGCTGGTACACCGCCTATACGCCGTACCAGGCGGAGATCGCCCAGGGTCGCCTGGAAGCGCTGCTCGCCTTCCAGACGATGGTGATCGACCTTACGGGCCTGCCGATCGCGAATGCCTCGCTCCTCGATGAAGCGACCGCCGCCGCGGAAGCGATGGCGATGGCGTACGCGGTGAAGGGCGGACCGGAACGGAACACCTTCGTCGTCTCGCGTGATTGTCATCCGCAGACGATCGCCGTGGTGAAGACGCGCGCGGCCACGAAGGGAATCGACGTGGCCGTCGTCGACCCCCGCGACCCCGGGCTGGACCTCGGTGCCATGGGTACGTTCGGGGTACTTCTCCAGTACCCCGCCACGGACGGACGCGTCGACGATCCTTCCCCGGCGATCGCGGCGGCGCACGAGACGGGGGCCATCGCGACCGTGGCGACCGACCTGCTCGCGCTCACCCTGCTCACCCCGCCTGGCGAGTTCGGCGCGGACATCGTGATCGGCAATTCCCAGCGTTTCGGGGTGCCCCTCGGATACGGCGGCCCTCACGCGGCGTTCTTCGCGACCAGGGACGATTTCAAACGGCTCCTGCCGGGCCGGATCATCGGCGTCTCCCGCGACCGGCGAGGCAAGCCCGCGTTACGCATGGCGCTGCAGACGCGGGAGCAGCACATCCGTCGTGAGAAGGCGACGAGCAACATCTGCACGGCCCAGGTGCTCCTGGCGGTCGTCGCGGCGATGTACGCCGTCTACCACGGGCCGGACGGGTTACGGCGGATCGGCGAGCGGGTCCACCAGCGGACGACGGCACTGGCGGCGGCCCTTCGGCGTCTGGGTCACACGGTCGTCCATGACGTGTACTTCGATACGCTGAGGGTGAAGCCGGCGGGTGGGGTCGACACACCGATCGCGCGGGGGCTCGCGGCGGGGATCAACTTCCGCCGGTTCGACGATTCGTCGCTCGTCATCGCGCTCGACGAAACGGTCTCCGAGGCCGACCTGGCGGATATCCTCGCGGCGTTCAACGACGGTGCGCCCGTCGAGTCTTCGGCTGAAGAAAGCACTGGCTCCCCGCTCCCCGAGCGACTTCGGCGGACGAGTCCGTACCTCCAGCACCCGATGTTCAGCTCGTACCGCACCGAGACGGAGATGCTGCGGTATCTGCATCGTCTGGAATCGCGCGATCTCTCGCTGAACACCTCGATGATTCCGCTCGGCTCGTGCACGATGAAGCTGAACGCGACGACCGAGATGATCCCGATCACCTGGCCGGAGTTCGCCAGGATGCACCCATACGCCCCGGCGGACCAGGCGGCGGGGTACCGCGAGCTCTTCGACCAGCTCGAGTCCCAGCTGCGCGAGATCACCGGTTTCGCGGCGGTCTCGCTGCAGCCGAACGCGGGATCGCAGGGCGAGTACGCCGGGTTGCTGGCGATCCGCCGCTACCATCTCTCCCGCGGCGAGACGGATCGCGACGTCTGCCTGATACCGCAGTCAGCGCACGGGACGAACCCGGCGAGCGCGGTGATGGCGGGGATGCGCGTGGTCGTCGTCCGCACCGACGAGCGCGGCAACATCGACGTCGGGGACCTGCGCGTGAAAGCGGCGCAGCACGAGGCGGCGCTCGCCGCGCTCATGGTGACCTATCCGTCGACGCACGGCGTGTTCGAGGCCTCGATTCGTGAGGTGTGCGAGATCGTGCACGCGCACGGGGGACAGGTCTACATGGATGGCGCGAACATGAACGCCCAGGTCGGCCTCTGCCGGCCGGCCGACTACGGCGCCGACGTGTGCCACCTGAACCTGCACAAGACGTTCTGCATCCCCCATGGCGGGGGCGGTCCGGGAATGGGTCCGATCGGTGTCGCGGCGCACCTTGTCGATTACCTGCCCGGCGATCCGACGGCGGGCGAGGAGACCTGGGCGGTATCCGCCGCTCCTTTCGGTAGCCCGAGCATCCTTCCCATCTCCTGGGCATACGTCCGGATGATGGGCGGCGAAGGCCTCACGCTGGCGAGCAAGGTGGCGATCCTGAACGCGAACTACCTCGCTCACACGCTCGGCGACCATTACCCCGTGCTGTATCGGGGTGACCAGGGAACCGTGGCGCACGAATGCATCATCGACACCCGGTTCCTTAAGGGAGAGGCGGGGATCGAGGTTGAAGACATCGCCAAGCGCCTGATGGACTTCGGCTTTCACGCCCCGACGGTGTCCTTCCCGGTGGTCGGGACCCTGATGATCGAGCCCACGGAGAGTGAGTCGAAAGCCGAACTGGACCGTTTCCGTGACGCGATGGTCGCGATCCGTGAGGAAGCGCGAGAGGTCGAGCTGGGCACGCTCCCGCGTGACGACAACCCGCTCAAGGGTGCGCCCCACACGGCGGAAGAAGTCGCGGGCGACGAGTGGACCCACGCGTACGGTCGTGAGCGGGCGGCGTTCCCCGCCCCGTGGCTTCGTGACTTCAAGTTCTGGCCGGCGGTCTCCAGGGTCGAGTCGGCGTATGGCGACCGGAACCTCGTGTGCGCGTGTCCGCCACTGGAGGAGTATCAGGAAGCATAGGGAGACGTCGGTGCCGTCGGGGGGCCGACGGCGCCGCGGGGAGGGGGCGACCAGGTGGCTACGGGCGTCCTGATCGCTGCCCGGCATCCCGCTCTTTGTCATCCCTCGCTACCGCTTGGGATGACAGCGGGAGGGCGCCGCCGTTCGGAATGACGGAGGACCGGCCACGCCGCCCCCGGCGGCCTTCGCGCGGGACTTGCCTGTAGTATGTGGTTCCCTTTCGTGGCGGA
>CAZWJE010000008.1:0-18700 GCA_964634395.1 uncultured Gemmatimonas sp. | reverse complement strand
CCGGCGGCCTTCGCGCGGGACTTGCCTGTAGTATGTGGTTCCCTTTCGTGGCGGAATGCCACATCGACAATACCTGCCCGGGGTGCTCCCCGAGGCTGAAGGAATGAGCATGGCGGTGGGAAAAGAACGGGTCACGAACCCGACCACGGAGGATCACGCGGACCAGGGGTTCGCGGCGCTGGCGCTGAGACGGGAACTCATCGAAACGCTGACACGGCTCGGGTATGAAGAACCGACGCCCATCCAGCGAGAAGCGATCCCTCCGTTGCTCGAGGGGCGTGACCTGGTGGGTATGGCGGCGACGGGGACGGGCAAGACGGCCGCGTTCGCGCTCCCGGTCATCGAACGGTTGGCCGACTCGGATGCCCGCCGCTCACGGCCCTCCGCGCTCATCCTCGTCCCCACCCGCGAACTGGCGATGCAGGTGGCCGAGGCGGTTCATCAGTATGGTCGGGCCCTCGGTGTCAGCGTGCTCCCGATCTACGGAGGGCAACCGTTCGCGCAGCAGTTCCGCGTCCTCGATCGGGGCGTGGACGTGGTGGTCGCCACGCCGGGCCGCGCGCTCGACCATATCAACCGGAGCACCCTCGACCTTCGAAATGTCAGCGTCGTCATCCTCGACGAGGCGGACGAGATGCTCGACATGGGTTTCGCCGAAGATCTGGAAGCCATCCTCGCGGCCACCCCGGAGAGCCGGCAGACGGTCCTCTTCTCGGCCACGATGCCGCCCCGGATCGCGGCGATCGCCCGCCGACACCTCACCGATCCGGTGCAGGTACGCATCGAACGTGAACCGATCACCGCGGGCGAGATCCCGCGTGTACGCCAGACGGCGTATGTCGTACCGAAGGCGCACAAACTCACCGCCCTCGCCAGGGTTCTCGACATGGAGGCGCCGGAGGCCGCCCTCGTGTTCTGCCGTACACGCAACGAGGTCGACGAGCTGACGGAGAAGCTGAACGCGCATGGTCACCGGGCCGAGGCGATCCATGGAGGGATGTCGCAGGAGCAGCGCGACAGGGTGATGAAGAAACTGCGCGGTGGCCATGCGGAGTTGCTCGTGGCCACCGACGTCGCGGCCCGCGGCCTCGACATTTCGCACCTGACGCACGTCATCAACTACGACGTGCCCTCGGCTCCCGAATCCTACGTGCACCGGATCGGGCGGGTCGGGCGGGCGGGGCGCGAAGGCGTGGCGATCACCCTCGCCGAGCCACGCGAGCACCGCCTCCTCCGGAGCATCGAACAGCTGACGAAACGGAAGCTCGATATCGGAAGGGTCCCGACGGTCGCTGACCTGCGGACCCGAAAACTCGAGATGTTGCGCGCCTCGCTCCGCGAGACCCTCCTCGCCAACGGGTCCGATCGCTATGGCGTCGTCGTCGAATCCCTCGCCGACGAGTTCGACCCGATGGAGATCGCGGCGGCCGCCGCTCGCATGGCCCACGAGGCGATGGGCGGCGACGTCGAAGACGGTGAGGACATTCCCGATGTCTCGTTATGGTCGGAACGGCCGGCGCGCGGTCACGAGCCCGGCAATCGCGCGAGAAGCGGAAAGGACCGAAAATGGGCACGCGGCCCCGACGATGCCGGGCGCGGCCGATCCTACCGCGGCGGACTCCCGGGCGGCGCGCTCGCCGGTGGTTCCACTCGTCTCTTCATCGGCGCTGGCCGGGAGGCCGGCGTTCGTCCCGGTGATCTCGTCGGCGCCATAACGGGCGAAGCGGGTATCAGCGGTCGCGAGATCGGCGCGATCGAGATCGCCGAGCGCTTCTCGATCGTGGAAGTCGCCGACGAAGTCGCGGGTCAGGTCGTCGACTCGCTTCGCGGCGGAAAGATCAAGGGGAAGAAGGTCACCGTACGGCGCGATCGAAGAAGCTGACCCGGCGGCCGGGCTCCGCGATCCTTTCCCCGACTCGCCACCCGACCGGAGATCCGGCGCCACCCGGTGACACCCGACGGCGGCGCCCGAGCGCGATCGTGTTGACGAATTGCCGCTCGCTCGCAATGTTGCGATCCTTCACGGCCCGTCTTCAGACATTTTGCGGAGACTTCCTCACATGGTCCACACCCCCTATCAGGCCGCCCGGCTGTCCCGGCGGCTGAGCCGACCCGTCCTCGCCATCGGCGTGATGGGCGCGCTCGCCGCGTGCTCGTCGGCGGACGCCGGACCTCCCTCCGAGGAGGAACTCGTCGCCCTCGCCCGGGAGATCCACGAACGCGTCATCACGGCGGATACGCATACGGACATCAACCCGGCCAACTTCACCGCGGGACAACCGAATTACGTCACCGGACTGGACACGCAGGTCGACCTTCCGAAGATGGAAGAGGGCGGCCTGGACATGGTGTTCTTCTCGATCTACCAGGGCCAGCAGCAGGATTTCACGCCGGAGGGATACGCGCGGCCCTATGAACTGGCGATCGCCAAGGTCGAAGCGATCAAGCGGATGACTTCGGAGCTGGCTCCCGATCGGATCGGCCTGGCGACGACGGCCGCCGAGGTCCGTGAGATCGCCGCGAGCGGTCGAAAGGTCGCCCTCATGGGCATGGAGAACGGCTACGCGCTCGCCGAGGACATCTCCCGGGTGAAGCAATTCGCCGACATGGGAGTGCGCTACCTCTCCCTCGCGCATAACGGGAACAACCAGCTCGCCGACTCCAACAACGGGCAGCCCGATGGCGAGCGGCATGGCGGGCTCTCGGAACTCGGGCGCCAGGCCATCGCGGAGGCCAACAAATGGGGGGTGATCATGGACATCTCCCATCCGTCGAAGAAGGCGAACATGCAGACGATGGAGCTTTCCCGCGCGCCGGTGATCGCCTCGCACTCGTCGATGCGGGCCCTCGCCGACCATACCCGGAACCTGGACGATGAGGAGCTCCGCGCCCTGCAGGCGAACGGCGGCGTCGTCCAGGTGGTCGCCTTCCCCGGATACCTCAAGATCAACCCGCCTCAGCCCGAGCGGCAGGCCGCGATCTCGGAATTGCGCACGTCGCTGGGGCTGCCGGCACAGGGCGGCAACCAGGCGCTCCAGGCGCTCTCGGCCGAGGAGCGGGCGCGGTACGACGCGGGGATGGACAGTATCAACGTGGCCCTCCCTCTCCCGCCTCGCGCGAACGTGTCCGACCTCGTCGACCACATCGACTACGCGGTCAACCTGATCGGCATCGACCACGTCGGCATCAGCACCGACTTCGATGGCGGTGGCGGTGTGGACGGATGGGACAGCGCGGCCGAGACCTTCAACGTGACCCTCGAACTGGTGCGTCGCGGATATACTGAAGAGGAGATCGAGAAGATATGGAGCGGCAACCTCCTGCGGGTGATGGAGGAGGTCGAGCGGATCGCCGCCCAGATCCAGGGCGAAGCCTGAAACCGGGCGCCGGGACGCGGGGATCGGAGCAGCATACCGGCGTAGTCGGATAAGCTGATGACGCGAAGTCACCCCATCCGGCTGAGCCTCGTACTCCTCCTCGCCGCGTGCGCGCCATCCGTGCGGCCGGGACCGCCGCCGTCGGTCGAACGACCGGCGGCGGTCGACTTCTGTCCTCCGCGCGCGGACCTCTTCACGCCGGTCGGCGCGCCAAGTATCGATCTCTACTGCATCGAAATGATCCCCACACCCGACCTGCAGGGGCAGGTGGAGGGGGTCGTACAGCTCACGCCGCCGCCCTCCCCGTTCGGGCTCAGCGTGACTCCGCGGGGGAATCAGCGCTGGCGCACCACGTTTTTCCTGCGCGGACTGCCCCGGCCCGATTCGCTCGGTGATTACAGCACCTACATCGCATGGGCCGCCGCGCCCGACATGTCCCGGCTCGTCAAGCTCGGCACCGTGCGTGACGGTCGCGTAGAAGGTGGAGAGCTGGCGTTCAACACCTTTTACCTGCTGGTTAGCGCGGAGCGGGCCGACACCGTCAGCGAGCGACGTGGCACGCTCGTCCTGCGCGGTCTCTCGGCGAGTACCCGTATGAGGGATCCGCACTTCCTCACCCTTGGCATCCCGCCATCCGGACCAACGGCTCACGACCACGCGGCGATGGCGGACCCGGGCGCGGCGGCATCACCGGTCGTGCCGCCCGCCGAGTGGACGATGCCTCCCGCGAACCCGCTCGTCTCGATGCCCCCGATGGGGACCGAGCATCTGGTGCCGTCCACCGACGCGTTCCTTCCCGGCGCGGGCATGGACCGCGAGTCGATTCCCTTCGCGCGGCCCCGGACGCTCGTCGATGTCGCTGACGGAGACACGATCTCGCTGACGGCCGGCCTCGTCCGGCGGGCTCTGAAGGACCTGGACGTCGTGATGTACGGCTTCAACGGCCAGTACCCGGGTCCCTTGCTCCGGGTCACCCGTGAGGCGACGATCGTGGTCGACTTCACGAACGAAACACCACATGAGTCCGCGGTTCACTGGCACGGAATCCGGCTCGACAACCGCTACGACGGCGTACCGCACGTGACCCAGGAGCCGGTGGCGCCGGGTGAGAGCTTCCGTTACGTCGTGCATTTCCCCGATGCGGGGATCTACTGGTACCACGCCCACCACCGTGAAGACGTCCAGCAGGATCTCGGTCTCTACGGCAACCTGCTCGTCCTTTCCGATGACCCGGAGTACTTCGGTCCGGCGAATCGGGAGGAGGTGCTGATGCTGGATGACCTCCTGCTCGATGAGAACGGGATCGCGCCGTACGGGGCCGATCGCGCGAACTTCGCCGCGATGGGGCGGTTCGGGAACGTCTTCCTCGTGAACGGCGAGCCCTCCTACGCGCTCGAGGTATCCCAGGGTGAGGTCGTGAGGTTCCATCTCACGAACGCTTCGAACGTGCGCGCGTTCAATCTTTCGTTCGGCGACAATCCGATGAAGGTGATCGCGTCGGACGTTGGACGCTTTGAACGGGAGGAATGGGTGGAGAGCGTGGTCCTGGCCCCGGCCGAGCGATACGTGATCGACGTCCGGTTCGAACGCCCGGGCGTGACCGCTCTGACGAACCACGTGCAGGCGATCGATCACATGATGGCCGTCTTCGTGGAGATGGTCGACACCCTCGGGATGGTCACCACGACCGGGACGCCGGCGGCCCCCGACCATGCGGCGAGCTTCGCGACGCTACGGCGCCACGCCGACGTGACCGCGGAGATCGATCGCTACCGCGAGCATTTCGATCGTCCCGCCGACTTCGAGCTGGAACTGGTCCTCGAGGATATCGGGATCCCCTACGAGGTATGGAGGTTGATGCGGCTGGACTCGCTCTACTTCCATCCCGTCGAATGGGCCGGAACGATGGCGATGATGGACTGGATCCCCACCACCGACGAAGTCCGCTGGGCGCTGCGCGACGCTCGAACCGGTGCCGAGAATGGCGACATCGACTGGAAGTTCAGGGTGGGCGACATCGTGCGCCTCGATCTGAAGAACGAGAGACACTCGCTTCACGCGATGCAGCACCCCATCCACATCCATGGGCAGAGGTTCCTCGTCCTCTCGGTCAACGGCGTACCCGTGGAGAACCACGTGTGGAAGGACACCGTGCTCGTTCCGGTCGGCATGGAAGTCCAGTTGCTCCTCGAGGTGACGAACCCCGGACGATGGATGATACATTGTCACATCGCCGAGCACCTCGAGGCGGGCATGCAGCTGGTTTTCGAAGTTGAGGAGTGAGGTGGAGAGCGTTCGTCTTTCCCGAGCCATCGCGTGATCTCGTGCCCTCGTCACCCCGGGGACTCTCCGCGTGCGTCATCCGTCATCCCGACCGCGCCCTGTGTCACCCCGAGCCCCATTCGCGGCTGTTCCCCGATATTCGGTCTGTCCTCCCCCCCGAACCCTGGAGTGATGCCATGCGTCGCATCCTGATCCTGGCGAGTCTGCTTGCCGCCACACCGCTCGCGGTCGCGGCGCAGTCGTACGCGAACCTCTCGAACGGCGTTCGCGAGTTCATCTCCGTACCCGAGCCGGTCGTGGCGCTGACCAACGTGACCGTGGTGGACGGGACGGGTGCGCCCGCGCGTCCGGGCCAGACCGTGGTGATCGATAATGGTCGCATCACCGCGCTCGGCCCCACCGCGTCGGTCGACGTTCCGGCGGGGGCGCGTATCCTCGACCTCCCGGGGCATTCCGTCCTCCCGGGGATCGTCGGGATGCACAACCACACCTTCTACACCACGTCCTTCGGTCGAAGCGTCCAGCTGAATTACAGCGCGCCGCGACTCTACCTGGGGGCCGGGGTGACGACGATCCGGACGACCGGCACGAACTCCCCGTACGCGGAACTGAACCTGAACAGGAACATCCGTAACGGACGGACGCCGGGCCCGCGCATGCATATCACGGGACCCTACATCACCGGAGCGAACGCCGGCGGAGGCATGCTCGCCGTCGCCACGCCGGACGATGCCCGGCGTGTCGTCGCCTACTGGGCGGAAGAGGGCGCGACCTGGCTGAAGTTCTACACGCTCATCGATCGCGAGTCGATGAAGGCGGCGATCGACGAAGCGCATAGTCGGGGAGTCAAGTTCACGGGCCATCTCTGCTCGGTTGGGTACCGCGAGGCGGTCGCGCTCGGAATCGACGGTCTGGAGCACGGACTCTTCGCCAACAGCGAGTACGACGAGAACAAGCAGCCGGATGCCTGTCCCTCGACGATGAGCCAGTCTCTCGTCGGCCTCGATATCGAGGGCGATCCGATCCGGGCGACCCACCAGGAGATGATCGATGCCGGCGTGGCGATGACCTCGACGCTGCCGATCTACGAAGCCGGTGTCGCCGGGCGCCCCCCGCTCGAGGACCGGGTGCTCGACGCGATGTCGCCGGAAACGCGGGAAGAGTACCTGACCAGCCGCCGCCGCCTGGAAGAGAATCCGGAATCGGGTCGGCCGCTCGACGTGCTGCTGAAGGGGATGGAGTACGAGAAGAAGTTCGTCGAGGCGGGTGGGCTGCTCGTGGCGGGTGTCGATCCGACGGGTAACGGCGGAGCGCTCCCGGGCTTCGGAGATCAGCGCAACCTCGAACTCCTGGTCGAGGCCGGCTTCGCGCCGCTCGAGGCGTTGAGGATCATGACGCTCAACGGCGCGATCGTTCTCGGCGTCGACGACGACCTCGGCTCGGTCGAACGGGGCAAGATCGCGGACCTCATCGTCGTACGCGGCAATCCGGCCACGAACCCCGCCGAGATCCGCAACGTCACCATCGTGTTCAAGGACGGCGTCGGCTACGACTCGGGGAAGCTCATCGAATCGGTGCGAGGAACGGTCGGCGTTCGCTGAGAGATACGCGAACTCGACGTTGGCGTCTCCGTCGGGCTCTTCGGAGCCGGTCAGGGGCGCGTGATCTCGCGCATCAATCCTTCCCGGATCGCGCTGGCGGCTTCGGTCTCGAAAGGGATGTCCAGCGCCCGGCCGTCCGTATCCCGGAACGCGTCCAGCACATTGGGCGCGTGCCGGGCGTCGACCACGGCGAGCCACGCGGAACTTCCGGGCGGCAGACGTTCGGCGACACGCTCGAGATCCTCTTCGGGGAGAACCCGACCCGCCAGATGACCCGCGATACCGCCGAGCACGGCGCCCGTGGCGATCAGGATCGGGAGGATGATCGGCCCAGTGAGCAGGCCAACGACGCCGGCGCTCACCGCGCCGAAAGTCGCGCCGATTCCGGTGGAACCGTGCTCATTCAGATGGATCTCGCCGCCCTCCTCACGCGCGACGAGTGCCTCGGCCTCGATTTCGGCGCTCTCCAGACCCGGATGGCTTCTCAGCCGATCGAGAGTGGTCTTCGCTTCGTCCACATCGGGGAAGGTCACCATGACCAGGTGGTATCGGATCTCGGTCCCGGACATTGTCGCCTCCGAAAGATGCGTGATGTAGCACCCGCTGATCGGAACCGCCGGGTGGAAGAAGCGCGCCAACGGAACCGGTACTCCAGGTGAAAAGTGTTGCGCACATCCCGGCCCCGCCTCAGCTTGCGAGGTATGAACAAGACCCCGGTTCCGCGCTGGTTCGTGATTCGCGCCGCCTCCACGCTGGCGACCGGCCTCCTGCTCGCGGCCGGCGCGACCCCGATCGAGGGACAACGGCTGGAAGGTCGGGTCGTCGATGCGACCACCGGTAGCCCCATCGTCCAGGCGACGATCGCGCTGATGCTCGACGACCGGACGATCACCGGCTCGCTCACCGACGAGGACGGCCGCTACACGATCGCCCCGCGCGACGTCGGCTCCTATCTCGTACGGGTGAGCGGACAGGGTTACTCGCCGCTGGTGATCGAGGATGTCATGATCTCGCGCGGAGAGGCCCGGGTGCTCGACCACCGACTCGAGCCGAAACCCATCGCTCTCGACGGGATCGTCGTGGAGGCCGAGGCGGGCAGGCTGACGGGGCAGGAGAAGGTGAGGCGCCGACAGCTCCTCGGGCAGGGGCATTTCCTGGCGGGACGGGAGATCATGGTGCTTCGCCCCCGCTCCCTCTCCCAGTACCTGGCCGAAGAGGCGGATCTGCAGGTGCGGTACAATCGATGGGGTCACCCCTACCTTTGGTCCCCGGTCGGGCCGCATCACTGCGTCGTTCTGCAGGTGAACCACTGGCCACTGAGCACGCAGGGCTTCAACTCACTCGACGATATTCCGTTCGACTGGATCGCGGGAATCGAGATCTACAACACGGTGGGCGACGTGCCCCCCGAGGCGGCCCTCGTCGAGTACACGACCCGTCCCCGACTCTACCCCGGTGAGCAGTGCGGCCTGGTGAACGTGTGGTTCTGGAAGTCGTGGTGAGCCGGGATCCGGCGGACAGACACCCGGCCGCTTGCGAATAATGGCGCCCCGGTGAAGTTTCGAGCCGGATTGCCCCGCCGCCCGGCGGTGGCCGGGTCACTCGGGGAAGAGTGTGCGGGATGATCGAACGGATGCCGACGTGGGTGCAGGAGTGGATTGGCGTGATCGTGCCGCTCTCTCACGTGGCCCTGATATTCCTGGGAGCCTGGGTGACCCGGGGCTTCGCGCGCCGCCTGATCCATCAGTTGGGCGAAAGTTACAGCCTCCCGCCCGAAGTCGTCGTCGGCGCGCGACGCGTGTCCTCCTTCCTGATCGGCGGCGCCGCGCTGCTCCTCATTCTCGAACGACTCGGCGTCTCCGGAACGGTACTCTGGACCGCGTTCACCGGATTCGCGGCCGTCGGCGCCGTCGCGTTCTTCGCCGCCTGGAGCGTACTCTCCAATATCTTCTGCACCATTCTGATCCTCACGACCCGGCCGTTCCGCATCAACGATCGGATCGAATTGATAGAGAACGGCGAGAAACCGGGACTCAAGGGGCAGGTCGTGGACATCAACCTGATCTATACGACGCTCCGGGAGGAAGACGAATCAGGCGGGGGGAGCCTCCTGCAGATCCCCAACAACCTGTTCTTCCAGAGGAGCGTGCGGAGATGGCGCTCCGCGGAAGGCCTGAAAGTCCGCGGAGAAGTCGGACCGAGCCGGGTCACTCCGACGCGCTGAGATCTCCGCCGGAAGGGCCGTCATCCCGCGAACTTCCGGAGGGCGCACGCTCCGCATCCTCCGTTGACCCCGTCGGTTCGCGGCCGTTCTCGTCCGGCCCGGTTTCCGATCCCTCCTCCTCGGGCGGCATCAGCAGTATCTGCACGGTGAGGACCCTGGCGAGCTCCGCCGCGGGGTTCACCTCGAGCGCCCGGCAGACGATCGTTTCACCGGCCCGCATCCGTTGCAGGACGTCCGGAAAGACGTCGTCCGGCACGATCCCGAGGCACTCGCGGCCACGCTCGATACGCAGACCCGTCGGGTTTCGGGAGTACGGAGGATCGACGCCGATACGGTACTCGTCGCCGGCGCGCAGGGCGGGCACGAGGACGGGGCCATCGTAATAGGGGAAATCGGCGAGGTGGAAGGTATACAGGACCCGCGCGCCGGTGTCCGGATCGGGAGTGTCGGTTCCGGCGATCAGCGCATCGCCGGCACCAGGAGTGTTCGCTCCGATCGCGGCGGTCGGTTCCGGCTCGCGCCCCGCGATCCTGGTGAAGAAGTCCCGCCGGGACATGCCCGCCGGTTCCTCCGACGTATTCTGGCCGATCCGAAGCCAGTCGAAGATTCCCATCTCGTCAGATATTCACGACCCACGCGCCATCGCTCTCACCGTTGGCGGCGGGGACGGTCGTACAGGGAGGGTCACCGCCGGCGGAGCATCGTCGTAAGATTCCACGCCAGTACGGCGGCGCCAATCGAAGTACCGATGAGCAGGCCCTTCGCCATGCCGCGTCGTTGATCCTCGGAGAGGTAGAGACCGAGCCGATCGTTCAGGATCGAGACCGTCTCCTTGAGCGGATACGCGGGCGGCTCGTTCGCGGGATACCGCGCCGCGCCGGCTCCCCGTCGTTTCATCGGGTCAACCTCCGGCGACCCGGTCGGGTCTTCTCTGTCTCCCTTCACGCGGCAACCTTCTCTCTTATCGTGGAATCAGAACGAGCTTGCCGACGGTCCGCCGGCTCTCGAGGAGGCGATGCGCTTCGGCGGCGTCGCTCAGGGGCAGCACCCGATCGATCCGGATCCGGACCGCGCCAGAGAGAATGTCGTCGAAGAGTTCGCCCGCCCGGCGGAGCAGTTCGTCGCGCGTGGCGACGTAGTGACCAAGCGTGGGACGGGTCAGGAAGATGCTCTTCTTCGAGAGGCGGAGGACGTCGAACGGCGGCACCGGGCCACTCGATTGTCCGAACATGACGAGCATACCGCGCGAACGAACACAATCGAGGCTGCCATCAAACGTCGTCTGGCCCACCGAGTCGTAGACCACGTCAAGGCCCGCGCCGCCGGTTTCCTCCAGAATGATACTCCGAAAATCTTCCCTCGTGTAATCGATGACGCGATCGGCCCCGGCCTCCCGAACGATATCCAGCTTGGCCGTCGAGGCGGTCGCGAAAACCGTGGCGCCGCGCGCCTTCGCCATCTGCACCAGGATTCCGCCCACCCCGCCCGCGGCCGCGTGAATGAGCACCTGCTCTCCGCCTTTCAACGGGTAGGTACCCGTCGTCAGGTAATTCGCCGTGAGACCCTGGAGCAACGCTGCGGCGGCGGTGCGGAAATCGACTCCCTCGGGGATGGGCACCAGCTTCGCGACGGGAACGTTCGTCCGCTCCGCGTATGAACCGAGGTGGGTGAAGGCGACCCGGTCACCGATTTTCACTTCGGTCACACCGGGACCGACTTCCTCCACCACGCCGGCGGCCTCCGAGCCAGGTACGAACGGGGTCGGAAGCGGATAGAGCCCCGTTCGATGATAGACATCGATGAAGTTGATTCCGGCCGCCTCGATTCGGACCGCCGCCTCACCACCGCCCGGCGCGATGATCGGAAGCTCGACATACTCGAGTGCTTCCGGTCCGCCGGGCTGACTTACCCGAATCCCCTTCACGGTCGATTCCTCCTGATGAGGTTCCGTGACCACTGTCTCTGGCGTCATTCGTCCTCTCCCGTTCCTGGTTCGCCCTCTCCATCGACTCGCCGCGATGGCCGTCGCGCGTTCGTCAAAGATGGGCGGATACACCCGAAAACGCGAGACGAAGATACGTGACGGTCAACGCGGCGACGAAGCCGAATCCGGCGTCGTGTCCGGAGGCGCGGTTTCAGTGATCAGGAACATATGCGAGTCGAGCACCGACGGTCCTCCGACCTCGTCCAGAGTCGTGCGAAATCGGTAGACACCGGTCGGAAGTTCCGTCGGCATCTCCAGGGTGAAGTCGTCGCGTTCCCCGGGCTCCAGGCCGCGGAGTTCCATCGTGCAGACACGATCGGAGGGAATCTCCACCCACTGCCCACGCTCGTCCCGCACGAGCGTCGACGCGCACAGATTGTAGCCGATCGACGCAGCCGAAAGATTCTCGAGCGTCAGGGTCACGTCCTGACCGGGGATCGGGGTCTCTGGAGAGACATATAATTCGATCGGCGGGACGGTCGGGGGCTGGGGCTCCGGCTCGCAGCCCGCGAGCAGGATGATCGCCAGGGGGATCAGGTAGCGCAATTCAGGACGTCTCCTGTCATCGGTGGCGGATGCCGGTCACAACCAGAAAGCCTGACGGAGCCGCTCGCCGAGCGTGGGCTCCAGCGGACCGGAGCAGCTCGCGGGATCGGGCATGGTATTGTACAACCCGGCGTCCGAAGCCACGAGCGGGAATTGTTTCTCCAGCACTTCGTCCGCGGGTTCCGGCCCGAAGCTGATCGCGAGACGATCCTGATCGCCGATCAGGCGATTGTGGATCGAAGGAACCGCCATCCCGTTGAGAACGAAGGTCAGCGATCGCTCCTCATCGTTCTCGAAACGGGCGTTGTCGGTGAAGAGATACGTATCACCGAGCGCGAATCCGAGGTTCGCCATGAGCGCGCCCCAAGTGACTCCGGCGGCATGTACGTGGACGATGTCGGGGTTATTCTCGTGCATGTGGACGCGATCCGTCGGCTGCTGACTCAGCGGGTCGGCCGTACAGCGGAAGACATCCTCCATGTATCGATCCCCGGCCAGATCGAGTCGCTGACCGTCGACGAACACGGCCCAGTTCGCGTGATAATGGACGCCATGCGCGTGCTCCTGCGTCGCGAGCCGCGCGGTGCCGGTGGCCAGAAAACCGATGGCGACCCCGCCGAGGAGTAGGGCCGCCGTCCGGGCACCGGAACTCAACGCCCGCCTCCTGTTTCCGCCGGGCCGTAGAGCCTGCGGTAGAGTTCACCGTAGAGCGTAACGCGCTTCACGTAATCCCTCGTTTCCGCGATGGGTATGCGTTCGATATAGATCTCGTCGTCCGCGTGTTCGGCGAAGGTCCGCCACCGGGCGACGCGGGTCGGTCCTCCATTATACGCCCCGAGCACGTCGGAGAGCCTTCCATCCCAGCGATTCATCTGGTCGGCGAGGAAGAGGGTCCCGAGCCGTACATTGATCGTGGGATCCCGCAGCATCGAGGCCCGGAAGCCGTTGACACCCGCGCGGCGCGCCAGCCCGGTCCCCGTGCTCGGCATCACCTGCATCAGACCCACCGCCCCGGCGGGGCTGACGGCCGCCGGGTTGAAGAACGATTCCTGGCGGATCAGCCCCGCGACGGCGTACGGGTCGAGCCCATTGCGTCGCGCCTCGCGAACGACGACGTCGCGATGAGGGAACTGGAAGACGATACGCAGCAGCCGATCGTCCCAGACACCCCGGCGTTCCTGAATCCGCCGGCCGAGCAACGCGCCGGCGGTAGGCTGCCCATGCGCGGAGAGCGCTTCCGCGACCGCGTAGAGGGCACCATCGTCAGCGACGACCTGTTCCTGAAGCCGCGCGAGTTCGAGCGAGGCCTCCGCCTCCAGGCCGGCGTCGCGCAACGCGTCGATCCGGAAGAAGGCGATCTCGATGAGATCCCGTGTCCGCGGGTCCACCTCCGGCGGCGCCGCGAGGGGCAGGTCGCCGAGCGTCTTCCCCAGCCGTCGCGCGGCGAGCAGTCCGTGCCAGGAGAGCGGATAGAGATCGAGCACTTCGGCGAAACGGGCTTCCGCCTCGGCCGAGCGTCCGGCCGCGAGCAGCGACCGGCCCGACCAGTAGACGACCGGCGCGGAGGTCTGATCCCGTGGCCGTGCGGCAAGGTAACTCTCGGTCTCGACGAGGGCGCGGGCCGGCTGACCGGCCATGAGGAATATCCCCGCCAGGCGGATGGCCGCGTCGGCGGCGGCGATCGTATGCGCGCCGGTGGCGACGGCGTTGCGGTAGTAGTCCGTCGCCACGCTCACCTGACCGTCGTCGTGCGCCAGATCGCCGAGCACGAACCACGCGTCAGCGGCGGCGGCCGTTCCCGGATGGCGTTCGCCCACCGTTTCGAACGTCCGCCATCCGTCCGCCACCTTCCCCAGTCGATACTGTGCCCGGCCCAGCTGATACGCCGCGTCCGGCAGTCGCTCCGCCGCGATCCGCAGGTTGCGCTCCGCCCAGGCGTAATCGCGGGCCGTGAAGAGGATGCGCCCCGCCTCGAGTCGGACGGCGGCACCATCGATCTCGCTCGTACCGGGCGCCGAAGCATACGCTTCGAGCATCGGAACGCCACGGTCGCGACCACCATGCGCGAGGAGCGTTCGACCGACGAGCAGTCGATCTTCGGGCGTCAGGATCGCCAGGTCATGCGCCCGACGTGCCGCGTCCAGCCCTCCGGGGGCGCTGGGCGCCGCTTGCATCGCGGCCCGGAAAGCACCGAGCGCGGCATCGTACTCACCCCGCTCGACCCGCAGCGCCCCCGCCCGCGCACCCGCGAAGGCCCGCTCCGCGGCCGTCGCGGACCTCGCGGCCGCTCGCTCGGCGACGGGAAGCGCGCCGGCACTGTCTCCCGCGACGATCAGCGCATCGTACTCGGCGCGCCACGCCCACTCCCTCGCGCCCTCCCCTCCGATTCGGGCGATCCGTGCCCGTACGCCACCAACGTCTCCCGATATCGCCAACGCCCGCGCCGCCAGCAGATCCGCCCAATCGGCGAGCACCGGCATGGACGCAGCCATCCGGTCGAGATTGGCGAGCGCACTGTCGGTTTCTCCGGCCGCCGTGAGAGCGATCCCCTGACGAAGCGCTTCGATGCCGGCTCGACGAGCGTCCACGCCGGGCAACGCAGCGGGCGAGACCCGAGGCATCGGAAGGGGGGTCTCCGCGGTCGTCACCGAATCGCCACGATCCGGGGAAAGGGCCGACTCCGGCGAGCGCCGCGCCCGGAGAAGCGCATCGACGTCGAGTAACCCCTCCTCGTACGGTGGCTCCGGCGGCTCCCGCCCTCCCCCGCCCCGCGACGGTTCGTTCGTCGCCTGGGCCGAAAGAACGTCCGCGATCAGAATCGCCCCGACGAGGGCGAGGGGAAGCCATCGACTTCGTCTCACGTTCACTCGCACCGATGATCCATGTGTTCGTCGCCCGAGCCACCTGACATCCGAGGCACCCGCCGTGCTGAGGCCACCTGCTGTCCCGATGTCGCCGTCATCCACCGGCCAGATACCGCGCCCGCCCGTTCCGTTCCACCGTATGGAGGAAGTTCGTGAACCCCACGTCGTAGTCCCGGATTCCATTCTGTCCGGTGAGCTTCATTCGCTCCTCGTAGAGGGCCTTCATCACGGAAGAGACTCGCACGGCGAGGGGTCCGGGCACGACGTGCATGGCGAGGAAGCCGGCCTCGAGTTCGGGGCGCAGGCCCGCCGCTCGGACGAGAACGGGGTAGCGGTCGGGCGCTTCGTCGCAGAGTGCTCTCAACTGACGGTGGATCCGCTCGCAACGCGCGGATTGCTCCAGAATCGGATCGCCCGACCCGGAAAGAACCAGGTACGCGAGAGCCTGCGCCTCCAGTTCCTTCCAGTAGCCCTTCCGGTGCGCGAACTCATGGGCGATCACGTGCGGCTCGAATACGCCCGTATCCTTGAAGATGGCGATGTCGCCGGAAAGAAAGTCACACGCGCCGAGCGCGAAGGGAAAGAGGAGCGCCGCGAAGGTGAAGTCACGAACCTCCGTGCTCGTCTCGACCCGCTGGCCGGTGATTCCGGCGATATAATCCGTGAGCAACCGATCGACGAGCCTCGCGGTCTCGGCGCGGGGAAGACGAGCGGTCGTATAACGGTCGTTCGCGTCGGCCACGAGCCTCCGGACGTCATCCCACCGCTCGGCCTCGGTCATCTCGAGAAGGTGGGTCACGTCGGCGCCGTAGTGAGCGAGGAAGTCGATCCGGCGGACCCCCCGACGACCGATCCAGTCATGGGCCGCGCTACCGATGTACGCGCCGAGCGCCGCCAACTGGATCGCCTTGCCCGGCAAGGTATTCCGAAAGACGATCCGGGAAACGAGAGGCGCCGCCAGGGCCACGTCCAACAGCGAGACCGGCGAGTACGTCGCGCCGTTCCGGATACGAATACGTTGCGTCACGTTGCCCTCATTCGTCTGGATTCAGCCGATCGTCCGTCGTACCCCGGGGCCGCGAGCTTCGGTTCCGTGCGGGTCCCCGTGAAACCCGGGTGACCGATGGTCCGTACTGCGCCGGACACGATCTTCGTCCCACTTCCCGTCACGCCGGATACATCATGGACTTCGGTGAAACCCTGATCGCGATGACGGCCGTTCTTCTCGGTGGCGGCACCGCGATGCTTCTCGTCCTCGCGATCTCCGTGCGGTTCGCGTTCAAGCCCGCGCTCGAAGCGTGGTCCGCGACCCGTCGGACATCACTCGCTCCCGATGCCCACAAGCTTCTCGAGCGGCGTATCGAACTCCTCGAGGAACAGGTACGGGGCCTCGAGCGCGACAATGCACGCTTGCTGGAGGACGCCGACTTTCGACTTCGGCTCAGAGACTGATCCGGGACACGACTCTCGGGGCACATCCGGACACGCGCCACGCGACGACTCGCCGCCAGCGCGAAATCTCGAATTATCGTAAACGCCGCCCGCGACCTTCCGGTGACGTAACGCCCGGCGCGCGCGGGCACGACCATCGGCATCCGCCCGGTCATTGCTCTGGAGCCCACGATGATTGATGATTAAGGTTTGATCCATCGAACCTGATCCATCGCCGGGATAGATGTCGCGAATCGAGGAAGAAGTTCGTCGCCGCCGTACCTTCGCAATTATCAGCCACCCGGACGCCGGGAAGACGACGCTCACGGAGAAGCTGCTTCTCTATGGTGGCGCGATCCATCTCGCCGGCAGCGTGAAGGCGCGAAGAAGCAGTCGTCACGCGACCAGCGACTGGATGCGGATGGAGCAGGAGCGCGGCATCTCGGTCACCTCGAGCGTGTTGCAGTTCGAGTATGACGGAAGGCAGGTCAATCTTCTGGACACACCGGGTCACGCCGATTTCTCGGAGGATACGTACCGGACCCTGATCGCCGCCGACAGCGCCGTGATGCTCCTCGACAACCGGCGGGGCGTGGAGGAACGGACCCGCCAGCTCTTCGAGGTCTGTCATCGTTGGCGCACACCCATTTTCACCTTCGTCAACAAATGCGACCGAGCGGGCATGGAGCCGCTCCAGCTGCTCGACGACGTGGAACGGGACCTGGGGCTGAAGTGCTTTCCGATCACCTGGCCGATCCTCGACGGAGCACGCTTCATCGGTGTGTATCATCGACAGCTCGCGAACCTTCTCCTCTTCGAAAAGGGAGAGGACCACGGGGCGGGTCGAGCGCTCGTCGACGTGCGTTCGGTGGACGACCCTGAGCTCGGCGCCC
Organism: uncultured Gemmatimonas sp.; assembly: GCA_964634395.1. Taxonomy (GTDB): domain Bacteria; phylum Gemmatimonadota; class Gemmatimonadetes; order Longimicrobiales; family Longimicrobiaceae; genus WHSP01. The sequence continues at coordinate 1,497 of CAZWJE010000008.1, read as the reverse complement.
GGATCGGCGCGTCCGCGCATGACCGGCTGCGCGAGGAGATCGAACTGCTCGACATGGCCGGAGCGGAACTCACGCCGACGACGCTTCGCTCAGGCGAAGTCTCGCCCACGTACTTCGGTAGCGCGCTCACCAACTTCGGCGTCGAGCCGTTCCTGGCCTCGTTCCTGGAGCTGGCTCCGCCGCCCCTCCCGCGGGAGTCATCGATCGGACCCGTGAGCCCGGAAGATCCCGCGTTCACCGGGTTCGTGTTCAAGATCCAGGCGAACATGGATCCGAAGCATCGCGACCGGATCGCGTTCGTGCGAGTCTGCTCCGGCCGCTTCGAAGCGGGGATGCAGGCGACGCTCACCCGCACGGGGAAGCCGATCCGTCTCACGGCGCCGACTCAGTTCCTGGCCCGCGAACGCACGCTCGTCGAGGAGGCCTGGCCGGGAGACGTGATCGGGATCCATGATCGGGGCAATCTGCGCATTGGCGACACGCTCTCGGCGAACGGAATGCTCGAGTTCGGCGGAATCCCCCGGTTCTCCCCGGAGCATTTCGCCCGGGTTCGCGTCGCGGACCCGTTGCGTCGCAAGCAACTCGACACCGGGCTCGAGCAACTCTCCGAGGAAGGGGCGGCGCAGGTATTCTTCGGTGATTCCGGGATCGGTCCCACGGCGATCGTGGGCGCGGTGGGCGTTCTCCAGTTCGACGTCCTGCTCCACCGACTCGAGCACGAATACGGCGTCGTCGCGAAGCTGGACTTCCTTCCCTACAAGGTCGCGCGCTGGGTCGAGGGCCCGTCCGCGGACATCGATCGTCTCGGCTCCGGAATCGGTCGCGGTCTCGTGTACGACACGAAAGAGAGACCGCTGGTCCTGTTCGAGAGCGAATGGAGCCTGCGTACCGCCATGGAGAAGGAGAAAGCGGTCACGTTCCTCGACACGGCGCCGTAGCGGGAACGGCCGCCGACGAGCCCCCGACACGCGTGGTTTCCACCCCGACATGGAACCCGGGGGCCGGGGGGCGGGATACAAGAGCGGCTCGTGCCGTTCGAACTCCCGGGTGGTTCGAAAAACAATCATGAACAGACTTCTCACGCTGGCGCTGCCGCCGCTGCTGCTGCTGGCGTCCGCTCCGCTTTCCGCGCAAGCGCGCACCACGTTCACCGGATACGTCGCGGCGGACGGCGCCGTGGGCCAGTCCCCGCTGCTCGTCGGTGCTTCTCTGGGCAAGGAGCGAGGACCGTTCGCCGCCCGCGTCGGTCTGGGTGTCGACGTGTCGGCGCCCCCGCCCGAAAACGACGCGGGGATCCGACCGCCTTCCGGGATCTTCGCCGCTGACCTCGATGGCCTGCTCTACATCGGGAACCCTCGCGGCGAGTCCGGCATCATCCCGTTCGTCGTGGCGGGCGTGGGGATGCGGGGCGTCCAATCGAACGGCAGTCCGGGAATCGCTTTCACGTATGGTTATGGGGCGGGTTTTCGCTCTCCGCTATGGGCCGGGCTGGCGATG
>CAZWJE010000007.1:1868-83712 GCA_964634395.1 uncultured Gemmatimonas sp. | reverse complement strand
AGTACAAGGACGCCGTCAACATGTTCACGGAGACGGAGATGACCGCGCCGCAGCGAGAGGCGACGGAGCGGGTGCTCACGTCGATGTATGAGAACCTCGTTGCGGGGGTGGCGGCTGGACGAGGGATGCCCGTGGAGGAAGCCCGGCGCCTGGTGGATACGGGACCTCACCTCGGTGACGAAGCGCTGGCTGCTGGTCTCGTCGATCGACTGGCGTACAGGGACGAGGTCTTCGACTCACTCCGCGCCCGGGTCGGCGGCGGCGAGTATCTCTACGTCGACAGCTACCTCGACGCGGCGGGCCGGCCGAACGCGAGCGGACCGGAGATCGCGCTCATCTACGGGACCGGCGCGGTCCAGATCGGGGACAGCGAGGTCAATCCGTTCGCCGGCGGGACGGTGATGGGGTCCGAGTCGGTGACGAGGGCGTTTCACGAGGCGATCGAGGCTGACGGCGTGCGAGCGATCCTCTTCCGGGTCGACAGTCCCGGTGGGTCGTACGTCGCGTCCGACGCGATCTGGCGGGCCACGATCCGCGCGCGTGAGGCCGGCAAGCCGGTCATCGTGTCGATGGGAAGCGTCGCCGGGTCAGGCGGTTATTTCGTCGCGATGGGCGCCGACCGGATCGTCGCGCAGCCCTCGACGATCACCGGATCGATCGGGGTCTACGGCGGGAAGATGCTGATCGGCGGACTCTCCGAGCATCTCGGCGTGACCTGGGACGGGGTTGGCGTGGGCGGTAACACGACGATGTGGTCGCTCGTCGAGGACTACACGCCGGAGGAGCGAACAAAGCTCGAAGCGAGCCTCGACCGGATCTACGCCGACTTCACGGGGAAGGTCGCGGAGGGGCGCGAAATGGCGCCTGACAGCGTGCACGCGATCGCGCGCGGCCGGATCTGGACGGGCGCGGACGCGCTCCGGCTCGGGCTGGTCGACGAGCTGGGCGGGATGGACGTCGCCTTGCGGCTCGCCCGGGAGGCGGCGGGGATCGATCCGGACGCGGAGGTCCAGCTCCGTGAGTACCCGCGCGCCGGAACGATCATCCAGCAGCTCCTGGCGAGCGAGACGACCAGCTACCCGACCGCGCTCGCGGCGGTGGCCCGGCTCGGACGGCTCGTGGAAACGATCGCGGCGGAACTCCACGCGGTCGGGTTGACCGGTCCGCGGGAGGCGTTGCGCATGTCCCCCATCCCCGCGATCCGGTAGCTCTCTGATCGATGGAGACGTCCCTGCCCCGATGGTATTCCCGCCCTGAACTCCCCGGTCCGTGGGTCATCGCGGCCTGCCCGGAGCACGGCCGATTCCTGGAGGCACATCGCTTCATGGCGACGGAGATGCCGACCAATCGAAAGCTCCCCGACCGGTGCGCGCTGTGTGACCGTCCGGAGATGATCGAAGAGATCGAGGCATGCACCTGCGAGCGCGACACCGCGGGTTGCCCCGCCCACCGGATCATCGGTTGTGGCGGATAGTGTCGAGGGCACGTGCGGCAATCGTAAGATCGGGTCCAGACCCGCTTTCCGATCCCCGTGGATTGTGGGAGCGCCCCTCGGGCGCGATATTCGGCGATCGGGTGCCCGCGTGCGCCGCCCGGCAATCATTCCTCTCCGACGGAGATACACCACGTGAGTAGTTCGGCGGGCCGAAGAAGCGGACAACGAACTTCCGGGGTACGCCAGCGGCCGCCCGAGCCCCGATCGAACACCTCCGAAGCCATCGAGTGGATCAAGTCGTTCGGCATCGCGGTCCTGCTTTTCTTCGCCATCCGCACCTTCGTCGTCCAGGCGTTCACGATCCCGTCCGGGAGCATGGAGAACACGCTGCTGGTCGGGGACTACCTGATGGCGAACAACGCGATCTTCGGAGCGCACATCCCGTTCACCGAGCTGCAGACGCCGGCGTTTCGCGACCCGGTCCATGGTGACGTGGTGGTCTTCCGTCCCACCTACAACGAGCCCGTCATCGACGTGGTGAAGCGGGTGATCGGCGAGCCGGGGGATACGATCGAGATGCGGGACCGGGTCGTGTACCGGAACGGCGAGCGACTGGACGAGCCGTACACCGAGCCGACGTACCTCCCCGATGAACCGATCCAGCGCTACGGGTTGAGCGGTTACGACTGGCACTTCGCCGCGCTCCCGGCTGACGTGGATGCCCGGAACTACGCGCCGACCCGCGACAGCTGGGGCCCGCTGGTCGTGCCGGAGGGCAATTACCTCCTGCTTGGCGACAACCGCGACCAGTCACTCGATTCGCGGTTCATGGGGTTCATCCCTCGCTCGGTGATCCGCGGGAAGGCGCTCTTCATCTACTACTCGATCGACCCGTACGTCAGCCGGCCGTTCCCGCGGTTCCTCACCGCCGTTCGGTGGGGGCGGGTCGGGTCGATCATTCGCTAGGCGCGACCTCGCCGCCGACCACCGCTTTCGTCTCTCCCTCGACGCGGCCGCCCGCCGAGAACCGACGCTCGGCGAAATGAATCTCGTCGCCCTCCAGCGGGATGAGCAACGCGCTCGAGGACCTGGTGCCGTAGTCCGGCAGCGCTACGAACGTCGCGGAGAGCGCGCGTTCGAGCTCCAACGGCACGCCGGTGTCAGGAAGCTCGTGTTCCGCCGCCCAGCTCGTGTCGAGGAGGATCTCCAGCAGGGTATCGGGCGAGGGTGGGTCGCCAGCGACGAGGATCTCCTGGAGACGTTCCTTCCCGCGCACCACCTTCGGCCAGGGGACGTCGAGCAGTTCGTTGCTCACCCCGTACACGCCGGGTCCGAGCAGCTGGTGCACGACCTTCCAGCGGTGCCGGTCGATTCCTTCCGGTAACCGCTGGTCCTCCGTCCGCGGGTCGGCACCACTCTCTCGGCCGCGATTGGAGAGCCAGACGAGCTGGTCGTCGTCGCCGACGAGGAGGTTGAAGCCGTTGTATCGCGGCGCGTTCGGAGCGATCGCCGCGATGTAGTCAGCGGGAGGGCTGTCGCCGGCGAGGAAATCGATGACGAGATCGCCGCGGGAGGGGGCGGCGGGATCGGGTACCAGTCCGTCGCGGAAGTTGGTGACGGCGGACCAGCGGCCGTCGGGCGTCACGCCGAGCCAGGTCCCTCCGCCGCGGGAGTCACGACCCGCGTGGATCGTCGGTACATCCGGCCATTGGTGGAATGGTTCCGTGGGCCGGGCGAAGAACTCGTCGCGATTCGCGGCGAGGACGAGCCGGTAGTCGGGATGGACCCGATGGGCGAAGAGGATGAGACACATGCGGACCTTCCAGCTGTTTCGTCGAAGCGGTCAGGCCTGAATCGCCCGCAGGTATTCCCGCACCCGCCGGGCGTTCGTCCCCCGATCGCTTTCGCGCGCTCGTGACATGGAGCGGACATCCACCACGGTTCGCCCGTCCAGCGGCGTCAGGCGAATGATGACATCTTCCTGGAGGCCGAGCCAGAACGTCCTGGCGGTAGCCTCGATGCGACCTTCGACCTCGTTCGCGTCGACGATCCGCCACCCGCTCTGCTCCGCGATCTCCAACGCGCGCCGGAACGCCTGATCACGCGGCAGATCGAGGATCGCGGGGCGGATGTCGGGATAGGCCTCGCTCTGCAGACGGGCAACCTCCGGTCCTTCGTGGGTGAGCGGGTTCGGGGCGTTCCCCCTGCGCGCGGCGATGGCCACGAACGCCGGTGGGTTTTCCGTATCGGTCGTGACGTCGTGGATGGGCGGGGCGTCCGCGCCGACTCGGCTCTGGCGTAGCGGAATCGCGACGAGGATGAAGCCCGCGAGGAAAACCAGGACCGCGAGCGGCACGCCCCGGTGGCGCATTCCGAGCGCCCGCGAACGATAGAGCTCGATACCCGCGAGGATCATCATGATGACCCCGGCGTACACGGCCCAGCGCAGCATGGTGACACCGGTCGAGAAGCCCCAGAGTCCGAGCCGAGTGCCGAGCATCGCCAGGCCGGCCGCGAGATAGGCCGCCAGGCTCAGCCCCAGCCCGCCCCGGATCACCATGGAGGTGCGACGTTTCGTGATGGCGATTTCCTGTTCCCGCCCGATTTCATCGGTCATCGTTGGTCCGCCTCTCAGATTGACTGGTCACATCACCCGGTCAGTCCATGCCGGGCCGCCGGTGATATCGTGACGCGGCGATCACTCGACAGGGTGGCTTTCCCGCTGTCCCGGTGCCAGAATGGTGCAGTCGCATACACCCCCGACCGGATAACGTGTACCGAAGCGCGGTCCTCACAGGAAGAAGCGTGGAGGCATGACCACCGAATCTCACCGTCAGGCGGCGGCCGCCGCCGCCAGTACCCCGTTCACGCTCGCGATCGTCACCGTCAGCGACACCCGGACCGCCGAGACCGACGTCAACGGCCGGTACCTTCGGGACCGCATCGAGTCGGCCGGACACCGGGTGGGGATCCAGAGAATCGTGCCGGATGATCCTGAGCGCGTCACCGCCATCCTCGAGGAAATCGTCGCCGATGGCGGCCACCGCGTCGTCCTGTTCAATGGCGGGACCGGTATCGCGAGACGCGACAACACGTTCGACGCACTCTCCGGAAAGCTCGAGAAGACGCTCCCGGGATTCGGCGAACTCTTTCGCATGCTCAGCTGGGCCGACGTCGGATCCGCCGCGATGCTCTCCCGAGCGATCGCCGGGGTATACCAGGGCGTCTTCGTCGTCTCCATGCCCGGTTCGCCCGACGCGGTGCGACTCGCCTGGGAAGAGCTGATCGAGCCTGAGCTGACCCACCTCGCGTGGGAGATCATAAGGTGATCGATGGCGAAAGGCGACGCTCGGCCGTCCATCTCACCCGGATCTTCGCGATAGCGCGTCGACGAGCGATGCGGGCGGTTCACTCGACACGCGGACGTCGCTCGAAACCATGGCCGTACATTTCACAGTGAGATCGACGACCTGGGCCCGCGACGACGACTTCGAAGTCATTCGCGATCCCGTCTGGAATACGATCCGGATCGATCCGGTCGCGCTCCGGATCATCGATACACCCGCGTTCCAGCGGCTGCGACACGTTCGGCAGCTGGGTCACGCCTTCCTCGTCTACCCTGGCGCGACCCACACCCGGTTCGACCATGCTCTGGGTGTCTATCACCTGGCGCGCCGAACGATGCGGCTCCTCGGCGAGCGGGGGGAGCTCGACGCGGTGGATCCGCTCGACCGGGAGCTGGTGCCTTATGCGGCACTCCTCCACGACATCGGTCACTACCCTTTCTCGCACGCCCTCGAGGAGCTGGGTCCCGAACTCCTCGCCGAGCACCACGAAGCGCTGACGTCGCGATTTTTTGGCCGGCCGGATCTGGCCGGCATCCTGGAGGAGATCGCTCCGGACGCGAGCGCGCGGATCGAACGGCTGGTCCAGGGTTCGGGCGATTCGCCGATGCAGGGACTCGTGGCGGGCAGCCTCGACCTGGACAAGATCGAGTACCTCAACCGGGACGCGATGTTCTGCGGCGTTCCTTACGGGGTGGTGGACGTCGATCGGCTGATCCACGCGCTCGCCCTGCTGGCTGATCCCGATACGGGCCGTCTGGAGATCGGGATTCACGAGAAGGGTCTTTCGGCGCTGGAATCGCTGCTCTTCGCGAAGTACCAGATGTTCCGGAACGTGTACTGGCACCACGCCGTACGCGCGGCCACGGCGGTCTTCAAACGGACGTTTCAGGACGCGGTCGAGGCGGGGATCCTCACGTCTGAAGAGTTGATCGGACGGACCGACGAGGGGCTCCTGTCGCTGCTCGAGGCGCGGGCGGCGACGGCCCCGGGTCCGGCGGCGGCGCGGATCATCGAACGCTGGATCCCCGCGCTCAGGTACCGGCGGTTGCCCAAACGGGCGATCGAAATCCCGGGCGATCAGTTGCGCGACCTGCCTATCGCGGAATGGTTCTACACCGAGCCGCGTTTGCGGGCGCGGCTGGAAGATCGGCTCGCCGAGGAGATGGGGTTGCCGTCGGGGTCCGTGCTGCTCGACTATCCAGAGAAGCCGAAGATGATGGGCCTCGACCTGCTCCTCCTCCAGCGATCGGGCGAAGTGCAGCGTCTGCCGGAGAGCGGTCACGCGGGGTTGATCGACCTGCCGCGGGTCGCCGACGAGCTCTACCACTCCGCGCGAGTGTTCCGGGTATTCACCCTTGATCGGCGCGAGCTGGACGGGAACGCCGTTCTCGAGATTCTGAGTTGGGACCTCGATACCCTGCGGGATCGGGTCCTTTCCGAGATTCGTCTCCTATGAACCAGATAATCGCGTCATCTCCACCGGATCCCGATCCGACCGCTCCCACCATCCTCGTGGCGGAGGACGATCCCGCCGCGGCCGAGATGCTGGGAATCCTCCTGGGCAGATCCGGCTATCGGGTTCGGGTCGTGGTGAACGGCGCGGCCGTCCTGCCCTGTCTGGATGAAGGGCCGCTCCCCGACATCGTCCTCCTCGACTGGATGCTTCCCCTGGTTTCCGGGATTGAGGTGTGTCGAAAGATCCGGCAGCGGTGGAACGCGCTCGCGCTCCCGATCCTGATGGTCACCGCGAAGGCGGATTCGGAAAGCAAGGCGGCGGGGTTCGAGGCGGGCGCGAACGATTACATCACCAAGCCCTTCCTCGGCGCCGAACTGCGGGCGCGAGTCGCGGCGCATCTGCGGGTCAAGACTCTCTCCGACGAGCGTCGGGCGATGGACGAGTATCTGATGGAGCGCGAAAAGCTCTCCACGCTCGGCCTTCTCGTCAGTGGCGTCGCGCACGATCTCAACAACCCCCTCGCCGCGATCTCCGGCTTCACGCAACTGTTGCGCGAGGAGGAAACCAATGTCGACAAACGCGATTCGCTGGACGGGATCCTCGTCGAGGTGAAGCGATGCAACCGGATCGTCGCGGATCTGCTCTCCTTCGCGAGACGTCACACCCCCGAGCGCACCGAGATCGACCTGGCGGAGGTGCTCAGGCGAACGGTCGGGATGCGCGAGCGACATCTGCTGCTCACCGGAGTCACGCCGTTGATCTCCATCGAACCGGGATTGCCCCGGGTCGTGGGCGATGAGCACCAGCTGCAACAGGTGTTCGTCAACATCGTGATGAACGCGGAACATGCGCTCAGGGAGCGAGGCACGACGCTGAGCGTCTCCGCCCGCCGACTCCCCGGCGCCCAGGCCGGCCAGCTCGTCGCCATCGACTTCTTCAACGACGGCCCGCCCATTCCGGACGACGTCCGCGACCGCATCTTCGAACCGTTCTTCACCACGAAAGGGTCGGATGAAGGGACCGGGCTCGGGCTGGCGATCGCCAGACGGGTCATCGTGGAGCACGGCGGGAAGATCGGCGTCGACACCGACGAGATCGGCACGACTTTCACGATCGTCCTGCCGCTGGACGGGCCAGCGCGGGCACCCGAGCCGATGGTGGGATACGCGATCCAGGCGTAGCGGCCGAGCCCGCCGTTGGCGCGGATCCGTTTTTCCGTCGTCAGTCCCGTGTCGGGATCACCGCCGTGAACCAGCCCCGGAAGCGGCGATGGTCCGTGAACACTACAGCCGGCCCTCGAACCCGCCGGGTTCACGAGTCGGCCGCGTCATCCGAGTTCATCGAGAACGTTCACCACGACGGCGGTGACGTTGTCATGACCGCCGCGCCGGTTCGCCTCGGCGATCAGGTGCTCCGCCGTCCCGGCCGCATCCGATCCAAACCCGAGGATTTCGGCGATCTCTTGGTCGTGCACCAGGTTATGGAGCCCGTCCGAACAGAGCAGCAGCGTCTCGCCGGGCCCGATCATGACGGAGTCGATATCGGGAGAGGAAGGTTCGTCCGGGGATACGACGCGGGTCAGGGCGTGGGAGAGGCGCGTGCCGGCCGCGGAAGTGCCGGTGGTGAGGCGGCCCGCGTCGATCTCGCGCTGCAGCCAGGTGTGGTCGCGCGTGAGCGGGCACAGCCCACCCGAGACCGAGAAGCGATAGAGTCGAGAATCACCGAGATGACCGAGGAGGAGCCTGCCCGTCGGGCGGAGTACGGCAGCCGTGAGGGTGGTACCCATCCCTCGTGTGCGGCGGTCGCGGATGACGTGCTCGGCGAGGCGCTCGCGGGCCTGATGGAACGCGGTGGCCAGCGCGCCGGATATGGAGGCGTCCGACCCGTTGGCGGCGGCCGTGAGGGTCGCGTGGACGGATTCCGCCGCGAGGGCGCTCGCCACTTCGCCGGCGGCGTGTCCGCCGACGCCATCGGCGACGAGGAAAACACCGTTGGACTCGTCGACGCGGAACGAATCCTCATTCGTCCGACGCACTCGCCCGATGTCCGTCGCCCCGCCGGCTCGCCAGCGGATCGTCACACCGTGGTTCGGTCAGCGGCGTGACCATTCGGTTCCGCCGTCGATAACATGTCGGGCTCGGTGAGTATCGGTCCCGATACCGAGGCCGACACCTGGTTCGAGAGAATTCCGGCGGTGGCTCCGGTGAGCGGTTCGGTTACCGTCGATTCGTCCGTCAGGGTCAGGACGAGGAACACCAGGGCGGCGATCACGAGTATCACGAGTAACGCGAGCCATACGGGAAGGCGAAGGCCCGGCGATCCCGCCGCTCGTTCTGGAGCGGATGTCGCGGGGCGCGCCGGAGAATCGGTGGATTCCCCCTCGATGGCGACGTTCGCGTGGAAGGTCAGCCTGGCGGCGCCGAAAGCGACGGTGATGCCATCCGCGAGCGGTATCGGGACTCCGGCCTCGACGCGGGTGCCGTCGACCCAGGTCCCGTTCCGGGATCCCAGGTCGGTGAGTCGCCATTCGCCGCCGCCGTGCTCGAGGCGAGCGTGCGATGTGGAGACGGTTTCGTCTTCGAGGATGACCTCATTGCGGGGGCCCTGACCGATGGTCACGGTGGCTCCCCGCAGCGGGAAGCGGCGTGCCCGATCTCCGTCGGTCCCCTCGAGCATGGCCACCGTCCGTTCGGGTGATCCGGCCGGCATATCGGACATCGGGGCGATCCATCCTTTTTCGAAAAGGCGTCCAAGCACAAGGCAGGCAAGGTATTACGAGATTGGTGAGGGAGCAAGTCGGGCCCTGCCCGGGAAGGCGCGGCGAATCGCGCCGGTTTCAGGTTCTGGAGGTTGCATGGGACTCAGGAGTACGACCGGATCGGGAGGGCGTGATCAACGCGAGACGAAGTCGGCGGGCGCGCGCGGCGGGTTTTCCACATGGCGACGACAGCTCATGGCGCTCGCGATCCTGGCGGCGGCCGGAGGTTCGGAGGCCGTGATGGCTGAGCCGCCGCTACCTCCCCCGAACGAGCCGCTCGACCCCCGCGCGGCCGCCTGGGTCGACAGCACTCTGGCCTCCCTCGACCTGCGTGGCCAGGTCGCTCAACTCGTCTTCCCGTGGATCATCGGTGGGAGGACTTCCTCGAGTTCGGCCGAATACCAACGAATACGGGCGTCGATTCAGGAGGATCGCGTCGGTGGGATCATCATCGGCCGTGGCGAGAGTGCCGGCTTCGCGCCGATGCTCAACGGACTGCAGGAGATGGCCGAGATCCCTCTGCTCATCTTGTCGGACCTCGAGACCGGCCCCGCACAAAGGCTGACCGGCGGAACACTCGTGCCGCCGGCGATGGCGCTCGGTGCGGCGGGAAGTAACGAACTCGCCTTCCAGGCCGGTCGGCTCACCGCGGCGGAAGCGCGTGCGGCCGGAATCCATGTGACACTCGGACCCGTCCTGGACGTCAACTCGAATCCGCTCAACCCCATCATCAATGTCCGTTCGTTCGGCGAGGATCCGCGCCTTGTCGCCGAGATCGCGGAAGCATGGATCGCCGGCGCCCGCGGGGGTGGTCTGCAGGTCCTGCCGAAGCACTTCCCCGGTCACGGGGCGACGGAAGTGGATTCACACATCGGACTCGCCACGGTCACCGCGTCCAGGGAGGTGCTCGACGCGCTCGATCTCGTGCCCTTCGCCTCCGCCGTCGAATCCGGTGTCGACGGATTCCTCGTCGGTCACATCGCCGTTCCGGCGATCGACGGCCCCGACGCGCCGCCGGCGTCGCTCTCACCGGCGGTCGTGACCGGCATCCTCCGGGAACGCTTCGGCTTCGACGGTCTCCTCATCACCGACGCGCTCAACATGGGCGCGATCACCAACACCTGGGGGGTCGAAGAAGCGTCGATCCTCGCCCTCCTCGCCGGCGTGGACGCGCTCCTCCAGCCTCCGGGCGAACGGTCCGTGATCAACGCGATCGTCGAGGCGGTCGAGTCGGGTCGCATCCCCGAATCCAGAATCGAGGAGGCCGCCCGGCGAGTGCTCACCGCGAAGGCCGTGGCGGGACTGCCGGACGGCGCGACCGTCCCCGTGCCGTCTCCACGACCCCCGGCCGAACATGGCGCCATCGCCCAGCGAATCGCCGCCGCGTCGCTTACCCTGGTCCGTGATCACGACGATCTGGTCCCCCTCGCGGGTTCCGCCACCAATGTCCTTCACGTGGCGTACAGCCTCGACGACAACTTCCGCGCGCCCGTTTTTTCCTCAACGCTCGAAGCGGGCGGTTATCGCGTGATTACAGAAGCCGTGTCGCCTGATGCGTCCGCGGCGGAGTTCGGCCGACTCAGCGACCGCGCACGGACGGCGGACCTGGTGATTGTTTCGGCGAACCTCGTCCCGCGCGAGTATCGCGGGCCACTGGCGTTGCGCGACCGATACTCGGAGTTCGTCGAGGGCCTGGTCGCGGCGGGACGGCCGGTCGTCGCGGTGTCGTTCGGGAGCCCGTACCTGCTCGATTACTTCCCCTCGATCCCGTCGTACCTCATCGCCTGGAGTTCGAGCGTCGCCAGTCAGCGAGCGGCCGCGGAGGCATTGCTCGGCCGGATACCGATCACCGGGCGACTCCCGGTATCGCTCCCGCCGCACCACGGGATCGGGGAAGGAATCGACCGTGCCGCGCGCCGTTGACCGTGACCGTCGCCCCCGTCGCGGGCCACCGCCATGACACTCCTTCGCGGCCGTGTGCGGGAACCACTTTTCGAGGCGCCGGACGGACCCTAGATTGCTATAAATGCCTATGGACAAAGATGTTGAATATATATTCCCGCGAAGGAGTAAAACCTTGTTGACGCCTACAGAGAACCAGGCGACATCATCCCGTACTGACGAGCTGATCGAGATCGAGTCCCGGTGGGGCGCGCCGAATTACAAGCCGCTGCCGGTGGTGATCGAGCGGGGTGAAGGGGTGTGGGTCTACGATGTCGATGGGAACCGGTACATGGACTGCCTGAGTGCGTATTCGGCGGTCAACCAGGGGCACGCGCACCCGCGGATCCTGGAGACGATGGTGGAGCAGGCGCACCGGGTGACGCTGACCTCGCGGGCGTTCCGGAACGACCAGCTGCCGCTCTTCTGCGAGGAGCTGGCGGAGCTCTGCGGGATGGAGATGGTGTTGCCGATGAACACGGGTGCCGAGGCGGTGGAGACGGCGATCAAGGCCGCGCGTCGGTATGGTTATCGGATCAAGGGCATCCCGGAGGGCAAGGCGGAGATCATCGTATGCGCGAACAACTTCCATGGGCGTACGACGACGATCGTGGGGTTCTCGTCGGACGAGGATTACCGGGACGGGTTCGGGCCCTTCACGCCGGGGTTCGTCACGGTACCGTTCGGGGATATCGAGGCGTTGCGGGCCGCGATCACGCCGAATACGTGCGGGTTCCTGTTCGAGCCGATCCAGTGTGAGGCGGGGATCAACATCCCGCGGAGCGGCTACGTGCGGGAAGCGATCGAACTTTGTCGCGGCGAGGGCGTTCTGTCGATCGCCGACGAGATCCAGACGGCGCTCGGTCGAACCGGCCGGATGTTCGCGTGCGAGCACGACGGTGTCGCGCCGGATCTCTATGTGCTGGGGAAGGCGCTCTCGGGAGGTTTCTACCCGGTATCGGCGGTGGTCGGGCCCCGGAGGGTGCTCGAGCTCTTCAATCCGGGCAGCCATGGAAGCACGTATGGCGGAAACCCGCTGGGCTGCGCGGTGGCGCGGACCGCGCTGTCGGTGATCGAGGATGAGGATCTGGCGCGGCGCTCTGAGGAGCTGGGTGCCTGGTTGATCGGCCGTCTCCGGGAAGCGCTGGGCGATCCGGCGATCGTCGAGATCCGGGGACGCGGCCTGTTGATCGGGATCGAGTTGAACACCTCGGCGCGTCCGTATTGCGAGGCGCTGCAGGAGCGAGGGGTCCTCTGCAAGGAGACGCACGATTTCGTTATCCGTCTCGCTCCTCCCCTCATCGTGGAGAAGGAGGAACTGGAGTTCGCGATCGAGCAGCTCGAGGCGGTGCTGGGCGGGAATTCCTGACGGGGATCTGACGCACCGCGGTTCCGGACGCGGAGCGCTCCAGGGGGGCGCGGACGACCGGGCGGAACGGAGGCGACGACGAACGGGGCCACCAGGCGATTGACGCCGGTGGCCCCGTCGCCTTTGCGATAACCACCTCCGTCGGCTCCCCGGGCGGCGGGACCGCGGCGGTCGGCGATCTCTCCATCCCCGGCGTCCGGGGCGGCGGCGCGTTCGAGGGGTCTGGTCGGCGGTTTGCATGGATCCGCGGCGGAGCGCCGATCTCCGACGTACTCCCCGGCCGTTTTCCAGTATCGAATCCCGACGATGAGCGAGATCTACCGCGCCGCGGCGTACTTCCTCTTCGTCACCCTGCTCGTCGGTCTGATCCGCGTTCATCGGGGTCCGACACGCTCCGACCGGATTCTCGCGGCGCAGCTGTTCGGGACCACGGGTACGGCGATCGTCCTGCTGATCGGGGCGGCATATGAGCAACCCGGTGCCCGTGACGTGGGGCTCGTCTTCGTCCTTCTGGCGGTCGTCAACACTTTCGCCTTCGCGTATGGGCGCCGGTCGGCGGGGTCTCGGGAATGATCACGGATGCGCTCGCGGGGCTATGCCTGCTGGGGGGAGTCGCCTTCTTCGTCGCGGGGATCGTGGGGGTGATGCGGTTTCCAGATGCGCTCTGCCGGCTTCACGCGGTGACCAAGGCGGACAATCTCGGACTCGGTCTCGTCGTACTGGGTCTCGTCCTCGGCGGCGGATCACCGTTCGTGATGGCGACGCTCGTTCTCGTCTGGCTGCTCGTGCTGACCGGCAGCGCCACCACCTGCTTTCTCGTCGCGCAGTGCATCATGCGGGACGAAAGCTTCCCCCACGGAGATCCCCGCCCGGGCGATTCTCCGGCCCGCTCGGGCCATCCGGGCCTTCCGAGCTTCCCGGGTCATCCGAGCCATCCGGACCTCGGACGACTACCCGGCGGCCCGGTCGACGCCGCGCGTCAACGTGATGACGATCCGACCCCGGGTCACGACGACGGCGGGCCCGGATGATCGAGTCACCGATCCTCGATCTCGCGCTCGCCTTCGGTCTGCTCGTCACGGCGTACCGGGCGCTCCACACGCGGGTCCTGTTCACGGCGGTGGTCTTCTACATCGCGTTCGGAATGCTGATGTCGATCGTCTGGATTCGGCTCCGGGCGCCGGATCTGGCGCTGGCCGAGGCCGCGCTCGGCACCGGGGTAATGGGCGCGATCCTGCTCGACGCGGCCCGGGCGATGGAAGGAGGAGCGGATCCCGGCGCTCCGGAACCGCGCAGTCGTATCGGGGGCACGGTCGCGGCGCTCGCGTGCACCGCGTTCGCGGTGATCCTGAGCGTCACGTTACTGGGGCTCGGTCCGGGCAGGTTCGAGGGAATGAGGTTCGGCGTGATCCCGGAGATCAACGCGGTCGGGGATTCTCGGCCCGCGGGCGGCGACGCTGACCGGGAGGCTGGCGTAGACCGCACGGCGGCGACACCGGCGGAAAGCGGGGAGGCCACCGGAGCGGGGAGCGCCACGGCCGAACAGGCCTCGGCTGCTTCCCCAACCGACCTGGCCGGACTCGTGGCGATCAATCTCCCCGCCTCTGGCGTCACCTATCCCGTGACCGCGGTGCTGCTGAACTTCCGTGGCTACGACACCCTGCTGGAGGTGACGGTCCTCCTGCTCGCCGTTCTGGGGTCACTCGTGGTTTTCCGGGGTGCTCGAGTTCCATCCACGACAGAGAGCGTCGAGACGGTCCGTGTCCCGGGAGAGATCTCGCCGGTCGCGACAGGGGCGGCGCGGCTGCTCGCGCCCTGGGGCGTGTTGGTCGGCGGATATCTCCTCTGGCTGGGGAGCGGCGCGCCTGGCGGTGCCTTCCAGGCGGGAGCCGTCGTCGGCGCCGCCGGTGTGCTGCTCATTCTCGCGGGGGAAGCGCGGCAGCTCTCGTTCGAAAGTCGCTGGACACGCGCGGCGCTGGCGGTGGGCACGATCGTGTTCCTCGCCGTCGCGATCGTCAGCCTCGTCGTTACCGGCACCTTCCTCCACTATCCGTCCGGCCGCGCCGGTCTCGCGATCGTGATGATCGAAGGCGCCGTGGCGATCGGTGTCGCCGCATCCCTGGTGGTCCTCTACGCGGGCGGGCGGATGACGCGGTCGGGTTCGGGGACTCGCCAATGAGCTACGCGATCTTCGCGATCGCCGCCGCGCTTCTCATCGCGCTCGGACTTCACGCCGCGCTCGTTCGCCCGCACTTCATCCGGCGGATCCTCGCCCTGAACGTCATCAGTGGCGGGAGCTACCTGCTCCTCGTGGCGGTTTCAGCCCGCCAGTCGTCAACTGGCCTGGAGGATCCGGTGCCGAACGCGCTCGTGCTGACGGGGATCGTGATCGCCGTCAGCATCTCGGCGTTCGCGGTGACGCTGGCTCGCCAGCTTCACCGCACGGCCGGCCGAGCGACGCTCGACGAAGGAAACCTCGAGTGATCGCGATGGTTATCGCGCTTCCCCTGGCGGGCGCGTGTGCCTCGTGGTTCGCGGGACGTCAGGCGGCGTTCATCGTCCTTCCGACCGCGCTGGCGACCACCGTGGGATCCGTCATGATCGCCGTCGTGGTGAGGCGGGCCGGGCCGATCAACGAGGCGATGGGTGGATGGACGCCTCCGCTCGGGATCCCTCTGCACGTGGATGGGCTGGCCGCCGCGTTGCTCGTCACCTCGGCCGTCGTTCTGGACGCCGTGTTCGTGCACGCGTCGGGGTACCTCGGGACCGCCGATCCCGAACGCCGGAATGCCTTCTGGGTGATCGCGTTGCTCCTCTGGGGCTCGCTGAACGCGATCCTGCTCTCGGCCGACGTGTTCAACGTGTACGTCTGCCTGGAGATGATGACGCTGGCCGCGATCGCGCTCATCCTCCTGGACACGAAGGAGGACGCCCTGAACGGGGCGTTCCGTTACCTGCTCGCGGCGTTCCTCGCTTCCACCTTCTACCTGCTCGGCGTCGCGATTCTCTATGCCGGATATGGGCGCCTCGATCTCGCCGGGCTCGCCGGAGTGGTGGCCGCGAACCCGGCGACGTGGGTGGCGGCGGCGCTCATCGCGGCGGCGCTGGCTCTGAAGTCAGCGTTGTTTCCGCTCCACTTCTGGCTTCCCCGAGCGCACTCGGCGGCGCCCGCGCCCGTGAGCGCGCTCCTCTCGGCGCTGGTCGTGACCGCGTCCTTCTATCTCTTTCTGCGCTTCTTCACGGCCGTGTTCGCGCCGATCATGACGGTGGCGGCGAGCACGTTCGTCGGCGTCCTCGGCGCGGCCGCGATCGTCTGGGGTTCGCTCCAGGCGATGCGCCAGCAGCGACTGAAGGTACTCGTCGCCTATTCGACCGTGGCGCAGGTCGGCTACGCCTTCGTTTCCGTGCCGATCGTGGTCGCGGCGGTCCACGCCGGGCCCGAGGGGACCAGCTGGGGGACGATGGCATGGAGCGGCGCCATCTATCACGCCGTCTCCCACGCGATGGCGAAGGCGGCGATGTTCCTGGCCGCCGGCAATATCGTCCTCGCGCTCGGCGGTGACCGGATCGTCGGGATCAGCGGGATCGCCACCCAGCTCCCGATGAGCACCTACGCGTTCGGGATGGCGGGGATGACGCTCATCGGGCTGCCTCCCAGCGGCGGGTTCGTCGCCAAGTGGCTCCTCGTCTCGGCGGCTATCCAGGGCGGGCAGTGGTGGTGGGCGGTCACCTTCCTGGCCGGCGGGCTGCTCACCGCCGGCTACATCTTTCTCGTCCTCGGCCAGGAGCTCTCCCGCGCGGAGAGTGACCGCGATGTGGCGGCTCAGCCGGTTCCCGTGCGCATGGAGGTCGCCGCGCTCTCACTCGCGATCGTCTCGCTCATGCTTGGCTTCGGGGTGGCGGGACCTCTGGAGCTCATCGGAGCCGACCTCCCGTTCCCCGCGCCATGATCAGCGAATCGACCTACTGGGCGCCCCCCGCGCTCCTCGCCGTCTCGCTTCTGACGGCGCTGCTGATCTTTCCCTTGCGTGAGGATCAGGTCCGGGCCCGGAACACGGTCACCATCGCTGGAGCGGCCATCAAGCTCGTTTTCGTGCTCGCGATGTTCGCCGCGATCCTGCGTGGCAATGTCTTCGAAACGCGGATCCCCTTCCTCTTCGGGGTCGATCTGCTCTTCCGGGTCGACTATCTCTCGCTCCTGTTCATTTCGCTCTCGGCGGTGCTCTGGTTCCTCACCACCATCTATGCCGTGGGATACCTCGAAGGCTCCCGCCACAGGAGTCGATTCTTCGGGTTCTTCAGCCTCTGCGTCACCGCCGCGATGGGGATCGCGATGGCCGGCAACCTGCTCACCTTCTTCATCTTCTACGAGTTCCTGACCGTCACGACCTGGCCGCTCGTGGTGCACCGGGGCACCGGTTCCGCCCTCGGCGCGGGCCGAGTCTACCTGCTCTACACGCTCACCGGCGGCACCGTCCTCTTCCTGGGGATCGCGCTCCTCCAGTCGGTCGCGGGCCCGGTCGAGTTCACGATCGGGGGCGACCCGCTCCTGCGCGCGGTCGATCCCGGCACCTTACGGATCATCTTCGCGCTCCTCGTCGGGGGTCTGGCGGTCAAGGCGGCGATCGTCCCGCTCCACGGCTGGCTGCCCGCCGCGATGGTCGCGCCGGCCCCGGTCAGCGCGCTCCTCCATGCCGTCGCGGTGGTCAAGGCCGGCGTGTTCGGGATCGTTCGCGTTGTCTTCGACGTCTTCGGCGAGGATTTCGCGGGTGAGTTGGGCCTCCTTCTTCCGCTCTCGTTCGCGGCCGCATTCACCATCATCTACGGTGGGGTGCGGGCGCTCCAGCAGGAAGACCTCAAACGACGGCTCGCCTTCTCCACCATAAGCCAGATCTCGTACATCGCCCTGGGCGTCACCGTCGCCAGCGCGCTCTCCACCATCGGCGGGCTCGCCCACATCATGCACCAGGGGATGATGAAGGTGACGCTCTTTTTCTGCGCCGGGCTGTTCGCGGAGACGCTCGGCGTCCACAAGATCACGGAGATGAACGGCCTCGGCCGGCGGATGCCGCTGACCACCGCCGCGTTCACCGTCGCGTCTCTGGGAATGATCGGCTTCCCGCCGATCGCGGGGTTCATCAGCAAGTGGTACGTCGGGCTGGGAGGGCTCGATGCGGGGGACACGTGGGTGGTGATGGTGATCGCGGTGGGAAGCCTGCTGAACGCCGCGTATCTCCTGCCGATCATCGGCCGCGCCTGGTTCCGGACGCCGGATGAGGGATGGCCGGCGCCGATGGCGGGCGGCGCCGAAGCGAACCGGCTTCTCCTGGTGCCAACCCTCGTGACGGGGGCACTCACCGTCGTCGTCGGAGTCGTCGCCGGGGTGCCCCTCACACCGCTCTGGCTCGCTGAACTCGTCGCCGACCAGCTCTACGGGCCATGAGCGCGACCGTGGTGCTCCTGGCCGTCGCGGCGATGGTGCTGGCCGCGCCGATGGTTTTCGCGCCGGGCCGGTGGGGAGGGGCGGCGCGGGCGGCGACACCCTGGCTGGCGCTGCTCGTATTCGCCGTCGCCCTCGCCGGTCCGAGGACCGCACCTCATCACCCCGCCTGGCTGCTCACCGGAACGCTCATCGGTCTCGATCCGGTCGGGCGCGTCTTCCTCATCGCGGCATCGGCGGTCTGGGCCGCATCCGCGTTTCAGGCGCGTGTATCGATTCCGCCGCGCCGGCGGGCGTCCTTCACCTTCTTCTTCCTGATGGCGATGGCGGGGAATTTCCTCGCCCCGATCGCGGCGGACGTGGTGACCTTCTACATCGGCTTCGCGCTCGTCACCTTCGCCGCGTACGGACTCATCATTCACACCGGAAACCGCGAGGCGAACCGCGCGGGGCGGATCTACCTGGTCATGGCTGTGGTCGGAGAGATGTTCCTCCTCTCGGGACTCCTTCTCGCGACCACCGTCGCGGGAACGACGGCACTCCACGCGATCCCCGGGGCGATCGCCGGCTCCGCGTGGACTGACATCATCACGCTCTGCTTCCTCTTCGGGTTCGGGATCAAGGCCGGCATCGTTCCGCTGCATTTCTGGCTGCCGCTCGCCCACCCGGTCGCGCCGCCTCCCGCGAGCGCGGTGCTCAGCGGCGCGATGGTCAATGTCGGCCTTCTCGGCTGGATTCGGTGCCTGCCGCTCGGCTACGCGATCCTTCCCGGCTGGGGCGTCGCCGCGCTCGTCGTCGGGATGTTCGGCGCGTTCTTCGGCGTCGCGGCGGGCCTCCTGCAGCGGGACGTCAAGACCGTGCTCGCCTACTCGACCATCAGCCAGATCGGGTTGATGAACGCGGCGCTCGGGATCGGCCTGCTGGATCCAGCGGTCGCTCCGGTCGCCATCGCGGCGGTGACGCTCTACGCGGCGCATCACGGACTCACCAAGGGCGCTCTCTTTCTCGGCGTCGGTGTACTCGGGCGGCAACCCCCCGCTTCCCGCGCACGGCGATGGGTACTCTTCGGCCTTCTCCTTCCCGTGGCGGCCCTCGCCGGGATCCCCTTCACGAGCGGTGCCCTCGCCAAGAGCGAGATCTATTACCTTGCGGAGACGGCGTCCGTGTCCTCCCGTTTCTGGCTCGTCTGGCTGCTGCCGGTGTCGGTGGTGGCCACCACGTTGCTGATGACCCGGTTCGTGGCCCTGCTGCCGACCGTGACGAGAGGCGCCACCGCGCACGCCGGCGGGAAAGAAGGCCCGTCGTTGTGGCTGACCTGGGCGGTCCTCGCGATCGGGGCCGTCATCGCACTCCATTTCGACCCGATCTGGGGACCCGTGGCGGGTAGTCGAGAGCAGGAACTTCCCGATGTGCGGAAGACTCTCCATGATCTCGTTCCGATCACCGTGGGTGTCGCGGTGGCCGTCCTGGGCGCGTACCTCTGGCGGTGGCGGCGTCCCGGCCGTCCGGCGCCAACGATCGAGCCCGGCGACATCCTGATCCCGTTCGAGGCGGTTCTCGTCATGATCCCCTGGCGAGGTCGATTCCGCGCGGCCGACTCGAGCGAGGTCGTGATCCACCGACTCGCCGATCTCTGGTACCGACGTTATGCCGGCAGCGAACCGGGAGACCCACTCCTGCTCGCGGAGCTGCGACTGACACGCTGGTCGTCCGGTGCCGCTCTGCTCCTCGCGGTCGCGGTGGTGATGATCGTGCTCATGGCCGGTGTGTGGATCCTGGCGCCGGGAGGTTGAGATGGCCGGAAGAAGTGACGCGGATCCGCCCGAAACCGCGCGGGAGAGCGCCGGGCCACGCGGTGGATCTGTCGCGGCGGCGCGGGGATGGAGGATCGGCTCCATCCTGCTCCGTCTGACTATCACGACCGCGATCTGGCTCGTGCTGACGACGGGTTCGACGCACTCGCCCCTGCTCGCCGCGATCGTGATCTGCGTGGCGGTGATCGGCGGGCTCCTCGCGATCCCGCCGGGCGCGGTGAGGCTCTCCGCGCTCGGCGTCATGCGGTTCCTGCCTCTCTACGTCGACTATTCCGTCCGCGGCGGCATCGAGGTCGCCCGCCTCGCGTTTCGGCGGCCCGACGCGCCCCTGGCGGGCACCTTCGTCTTCGTGACCTCGCTTCCCGAGCCGATCCCTCGCTACTTCTTCGTCGCGGTGATCGGGCTCATGCCGGGGTCGATCGCGGTGCGCGTGGACGACCGCCGGATCACGATTCACGCGCTCGACCGGCGGGATGTGGTCGAGGAGCGGCTGCGGGAGCTGGAGCGACGGGTGGGGGCGCTGTTCCGCGCGTGACCAGCGGGCGCATTCGTATTCGTCACTATGCTCGTCGCGCCGATCCCGAACCGCGATGCACCACGGGATCCTGGCATCCGTGTCCTTTGTCTCAGGATGTACACCCGATTAGATTGCCCACCGCGTGATTTCGTCGCGCCCACCTCCTTCCCCAGGGAAATGACCATGACCTCTCGCCTTCCCCTCGCCGGCCTCGCCCTGTTCGCTCTCGTGGTGAGTGCGTGCAGTCCGCCTCCACCGTCGGCCACGGTGGCGCCGCAAGCGCAGGTGCTCGAGGAAGAGGGCCCGCTCGGGCTCCCCTCGACCCGCGGGCTCGTCGTTTCCCAGTCCGAGATCGGATCCCGGATCGGCGCCGATATTCTGGCCCGCGGCGGAAACGCCGTGGACGCCGCGATCGCCACGGGATTCGCGATGGTCATCACGAACCCCTCGAACGCCAACCTCGGCGGGGGCGGATTCATGATCATCCAGCTGCCCGACGGCCGGACCGAATCGCTCGACTTCCGGGAGAAGGCGCCGCTCGCCGCCACCGAAGACATGTACGTGGATCCGGAGACGGGGAACTCGGCGTGGCAGTCGTCGGGTTATCGCGCCGTCGGCGTCCCGGGGACGGTGGCGGGCATGTACCTGGCGCATCAACGGCACGGGAGTCTTCCCTGGTCCGACGTGGTGATGCCGGCGGCGGAGCTGGCCGCCGAGGGTGTTGTGCTCCCGGCGCTCGCGAACGCGCTCAACGGCCTGACCCAGGGCACCGGCCGGATGACGGCGTTCCCCTCCTCCATGCGGGTCTTCGCCAAGGCGGACGGCTCCGCCTGGCGGGCCGATGAGACACTTCGCTTCCCGGACCTCGCTCGCAGCCTGACGGCCATCGCCGAGGGCGGGCGGGACGCCTTCTACCGGGGGTGGATCGCGGACAGCATCGCCGTCGACATGAGCCGGAACGGCGGGCTCATCACGAAAGAGGACCTCGCTCGCTATGAGGCGGTGGTGAGAGAACCGATCAAGTCGACGTATCGCGGCTTCGATCTGGCGACGATGGGACCACCGAGCGGTGGCGGGGTGATCATTGTGGAGGCGCTCAATATACTGGAAAACTTCGACCTGCGCGGTATGGGCCAGACCTCCCCCGAGGCGGTCCACCTCGTGCTCGAATCCATGCGGAGAGCGTTCCTCGACCGGGCGAGACACCTGGGTGACATCGACTTCGACCCCGACATGCCGATCGCCCGGCTCACCTCCAAGGAGTACGGGAGACAGCTCGCCACGCAGATCAACCGGAACCAGGCATCGGTGAGCGCGGAACTCGGGGCGGACCTCCTCCCCCTCGCGATGGTCGCGGAGAGCGAGGAGACGACACACTACTCGGTGATCGATGGTGACGGGATGGCCGTATCCGTCACCTACACGCTCGAAGGCGGGTACGGTTCGGCCGTCGTGGCTTCCGGCACGGGGTTCCTGCTCAACAACGAGATGGGAGACTTCAACCGTGTCCCGGGACTCACGAACGCCAGCGGGAGCGTGGGGACCCCGCCGAATCGGATCGCGCCCGAGAAGCGCATGCTCAGCTCGATGACACCGACCATCGTGAGCCGCGATGGGAAGGTCGTGCTGATCACGGGCTCGCCGGGCGGCCGCACGATTCCCAGCACCGTTCTCGGCGTGCTTCTCGGGTTCATGGAGTTCGAGATGAACGGGCTGGAGGCCGTCGCCGGTCCCCGGATCAACCACCAGTGGATGCCCGACCGGGGGAGCGTCGAGACGGACGCCACGCCGGCCATCCCGCAATCGACGATCGACGCGCTGACCGCGATGGGACACGACGTGCGCGAAGGCGGCGGCGGGCAGGCACACTCCATCTGGGTCGACGCGACGACGGGAGTGGCGTACGGCGCGCCGGACTACCGGAACAGCTCCGCGAGCGCCGCGCGGCCGTAGCATCCGCGCCGGAGGTCGGAGAGCCACGTGGCGGCGGGAAGGACCCCGTGGCCTCTCTGACCTTCGGGTGCCGGATCGGCCGCGGATCCATTCAAAGGAGAACGACCATGATGCGCACCCTGCTCGTACTTTTTGGCGTGCTCGTGACCGCGGGCGTGGCGGAAGCTCAGATGACCGACGAACAGCTCATCGAGCGCGCGCTCCTGGCCGCGCCGGCCCGGGCCCGCGAGGCGGCGGCGGTCGTGAAATGGAACGACGAGGACCAGACGTATGTTCAGATCAAGGAAGGCGCGGGCTCGCTCGTGTGTTACGATCACTCGGGAGCGCCAGGCGAAGAGCCCTTCTCCGTGCAGTGTACCCACCCTGGCAACCTGCCGCGCGTCCAGCAGAACTTCCGCTTCGAAGCGGCGGCCGCCGGCAACCGCGAGACTCTCAACGCGCTCATCGCCGAGGCGGAGCGGAACGGCACGCGCGAGATGCCGGTGTACGGCTCGCCGTGGATGGGCCTGACGGGCGCGGACCAGGCGAGCGCCCGCATGCACATGACGATCGCGACGCCGGGCGCGACGAGTGCCTCGACCGGCGGTCTCCCCGAGAACGGCCGGGAAGGTGGCGCGTGGATCATGGACGCGGGTACGCCTTCGGCCCATCTCATGCTCCCGGGGATCTGAGGCATACTTCGCTCGCTCCGGCGACATCCTCGTCTGAATGACTTCGGCTCCCACGAACGGGCGGTTCGTCGGAGCCGATCATTTTGGCGTGAACACTTCGCGTCGGCACGCGCGACGACGTTCCAGTCGGCGCCACATCTCGCGACCGGCAGACACGGCCAAACCGGACGTTTCCCTCTGGCGGGCCGATCAGAGGCCGTGGATCAGGATTTTCGGGTGCGGGATCGAGGTCTCCACACTCTTTCGTTCGGCGAGGCGGCGGTTCGCGCCCGCGAGTCCCGCAAGCATACTCATCGCTCAGCTCGTTCCCGTCGCCGGTGATGCCCCGGTTCGGGGGGCGGAACGCGGTCCGCGCATCGAGTCTATTCCCCGCTTCTGACGAACGGCTCGGGCTCCTGAAGGATTTCCGCCAGGTTCGCGGGTGCCGAAAAGAAATAGGTCCTCCCGCGCTTTCGCTGAATCAACAGTCCTCGTTCAGCAAGGCCGAGGAGGTCGGTGCGAGCGGTTTGGTACGCTGTATTGTGACTCGTTCTATGCGATCGAATGGTATATCGATGGCCCGGGTGCTTCAGTCCGTGGCTCAGGAGCGCAAGCTGACGATAGTTCAAGTCCACCGACTGGCGCAAAAGGGCGTCCACCTCACGAACTTCCGCGACTTTTCTGGCCAAATAGGATTGCAATTCCCCGATGGCCCGTTGGATCACCCGCAATTGGTAGAGGAGGAAGTAGGTCAAGTCGTTGGCGTCCGTTTCCGTGTATAGGAACGAGCGGCTGTATTGCCCCGGGGCCTTCCTGAGGATTCTGGAAATGGATATGTACTCGGCCAGCCAGTAGCCTTGTGACAGCATGGACCAATAGAAGAGCGCGCGTGCCGTCCGTCCGTTGCCATCGACGAATGGATGGTCATACCCCACCCAGAAGTGCAGAATGATCGCCCGGGCGACCGGATGGAGGAAGATGTCATCCGGCCGATCGTTGGCGAACTGGCACATCCGTTCGATCCGATCCTCGAGTTCCGAGCTGGGTGGCGGGACATGAAGAACGTTGCCGAATCCGTCTTCGATCACGATGTGATCCGCGGGAGACCGTATTCTTCCCGCCTTGGATGCATCGTCGAGCGTTCCGTCGGTCACGATGCGATGAAGCCCGCACACCATTTCGGGCGTGAGCGGTTTTCCCGCATTCTCCTGAACGAACCGCATTGCGTGGTAGTTGTTCAGGATCATCTGCTCGCTCCTGTCACTCGGACGCCGCCCGGATCGGATCATATCCTTCGCGACAGCGGTCGTGGTCGCGGCGCCTTCGAGCTGACTCGATGTGATTGATTCCTCGATCAGGGAGCTGACGATGTAGCGGTCGCGAGTCTCCGGGTTCGTGACTTCTTCAGCGATCTGAATTCGTCCGCTCGCCTCTCGGTCCACTTCGTGGAGAAGCCGGAGAACGGGATCGGGCAAACAGTACTGGAAAGGTTGGCCGCCTTTGTCCTTGAGCGGGATGGGCCTGAGCTGTTGGGTGCGCGAAAGTTTGACCCCCGTCCACCACTCCTCGGATGTCAGGTCTTTCGGTGGTGCGCGATGCCGAAGTTGATCCCAATGATAGTAGTCGCCGTCCGGGATCGGCCCGATTTCGAGTAGCCTGGCCAGTTTTTTCCCCAGATCCGTGCGGTTCAGGAGCTCGCCGAGCGGTGGAGGGGACTCGGGAATCCTTGTCATGAAGTACTAAATCATCACGAATTAGTATAAACTTGGTGGCCCGGACGGAGGGCGTCATATACTAATTTAGCGCAGATTAGTACTTGGGCAAGGATGTGGTGCGGAAGGACAGCGGCGGTGACGTGGAGGAGATGCCGATCCAGCTTACGTCGCGGGTCACCACGACACTCGGCCGGTTTGATTACTCGGCATCGATGTCGTAACACACAGGAATGCGGCGGCGCCACTACGAAGTGGCACCGCCCGCGTGATACGGACTCAGGAGTTCTGAACTTCAGGCAGATAAATCTCGCTCCCCTTCTCCCGGAACTCCCGCGACTTCTCCGCCATCCCCTCGCGCGCCGCGTCCCGGATGTCCTGCGAGATCCGCATCGAGCAGAACTTCGGCCCGCACATCGAGCAGAAGTGCGCGATCTTCGCGCCCTCCGCCGGGAGCGTCTCGTCGTGGTACTCGAGCGCCGTGACCGGATCGAGTGCCAGGTTGAACTGGTCACGCCAGCGGAACTCGAACCGCGCCTTGCTAACCGCGTCGTCCCACTCCTGCGCGCGAGGATGTCCCTTCGCGAGGTCCGCCGCGTGCGCCGCGATCCGGTAGGCGATCACGCCCTGCTTCACGTCGTCGCGGTTGGGCAGGCCGAGATGTTCCTTCGGCGTCACGTAGCAGAGCATCGCGGTACCGTACCAGCCGATCTGCGCGGCGCCGATCGCGCTGGTGATATGGTCGTATCCGGGCGCGATGTCGGTCGTGAGCGGCCCGAGCGTGTAGAAGGGCGCCTCGTCACACCATTCGAGCTGCTTCTCCATGTTCTCGCGGATGAGGTGCATCGGCACGTGACCGGGACCTTCGTTCATCACCTGGACATCGTACTCCCAGGCGATCCGCGTCAGCTCGCCCTGCGTCTTCAGCTCCGCGAACTGTGCCTCGTCGTTGGCGTCGGCGATCGACCCGGGCCGCAGCCCGTCGCCGAGCGAGAACGACACGTCGTACGCGCGCATGATCTCGCAGATTTCGCGGAAGCGAGTGTACAGGAAGCTCTCCTGATGGTGCGCCAGGCACCACTTCGCGATGATCGACCCGCCGCGCGAGACGATCCCCGTCATCCGGTCCGCCGTCAGCGGCACGTAGCGGAGGAGCACCCCCGCGTGCACGGTGAAGTAGTCCACCCCCTGCTCGGCCTGCTCGATGAGCGTGTCGCGGTAGACCTCCCACGTCAGATCCTCCGCCACGCCCCCGACCTTCTCCAGCGCCTGGTAGATCGGCACCGTGCCGATCGGGACCGGCGAGTTGCGGATGATCCACTCCCGGGTCTCGTGGATGTTCTTTCCCGTCGACAGGTCCATCACCGTGTCGGCGCCCCAGAGCGTCGACCAGCGGAGCTTCTCCACCTCCTCGTCGATCGACGAGGTCACCGCCGAGTTCCCGATGTTGGCGTTGATCTTCACCTTGAACGCCCGGCCGATGATCATCGGCTCGATCTCGGGATGGTTGATGTTGGCGGGGATGATCGCCCGGCCGCGCGCGACTTCGGCGCGGACGAGTTCCGGGTCCATCCCTTCGCGGAGCGCGATGAACTCCATTTCCGAGGTGACCTCGCCGCGCCGGGCATAGTGCATCTGCGTGACGGTGGCGCCCGGACGGGCGCGGAGGCGGGGGCGTAGCAAGGTCTCGGGGATCAGCGGTGACGCGGCCGTGCGTGGCTCGGCGATCGGCACCTCCTCCACGTCCCCGCGAGCCCGGATCCATCCGGCGCGCACCGGAGGCAGCCCGACGCGCACGTCGCCGCCCAGCGGCCCGCTCGTGTCGTAGACGCGCAGCGGTGGCTCTCCGCCCGAGAGCGCGATCTCCCGCATCGGCACCCGGATCCCGTGTGGGCCATCGACATACACCCTCGACGACTTCGGGAACGCGTCGCCGTAATCACCGGACGACTCGGTCCGCGAGTTCGTTCGAGCGGCGGTTGGCGGGGCAATCAGCGTATCGGACATGTTCGCTCCTCAGGCACGGGTGGGCGGAGTCATGCGCGGCACGCAAGAAAAGACGCGCCATACCCGGAGGTTGGCGCGTCGTCGAACCCAATATGGGGCCCTGGGATTCCTTTCGTCGCACCGCTCTCCCTACGCCGGCATGATCCGGGTCAGGTTCCAAGGGACTGTCTCAACCCCGCGGCGCGGGGTACCCCTGGCGGCTGCATGGAAGCTAACCGGGCGGTGACGATCGGGCAATCGAAACGAATCTGGAGGTATCGCTCCGCCAGCTTCGTGGTCTTCTTCCGGCCGCACGATTCACCTCGAGGCGCACGGCCGAAGGGTCCGTATGTCGGCATCAGCACCGGGGAATGCGGATCCCTCGCTGACGCTCGGGATCACCTGGCTCAGGACAACCTGGCCCGGGATGACAAGGCTTCCCTCCGGGGCCCACGGGAAGCCGTCCACTACTGGTCCGCCCACCGCGACGCCTTGAAGGAGAATCGGAACGCCTCCGGGGCGTCTTCCACCTCTCCCGATTCCTCGTCCCACCACCAGATCAGCATCCGGAGTTCACCGGTCATGACGAATCCGTCGCGGGTCGCGCTGAGTTGGAACCCGCCCGTAGGCCCGCGCTGGGAGCCCCCGTCCTTGATCCGGTAGGTCGTGTGCCCGAGCGCCTGTCGCGCGCTCATCTCACCCGTATCCAGGTCCTCCGTGGACTGAGTCCAGAAGTCCGAGGACCATTCCGCGAAGAACGGTCCGACGTTCTGTGGTACCGGCGGGTCGCTGCCCAGCGGTTGCACGAACTCGTTGCTCGCCGCGGCGGGAAGCGGACAGCAATCATCATCCGACCAGATGCCGGATTTCCGGACCCGGAGTTCGAGCCATGAGGTGGCGCCGTCGTCCTCTTCCGACTCCCGAACGGCGAAGACACCCGAGCGTGGGGTGTTCGCCAGGCGCTGGAGCATCTCGAACGCCTCACCCGACCCCTCGAGATCCTCGTCATTCAGCAGATTGTCCAGATCCGAAAACTCGGTGATCCGCCAGTACGGTGAGTACTCGCAGCTGTCCCACGCCATCGCCAGCGGGGATTCATACGGCTCACTCCGGCCGAGCGCGTTGGTGATGATCAGACCGAAGTGGTCGTACTCTTCCTCGGGATCGTCCAGACAGAAACTCTTCCCGGAGCGTGTCGAAATATCCTCGTACCGCCAGGATTGTCCCGCCTTCCTGTAGAGCAGGTGCGCGCCGAGGGTGCCCCCGGAGTTCGCCCGGGCGTCGGCGGAGAACGGATTCAGGATGCGAACCCTCGCCGGCGGATCCTCGGCTCCCGCGGCGTCGAACTGATAGTAGAGATACGAGCGTTCCGCGGGCGGATCATCTCTCCAGAGTCCTGATTCTTCACCTTCGAGGTCGAGTGACACTTCGTTTCGATGCGGGACTTCCGAGCCGAGCCACGGGCCGAGCCGGTTGAAGGGGGCCTCGCCCCAGGCCTCGACGGCGAAGTCCTGGAATCGCGACGGGAAGTTCCCACCGGTCGCCGCATCGATCGCCACGATGGGGTTTCCCTGCGCCGTCTGGTTGATGGCGCCGAAGACCTGGCTGGTTCCGAACTCCCGATCCAGGAAGACGAAAAAGGGATAGGCGCCATAGCCGTCCAGGGTTTCCCCACCCCGCTGCTCGTGTAGTGGGACGCCGGGGAGGTCGTTCCGGTACTCTCTGAGACGACGGGTCCGGATGCTGGCCGGCTCGATGAGCCGAGACGGGTTGATGAGCGTCTCGACCCATGTGGCGGTCGCCTCGTGGAACCAGGCATATGACTCGCACGAGGCCGCCTTGGGAATCGCGTCGATGAACGCGTGCAGCATCTCGTGGGTCGGTGTACCGGTGCCCTGGAAACGCGCGACGAGGTCCCGGTTGAACGTCATGTAGCTGCCTCGGCTCGGGCACGATGCGGCACCGGGCGTTGTCGCCTCCGCCGCCGTCACCGCGACGAAACCGTCGACGCCGAGCCCGAGAAGATAGACGTCCATCGCCGGGCGCGAGTACGCCGGCCGCGGCTGGTGGGTGAGGCTCGCCGCCAGCAGCGTCCACGCCGCATCGAGGTCCGCCGCCAGCTTCTCGGCGATCGCCTTGTCGCCCGGCCGCCGCCGGTCCCACCATACCCGCAGCCGCCTGCTCGCGGGGGTCACGGGATCGAATCCGAGCAGCTGGAAAGCGCCGTCGACCAGGTCAGCGCTGATGCCGTCCTCTCCTTCCGCGGCCCGGTCGGCGGCGATGTCCGCCCCGGTTCCGGGCGTCCCGCCGTTCTCCGCGCGCCAGCGGATCTGGAACCAGCTGTCGGGATCGCTCGGCGGAAGCGAGTAACTCCTCAGCTCGGCGAGCGCCGCGGGAGAGACGCCCGGCGGCGGGTCGAAGATCTCGCGTGGTGGATGCGTGGTCGCCCCGCTGCCCGGAGCGCCGGTGAACCGGGCCGGGAGCCGCGAGTCCTGGAACGCCCAGTACGCCTTGTACCGTGTCGCCGTGCTGACGTCCAGCTGGCCCGCCGCCAGCGCCTGGTCGATCAGCTCCGCTCCGGAAGGTCCCGTGGGGACACCCGTGGGAGGCGCCGCGACCACGATCGTGGCGGTTCCCTTCGCCGAGGCGTCCGTGACGCCGGTCACCGTCAGCGTGTAGGTACCGGGCTGCACTGGCGCGGTGTAGGTCGCCGAGTCACCGTTCGCGGTAACGGATCCCCCGGTGACCGTCCACCGCACCGGCTGCTCGGGCGATTCCTGGAACCGAGCATCGAAGATGTACTGGTCACCCGGGAGGAGGGAGATACTGCCCGGGAAGACGTGGATGACCTTCGCGGGTATGGGCTCTTCCGGCTCCTTTGGCGAAGCGGGCCCGGAGTCCGAGCACGCCGGGAAAAGCATCAGGCCGCACGCCACCAGAAACAGGCCGAGCCGGCCGAGCGGGCGGTGAAGACGCAACGGGTGCCATCCCGAGGGGCTGGCCAGAGAGCGCGCCGCGAGAGGCCGTACCCGACGGTCGCCGTCGGCATGTTCGGGTCGTACGGTTTGCATGCGGGAGGATCCGGTCACGAGTCGACGATGGGGGAAACGGTGCCGCCGGAACATGTTCGGGCATTACCGTATCCCTGCTCTATCGTCCCGCGCAATCACCGAGTGAAATGGCTCGCGCGGCCAGGTGCCGGACGGAATCGGGATGGTTTGAGACAGGAAACGTCCGAGCGGATCCTCGCGTGGAGCGAGTCGGTCACTCGGCGATCACGCGGTACGATGATGGAGGGATTTGTATCGTTCTCGAACAGCCCCGGCTGATCACTCGTCGACGTCGTCGCCGGCGAGCATGCGGAGGTAGCTGCCGAAGCGAGACGGCGCGATGAGACCGGCGTCCGCCGCCTGGCTGACCCTGCAGCCGGGTTCGTGGCTATGGGTACACGAGGTGCCGAAACGGCAGTTACCGAGGAAGGGCACGAACTCGGGGAAACAGGTATCCAGGGACTCGGGCGGGACATCCCAGAGGCCGAGTTCACGGAGGCCCGGCGTATCGGCGACGTAACCGCCTCCGTCGAGCCGGATCAGTTCCGCCGTCACCGTCGTATGCCGGCCTTTGTTGACGGCCGAGCTGACCGATCCGACCCGCAGCCCGAGTCCAGGTTGCAGTCGGTTGAGCAGACTCGACTTGCCGACTCCGGAGGGTCCGGTGAGCGCCGAGGTCCCCACGGCGAGGACGTCGCGCAGGTCCTCGATTCCCTCGCCGGTCGACGCGGAGGTGAGGATTACCGGATAGCCGATATCGCGATAGATCCGGAAGAGATCCGCCGCTTCGTCCGCGGGGAGGAGGTCGGTCTTGTTGGCCACGATGACCGCCGGGACGCCGCTGTTCTCGCAGAGAACCAGGAACCGGTCGAGCATGCGAAGGTGCGGATCGGGCCTGGTAACGGAGAAGACGATGACCACCCGATCGACGTTGGCGACGATGATCTTCGGGCGCGGCGCGCGTCCCGGTGCCCGCCTTACCAGCGCGGTCACACGGTCCTCGACCCGCTCGATCGCCCAGGCCTCACCGGGTCGTGCTGGCGGGCTCACGGTGACCCTGTCACCAACCACCACCCGCTCTCCACTCCGGGTTTCGCGTTTCAGACGGCCGCGTAGAACGGCCTCGACCACCTCTGCCTCGGTCTCGACATCGTAGACGCCACCCCGCGAGCGAAGTACGAGTCCGGGCACGGGCGAGGGCGCGGTGGGGTCCGCGACAAAAAAGGCACCGTCCGGGTCTCCGGACGGTGCCAGTGTGGAGCGGCTTCTGCCCTCCGCCAACGGACTACGCGGCGAACGAGGCGAGGGCCGTACCCTCGTCGCCCTCGCGCAGGCGCTTGAGCGCTCGGTCACGCAGCTGACGGATCCGCTCGCGTGTCACGCCGAGGATGTCACCGATCTCTTCGAGCGTGTGTTCACGGCCGCCTTCGAGGCCGAAGTACAGACGCAGCACCTTCGCGTCCCGGGGCTGGAGCGTATCCAGCGCGCGTCCGACCCGTTCGGTGAGCAGTCGCTCCTCGACCTCTTCCTCGGTGACGATCGCCTCATCGGAGATGAAACGGTCCATCAGCTGCGAGTCTTCGGTATCGCCGATCGGCGCGTCGAGTCGGATCTCGGCGGCGTTCAGCGTCTGCAGGCTTTCGACGATCTCGGGCGACAGGCCCGTGGCGACCGAAAGCTCCTGCGGTGTCGGGTCGCGACCGATCTCCTGCTTCAGCCGTTCCCGCTCGCGAAAGATCTTCGCCAGATCCGACGCGCGGTTGAGCGGTACGCGCACGGCCCGACCCTGGTTGGCCAGTGACGAAAGGATCGCCTGCCGGATCCACCACACCGCGTATGAGATGAACTTCACACCCTGCTCCGGATCGAACTTCCGGGCAGCCGTGACCAACCCGACGTTCCCCTCCTGGATCAGGTCCGAGAGGCTCACGCCGCGGTTCTGGTACTTCTTCGCGACCGAGATCACGAATCGAAGGTTGGCCCGCACGAGCTCCTGCACCGCGTCCTCATCGCCCCGCTGCGCGCGGCGACCGAGTTCGATCTCCTCGATCGGCTTCAGCAGGCGATGCGTGCTGACCTCCTTCAGATACTGATCGAGGCTCGACTGATCCTCAGCGGTCGCGGCGTCGAACCCCTCTCGCAAGGTCGGGGGAACCCGCTTCCGCCGCCTGGTTTTCCGTGCCGCCGTAGCCATGATTACCGTAGATGAAAACGCAACCGTTCGCGTTTGAATATCGGATTCGAATGCCGCGTACTGTGGGCCTGCAAGTCTTCTGCCGAAACAGACCCCGCCGTTACGGCGTACTTGCCCGCGCCATACGGACGCGTAGACAGCTCAAATTTCCGTCGTTCCACGACATTCGGGTAGCCGACTGAGTACAGTCGGTCGACCGCCTTGTTCCCCGGTGGAAGCGAATCGACTCCTCACCAGGTCAGCACGACCTTGCCGAGCGCGCCACCAGCCTCGAGAAGGCGATGCGCGTCCTGGATCCGTTCGACCGGAAACACCGAATCCACGACCGGTCCTATCCGTCCCGCCTCGAAGAGCGGGACCACGGTGGTCGCGAAGTCCCGGGCCACCTCGATCTTCTCCTCGAGCGTCCTCGCGCGCATCACCGTGCCGGTCACCCGCAGGCGTTTGCGCAACACCAGCGACAGGTCGGTTTCCGTGCGCGCTCCGCCGACGAGCCCGATCACCACGATTCGTCCGCGCGGGGCGGCGAGCCGCAGGGACGGGAGGTGATGCCCGCCACCGACGAGGTCGAGCGTCACGTCGATCCCGTCCGGGCCGACGATTTCAGCGACCCGCTCCGGCCAGTCAGCGCCGGAAGCATCGATCGGATGGTCAAGGCCGAGGGTGGTGACCCGGTCGAGCTTCCAGGGTGATCGTGAGGTTCCGAACGTGGTGGCGCCCCGCGCCTTGGCGAGCTGGACCGCCGCCGTTCCCACGCCGCTCCCCGCGGCGTGGACGAGCACACGCTCACCCTTCCGCGCGCCCGCGATCGTCGCGAGGGCATCGTGCGCGGTCATGAACGCTTCGGGGATCGCCGCCGCGTCCGTCCATCCCATTCCGGTGGGAACCTGGACCGCCTCGCCCTCGTCGAGACGAAGGAACTCGGCCTGCGCGCCTCCACCCACGATTCCCATCACCCGATCGCCGCCCGTGAACCGGGTGACCCGCGACCCGACCGACGCCACCTCGCCAGCGAACTCCAGCCCCGGAATCTCCTGGGGATATCCGGCGGGGGCGGGATAGCTACCTCGCCTCTGCATCAGATCCGCCCGGTTCAGCGCCGTGGCGCGCACGCGGACGAGAAGCTGGGTCGGCCCTGGTTCGGGGATCGGCCGGTTCTCGATGCGCAGCACTTCCGGCCCGCCCGGCCGGGTGATTATGACGGCCTTCATGGCCCGGACATATTCGTGGTCCCGCCGCGCGAGTACCTGACCCAACGGTCCCGAGAGCGTCCGTCCTCCGCTCGAGCGGCCCGCCGCTGCCTCACTTCCTGCTCGGGTATCGACATGAAAAGTGAATCAGTGAGTCGCCGAGTCGCGGAGCGTGGAAAAAAAAGCCGCCCCTCGGGATCATATCCTGAGGGGCGGGGACGCGTGATGGAGAGGCGAAAAGCATTCTCCTCCCCATTCCCCTCACGGATCAGTGCATTCTCGACTCCGCGCGCCGCGCGATGGCGGCGGGCGGGGCGAGCAGACCTCCATCGGTGAGCGAGACGCCCTCGAGCGCGACCGCCAGGGCCTCGTCGATCGTCGCGACCGGGTGAATCGCGAGCGCCTTCGTCACCTCGTCAGGCAGATCCTCGAGGTCCGCCTCGTTCTCCTTCGGCAGGATGACCGCGGAGATCCCGGCACGGTAGGCACCGAGAAGTTTCTCCTTCACCCCGCCGATCGGCAGGACCCGGCCGGTGAGCGTCACCTCGCCGGTCATCGCCACGTCCGAGCGAACGGGGCGATCCGAGAGCGCGGAAACGAGCGCGATCGTCATCGCCACGCCGGCGGACGGGCCATCCTTGGGGATCGCCCCGGCGGGTACGTGGATGTGGATCTCGGATCCCCACGCCTTTCGCGGGTCGAGCCCGAACCTCACCGCGTTCGCCCGTGCGTAGGTGAGCGCCGCGCGCGCGGACTCCTTCATCACGTCGCCGAGCTGACCCGTCAGCACGAGTGACCCCATCCCGACCGGCGTGGTCTCCTCGCCTTCCTTGCCGGCCAGCTGGCTCTGGGGAAGGTTCCGCTGGGCGCTCACCTCGATGAACATGATGTCGCCACCCATCGGAGTGTAGTACATCCCCGTCGATACTCCGACCAGATGTTCCAGGCCGGCCTTTTCCGGGTGCACCCGCGACCGGCCGAGGTACTGGCGCACCTGGCTCGGCGTCACCTTCACCCGCTTCGCGCGACCGGCCGCGATCTTCCGGGCCGCCTTTCGGGCCAGCTTCCCGATCTCCCGTTCAAGCTGCCGCACCCCCGCCTCGCGTGTGTACGAGGAGATCACGATCCGCAGCGCCTCCGGAGTGATCCGGAATTCGTTCGTGTTGAACCCCGCCTCCTCCCGCTGACGGGGGATGAGATATCGTTCCGCGATCTCCTTCTTCTCCTGCTCCGTGTAGCCGCGGAACTCGACCGGCTCCATCCGGTCGTAGAGCGGCGCGGGGATTCCCGACACGTAGTTCGCCGTGGCGATGAAGAGCACCTCGGACAGATCGAACGGTACCCCCAGGTAGTGGTCCGTGAACTCATGGTTCTGGGCCGGGTCCAGCACCTCGAGGAGCGCGCTGGAGGGATCACCCTGGAGGGAGATCCCCAGCTTGTCGACCTCGTCGAGGAGGATCACCGGATTGCGCGACCCCGCCTGCTTGAGCGCCTGGATGATCCGTCCGGGCATCGCCCCGACGTAGGTGCGCCGGTGTCCACGGATGTCCGCTTCGTCGCGGATTCCGCCCAACGCGAGACGCACGTACTTCCGACCCAGCGAGCGCGCGATTCCCCTGGCGATCGAGGTCTTGCCGACCCCCGGGGGGCCCGCGAAGAGGAGGATCGGACCCTTCGCCGTGGCGCGGGCCTTCTCTTCCGCGACGACCTCGGTTGTCTCACTCTCGGTCTTCGCCTCTCCGCCCTCTCCCTTCGCGTCGGGGTCCGTCGCCTCCGCGGTCACGGCGTCCACCGCGTGACGCGCCGCGAGCTGGCGCACCGCGAGGAACTCCAGGACACGGTCCTTCACGTCCTGCAGACCATAGTGGTCCTCGTCGAGGATCGCCTCCGCCTCGGCCAGGTCCAGTTTATCCTCGGTCCGCTCGTTCCAGGGCAGGTCCGCGACCGTTTCCAGGTACGTCCGAATCACCTGGTACTCGGCGCTCTGCGGGCTCGTCCGCTCGAGGCGGCTGAGCTCCCGTTCCACTTCTTCGCGCGCGGCTTCCGGCAGATCGAGCGCGCCCAGCTTCTCCCGCAGCTCGTCCGCTTCCTGCCCCTCCGAGTCCTCGCCCAGCTCGCGCTGAATCGCCTTCAGCTGCTCACGCAGCAGCATCTCTCGCTGGCGCTCGCCCAGCTCTTCCTGGACCTGCTGCTGGATGTCCTCCTGGGCGTCCATCATCGCCAGCTGACGCTCCACCAGTACGAGCAGCGTACGCAGACGGTCCTCGACCGGAAGCGTTTCCAGCACCTTCTGCTTGGTGGCCGGGTCCGTTTCGATGTAGAACGCGACCAGATCCGCGAACGGGCCCGGATCCGTCACCCCTTCGAGGAACTGCTGCAGCATCTCGTTCGGAATTCCCCGCCGCCGGCCGAGCTCCGTCGAGCGCTCGCGGAGCTCTCGATAGAGCGCGGTGAACGCCGCGTCCTCCGGCTCGGAAACGGGAATGTCGGGCATCTGCCGAACGATCGCGTCCAGCGACCCGTTCTCTCCTTCCGAATAGCTCAACGCCAGCGACCGGTGCTCGCCCTGGATCAGCAGCTGCATTCCCCCGACACCACGCTGCACCTGCGCGATGCGCACGACCGTGCCCACCGCGTAGAGGTTGTCCGCTTCCACCTCGTCGCGATTCACCTTCTGCGCGACGGCGAAGAGGCGTCGGTCACCCTGCAGGGCGGCTTCGACCGCCTGCAGCGTTCCCGGCCGGCCGGCGGAGATCGGCACCGCCACCCCAGGGAAGACCACCGTCTCCCGAAGCGGCAGGACCGGAAGTGTCGTTCTCTCCATTATGGCACCCATAGGTCGATTGCTATTCGCAACTCATTGCGCGCGAGATGGGATCTCAAGACTCGATGATCCCCGTTCCCGGCCTCTCGTCCCGCGGACGAGGTCCGCCGCGAGAGGCTCGAGGGCGCGCTCTTTCGCATGTCCTCAGTCACGTCCGGAATACCCCGAACGCGTTCGGTTCGTGCCATGTAAGTTACATTCCACCGAAAGGTTAGCGCCATTGGCGAAATGCTGCCGTTACGGCCGTTGATCGAGCGTTACGGCTGCCCGCGCGGCAGGTTCGCGCCGATTCGGCGGGAGCCCGCTGGGCGGATCGCGAACCATCGCCGTCGGTCCGCGCGCGACCACCGGTTTCCACCGTCCGACGATGTCGGTCCGCTCCGCTTCCATACACCCATCACAGTATCGGCGTGTGCAGCCGGCCCGCGCATACGTGAGCGGCGAGACGGTTGAGCCGGACGACCCGCCGCGATCCATCGGAGGTTCGCTCCGTCGCGTTCCATGCGGGACGGACGCTCGGGGTCCATACTTCCCCGATGGCGGTCGTCAGGCGCCTGTTCGTAATGCGCCCGCAACGGGAAGTGGTTATCATCGACGCGACGGCGGCCGCGCGCGATCGCGGAGAATCGCGATTCCCGTTTCTGTACGCGAGCCCCCGCTTCCGGACACGGGTACACGGCGCCCCACCCTTCTGCTTTCCCCAGGGATGATGGACGGACGACTCGAGATGATAGAGAAACCGCGGACGGTTGGCGAGTTGAGAGCCGCCGGCTATCGCCGCCGGTCGGTCAAGGCGGAGCTGCGTGAGAACCTGATCTCCCGGCTCAGGTCGGGTGAGCCTCTCTTCCCCGGGATCGTGGGCTACGAGGACACCGTGGTCCCCTCGCTGGCCAACGCGATCCTTGGCATGCACAACTTCATCCTGCTCGGGCTGCGCGGCCAGGCGAAGACCCGGATCCTTCGCCAGCTGGTGGATCTGCTCGATCCCGAGATCCCGGCGCTCGCGGGGTCCGAGACGAACGATGATCCGCTGGCGCCGGTCTCCCGGTACGGGCGCGACTTGGTGGAGGAGATGGGCGACGAGGCGCCGATCGTCTGGGTGGGGCGGCAGGCGCGGTACGTCGAGAAGCTGGCGACGCCGGACGTCACCGTGGCGGACCTGGTCGGCGACATGGACCCGATCCGCGCGGCGCGCGGAGGGCATCTGCTCTCCGACGAGCTGACGATCCACTTCGGACTGCTCCCGCGCGCCAATCGCGGCATCTTCGCGGTCAACGAGTTGCCGGATCTTTCGGGGAAGGTCCAGGTCGCGCTCTTCAACGTGATGCAGGAGGGCGACGTGCAGATCAAGGGATACCCGGTCCGTCTGCCGCTCGATGTGTTGCTGGTGTTCAGCGCCAACCCGGAAGACTACACGGCGAGAGGGAAGATCGTGACGCCGTTGAAGGACCGGATCGGCGCGGAGATCCTGACGCACTATCCGCGGTCGTATGAGGAGGGGATGGAGATCACCCGGCAGGAGGCGTGGATCGATCGCGACGGATTCGAAGTCCATCTGCTTCCGATCGTGGCGGAACTGATCGAGCGGATCGCTTTCACGGCGCGCGCGGACAAGCGGGTCGACCGGCAGAGCGGCGTCT
This sequence comes from uncultured Gemmatimonas sp., assembly GCA_964634395.1. Taxonomy (GTDB): domain Bacteria; phylum Gemmatimonadota; class Gemmatimonadetes; order Longimicrobiales; family Longimicrobiaceae; genus WHSP01. The sequence continues at coordinate 46,436 of CAZWJE010000007.1, read as the reverse complement.
CACAGCGGATGCCGATCACGGTGCTGGAAACCGCCGTGTCGAACGCGGAGCGGCGGGCGCTGGTCAACGGCGACGACCGGATCGTGCCGAGGGTTGCGGACATCTACGCGGCGCTGCCGGCGGTGACGGGGAAGATCGAACTCGAATATGAAGGCGAACTCCAGGGCGCGGAATCGATCGCCCGCGACCTCATCTCCGTGGCCGCCCGGGAACTCTTCGACGCGATCTCCGACGCTGATCTCCTCGACGGCGTGGTCGATTATTTCGATCGTGGCGGGGTACTCCAGATTTCGGAGATGGCGGGTCGCGAGATCTCCTGGAAGGCGCTCGATTCGGTGCCGGACCTGATGGACGCCACCCGGCGGACGGGCCTCGCGGCGGAGGGGGACCGGGACGCCGAGATGGTGATCGCGGAGATTCTCCTGGAGGGCCTCGCGGGCCATCGGCGGATCTCGCGGGCCGACGCGGGAGGGTTCACGCGAGCGAAGCCGGAGCGGCCGAGTCGGCCGGGCGGGGGGAACCCGTTCGACCTCTGATTCCAGCGTGAGGTGAAACGCTCCGCGGAGCGGGTGCCGGTCCCCGGATGCACAATGGTTCCCGTCCGGAGCGGACCGCCCTGGCTAGGCCACGTGGCTCTCCAGCTCGCCGGGCGGTGGCGTGAGTCGCGGTGGCAGAGCGCCGAAGAGTTCGAGTCCGGCCTGCGTCGCCGGTCCCGAAAGGGTGGCGAAGAGGAGGGTGCCGATGCCGATCGGCGCGCCCATCGCCCAGCCGCCCGCGAGGGCGCAGAACTCGATGATCGTGCGGACTCGCCCGACTGACCAGTCACGGGAACCGCTGATACCCAGGATGAGACCGTCGCGGGGGCCGCTTCCCAGTCCGGCCCCGATATACATGCCGGTGGCGAGTCCGGTGAGGGCGATCCCGAGTCCGTAGTAGGTGTACGCCATCCAGACGTTGGGGGCGTCGGGGACCCAGGGGAGGATCAGGTCGACGAAGATGCCGATGAGGATCATGTTGGCGATCGTCCCATGACCGGGCCGCATCCCGAGCCGCATCCCGCCGAGGACGATCACCAGCCCGACGAGGATGGTCGCCGTCCCGATGGTGATTCCGGTAAGGCGGCTGAGCCCGACGTGGAACGCGTCCCACGGACCGAGACCCAGACCACTGCGGATCATGAGGGGAATCGCGACACCATAGATGAAGAGACCTCCCAGCAGCTGTAGCCAGGCCCGAGGGCGGGTGGTGGGCGCACGAATCGCTTGTTTGAACATCCCTGCCGGAGTACTCTCTCTTCCTGGGATCTGACGCGGCCCGGGGCCGGCTGGCGCGGTTGATACCAATCGTCGGGATATCGGTGCCACGACCGAGTGGTCATGGACGCCAACGTTGTTCCGGCGACCGCTGTACGTTCTGGGTGGCCGGCATGAGCGTCAAGGTGTCCGGCCGTTCCCTGTGAAGGATGAACGAATGTCGCGGATTCTGGTATCGGCGTTCACCCTGCTTTCCATCTGGGTGAACCCGCTTCTCGGACAGGAGCAACGAGCGACACAGGCCGATGATGGCCCTGTCGCGTTCCTGCTGGAGCATCGCGAGAGACTCGGGCTCAAGACGGAACAGATCACGCGCCTGGAGGAGATCAATAACGGGCTGATGGAAGAGAACCGGCCGCTGCTGGTACAGATGCGGGGTGTCCGGGGGCAGATCCGTGCGCTCGGCCCGCGGGAGCGGCTGAGTCCGGAGGCCACGGTGCGGTTCGAGGCGTATCTGGCGGAAGTACGCTCGGTGATGGAGCGGATGCAGAAGAACAACTGGTCGGCTATGGAGGACGTGGGGGAAGTACTGACCCACCTTCAGAAGCGAAGGCTGGCCAGGCTCATCGGCGAACGAGGGGGTTCGGTTCGTGGGCGAAGCGGTGATCTCTACAGGCATTCCAGTCCCCGAAATTAGCCTCGGGGGGGGAGAAGTCGCGCGACCCAGCGCGAGTGGCGCCGTGGCGTCCGCTCCGGCGGAAGTCACGGACGCGCAACTCGCGCTCGACGTCCAGCGCGGGGATGTGGCGGCGTACGATCTTCTCGTACGGCGCCACATGCGGCGCGCGTTCGCCGTTGCCTTGCGATTGCTCGGCCAGCACCAGGACGCCGAGGATCTCGTCCAGGAGGCGTTTATCGCCGCGCTGGAGAAGATCGATACTTTCGATACGAACCGGGATTTCGCCCCCTGGTTCTACCGGATCCTCGTGAACCGCTGCCTGAACGCCCGGAAGTCCCTGGCGCGCAGGAGCGGGGTGGACCTGCCCATCGAGGCGATGAGTCCGGATGCGTCACCGTTGGTGGAGACGGAGCGGTCGGAGATGCGGTCGCGGCTGAAGAGCGCGATGTCACTCCTGCCGGAGCGGCAGCGGTTGATCGTTTCGATGTTCGACCTGGAGGGCTTCTCGAGCCCGGAGATCGCCGAAGTCATGGGGATCTCCGACGGCACGGTGCGGTGGCATCTCCATCAGGCGCGGCGAGTGCTGAGGGAAGCGCTCCAGCCGTATGCAAGGAGGAACGCATGAATCGATGGAAGAGGGAGGACGAGATCGGGGATCCGCTCCTGGCGGAGATCATGGCGGATCTGCGCGATGAGCCTGGCCCAGCCGTCGACTGGGATCGGATGCACGCCTCCATCATGCGAGGCGCCGAGTTGCCACTGGCGCGCCGGCGGACACGCCGGCGATCGTTCGGCACCCGCTCCTTCGCGCCGGTGGCGGTCGCCGCGAGCGTGGCGTTCGCGCTCTGGGTCGGACCGGGCATCTACGAGGATGTATTCCTGGCGCCGCCCACGCTGGAAATCGCCGACAACGTGACCAACGTCGACGAGGAGGTGCTCAGACGCGCGCTCACCAGCGACCTCTCCGAGCGGGAGCTTCTCCAGCTCGTGAACGGCAGCCCGGAAATGCTCCTGGCGGTGGCGATCAGCGCCCGCTGAGCGGTTTCCGCGACGCGGACTCGACGCGTGCGCGGAACTGGGTGAAAAGGGCGGAGGGAACACGAAAAGACCGCGCGGGAGATGAGGTCGGTTCTCATCTTCGCGCGGTCTTCGCGCGCCTCGCTCCTTTTGTTCGTCGGCGGAGTCGCGGTCGGTCACGTCTTTGGATCGAGATTCCCCACACCGCCGGCCCGGATCGGGGCGGGTCGAGCAGGATCGGGTCCGGGCGGGGTGAGCGGTCGTCGTGGCCCGCGCCATGCGGCGCGTACGGGGTTTTCGGCAGGGGAACCGCGGAACCGGAGGCCACGATGGCGCGATGCGAGACTTGCGGGAACGAGTACGGGCAATCCTTCGAAGTGATCGCGGCGGGGGGCGAGAGCCATGTGTTCGACAGCTTCGAATGCGCGATCAGCATGCTCGCGCCTTCGTGCGAGCATTGTGGCGTCAGGATCGTCGGGCATGGCATCGAGGGAGACGGCGCGTTCTATTGCTGCGCGAACTGCGCCCGGATGGCCGGAGAGGGAGGCGCGGTCGATCATCCCTGAACATGTGCCGCCGCGGTCGGAACGGGTCGAGTGGCGGTCGCGGTGAATCCGATTCGTGCACGATATATACTTCGGCGACAACCTGGACGTGTTGCGGACGCTCCCTTCGGGGAGCGTCAACCTCATCTATATCGATCCGCCCTTCAATACGGGTCAGACGCGGCGCGCGGACCGGTTGAGGGTCACGCGCGCACCCGACGGGGCGCCGGGAAGACGCGGGTTCAAGGATCGCCTCTATCTTTCGGAGAGAATCGGGCGGCGCGAGTTCGACGACCGATTCGGCGACTATCCGGGCTTCCTCGAACCCCGGCTCACCGAAGCCGTCCGGGTCCTCGCCGCCGACGGCTCGCTGTATCTCCATGTCGACTACCGGGAAGTCCATTACTGCAAGATCCTGCTGGACGAGATCCTGGGTCGGGAGTGTTTCCTGAACGAGATCATCTGGGCGTACGACTACGGCGGTCGCCCGCGACGACGGTGGCCGGCGAAACACGACAACATCCTCTTCTACGTGAAGGACCCGAAACACTACACCTTCGACATTGACGCGGTGGAACGGATTCCATACATGGCGCCGGGTTTGGTCACTCCGGAGAAGGCCCGTCGCGGCAAGACCCCGACGGATACCTGGTGGCACACGATCGTGCCGACGAGCGGAACCGAGCGCACCGGCTACCCCACGCAGAAGCCGCTCGGCGTGCTGAGAAGGATCGTCGCGGCGTCGTCGCGACCGGGCGACGTGGTGCTCGACTTCTTCGCCGGTAGCGGCACCACGGGAGCGGCGGCCGCGGAGCTTGGCAGACGATTCATGCTGGTGGACAACAACATCGACGCGATGAGAGTGATGGAGAGGCGGCTCGGAGACGTCGGGCCGATCGTCTGGCACGGGTATACGCCATCCACCGATGGCGGTGTCGGATCAGAGGCGGGCTCATGAGTGCGGTCGAGACGATGGCCCCGACACGGGTCGAGGTCGAAGCCTACCTGCACGCGCAGATCCCGATCTCGGCGGCGATGGGGGTCCGGGTCGTGGAGGCGAGCGAGTCCGGCGTCAGGCTGCGGGCGCCACTCGAGCCGAATATCAACCACCAGAGTACCGTGTTCGGAGGGAGCGCGGCGGCGATCGCGATCCTCGCCGGATGGACGCTCCTGCACGTGCGGCTGAATCGGACGGGCCCCGAGTCGCGGATCGTGATCCAGAATACCTATGTTCATTACGACGCCCCGATCGATGGGGCTATCGAGGTCGTGACGCGTCCTCCGGACCCGGTGGCCTGGGACCGGTTCACGCGCACCCTGGAGCGACGCGGGAAGGCGCGCATCGAGATCAGGGTCGACCTGGAGCAGGATGGAGCGCGGGCCGGTGGTCTGTCAGGCGCGTACGTCGTGATGCTGGAGGAATAGTCGGCCCGATCCGCGAGATGGGTGGGCCGGGCCCCTGTTTTCTCGCGAATAACCAAGAGGCGCGTTCCGATGAAATGGATTGGAATCCTGGGAGTACTTCTCTTCTTCGGAGTGATCGTTTTCGCGACGGTGGCTCCGGTGCAGAGCCAGTGTGAAGTCTGCCTCGAGTTCAATGGCGAACTCGTGTGCCGGCAGGGTGCCGGAGCGACCGAGGAGGAAGCGGCACAGGCGGCGCAGGAAAGTGTCTGTGGCGGGAACGCGATGGGGATGTCCGCGTCGATCGCATGTCGGAACGCGGTTCCCCAGAGCGTGCAGTGCTCGACGAGCTGAGCCTGAACGGGAGAGACACCCGGCCGGTGGAAGCGTTTCCGTTCACGATCCGCCCGCCTTCTGGTGAGCGGGTCGTGTCGGTCACGGGCCGACGGATACGGGGTGCCTGAACCGATGCGCCGGACGGCACGTGGGTGAAGGGCCAGAAATCAACGTCGCGCGGCCAGGACCTCCGCCGCGCGGCGGACCGGTGTCGCGCCAAGCACCTCGATGTCGATGTTGGCGGGGTGCGCCAGGCACGTCACCGGCATCCCGCGGATGATCGCGGCCGACGTCGCGCGCCAGGCCCGTCCGCCCGGGGTCGCGTGTACGACGAGGAGCAAATCTCCGATCGTCGTGAGCAGGTGGTTCCGCTCCTCCGCGGTCTCACGCGTGATTCGACGCTCGTCGGTCGCCGAGACCAGAAGCAAACGACCGTCCTCGATCCTCCTCCCCCATCCCGTCGGGACGCGAAACCGGCGGAGCGTTCGCGCCAGGACGACGATGATCCGCTGATTCCTCTTCAGGAGCAGGTCGAACACGGCGCGCTCGAGGGGCGTCTGGAAACCGCCCGCGATCGTGACGCCACGCGATCCCAGCTCCACCGCCAGGTCGAGGATCGGTAGTACCAGATCCGGCGGGACCTGGACCGAGGTGAGCAGCGCCACGGATTGGTCTTCCAGCAACGACGAATCGCCGACGAGTCGCGGAAGCTCCCTTCCCTCCACGATACCGCCGCTCATCTCTCGGGCTCGGGCTCGATCACGATCGGACGCCGTCTGCCCGCGAGGATCGGGAACACGAGATCCAGCCGGAACTCGTCGCGCATGTCGTCACTCAGCCTCTCGCGCCGACGGTCGAGATCGGATGCGGCGGCCCGCCAGGCCTCGGGTCGGATGTCGTGACGCACCAGCCGATCCGCCGCGACGAGGCGCCAGGCGGAAAGAACCACGTCGGCGTCGTCATTCTCTCCTTTCCGGTTTCGTCGCTCCGCGGGGAGCGGGCTCACGTACGCATCGTCCCCATTCGGTGGTCGTGCGTCGGGGAAACCCGGAAAGACGGTCCCGTCCACGGGCGCCCCGGCGGGGTCGGTGACGGCGACGTTCGTATCGATCGCGGTCGCCCGCCCGGTTGGGAAGCCCACCCATTCCTCGATCTCCCTCCGAAACCGCCCGGTCTGGTACGGCTCGGGGACGAGCGCGAAGAGGTGGCGTTGCGCGATCGTCCGACGGATGAGGCAGGGGGTGGACTCGCGACGGAGAGCCTCGTCGTACGTTTCGACCGCGCGGCGGAAGTCGCGGAGGTGTTCGGGCCGGCGCGTATCCAGAGCCAGACCGTCATGGAGGAAGCCACGCATCCTGGCGAGCGCGAGCTTCATCAACCATTCGAGCGCGTCGCCCGCGCCGAGAAGCCATTCGATCGAGCCGACACGGTCGATGACGACCGTTCGTTCAATCGTCCGCGTCAACCTTCGTACGTCATCGGGATCCTCGATCCCCCGGATTCGGCGGGAGATCGGGCTGGTCCATCGGCCCGGAAGTTCACCCCTTCCCGATGCCGGGCGGGATTCACGGGACGACCGGCGCGGGCCTGGCCGGATCGCGGCCACGCGCCGAGCGGGAATCGCGCGGGTGACCACGGCGACCACCCGTTCTCGACCCGCCTTGCGCACCGTGCTCATCGGCGAACACGAAGCGCGGCGGGCGAACAGCGTGGCCAGAAGTACCCCTTCATCGCCCGTGGAACGTTCGACGACGACCCGGCCACCTCCCTTCGTTCGCGATATCCCCGATACCAGGAACCGGGTGTGGCTGGCGTCGGTGAAGATGATGACGTCGTGGTCGGCGCGGAGGGAGTCGCGAAGGGCGACGCGTCCGCGATGGTCGGGGAACGGTGTGCCGAGAGGACTCTCCACGACGATGAGGAACGCCCGTCGGAAACGGCGGACGAACCATACCGTTTCGCCACCCATGCACGTCAACGGTCGAATCCGAAGCGGGCGCCAATGAGGATGGTCAGCGGTCAGTGTGTCCGCGAGTTCCTCGAGAGTGGCCGGGAGGAGGTCGCGCGTCTTCATGCGCGTCAATGATGCGGGCGGCGGCCCCGGGATCAAGTGCCGGAATTGGCGTTATCGGCACGGATGCGGAAGTCGTCGATCCCGCGCGGCGCCGGACGATCACGGAACCGGCGTTGAAGCGAGAAAGCTCAGCGCCTCAGGCGGACCAGTCCCTCCTGCGCGACGGAAGCGACGAGGTTCCCGCTCGCGTCGAAGATGCTTCCCCGGGCGAAACCCCTCGCGCCGCCCGCCGTCGGACTGTCGACCGCGTAGAGAAGCCATTCGTCGGCGCGGAACTCCCGGTGGAACCAGAGCGAGTGGTCGAGCGACGCGATCTGCAGCTTCGGAGTATAAAGCGACATCGCGTGGGGCATGAGCGACGTGCCCAGCAGGCCGTAGTCTGACGCGTAGGCGAGGACCGCCTGGTGGACCGCGATGGGTCCGTCGATCGTGCCGCGGGCGCGGAGCCAGACGCGTCGGATCGGTGCGCGGGGGGTCGGCGCGAAGGGGTCCACGGGATCGATGGGCCGAAAGTCGATCGGGGCCTCGGCCGTGAGCACATCCCGGATCGGCGCGGGAATGACGTCCGCCCGTTTCTGGATCAACTCCTGCTCGGGCACCAGGGACTCCGGCGGCGGAACATGGGGCGCTTCGGCCTGGTGTTCGATCCCGTCCTCGCGGATGTGGAACGAGGCGGAGAGATTGAAGATCGCCTTGCCGTGCTGGATCGCGGTGACGCGGCGGGTGGTGAAGCTTCCGCCGTCACGCAGGCGGTCGACGAAGTAGACGATCGGCGCATTGACGTCGCCGGGAAGAATGAAGTACCCGTGCAGCGAGTGCACTTCCCGTGGTTCGTCGACCGTGCGGCGCGCCGCGACGAGCGCCTGCGCGAGCACCTGGCCGCCGAACACGCGACCCGATCCGATGTCTCGACTGGTGCCGCGATAGATATTGACTTCGAGTGGCTCGAGGTCGAGGAGCCGCACGAGCTTGTTGAGCGCTTCGCTCACGGGAAGGGAGGTTCGAGGATCGGTGTTCCACGCCGACGGCAAAGTGGGAATCCGGGTGACTTCCGTCAAACGGAAGTCGTCAATATCACCGGGCGGCCGCACTCCGGCGGGCGTCGGAGTTCCGCGAACGGAAGGGTGCGGCGATGGATGATGACGTGAAGCGCGATCCGCGTGAGGTGGAAAGATTCCGGCGTCGTTCTTCGGCGGAAGAAGAGGTTCGACCGAGGATAGCCCGGCCGGTGGTGGCGTTGCTGGTGCTCGCGACGCTCGTATGGGCGTTGCTCGAGCGGATCGCGCCGCCGGGCGCGTTCGGCGGGTGAGCCTCGAATCTTCGCGAGGATGGAACCCCGGCGCTTGACACGCGTTTTACCCATTCCCGTTGACGCGCGTGGCGGTTGGCGTTAGCATAGAATCGTGCTCCGGCACCGCGGCGATTTGTGGCGATTGCATCCGCGTAAAAAACTGCTAAACCGCTTCGGGGTCCCGGGCGAGCCACAACGTCGCCGGGGACCTTTTGCGTTTCGCGAAGTGGTTATGCAGCTGAAAATCGAAATACCAATCGTTTGCCGCCATGCCAGAGGCGTCACGCCGGCCCGGGATCGTGGGTCCCGACCTTCCGGCGGACGACCCGGAACGGATGCCACGGCCGACGGCCGTCGTCCGAGGAGGTGTCAGCCTTGAATCCCCGCACGAAGCAGGTTCATCGACTCGATCGGTTCGAGCTCGAATCCGGCGAGGTTCTCCACGACGTCGAACAGGCATATTACCTGGACGGCACCCTCAATGAGGAGCGTGACAACCTCGTTCTCGTCTTTCACGCGCTTACCGGGTCGGCGGACGCGGTGGGTGACTGGTGGAATAATGTCCTCGGGCCCGGCCGCGCCGTCGATACGAGCCAGTACGCGATCCTCTGTGTCAACTTCGTCGGTTCATGCTACGGAAGCACCGGCCCACTCGATCCGGGCCGGGATCCGTTCCCCTCGCTCACCGCACGCGATCTGGCACGTCTGAACCACGCCGTGGTCCAATCGCTCGGCGTACGCCGGGTCCGGCTGACGACGGGCGGATCGCTGGGCGGCATGGTCGCGCTCGAATGGATCGTGATGTATCCGGAGATGACCGACCGCGCGGTCGTCTTCGCGGCGCCCGCCGAACACACCGCGGCCGCGATCGGCTGGAACCACATTCAGCGGACGGCGATCAACGCCGCGACGGATGGCGGGCTCGAGATCGCCCGCATGGTCGCCATGATGACCTACCGTACCGCCGCCGAATTCGGCGTTCGCTTCGGTCGGAAACGCGCGGACGACGGACCGTACGACATCGAGAGATACCTCAATCGACACGGCGAGAAGCTGCGTGACCGCTTCGACGTACGCAGCTATCTGACGCTCCTCGATGTCCTCGACTCACACGATGTCGGTCGCGACCGCGGCGGAGTGGCGAAGGCGCTCGCCGAAGTCGGGCCGCGGATCGTGGGCGTCGGCATCCCGGGTGACATGCTCTACCGTGAGGAGGACGTGCTCCAGTGGGTGTCCGCGTGTGGCGCCACCTACAGACAGATCCATTCGATTCGCGGGCATGACGCATTCCTGCTCGAGCCCGACCAGGTCACGCGGATCCTCGGCGAAGCGCTCGAGGAGGCCGCCGCCGCTTACGTGCCGCTCGCGATGTCCTCCGCGCGATAAGACCCCGCTTCACCCGCTTCAGAGGGAAGGGGTGGGAGGCGAGAACGCCCTCCACACCTCTCCCGAGCGTCCTCGCGCCCATTCCGTAATACGTTGCCAGAGAGTCAGTTGTAGGTGCTTTCGACGGGACGCGACCGGGCCGTACGCCGGTTGCGGTGGAGGTCGGGTGCGGGCTACGTTTCGAGATGGTTCGGTACGGCTTTCCCCTTCGCGGTTCTTCCATCGGGTCATCGGTTGAAAATCCTCTTTACGGCGGATATCCACATCGGGCGACGGTCGAGTCGGTTGCCGGTATCGACGGACGACGGCTCGCGTCATTCCTGTGCCGCCGCCTGGGGACGAATCGTCGATTGCGCCATCGCCGAGAAGGTGGACCTCGTCGTCGCGAGCGGTGATCTGGTCGACGAGGCGAACCGGTTCCTGGAAGCGATCGGCCCGCTGGAACGTGGGCTCCAGCGGCTGCGTGCGTCCTCCATCGAGACGGTCGTTGTCAGCGGCAATCATGATCACGACGTGCTGCCCGCGATCGCCGACCAGGTCGGCGAGGACGGGATCCGCCTGCTTGGGCGCCGGGGGGTCTGGGAACGCTACACGTTCGAACGGGCGGGAGAACGGGTTCATCTGGACGGATGGTCGTTTCCGCGAGGACGCATGTATGAGGGCCCCCTCGCGGGCTATGCGCCGGCGGTTGACGACCGGGCACCGATCCTGACGCTCCTGCACGGTGATGTGGAGAACCCGGGAAGCCCGTACGCGCCGGTGTTCGTTTCGGAGATGCGCCGGTTCCCCGCCGCGCGGTTTCTTCTCGGCCACGTGCACGGGACGAGGAAGCTGGATGAGCCGGGTGGAGCGAGCTTTCTCTACGCCGGCTCTCCTCAGGCGATGGATCCCGGGGAGACTGGCGCGCACGGTGTCTGGATCCTCGAGAGCGGGGTGACCGGGTTCAGTGCGCGACACATAGCCCTCTCGACGGTTCGCTACGAAGGGATCGAGGTGAGCGTGGCGGGCATGGGCCGGGCGGAGGAGGCCGAGGGGCGGGTGTATGCGGCGTTGCGGGAACGTCTCGACACGATCGTGGGCGCGTCGAGTGTGCTGGAGTCTGTCCGCTTCCGTACACGGATCACGGGCACGACTCGTTTCCAGCGGGCCATCGAGGAGCGTCTGACGGAGCATCTCCCGACGCTCGAGGTCACGGTGGGCACGCTTGCCGGGACCGTGGAAGCCGTCCGCTTCGCGATGCGGCCGGAGCGCGATCTCGAGTCGCTCGCGAAGGGAGTGGGGGCGCCGGCCGTCCTGGCCCGCCTTCTCCTTTCCTCCGGTACCCCACCGTCGTCGCTGCGCGATGAGCTGCGGGCGAGGATGAATGAGATCCATGGATCGAGTCTTTTTCTGGCGATCAGCGGAGACGAATCGGAGTTCAACGCGTTCGCGGCCTCGGTCGACGAGGAGCTGACCCACGCGGCCTCAGTGTTGTTGGAGGAACTGCTGGACCAGAAGGTGACGCGATGACGAGGCTCGCGTTCCGGCGGTTGCGGATCGATCGTTATCTGGGGATAACATCCGGTTACGAGCTTCGAGACCTCGCGCCCGGGGTCAACGTCGTATACGGGCCGAACGCGTCGGGCAAGACGACGACCGCGCGGGCGATCGAGACGTTGCTCTGGACCCGGGAGGCGCGTCCGCACGGGGTGATCGTCGAAGCGTTGATGGATGTGGCGGGGGAAACGTGGAGCGTACGGGTCAACGCGGACCGGGTCGACTACGAGCGAGACGGACTGCGCGCCGATCCGCTGGTGACGGCCCCGGCGGAAGGGCGTGATCGATACCGACTCTGGCTGGCCGATCTGCTTCATGCCGAGGATGAGGAGTTCGCGCGGCGGATCGTGATCGAGTCGGCCGGAGGATATGATCTGCGGATGGCGGCGGAGGCCGCGTTCTCTTCCCGGCGCGCGACATCTCGTCGGGGAAGACCGCACGACGACCTGCGGCGGGCGAGGAAGGAGAAGGCGGAGGCGACGGCGGCGGCGGCGGCCCTCGAGGAGGAGAGAGCCACCCTCGCCGAGAAGGAAGCGCGCCTGAAGGAGCAGCCTGTTCTTCTCGCCCGGGCACGGGCGTGTCGGCTCTCACTGGATCTCATCGGCCGGCGCGCGGCACTGGCCGACGCGCTCGCGAAGCATGCGATCCATCCCCCGATCCTGGCCAGGCTCCAGGGAAACGAAGTATCGGAGGTCGCGCTTCTCCGCAAACGAATCGCCGACGCGCATTCGAAGGCCGATGGCGCCGAGGCGGAACGGATGGAGGCGCTGAGAAGGCTCCAGCAGCTCAGGCTTCCGTCGGCGATCGTCGAAGGCGACCTGTTCCATCGTCTCGTCGAGGATCTGGAGCAGCTCCTGGAAGTGGATCAGACACTGGAGCAGCTCCGGCGGAATCGGGAATCGGCGACCGCGCGAGTCGTCGAGGTGGAGCGGCGGCTGGGGCAGGTCGACCGTGTACGCGCGGCCGAGATCGACCCGGGACGGCTCGGCGACCTCCTCCAGGCGGGGCGTCAAGCGGAGTCGGCAAGGCAGAAGCGCATGGCGCTGGAGGTGGAGCTCGAGGGCGTGCCGGATGCGGAACCGCCGCGCGACCTCGAGCAGAGTCGTCAGGGTGTGCAGCTTCTGAAGGAGTGGCTCGCCGCGCGGGACCGGAACACCCCGTCGGAGCGTCTCTGGCTGGCGGCCCTTCTCGGGGTTGGTGCCGGGCTGTTCGGTGGCCTGGTCACCATGATCTGGGGACCGACCTGGTTCGGCGTGCTGGTCGTCGTCGTGGTGGCTGTCGCCGGGGGTGTGCTCCATTTCGAGCGCAAGCGCTCCGATCTCCGGACCGAACGGGAGCAGGCGTACCTGCGCCTGGGATTGCTTCTCGCCCCGGAGAGCTGGGAAGCCCCGGTGGTTCAGGCGTGTGTCGTCGAGCTGGAAGCCTACATCGCGAATGGCCAGGAACTCGAGCAGGCGTGGAGCCGCCGCCGGCACCTCGAGACGCGGCTGGACGCGCACCTGCGCTCATCCCCCGAGCCCGATCCCGGGGTGATGGAGATCGCCGAGAACTTCGGGCTGCGGCTACCCGACGATACGATCGTCGTCCATTCGTTCGTCGAGGACCTGATCGCCTGGCGAAAGGCCCGCGATGATCAGAAGGCCGCCGAGGCCGAAGAGGTGGCCGTCTTCGCGCAACGGCAGGAGGTCCTGGAGGGCGCCAACCGTCGCCTCGGGCAGATCGGCCGATCGATGGTCAGGGAGAGCCGTTCCTTCAAGGGCACCGTCGAGAAGCTCCGCGAGGACCTCGGGTCGCATCGCGAGTTGACCAGGGCGCTGACGAACGCGAAATCGGCGAAGCGGCAGTCGGAGGAGGCGGCCGCGGAGCACGAGGCCGCCCTGGAACGGATTCGCGAGCGGGCGGGGTTCGGCGAGGATGACGAGCACCTGCTCGCGGAGTGGTGCGCGGCTGTCCCGACTTTTCGGGAGGACGCGAAAGCGGTGACGGTGGCGGAGAGCCAGCTCCGTCTCGTTCAGGACCAGATGACCGAGATTCCGGATTTCGATCGGAAACTGCCGACGCTGCCGGCGGAAGAGCTGAAAGCCGAGATCCGGCGGGTCGAGGAAGAGCTGGCGGAGCTGCAACGGCTCGCCCAGTCGGTCGGCTCACTGACGACGCGGATCGATACCGCGAGCAGCGCTCACACGCTGGAAGCCGCGCTGGCGGCGGAGCACGAGGCGCTCAGCGGCCTCCGCGAACTGCGCGCCCGAAGTCTGCGGTCGGCTGTCGCGGACACGCTCGTCGAGTTCGTCGACCGCGAAACCAGGCGGGCACACCAGCCGACAGTGCTGCAGCGGGCGAACGAACTGCTCGGCGTCATCACCCGACACGCGTACGAGCTTCGCGTCGACGACGTACATGAGGGGGCGTTCCGCGCGATCGACCGACGCTCGGAACGCGGGCATTCGCTGGACCAGTTGTCGAACGGAACGCGTGTACAGCTTCTGCTGGCCGTGCGCCTCGCGTTCGTGGAGTCGCTCGAGACGGGCGTCGCCCTTCCCCTCCTGATGGACGAGACACTCGCCAACAGCGACGACGAGCGCGCGGCCGCGATCATGGACGCGGTCATCCGACTCGCGGAAGCCGGCCGACAGGTCTTCTATTTCACGGCCCAGCCGGACGAAGTCGCCAAGTGGTCCCGGGCCCTCGAGGCCGCTGACGTCGAATGGACACGGATCGATCTCGCCGAAGTCCGCGCTCTCGACGGTCGGCTGGATCCGGCCGTGCCCTCGCTCTCCCCGCCCCCCCCGCCGCCCGCGATTCCACGGGACGCGCAGCACGAAGAGATCCCCCGGTACCTCCCCGTTCCGCGGCTCTCGCTGGATGACCCCATCGCCGCCGCGCACCCTTGGTACTTCACCGAGGATGTCGAGCTGCTGCGACACCTGGTCGAAGACCTCCACGTCACGAGCTGGGGGGAGTTGAGCGCCCTGATCGAGACGTCCGGCGTGGCCCTCTTCGAGCCGGCTCTGCGCGAGCGTCTCTTCGCGGCGGCCGGGGCCATGCGCTCCGTGATCGCGGCCCTGAGGGTGGGGCGAGGTGGAATGGTCGATCGCGCCGCGCTCGTCGACTCTGGCGCCGTGACCGATCGCTTTCTCGACGAAGTCGACGCCCTCCGCGAACGACTCGAGGGAGACGGTATCAGGCTCATAGAGGCGCTCGAGGACCACGTGATCAAGGGGTTCCGTCAGAGAAACGCCGAGGAACTGCGCGCGTTTTTCGAGGAGCGAGGTCTCTACGACGCGCGGCCATCACTCGATTTCGCCGGGGTGCGGCGGCGAGTGATCGCGGAGCGCGCCGGCGATGTGGCGGTCGGCGTTCTCACCCCGACCGCGATCGATTCTCTCATCTTGCGGGTGGCGCGTGGCGCGGGCGTCAACCTGGATCCTCCCTCGGCGCCGCCTTCCCAGATCACGCTGCTGTAGATCCCGAGCGTAGCCGGGTTTGACGCACGAGGGCACGCTCCCCCCGTACCGCTCATAACAAATCGGGGTCATCCCCTCCTTGCCGCGCGGTAATTTGTATGCAAAACACTCGACACAATATCCGGGCTCGGGCTTCCCGACGCCGACATGGATCTGGCCTCCCGTTCCCTGATCGACTCGATCTTTGGTTCGGCGATTTCTGGATGAAGCCGCGTCACTTCGGATGGGAAATGGGATGCATGATCTGGTTCTCCGCCGCGAGTCCTCTCGCCTACCCGTCACCCCGCGGCAGGTCCGCCAGGCTGTTCCGCCGCGCCATCCCGTCGGCCCAGAGGTCGCCCACTTCGCGCACGCGGTCGGGCACGGTGTCGATGGTGAAGTCATGCGGGTCCAGCTTCGCCGTGAGTTCCTCCCAGTGGAGCGGCGTGGACACGGTGGGTGTCGGGCGTGCTCGCGCCGCGTATACGCCAGCGACGGATTTCGAGAGAAGGTTCTGCAGGAAATCGACGTAGACCGTGCCACGCGGCCGCTTCCGGGTCATCCGCGCGATCGTCGCTTCCTCCGGGTGCCTCTCCGCGACGCGGGTCGCGACGATCCGGGCGACGAGCGTCGCGGCGTCGAGAGGGGTGCGCGGGGGGAGGGGCAGGTAGATGTGGATGCCGGTGGATCCGGACGTCTTGGCGACGCCGTGGAGGCCCAGATCGTCGAGTTCTTCCCGGACCCACCGGGCCACCCGCACCACACGCTGAAAGGACGCCCCGGGTCCGGGGTCGAGGTCGAGGATCGAATAGTCCGCGCTCTTCATCGCGCCGACGCGGGAATGCCACGGGTCCCAGGAAATGGCGCCGAGCTGAATCGTGTAGAGGAGCGTCGACAGGTTTCCGCCGACGAGGCGTCGCTGGGTTTCGCCGGCGGGATGAATCGTCTCTACTCGCACTCCCTTCGGAGGATTGTCGGGAGGCGACTGCTGATAGAACGACTCGCCGTCCACGCCGTCGGGGAAACGGCGGAGCACGAGCGGGCGGTCCTCCATCCAGGGAAGGATATGGTCGGCCATCCGCGCGTAGTAGACCAGCAGATCGCCCTTGGTGTGACCGGTCTTCGGGTAGAACACCTTGTCGAGACTGGATACGGAGAGCATCGTGCCGCCTCCGACCGGAACCTCACCTTCCGCCGGGCCTTCGGCGAGTTCGAGCAGCGCGGCCACCGTCGGGTTCTCCTCGCCCTCGCGGGACGCGGACTCCGTCTTCTCCCGACCTTCGGCCTTCGACTTCGGCATGGACCGTTTCCCCTCGCGGCTCTTTCCGCCCGCGCGTCGTCGCTTCGGATTCGCGGAACCGGACGCCGCTCGAGCGCCCTCGCCCGTTCCCGCGCCACCCGCGCCATTCGCGGCGGGTTCCCGTATGACGTCCTTCGCGTCTTTGTCTTCGCGGATCCCGACGAACGACGATTGTCTCAGCTTCCCTTCCCTTGTCCACTCGTTGAACTTCACCTCGACGACGAGTTGAGGGCGAACCCAGTGTGCCTTCTCGTTCGTTTTCGGCGGCACCGGGAACGGTGACGTTTTCCGCTCGATTCCGGCGAGTTTCCGGCCGATGTCGGCGAGGTCCGTGTGAGAGAAGCCGGTCCCGGTGTGTCCAGCGTAGGTGAACTCACCATTGTCGAAGTAGCCCAGGAGGAGTGAGCCGAAGTGCTTGCGGGCGCCGCGCGGTTCCGTCCAGCCTCCGACGACGAACTCCTGCTGGTTCTCGATCTTCAGCTTCCGCCAGTCGGCCGTGCGTTCGCCGGGTCGGTACCGCGCGCTACGGCGTTTGGCGATGATCCCTTCCCATCCTTCCCGTTCCCCGCGCCGTCGAAGCGCCACTCGGTCGTCGCTGGTTTCCGAGATCCGGATCGTGTCGTTCGTCCCGCCGTCGAGCAGTTCCTCGAGATGTTCGCGCCGGTCCGTCCAGCTCTGGTCCAGGAACGTTCGCCCGCCGAGAAGAAGGCAGTCAAAGGCGACGAGTGCGGCCGGCGTTTCCTTCGCTTCCCGCGCGACGACCGCCGCATCCTCGCGGTTGACTCGCCCCTGGAGCGCTTCGAAACGCGCGATCCGGCCCTTTTCCAGCGCGACGAGTTCTCCGTCGATCACGAATGGTTGGTCCGCGCGGGCGGCGAGTTCGCGTAGCGCGTCGGCGATTTCGGGGAACTGCCGGGCTTTGTCGTGGCCGTTGCGGGTGGTGATCGCGACGTCATCCCCCGCCGCGTAGGCGAGGACCCGCACGCCGTCGTACTTCGGCTCGAACACCCATCCGGGGCCGTCGGGCGCCGGCTTCCCCGCGCTCGTCAGCATGGGAACGAGTCTTGACACGCGTTTCCCGCTGGCCTCCGATCGGGCCCGGTTCGAGCGCCAGCTTCGCGCGCCGCCCCTGCCCGCGGCGATCTCTTTCATCGTGCGTTCGGACGCCACCGATCGCCTGGCCGAGGTCGCGATCTTCGAACCGGGTTTCGCGAACTCGTCGCGGTGTTTGATGAGCAGCCACTTCGAGCGCGGCCCTCCGGCCACTTCGTCGGTGCGGACGAGCGCGAACGAGCCGCGCATCCGCTCGCCGTGGAAGGTGATCGAGAGTTTTCCCTCATGGTATCCGCGCAGGACCGCCGTCCCGGGTTTTTCGCGAGGCTTCACCTCATCCGGCTCGAACGTTCCCCGGTCCCAGATCATCACCGTACCGCCCCCGTACTCGCCTTCGGGAATCGTGCCCTCGAAGTCGTTGTACTCCATCGGATGATCCTCGACCTCCATCGCGAGCCGCCGATCGGCGGGGTCGAGCGAAGGTCCCCTGGGGACGGCCCAGCTGCGCATCACCCCATCCATCTCCAGCCGCAGGTCGAAGTGCAGCTGGCTGGCGGCGTGTTTCTGGACGACGAAGCGAGGGTGTTCCGTCCGGGAGGCGGCTCGGTGGCCCGCGGGCTCGGGAGTGCGTGAGAAGTCACGCTTCTCCCGGTACGTCCCGAGGGTCTTCTTTCGGGTTCGGGTCGCCATGCGTGCGTTCCGATCGCTCAGCGTTCGCGGATCGCCGCGATCAATTCGGCGCGGGTCATCGAGCTTCGGCCGCGGATGTGGAGTTCCCGCGCCCGGTTGTAGAGTTCGTCCTTCGTGCGTTCGTCCAGGCTCGTGCGGGGGTTACCGGTGCCGGCGGTCTTGCGGCGCGGGGTGCGTCCCTCTTCCCGTCGCCGCTTGTTGACCGTCCGTCCGGCGATCTCCTCCGCCCTGCGTTCGGAAGTGCCGCGATCCAGCTCGCTCTCGCGAATGGCGTCGTACATTCGCTCGTCCTTGCGGCTCCATCTGGGCGACATGGCGGACCTCCGATCTTCGGGTGGCGGGTGTCGTCAACGCGGCACGACGGTGCAAGACTCGCGCTCCCCCGCGTATCTCCGGCCGGGGATCATGCCGAATGGCGAATATCGGCCCCGGCCCCTTGTGCGAGATGGCCGGGTCGTTCAACATTAGCCGGCGCTCATCACGATATTCCGGATGCCTGCCCTCGACGGTCATGTCCCACGTCATCGCGATCGCGAATCAGAAAGGCGGAGTCGGCAAGACGACCACCGCGATCAACCTCGGGGCGAGTCTCGCGGCGGCGGAGAAGCGCGTTCTGATCATCGACATGGACCCCCAGGGGAACACTTCGAGCGGGCTCGGGGTGAACACCCGGACGACGCGGTCGACGATCTATGGCGTGCTGCTGAACCACGTACCGATCGGGTCCGCGTTGATCCGCGGCGTACATCTCCCTCTTCTGGACGTCGTACCCAGCACCACGAGTCTCGTGGGCACGGAGGTCGAGCTGACCGGGCAGCCGCGTTGGCGGCACCGGCTTCGGGAGGCGCTCGACGGGATCCGGGAGATGTATGACTACATCCTCATCGATTGCCCGCCCGCGCTCGGCGTACTTACGCTGAACACACTCGTGGCGGCTGATTCGGTGATCGTGCCGCTGCAGGCGGAGTATTTCGCGCTCGATGGCCTCTCGCAGTTCACGGAAACCCTCCAGGTCGTAAGGGAACACCTGAATCCGCGGCTCACCATCGAGGGTGTGCTCCTCACCATGTTCGATGGACGGCTCAAGCTCGCGAGACAGATCTCATCGCAGGTGCGGGAGCATTTCGGCGACAGGGTCTTCCAGACGACGGTCCCTCGCAACGTTCGACTCGCGGAGGCGCCGGGGTTCGGTCTGCCGGTGATCATGTACGACGTCGGATCCCTGGGCGCTCAGGCGTACCTCGCGCTGGCCGGCGAACTCGTCCGCCGCACGGAAGCGGAACGGGCCGCGGCGGGTGGCGGACACCTCGCGCTGGTTCGCTAGTCGGAAGTCGTCCCGCCACGATGCGCTTCCGCCTCGCCGTATTCAACCGCGCGCCGATCCTCGCGAGTGGCCGGGACACCCGCCGGCTCGGCGGTCCGCCCATACTGTATCCACCCATACGGGTTTGATGAACGTGCCGTTCGAGTTCGACGATTCGCTGACGCCCCACGCCCTGATGAAAGTGGTGGGCGTGGGCGGCGGCGGGGGTAACGCCGTCAACCGCATGATCGAGGAGGATCTCGAAGGCGTCGAGTTCATCTCGGTCAATACCGACGCCCAGGCGCTGAAGGGAAACCGGAGCGCGATCAAGATCCAGATTGGACGACGGCTGACCCGCGGTCTCGGGGCGGGCGCCCGTCCCGAGATCGGCCGCGCCGCGCTCGAGGAATCGCGCGACGAGGTCGGGGAAGCGCTGAAAGGCGCGGACCTCGTCTTCGTGACGGCGGGGATGGGCGGTGGAACCGGCACCGGCGCCGCCCCCCTCATCGGTCGGATGGCGCGGGAGAGCGGCGCGCTCACCATCGCCGTGGTCACCAAACCCTTCCAGTTCGAAGGGAAGAAGCGCCTGCGTCAGGCCGAGGAGGGCCTCGCCGAACTGCACGACGCGGTCGACACCATGATCGTCGTGCCGAACGAGCGGCTTCTCTCCGTCGTCGGCCGCGGTACCAGCTTCCGCGACGCCCTCAAGAAGGCCGACGAAGTCCTCCTCAACGCCACCCGCGGCATCAGCGACCTGATCCGCGTCACCGGCGTCGTCAACGTCGATTTCGCTGACGTCAAGACGATCATGAGCAGCCGCGGGGCGGCGTTGATGGGCTCCGGCTATGGGGAAGGCGACAACCGCGCCATGATCGCCGCCCAGGAGGCGATCAGTTCGCCCCTCCTCGACTCCGTGACGATTCACGGCGCCACCGGCGTACTGATCAACATCACCGGCGGCATGGGCCTCTCCCTGGACGAGGTGACCTCGATCAGCCAGGTCATCCAGGACGCGGCCGGCGACGACGCGGAAATCATCTTCGGCGCCGTCCACGATCCTCACCTGGGCGATGAGGTACGCGTTACCGTGATCGCGACGGGATTCGACCGGACCCATCAGCATCGCGGACGGTCGGCCGTCGCGGTCGGCGGCGGGTTCGCGCACCGGCCCCATTCCTCCGCGCCCGGTTCTCCGCCGTCGAACGTGACACCGGTCCGCCCCGTCATCCCGATCAATCCGCAAGGGACGAGGGTTGTGCGGCCCGAAACTCTTTCCACGAGAATCCGTCCCCCCGAGACCGCGGACGGCACCCCCCCGGACCTCGAGATCCCGACCTTCATCCGCCGTCAGATGGACTGAAACGGCGGTTCTCGCGCGGCCACCCGGCCTCGTATTATTGCAACTAGCAACTATCGTGTACGGGGGTGGTCGAGCATGCCCTTACGCGCTCCATCTCGACGGCTCGCGAGGTCCGGAACCGTAACCCGTTACACCGCTGATACTTACACGTAACTGTATGGGAAATAACGAGTTACGTCGGTGTTGACGTAGCCCGGAGACGGAGGTATACTAGGCGACCGACAACACATCGGATCGGTTTTCGAAGCTGCCGCCAGCGGCGGGCGGGGCGTGTCCTTTTTTCAGCTTTCTGGTCCTTTTCGCGATTCTATGTCCGGTCATACCGCGGAGCGAGGAGTTGAGCCCGTCCACCTGACGGTGGATGAGATTCCGGAGGATGTCGCGCGTCAGATTCGCGAGGTCCAGAGCAACGATCCGGAGTTTCTGAGGCGGGTGCTGGTCTATGGAATCACGCATCGGACCGTATTCGAGACATTGCGGGCCGCCTGGCGAGGGTGAGGATCGGCTTCGGGTCGAAGCGAAGGGCCGCCGCGTATGGAGCGTGGCGGCCCTTCGGATTTTCTGTCCTGGTTGGTCGCTGGCGACGACGCGGGATGGCATCGTCGATGCGTGCGTTGTTGACGGGCACGGTCGTCGCGTGGTAGCGTATCGCCGTTCCGCGGATCCACCTCGTTCCCGGACTTCAGGCAGGCGGATGACCAGTCTCGACCCTCCGGACGAAGAGTTGCACCTGCTGTACCTCGAATGGTGCTCGACTCAGGTCGCGAGACGTTTTCTCGAGTTGAGTCATGACGAGGTGTGGGAACGTTCGCGGTCGGCGGCGGCGGCCGAGAGCGGATCGACGCCATCGTCGGCGGGAGAGCCTCCGGAGGTGGTCGGCCGGATTCCGGGGTATCTGGAGCTGGTGCGGAAGACGACGCTCCTCCTCGCGCGGGAGATGAACCTCCCGGCGTTCCGCGAGTGGAAGGTGGAATACGCCGCGAACCCGGGCGCGTTTCACGCCGGACGTCTCGGCCATTGAGGATGACACGGGCGCGGATCTTCGTCGTGCGTCCACCTGAGCGTTGATCGTCAGTGTCGGCGGCGACGACCGCCGAACGCCAGGCGATCCCATTTCTCGTCCAGCCCGTCCTCACGCTCCAGCTCCTCGGAGGCGGCCCGCACCTCGCCCTCGAGTTCGTCGAGTTCCGACTCGATGCGTTTCTTCCACTTCTCCCCCTCCATTTCGGGTCTCGCCGGCCTGATCGCTCGAAATTCCTCGAGTTCGTTTCCGTCGGTTGGTTCCCCGCCGGTTGACCGGGAGCGGTCGGCGTCCTGTCCGGGCATCGTCTGACTCCTTATAACCAGTTGTTCCGAATGACGTTGCAGGGTTTGGAACGCAGGATCCGCACCCTGGATCGGCGTCGTGGAAGGTCGTGAATCCCAGTCTGTTCGCGGGATGCCCACGGTCGCGGAAGAGGAGATTTTGGCGGTTTGGGGGCGACGTTACACGTCCGTTGCAGGCGCGGCGAAAGCGCCCTAGCTTTGAGGGTCCGGGCGCGCGACGGCGCGGGGATCGCCGCGGTGCGTGCTCCGAGGGTGGGAACAGCGCGGGAGATGGATGCGGTCATGCTGGATCAGACTGACGGTTCCGATGGAATGGATGGAGCCAGGGCGGCGAGCGGCGAAGGAAACGGTGCCGACGAGCCCGGGGTGATGGCGGGTGACCTGATGGAGCCCCTGCCCGCGAGGCTGGCGTTGCATCACAGTGTCGCCGCCGCGCGGGAGCTGATGTGGGCGGCCGGGGTGTCGTACCTGGTCGTCGTCGCCCCGTCAACGGGAAAGCTTCTGGGGGTGGTCCTCCGGAGGAATCTCGAAAAGGGGTGCGAATCGCGGGGCCACGATCCGGAAGAGTGTCCGCTCGTCCGTCATCTGAGCACCGATTTTGACTTCGCGTTCGAGGGTGAGCTGGTGAGTGAGATCTTCGGCGAAGCGCCAACGACGCTGGCAACGCCGGGTGAGGGTCGGCCACCGCCCGAAGTGCGGCGTCGCAACGCGATTCCGGTGATCGTCGTCGACGAATGGAAGGTTCCCGTCGGGTTGCTTCGGCGGCCGCGCGGATCCGTGGTGATCAATGGCCGTGCGATGTGATCAGGCGAGATCGCCTCGATCCACGGAGCGGATGCCGGCGGGACACTGACGAGCCGTCGGCGATTGCGGCGGGCCGGTGAGGATGGCGATGAGGCCGGGGCGATCCGTGGGTGGCCCGGGACTGGCGGTGATCGGAGCGTGCCGGGGCGTATGTCGCCCGGCGCGCTTTTTTATCCGCGCGTGTCGTGATCGTGCGAGCCGGTCGGGATCGCGGCACGGAATGCGGTTTTCCGATCGGAACCCGGCGGAGCGTTGAGAGCGCGGACCCGCCGGGGGGAAGCCTGACCCGCTTTGGGGGGAAGACAGGGAAGGATGCGGGAACTGCGGATCGCCGCCATCGGGGACCTCCACTTCGATGGGAAGGACCGAAGCGACGTGCGGCAACTTCTCGACCATGTCGAGCGTGACGCGGACGTGCTGGTGCTGTGCGGCGACCTGACGACGCATGGAGATCCTGACCAGATCACGGTGCTGTTGGAGGAGATGCGCCCCCTTCCGGTCCCGGTGGTCGCCGTCCTCGGCAACCATGATTTCGAGATGGACCGCCAGGGAGAGATCCACGAGATGCTCTCCGACGCGGGGATCCACGTGCTGGATGGCACCAACGTGGAGATCGAAGGGGTCGGGTTCGCGGGGGTGAAAGGCTTCGGCGGCGGGTTCGGCCGACGCACCCTGGGCCCGTTCGGCGAACGGATCTACAAGGACTTCGTGCGGGCCGCGCTCGATGAAGCGCTGAAACTGGAGACGGCGTTGCGCACCCTTCGAACGGAGACCCGGGTGGTGGTCCTGCACTATTCGCCGATTCCGGAGACCCTCGTGGGAGAGGCCGCTGAGATTTTTCCCTTCCTCGGCTCGTCGAGGCTGCTGCCGCCGATCGAGACACACGGCGCGACCGTGGTATTCCACGGTCATGCCCACATTGGCGCGCCCGATGGCGCGACGCCCGCTGGAATCCCGGTCTACAATGTCGCGCGCCCGGTGGTCGAGAAATCGACCGGGCGTCCATACCGGATCTGGAAAACGTCGGCGCTCGAACGCCGCCGGCCGCGAGCGCCGGTAGTCAGCGAATAACCGGCGGGTGGGGGACGAAGAAAGATCGGCGAGACCCTGGTCTCGCCGATCTTCGATGAACTCCCGGGCCCGTCCTCAACCCCGCTGGCCCCGCCTCCGCCGTATCGCTACGCCGCCGGATTTCGCCTGAACCTGTAGATCGCGAAGCCGATGACCAGAGCGACGAGCCCCGCGATCAGGTTCCGGGAGTTCGCGCTCGACAGAAACACGAGCGAGACCACGAGCGCGAGCCCCGGAATGAGCAGACCGCCGGGCAGGCGGAAGGAACCGGGCCGGTCACCGAAGCGCTTGCGCAGGACGGGAATCGCGAGGACCGTCCCGATGTATGTGGCCATGCGCGCGACGATCGAGAGCATGGCGAGCTGGACGAAGGTCCCGGTGAGCGCGAGCACGGCCCCGATCACCGACTGCGTGATGATCGAGGCGGCGGGAGTGCGGTATCGTGGGTGGATCCGGGCGAGGAACGTCGGGCCGAAGCCGTCGCGGGCGAGCGCGAAAAGATAGCGCGGCCCCGCCAGCGTGGTACTGCCCATGTTGCCGCCGATCGAGATGATCGCTCCGAGCGTCATGACCACGCCGGCGGCCGCGCCGGCGAAGAGTGTGGCGGACTCGGCGAGCGCCGAATCGGACCCCGCGAGACCCGGTAGCGTGCCGACGGCGACGAGCTGAACCAGGAAGTAAAGAATGGTGACAAAAGTCACCATCGTGATCAGCGCGAAAGGTACGTCCCGCTTCGGGTTGTCGTACTCACCCGCCGCGGCCGCCGTGTTCTCGAAGCCGGCATAGGCGAAGAGGAGCAGCAGCGCGGCCTCCACCATCGAGGAGAAGGGTGGCACGGTCTCGGCATTGACGAGCGCCCAGTCGATGAAGAAGAAGCCGACGACCACGAAGAAGAGAAGCGGGATCACCTTTCCGATCGTCAACACGACCGCTGCGTTGGCGCCCTGCTTCATCCCGACCACGTTGATCCAGGCGAGGAAGCCGAAGGCTCCGAGGATGACCAGCATGCGCGGAACGCCCGCGGCGGCGGCGGGCCAGAGGAAGCTGAGCGCCTGCGCGAGCCCGGCCGAGAGCGCGGCGATCGAGGAGATGCGCGCCAGCCAGGTCATCCACCCGACTTCGAAACCCACGAAGTCACCGAAGGCTTCCTTCGTGTAGAGATAGCCGCTGCCGGTGTCGTCGAAGTAGCTCGCGGCCTCCGCGAAGCAGAGGACGAGCAGGCTGACCGCCACACCGGCCAGGACGACGGCCCAGATACTCATCGGGCCGAGGAGCGCCGCCGCCGCGGCGGGCAACAGGTATACCCCGCTTCCGATTACGTCGTTGATCGCGAGTCCGACGAGTTGCCTTCTCGATACGGCCCGGACCAGCGTCGGGCTCGTGTTGGCATCGGTGGCTGCCGGCGAAGTGGCCGTGGTGGTCATCGTGGGGCGCGGGATCGAGGGGATGATCGGACCCGGTGACGGGGTCCTGGATTGCTTCGACCGATGGAGTGGAAGGCTGGACTCTAACACGTGACGCGCCCGGCGGAAAGGGGCGCGTTATCGAGACCTGGCACGACGCCGGTTCCGCTGATCTCCCGTCGAACAGCGGATGGAAGTGGCGCCGATCCGTCCCTTTACCGACGGATCCGGGCGATCGGAAGTCGTGGCCCGGGCGCTGAACGGGGCGCCGCCGGGGGAACTCCGTCCGCGGGTATCACGGCGTCAACCTTGCACATTTTCCGCCGATGACAAACCCGGCCGGAGATCCCGCGTCGGTGCCCTCCTCTTCCTACCGGAGGATCGGATTCCATGTGGCTTCTGCGTGCCGGACTGGCGCTGGCGATCCTGACCGCGGGCGGGTGCGCGATCCCCTTCTGGAGCGAGCCCACGGTGGAACAGAAGGTGGAGTGCGACAACCTCGCGGGTCAGGCGATCGAGACCCCGTCGCTGGAGATCGCGCGCGCATACGCGGCGGAGGCGGCCCGTTGCTACTCGGAAGCACTGGCCCGCGGCGCGAACTAGCCGTCCGCTTCTTCGCGAGAGCGCCCGGGACGGGAACGGGCGTTCGACTCGATCCGTCGGTCACGCCCCGAGCGCCGGGTATCGGGCTGTCCGTAAATCACCGCGGTCCGTCCTCCGCCCGCCTTCACGCCTCCCGGCCCGCCAGCCCCGCGGCTTCCGCCAGCAACTCGACCGACTTCAGCCTGCGCGCGACGGAGGACGCGTTGTGGACGGTGATCAACTCATCGGCGCCGGTGATCCGTTGGAAGTTCGCCAGGTAGGGGATCACCTGGTCGGGGGTGCCGGCGGCCATGTACGTGGTCATCTGATCGATGAACGCGCCCTGGGGGGAGCGTAGAATCGCCTCGACCTCTTCGTCCGTGAGCCGTGCCTCACCACGCGTGTGGAGGGAACGGACACGCGTCCGCCGCATGATCTCGACCTGCGACAGGGCGTCCTGCTCCGTATCCGAGGCGATGACGTTCACTCCCGCGATCACGTATGGATGGGCAAGCGCTTCCGAAGGTTCGAACTGCTCCCGGTAGAGGCGGATCGCGTCGTGAAGCGCCTGCGGCGCGAAGTGCGAGGCGAAGCCGTAGGGAAGCCCGAGGACGGCGGCGAGGCGAGCCCCGAAGAGCGACGATCCGAGGATATACAGCGGAACGTGCGTCCCCTGGCCGGGAATCGCGCGCACTCCGGGGACGGGGCTCTCGTCACTGAGCAGGCCCCGCAACTCCACCACGTCCCCGGGGAATCGCTCGGAGGCCGCGATGTCGCGACGCAGCGCGTACGCCGTCCTCGCGTCGCCGCCGGGAGCCCGGCCAAGTCCCAGGTCGATACGCCCCGGGTGCAGTTCCGCGAGCGTTCCGAACTGCTCGGCGATCACCAGCGGTGAATGGTTCGGCAGCATGACGCCGCCCGCCCCGAGTCGGATCGTCCGCGTGTGCGCCGCAACATGGGCGATGAGTACGGACGTCGCCGCCGAAGCGATCGACTCGATCCCATGGTGCTCCGCGTACCAGACCCGTTCATAGCCCATCCGCTCGGCGAGTCGAGCCAGCTCGACGCTCCCGGCGAAACTCTCCGCGATCGACTCTCCCTCACCGATGGACGCGAGGTCGAGGATCGACAGTGGTACACTCAGCAAGGCACGGCTCTCGCGGTCAGAAGGGTCCGGGCATGATGCATATATGAATTATCTGACCCGGACGGCGGGACGCAAGGGCCGGAGGGAAGTCCCGGTCAGCCGAAGCGCGGGATCACGACCGCCGTCGCGCATCCGGCCTGCTCGACGATCGCCGCGGTGCCCTGGCCGAAGAAGAGCGGACGGTGGAGCATCTTGTTCTCCGCGCCCAGGACGACGAGATCCGTGTGGCGTGACCAGCTCTCGGCGATGATCGTGCTCGCGGGGTCGCCCGAACCGAGCACGCGCACATGCATGGTCACACCGAACGAGTTCGCGAGAGCGGAGAAATCCGCACGCAACCCCTCCGCCACGCGTGATTCCTCGTGTACCTCGAGCGCCTGAGCCACTCTCAGGTCGGAGACCGTGAGCGAGCCGGCCGCCAGTTCCATCTCATCGACGACGTGGAGCATCGTCACGGACGCGCCGACCGCGCTGGCGTACGCGAAAGCGAACTCGGCCGCGACGCGTGAGAACACGCTGCCGTCGATGGGGACGAGGATATTCCGGAATGAATCGGGCAGTCCGGATTCGGGCGCGCGTACGATCACCGACGTCAGGTCCGTGCGTGAGAGCACCTCGACCGTCATGCTTCGGCCGACGAGCTGGCGGGGGGCGGCGCCGATCATGAGCAGGTCGTAGTCACGTCCGAGTTCCGCCAGAATCGCCGCGCGCGGGTCCGTACTGTGAACCCGTCTCACGGAGAGATTCTTCCGTTGGTCCTCTCCGAAACGGGCGCCGACTTCATCCAGGTGCGTCTCGAGACCCTGGCCCGCGAGGGAAGCGTTGCCGGTCATTCGCTTTCCGATTCTCGTCAACCAGGATTCCCGGCGGTTTTCCACGTACAGGGCGACGGCCATTCCGCCGCTATGTTTCACCAGCGGAGCCGCGATCGCGAACGCGCCGAGAGCGTTGGCGCCGCCAGCGGTGGGCACCAGGATCTTGAGCGGTCCGGCGGGAACCACGCGGCTTCGACTATCGTCCTCGATCCGGCGGCGTTCCTCTTCCGTCATCGGCAGCCTGGGCAGAACGGCCCGCATCAGGAGAGGCGCCAGGAAGGAGGTGACGACGGCCAGCAGGACGATGGTGGAGTACATCTCTCCCGTCAGCAGCCCGAGCGAGAGGCCGATGAGCGCCACGATCAACTCCATGGCGCCGCGCGCGTTCATCCCGAACCCGATCGTGAGCCCTTCCCAGAACGAGAGCCCGGCAAGGCGCGCGCCGGTGAAACAGCCCAGCAGCTTCGCCGTCATGGCGACCCCGATCACGAGCGCGGGCAACTGCCAGCCGGATAGTGACCAGAGATTCACCTTGAGGCCGACGAAGGCGAAGAACACCGGGGACAGCGCCGCCAGCACGAACGTCTCCAGCGCCTTCAGCGATTGAGCCTTCACCCGGGGCACCTGGCGAATCATCAGGCCGGTGACGAACGCGCCGAAGACCGCGTGTACGCCGAGAATCTCGGTGACGGCGGCACCCATGAAGGTGAAGACGAGGATCAGGCTCACATCCGCGCCCGGCAGGTTCACGCGGGCGTTGATGTAACCGAGCATTCGCGAGAAGACGGGGTAGATCACGAACCGTCCGGCGAGCAGAAATATGCCGATGCCGACGAGCGTGACCGCCAACCGCGTCCCCGAGAAGACTCCCGCCGACGCGATACCCGCGATGACCGAGAGGATGAGCCACCCGATCGTGTCGTCGAGGACGCCAGCGGAGAGGATCACGACGCCCACGTTTCGCTTGATCAGGTCGAGATCCATGAGGATCTTCGCGACGACGGGCATCGCCGTGATCGCCATGGCCGTGGCCATGAACGCGGCGAAGATTCCCCGGTCGGAGGGGTCGACGAGAAAACGATCGGGGAGGAGCATCCCAAGGGCGAAGCCCGCGGAGAGCGTCGCGATGAGACCCCCGGCGGAGGAGAAGAACGCGGAGCGGCCGAGGGTCCGGACGACCCGGAGATCCGTCTCGAACCCGGTGAGCAGGAGCAGCATCACCATGCCGAGCGTGGCGATCGCCTCGAGCAGGTGGAACTGCTGGGCGTCCTGCGGGAAGATCAGGAGGAACAGGCCGGGCGCCCAGTAGCCGAGCACCGTCGGACCCAGCAGAATGCCCGCGAGCAACTCTCCGATGACCGCCGGTTGTCCGATCCGGCGCATCATTTCGGAGAGGACCCGGGCGAAGAAGAGCAACAGCGTGAGCTGTCCGAGCAACAACAGGACGGCGTGGCTGTCGATCGGGGGCAGAGATGATGGATCCATTCGGCGGTTGTCGGGAGTCGAAGAGTGGTGGTATCCGGCGACCATCAGCTCGGAACCACCGAAACGCGCCGCTGGAAGTGCGACACCGGCGGCCGGCCGACCGCCTTCCCATCGTACCCATCTCCGCGGAGAAGCGCCGTCCGGTCGGCCGGGAAGAGGCCATTCGCCGGATTCCGACGACGGAATGACGGAACCCCGGGATCCGTCTCCCGGGGCTCCGGTCGCCGATCGCCACACACGAACGCATGGACCGGTCAATCGCCCGAAAACGCGAAGACACCCCGCGCTCACGGACGAACCGTAACCGTCTTTCAGCCGGGCGGTAAAGGCGGAGAGTACGCGGGGGGGAGGGGGCAGTCAAGAAGTGTTTCCGCCTGACGGGTGGTCCCGTCCGCGCGAAAACGCCGTCTCTCCCGCTGTCGGCGGATTTCATTCAGGACGGTCCGGATACACCGGGCGGCCCACCCTGGCGACGGATCGTTCTTGCGATGGAGGGAAGCGATGGGCGCCGTCGAATCAGTGACCGGGCACCGGCCCTGGCGGAAGCCTTCGAGACCCTGGGGGATGTTTCAGAGTTGGCGCGACCTACTGTTCGCGCACTGGCCCGTACCGGCGAATCAGCTCCGGGCCCTCGTTCCTCATCCTCTTCAGGTCGAGCGGTTCGATGCAAGCGCGTGGGTCGGACAGACCCTCTTCTGCCGCTCCCGGGGCCGTCCGACTTTCCGGAGATGAATCTCCGTACCTATGTTCGCGTCGGGGATCGGGCCGGAGTCTTCTTCTTCTTCTTCTTCAGCCTCGACGCTGGAAACCGTCTCGGGGTGCTTCTGGCGCGGATCGGCTACCGTTTCCCCAACTTTTCGGCGCGGATGTCGATCGAAGATGACGGCAATCGGATCCGCTATCGAAGCGATGGACGGGTTGGAAGCACGTCTTTCGCGGCGAGCTACGCGCCGGTGGATGATCCGTTCACGCCCACGCGGGGAACTGTCGAGTATTTTCTGACGGAGCGCTACGCCTTCTACACCGTGACCAACGGGGGGGCGGGTCATCGTGGGAGAGATTCACCGTGCGCCCTGGCTCCGGGGATGCGCCGAGGCCGAGATCAGCGCGAACACCGTTCCGGTGGCGGCGGGCATCACCCTGCCGGATTCGCGCCCGACGCTTCACTTCGCGCGCGGGCAGGACACGATCATCTGGCCTCCCCGCCGGCTGCGCGATGTCGGAGCCACGTGATCGTGAGTTCCGGCGAACCATCTGTTCGTGGTGATCGACCGGACCGACCCATTCCTCTGAGCCGGCGGCCTGTCTGAATTCGACCGATGATCTCGACCATTCGTGACGTCCCGGGTCGTTTCCTGCGCTATGCCCATGATCGCGCGGAGTTCGCGGGCCGGGCCAGGGAGATCGATTTTTCACCGATCCTGAGTCCCTGGTCGCGACTGCGGCGTGACCACACGGAGATCGGCCGCCTCCGTCGGCTCGCGTTGGATTCTTTATGGAAGTCCGTGCCTTCGATGGTGGACCGACTGTACCTGCTATTTCTTGCCGTCGGATGGACGCCGCGAGTCTGGTTGCGGGCGGCCCGGCTCACGCGACGTCATGGCCGGTACGTACAGGCCGATGCCGGCGTCTCACCCATAACACAGTGGCGAGACGCAGTGCTGGCAGCCGCACGATTCAACTACAGCCCTACCGCATACTTCTCCTACCGATTCTTCGAGGATACACAACCGATGGGCGCCTACGTGCAGCCGGGGGAACTAACGCTGCTGCACTATCGCGACTCGAAGGGTGTGATCGCGCCCGTCATGCGTGACAAAGTCCACTTTTTCGAAGAATGCACGCGGTTACGGTTGCCTACTCCGCCGATCGTGGCTTTTTTCGCGCCGGGTGGGGAGGAGCGAATACTGAGCGGCGAGCCCGGTACGCTTCCGCGCGACGACCTGTTCGTGAAGGATGCTGTCGGCCAGCAGGGAGAAAGCGGGGAGCGCTGGGCGTATGACCGACACGCCGAACGGTGGGAGCGTCGCGGCGCGCGAAACGATCATGGGGCAATGTTGGATCACCTTCGTGAACGAGGCGAAAAGCGCGTCATCGTCGTTCAGCCCGTGGTCAGGAGCCACCCGCTGATCGAGCGTTACGCACCCAACGCCCTCTGCACGCTGCGGGTCATGACTTTCTTCGATCGTGACCTGGATGCGGAGCCGAAGCTGATTCGTGCCTGTTTCAAGATGGCGCGGGCCGGTTCGGACGTGGACAACATGCACGCGGGTGGCCTGGCGTCCGCCGTGGATCCGTCGACGGGGATGTTGGGCGTCGGCCGCGGTGCGTGGCCGTCGGATGGTACGCACACGCATCACCCTGATACGGGCGCCGAGATCGCCGGCGCCGTTCTGCCGTTCTTCCGGGAAGCGGTTAGTTTGGCCCTGCTCGCGCATGGCAAGATGACCGGGCTTCCATGGAGTGTCGGCTGGGATGTCGCAATCTCGCCTGAAGGGCCGTTGTTGATCGAGGGCAACCCTTACTGGAGCGCGGAGCTTGCCCAGGCCCCCGGGCCCGCGCCCTTCGACGCCCACTTCGTGACCCGGCTGACGGAGCGGCTGAAAGGAGGTCGGTTCCCCGCGTCAGGTTGGCCAACGAGTCGGGGGTGAGACGTGACACATCGGGCCGCTATCGGTCGCGCGCCGTCGCGTATCGCCCCGGCGCCACCTCCGCCTACTCGGAAGGCCGCCCCGGCCGATCGGGCGATTTCCCCGCACCCGGGACATTGAAGATGGTGGCCTGCATGATCGCGATCGTCGTGCGCTCGGAGCCGCGTTCTCCGACCATCTCGGCCTGACACACGGTAAGAGTCTTTCCCGCCTTGATCACCTTGCCGGTGGCCACGAATCGATCCGCGACCGCCGGCCGGATGAAGTTGACCTTGAACTCGACGCTCAGCACGTTGGATCCCGGTGGCGCGACGGTCATCGCCGCGAATCCGCAGGCCGTATCCATGACCGCCGTCAGCGCGCCGGCGTGTACGTAACCATCCTGTTGCGTCAGTTCCGCGCGCGGAAGGAGAGCGATTCGCACCTCGCCCCTGTCGATTCCCGTGAGTTCAGCGCCCAGGGTCTTCATCAGTCCCTGCGAGCCGAAACTCTCTGTAACCACCTCCCGCGTGTCGGTCATGTGAACACTCGATGTGACGCGCTCGGGGCGCGGGGCGATCCCTGGTTCAGGAAGTCGAAAAAGTTCGGTTGCGTGACCCCTGGTCAAGATCGGACTATAATAGCCGTCACCCCCCTCGGAAACTGAACTTCCACGAGTCGTCAACGTGTATCGACCACCACATCGTGCCCGGCCGGGCCGCGGCCTGAAGATCGTCACGGTGATCCTGGCGATCGGCCTAATCGCCGCCGTTGCTTCGCTCATCCAGACAAGGCGTCAGCTCGCGGGTCTCGCCGGCGGCGCCACAATGGCCGGACCGACCGGCGTCTCCGACGACGCCGCTGGGGCGGAAGAAGTCTCCGTCTCGTTGGTCGAGGGAGGCGCAGGCGATGCTCCGCCCCTCTCGCTGGACGAGGCCATCACTCCGAGCGTCGCGGCGTTTCCACCCAGCGGGTCCGGCGATCCGGTGCCGGCGACCGACGGTTTCCTGCGCGTCGGTCGACCGGGCGTCGACTACACGGCCGCGTACGTGGTCGACCGCGGCAGCGGACGGGTTCTCTACGAGCATAACGCCCACACCCCCGTCCCGACGGCTTCGATGGCGAAGATGATGACCAGCCTTATCACCATGGAGGAAATCGACGCGGGGAGGCTCACGCTTGACGATCCCGTCACGATCTCGGCTCGGTCGGCCGGGATGGGTGGATCGCAGATTTACGCCGCCCAGGGGCAGGTGTTTTCGGTTCAGACGCTCCTCGCCGCCACCATGGTGCAATCCGCGAACGATGCGGCGACCGCCCTGGCCGAGAAGATCGCGGGGAGCAACGAAGCTTTCGCCGAGCGCATGAACCGGCGGGCACGGGAACTCGGGCTCGAACGGAGCACGTTTTTCGATCCGCACGGGTTGCCGAGTCCCGGCCGCGAGAACCTGATGACGGCCCGCGACCTCGCCGTACTGGGGAACGAACTGATGCGCTATCCCCTGATGCGTGAGTACGCCGCCACCTCCACCTTCCCTTTCGAGAACGCCACCTTCACGGCGGGCATGACCAACCCCAACTTCCTGCTGCGGCAATACGACGGCGCCTATGGCATCAAGACGGGCTACACGGCGTCGGCGGGGTTCTCGATCACCGCCGCGGCCCGGCGGGGAGATACCGACGTGATCGCGGTCGTCACGGGCGCGGCGACCTCCCGAGGCCGCCTGAGTTCGTTCGAGTTGGCGGGTCGGATGATCGACGAGGTATTTCTCTCCTGGTCCACGGTCATTCCGATGAGGGAGGGAGACTCCGCCGGCGAGGTCGTCGTGGGGGGTGGAGCGGTCGCGAGCGTGGGGGCTCTGGCCGCGCGCGACATCTCTCTGCTTCTGCCGCGCGGCGATGCGTCAGGGGTGGAATGGACGCTGGAACCGCGGCCCCTCGAAGCGCCCGTGTCGAAGGGTGACACGGTGGGGACCGTCATCGTCGTGTCGGGGGGTACAGAGGTGGCGCGAGCGCCCGCGCTCGCGGCTGACTCCGTGGACCGTCGCCCCTGGTGGCGGTTCTGGGGCGGCTGAGGAATCCCCGCCTCGATTACCGCCTCGCTTCCGCTCCGGCATTTCGCGCATGATCCCGCCCGACGAAACAGGAGAAGTCACGGTCCTGTTACAGGCCTGGTCCGACGGTGACCGATCCGCCGGTGATCGCCTTTTCGAGATCATCTACGGGGAACTCCATCGGCTCGCCGGCGCGCAGATTCGGCGGTCCGGAGTGCCCCTGACGATCCAGGCCACTGAGGTCGTACACGAAGCCTATCTCCGGCTCGCGAAGCAGGATGCGACGGATTGGCGAAACCGGGCCCAATTCTACGCGATCGCGGCGACGATCATCCGGCGGGTACTGCTGGATTACGCTCGGCGCAGGCTCGCCGGTCGGCGGGACCGCCGTCAGGAGGTCCCGCTGGAAGCGGTGCCCGGGCGAGAGGTGATGACGCTGGAGCGGGCGGACGAGTTGATCCAGCTCGACGCGGCGCTCGAGGAACTGAGCGGCCAGGACCCGAGGCGCGCGCGGGTCGTCGAACTCCGCTACTTCGCGGGTCTCGGCGTCGCTGAGGTCGCTGAGGTCCTTCGGGTTTCGCAGCCGACCGTCAAGCGTGACTGGGCGTTCACGCGTGCGTGGTTGCGGAACCGGCTCGACGGGCAACGACCATGACGGACCACGATTCGTTTTCCCCTCCGACCGTCGGCCCGCGATCGACCACCGGCCTCGACGATATCGCCACTCTCTTCGCCGAAGCTATCGAGACCGAAGACCTTCGCGAACGCGAGGCCCTCCTCGAATCGCTTCACCAGCGAGATCCGGCTCTCGCCAGGGAGGTCACGGCGCTGGTCGCCGCGCATTTCTCCGACCCCGCGTTCCTGGCCGATCCGGTCGGCGACGAGGTCGTCGAGGTGATCGCGGAGCATCTGGATTCGGCACTCGTGGGGAGTCGTGTCGGATCCTGGGAGATCGACGCGCTCCTCCATCACGGCGGAATGGGGACGGTGTACCGGGCCCACCGCGTGGATGTCGATTTCCAACAGATCGCGGCGCTGAAGGTCATCCGCGTGGGGTTGGGGAGCCCCGATCGCGTCCGCAGATTCGCGCGCGAAAGGCGTCTACTCGCGCGGCTCGAGCATCCGAACATCGCTCGTCTCCTGGACGGAGGGACCACACCCGATGGGCTTCCCTATCTGGTCATGGAGCACGTACGCGGCGAAACCATCGACGTCTGGTGCGCGCGCGAACGGCCGACCCTCCAACGCCTCCTCGATGTCTTCGCGCGAATCTGCTCAGCGGTGAACTTCGCGCACCGGAACCTGGTCATCCACCAGGACATCAAACCCTCGAACATCCTGGTGGAAGCGGATGGCACGCCGAAGCTGCTGGACTTCGGAATCGCGGAGCTGGAATCGCGGGCCAACGCGGCCTGGGAAGCGGAGGACGCGCCGGAGGCCGGCGGCCAGGGCGGCCGGATACTGACGCCGGCCTACGCGAGCCCGGAGCAATTTCGAGGGGTCCGGCCGGATACATCCGCCGACACATACTCGCTCGGGGTTCTCCTCTACCGTCTGCTGACCGGAGAGACACCGTATCCGGTGAACCCCGGGTCCACGCTCGAGGAGGCGGAACGCCTGGCGCGAGAGACCGTTCCGGACGCGCCGAGCGCGCGATTGGATGCGCGCGGCGCGCGGGTGCCACGCCACGCGACGGATCTCGACGCGATCATTCTGCGGGCGCTGCGCAAGAACCCGGAAGACCGGTATCCCTCCGTGCTCGCCTTCGCGGATGACCTCGTCCGTTATGCGAAAGGGGAGCCCGTCCACGCCAGGCCGCCGACCCTGGCATACCGGGCGACACGGTTCGCGGGCCGAAACCGCGCGGCGCTCGGTGCGGCCGCCGCGATCATGGCGCTCCTGGTTTCGGGGCTTTCGGTATCGCTCTGGCAGGCCGGCGTCGCGGAGCGCCAGCGGGATGCCGCGCGCGCGGAGGCGTCGACCGCCGCTTCGGCGGTGACGTTCCTCAAGACGGTGCTGGGATCGGCGGATCCCTGGCGGGATACTGAACCCGCCGAATCCGTCGACGACGTGATCCGGATCGCCGAGGCGCAGGTCGACACGGTGCTCGCCGATGAGCCCGCCGCCCGGGCGTACATCCTCGCCGCGCTCGGCGAGGTGGCGGCGGGTCGCGGAGAAGTGGAACGCGCCGATCGGCTCACCGGCGCCGCCGTCGCGATCCTCGAAGGGTTCCCGGCCGCCGAGAACGTCCGAACGGCGGAGATCTATCTCTCCCGGGCGTTGGCGCTCCAGGAAGACGGACGCGCGCAGGAGGCCCGTGACTACGCGGTCGAGGCGGTACGGCGTCTCGATACGCGAGAAACCGACTCCCCGCTGGAACTCGCCGACGCGCTCAACCAGCTCGCGGCGATCGAGATCGAGCTCGGCGACCTCGCGGCGGCCGAGGCGGGATTGCGCCGCGCGATCGACCTGCGCGTGAGCCACGGCGGAAGAGAGACGCTCCAGCTGGCGGGTGTCTACAACAACCTCGCGGTCGCTCTCGCCACTCGGCCGGACCGGCTCGACGAAGCGATCGAGGCCTACGGCGAAGCGGCGCGGCTCGTCGAATCCCTGGGTGCCAGCGAGCCGCGGCTCGCGACGCTTTTCGTGAACCAGGCGAACGTCCTCAGGATGTCGGGTCGGTTCGACGAGGCGGAAGCGATGTTTGAACGGGCGATCCGGTTGATGACCGGGTCACTCGGGACGGACCATCCGGCGACCCTTACCGCCGCGGCCTCCCTCGGCTCGATGTATGAAGCGGCGGGCGAGTTCGACAAGGCGACCGCCACACTCCGTCCCGCGCTGGTGACGGCGCGCGCCAGCCTCTCGGACGACCATCCCACCACGGCGTATCTGGCGAACGTGCTCGGGGCGGCCCTCTGCCAGAGAGATGGCGCCGACACCCTGGAAGAGGGTCTCGCGGTGTCCCGCGCTTCCCTGGATTCACGGCTGGCGATGCTCGGGGAGGAACACTGGGCGGTTGCCTCGGGGGAGTCCATCGTCGGGTACTGTTTGACGCGACTGGGGTACCGGGATGAAGGGGTGTACCTGCTCGAGCGCGCCTTCGAGACATTGCGCGATCAGCGGGGCGAGGATCAGGAACTGACCGTCCGTGCTCGACGGTGGCTGGAGGCCGCCAGGTAGGTCACCGGCGGCTGGTCCTGATCTTGCCCGAGGAAGGTGCCGGGCGACCTGCCACCAGGTCCCGCAAGCCGCCGGCGCCGCTCGGGCCCGAATGCGAGACTGCACTCTCCGGGCGGGCGCGGCGTCCTCTCTATCCGCGAAGAATCCGCAAACGAACGGTGCCGAGGCGAGTTGAACCGACGTCGGCGCTGATCGGGTATTCAGCGTACGCTCGCTGAGAACCGTTGCCGGCGAGGACGGTAATGGCGGGGTCCAGAAAACATGCGTTCGGCGCGCCAGGCATTGACCCACGCTGGACCCGGGGCGCCAAGGAAGCGATCGGAACCGCCTACTCGGCCGGCAGCACGGTGTGGTTCACCGCCTCGGCGGGTGTGGTGAACGAAGTCTATTACCCCACCGTCGATCGCCCCCAGATCCGCGATCTCCAGTATCTGGTGACTGACGGCGAGACGTTCTTCCACGACGAACGCCGCCACTTCGAATCTCGCGTCGAGCGGTACGAAGGCCATGCGCTGGGCATCCGGATCACCAACCGCGAGTTCAGTGGCCGCTACGCGATCATCAAGGACATCATCGCCGATCCTCATCAGCCCTGTGTCCTCGTGCACACGCGACTGGAAGGCGATCCCGCGTTTCTGGCCAGGCTCCGGATCTTCGCGCTGCTGGCTCCGCATCTGGCGGAAGGCGGCTGGGGGAACAGCGGGTACGCCCTCGAGGCCGGCGGGCGGGCGCTCCTGACCGCCGAGAAGAACGGGATCTGGCTCGCCCTGGGCGCCACCGTTCCTTTCCTCCGGCGTTCCTGCGGCTTCGTGGGAACTTCGGACGGCTGGACCGATCTGGCGGACAACTTCCGCATGGACTGGGAGTTCGACGCCGCCGAGAACGGGAATATCGCCCTCCTCGGCGAACTCGCGCTTCCCACCGACCCATGCTTCACCCTGGCCCTCAGCTTCGGAAACAGTCTTCATCACGCGACCACGATACTCACTCAGTCGCTCAGCTTTCCGTTCTCCGCGCAGCGCGACCGATTCGTCGAGCAGTGGGGTCGTGCCTCTCACCAGCTCGCGCCGTTGGCGGAGAAGAGCGGGGATGACGGCCGACTGTACCACGCGAGCCGGAGCCTGCTGCTCGCGCACGAGGACAAGATCTATCCGGGGGCGATGATCGCGTCGCTCAGCATCCCCTGGGGAGAGAGTAAGGGGGACGAGGATCTGGGTGGCTACCATCTCGTCTGGACGCGGGACATGGTCGCGAGCACGAGCGGGCTGCTCGCGACCGGAAACACGGAGACGCCGCTGCGCGCTCTCGTCTATCTCGCCTGTACGCAGCGGTCGGACGGGGCGTTCAACCAGAACTTCTGGATCGACGGCGAACCATACTGGCACGGAATCCAGCACGACGAAGTGGCGTTCCCGATCCTGCTCGCCTGGCGGCTCCGGCGAGCGGACGCACTGCGCGATTTCGATCCCTACACGATGGTGCTGCGCGCGGCGGGCTACCTCGTTCGGCAGGGTCCGGCGACACCGCAGGATCGCTGGGAAGAGAGCAGCGGGTACTCTCCTTCGACGCTCGCAGCGAGCATCGCGGCGCTCGTTTGCGCGGCGGAATACGCTCACGACCGCGGTGATGAGGTCACGGCGGGGCTGCTCCGGCGACACGCCGATTTCCTGGAGTGCCATATCGAGCGCTGGACGGTGACCACGGAGGGCACGCTGCTGCCGGACATCCGCCGGCACTACATCCGCATCCGGCCGGTCGACCCCGGCGATCCGGATCCGGATGAAGATCCCAACCGCGACGACCTGAGGATCGCGAACCGGGCGCCCGGCGAACGCGCCACATTCCCCGCGAAAGAAATCGTGGACGCGGGCTTCCTGGAGCTGGTACGCTACGGGATCCGGAAAGCCGGCGGCGACCTGATGGAAGACTCGATACGCGTCGTGGATTCCCTGCTCAGGGTCGAGACACCCCGCGGACCCTGCTGGCGGCGATACAATCACGATGGGTATGGACAGCGGGATGATGGCGGTTCTTTCGACGGGTGGGGACGCGGGAGGGCCTGGCCTCTGCTCACCGGCGAACGTGGACATTACGAACTGGCGGCCGGCCGCGACCCGAACCCCTGCCTGCGAGCCATGGAGCGATTCGCGACCGCCGCCGGCCTCCTCCCCGAGCAGATCTGGGACGCGCCCGACCTGCCGAAAGCGCACATGCGTTTCGGCGGCCCCACGGGTTCGGCCACGCCGCTGATCTGGGCGCACGCGGAGTACGTCAAACTCCTGCGATCGGTCCACGATCGAGAGATCTTCGATCTCGTCCCGGCGGTGGCCGAGCGATACCAGTCCGCTAGCCGTCCACCGCCGATCGAGGTCTGGAGTTTTCGACGGCGCGCGCGGTCGGTGCGGCCCGGGTGGATGCTGTGCGTACAGGCGCGGACCGCCTTCGCTCTGCACTGGACGGCGGGTGAATGGGAGGACGCCGCGGACACGCCTTCGACCGGGACGGCGGTGGGAGTCCACTTCGTGGATATTCCGGTCGCGCGCGACCAGCGCGTCCCGATCCGGTTCACCTTCTACTGGCCCGGCGCGGATCGCTGGGAGGGCCGGGACTTCGAGGTCGGCATCGAACACGACGGCTGAAAGGCGAGGTTCCCCACACCCGCGGCGGTGCACACGGACCCTGACGGTCGACCACGGTCCGCCGCCGACCATGGCGGGAGATCGCATCGCCGGGCCTGTCACTCCGTGGCGACGCGGGATGGTGCCGGATCGACCCCTATCTGGAGGAGGAGATGCCCAATCAGTTCCTCACCGACTCCGGGCGAAAGCCCTTGTCAACGGAGGAGTTCGAGAAGTACGAAGGGTACGTGGCCGAGATCCTCGACCGACTGGGAATGGATCTCGAGAGCGAGGCGTGTCGGACGACTCCGCGTCGCTGGCTGCGGTCGATCGTGGAGATGACCGTGGGCTATGATGGCGATCCCGGGATCGGCGTGATCTTCGAACGTGAATGCATGGGGTGTGACGAGAACCGCCCGACGGTGCAGATCGTCGAAGGTCCGATCTCCTTCGCCGCGCTGTGCGAACATCACGTGCTGCCTTTCGTCGGCGAGGCCTGGATCGGTTGCCTGCGTCATGAGAAGATCATCGGCCTCTCCAAGTTCACGCGCATCGTACGCAAGCACGCGCGTCGGTTCACCGTCCAGGAGCGGATCGCGCAGGAAATCGCGGCCGAACTCGAGGCCCTCCTCGATCCCCACGGCGTCATCGTCCTGCTGCACGCGCACCACGGCTGCACCCAGTGTCGCGGGGTCCGGGAGGTGACCGCCTCGACCCGTACGATCGAGAAGCGAGGACATTACGCGTTGAATCACGACCTGGTCACCGAGTTCATGGCGTTGGCGGGGTTGAACCGCCCATCCGTCTGAGGAAGAGAGAAGGCACGGTGCGCATCATCACGCTCCACGACGAAGCGGGCGGCGACCCGACGGGAGTCGGTCTTCCGCGCGAGCTCGCTGAGCTCTACGACGGGGATCTCCGATTCCCGCCGGCCGGAGACCGGCCATTCGTCTTCGGCAACTTCGTGCAGACGATCGACGGCATCGTCTCGTATCAGATTCCCGGGCGATCGAGCGGTACGACCATCAGCGGCGGCAGCGCGGCGGACCGTTTCATCATGGGATTGCTGCGGAGCGCCGCCGACGCCGTGCTCTTCGGGTCGGGAACGCTCCACGGTGATCCAGGACATGTGCGGACGCCGGAAGGCGGCTACCCGGACGCGCGGGATCTCTATGCCTCGTTCCGGGAGGAGCTGGGCAAGCCCCCGTTGCCGATCAATGTCGTGCTCACGGCGAGCGGGCGAATCGACGCACGAGAACCCACCTTCCATACCGATGGCCTGCGGGCGGTGATCATCACGACCGATGAAGGAGCCGCGCGCCTCGAACGGGAACATGGCGGTGCATTGGCGAGCACGGTCGTGCGCTCCACCGGCGAGTCGGGTGCGACCAGCCCGGGGGCGGTACTGAAGATCCTCGCCGACGAGTTCGGCGTGCGTATGCTCCTGCATGAGGGTGGGCCCATCATCTTTGGCGAATACCTCGCCGCCGGCGCGGTCGACGAACTGTTTCTGACCGTCGCGCCTCGCGTCGCCGGTCGCGGGGAGACGGAGCCCAGGCCGGGATTCTCCGGGGCGACGTCGTTCATGCCGGATACGGCCCCCCGGTTTTCACTCCGGAGTGTTCGGAAGAGCGCTGACGACCTGCTCTTCCTGCGTTATGTCGCTGACCGCGAGGCTGTCGGGGCTTCCGTTGGCGAGACGGTATGAAGACGAAATGAAGAGTTTCTGAATGAATCGACGCGTGCGGCATCGTCGCGGGCGCCGTTCCCGCTTCAACCCAGGGAGAGATCGATGCGGATTGGCATGGTTGGTCTTGGGCGGATGGGGTCGCGGATGGTGCGACGGCTCATGCGCGGTGGGCATTCCTGCGTGGGATATGACCTCGACGACGAGGCCGTCCGGGCGCTGACGGAAGAGGGCGCGGAGGGCGCCAGCTCCCTCGAGGATCTGACGACCCGGTTGAAGAACCCGAGGATCCTCTGGCTCATGGTGCCGGCGGGCGTGGTGGACTCCACGCTCGACGGGCTCGTTCCCCATCTGGCTCCCGGCGACATCGTCGTCGATGGTGGCAACTCCTGGTACGGTCACGCCATCGATCGCGCGAAGCGACTGGCGTCCGCCGGGCTGCATTATATCGACTGTGGAACGAGCGGCGGCGTATGGGGGCTCGAGCGCGGATACTGTCTCATGATCGGCGGGGAAGCGGAAACCGTTCGATTCCTGGATCCGATCTTCGCGACGCTCGCGCCCGGTGGAGGAGGTACGGCACCCGTTACGCCCGGGCGGGAGACGCGGACCGGGACGGCCGAGGAGGGCTATCTGCACTGCGGTCCGGCTGGGGCGGGTCATTTCGTGAAGATGGTCCACAACGGGATCGAGTATGGGCAGATGGCGGCACTCGCGGAGGGGCTCAGCATTCTGCGGCACGCCAACATCGGGGCGCGGACGCGGGAAGTCGACGCGGAAACGGCGCCGCCACCGCATCCGGACCTCTACAGGTACGATCTGGATCTCGCGGAGATCACCGAGGTCTGGCGTCGGGGCAGCGTGATCACCTCCTGGCTTCTCGACCTGGCGGCGACCGCGCTGGTCGAGGATCCGGTACTGGACCGATTCAGCGGGCGCGTGTCGGATTCGGGTGAAGGACGCTGGACGCTCCAGGCGGCGATCGACCAGGGCGTGCCCGCGCACGTGCTGAGCGCGGCGCTCTTCGAGCGCTTCGCCTCGCGGGGCCGGGACGAGTTCCAGGGACGCGTGCTCTCCGCGCTGCGCTTCGGGTTCGGTGGCCACCTCGAGAAGGGGCCGGAATCATGACCGCCGCCGCCCGGTCGGACGCGATCGTGATCTTCGGCGCGAGCGGCGACCTCGCCTACAAGAAGATCTTTCCCGCCCTGCTCGCGATGACCCGGCGCGGGATGCCGGAAGTCCCGATCGTGGGCGTGGCGCGGTCGGACTGGAGTCTGGACCGGTTTCGTGCCCGCGTTCGCGAGAGCATCGAGGCGACGGACGCGACGGGCGCGACGGACGCCGCGGGATCGACGGAGGAAGAGGCGCTCGATACGCTGCTCCGAAACCTCCATTACGTGAGCGGCGACTACGGCGCACCCGAAACGTTCGTGGCGCTCCGGCGGGAGCTGGGCGACGCGAGGCATCCCCTTCATTACCTGGCGATTCCGCCGAGCCTGTTCCCCACCGTGGTGGAGGAACTCGGCCGATCCCACTGCGCGCGCGGGGCGCGTATCGTGGTGGAGAAACCCTTTGGGCGTGACCTTGCCTCCGCCCGCGCGCTGAATGCGACCCTGCGCGCGGTCTTCCCCGAGGAATCGATCTTTCGCATCGACCACTATCTCGGTAAAGAGGCGGTTCAGAACCTCCTCGTCTTCCGCTTCGCGAACACCTTCCTGGAACCGATCTGGAACCGTCGGTACATCGAGAGCGTGCAGGTCACGATGGCGGAGGACTTCGGCGTCGAGGGCCGTGGCGGCTTCTACGAGGAAGTGGGGGCGATCCGCGACGTCGTCCAGAACCACATGCTGCAGGTCGTCGCTCTGCTGGCCATGGAACCGCCTTCCTCCGCCTACACCGAGTCGGTTCGGGACGAGAAGGCGAAGGTATTCCAGACGATGCGCCCACTTCGGCCGGAGGATCTGGTCCGCGGGCAGTATCGCGGGTACCGGAGCGAGGAGGGCGTGAACCCGGATTCCGAAGTCGAAACCTACGCCGCCATGAAGTTGCGCATCGATTCCTGGCGATGGGATGGGGTGCCGTTCTTTGCCCGGGCGGGCAAGCGCCTCGCCACCACGGCCACCGAGGTCCTCGTCACCCTCCGCGATCCTCCCCTCAGCGACTTCCGGCCGAACGATACGAACTATTTCCGATTCCGGTTGAGCCCGGAGACGGTGATCGCGATCGGGGTCCGAGTCAAACGCGCGGGTGGCCAGATGGAGACGGAACCGACCGAGCTCGATGTGGTTCGACGTTCCGATCCCCGCGAGATGGGCGCGTACGAGCGGCTTCTCGGTGAGGCGATGACGGGTGATTCGACCCTGTTCGCGCGCGAAGACGCGATCGAGGCTGCGTGGTCGGTGGTCGAGCCCGTCCTGGGCGCATCCACACCCGTGGAGATCTACGAGCCCGGAAGCTGGGGACCCGAGCGGGCGCGGCAACTCACGACGGGTACCCGCGAGTGGGACGATCCAGTATGCTGACCGGCGCGAACCCGTCCGGTGGCGGCATCCTCGTGATCGACATCGGTGGCACGAACGTGAAGATGCTGGCGACCGGTCAGCGGGCGTCGCGTGAGTTCGCCTCCGGCCCGGAGATGACACCCGACGCGATGATGGCGGCGGTCCGACGGATGACGGCCGACTGGCGGTATGATGTCATCTCGGTCGGCTATCCCGGAATGATCGCGCACGGCAGGCCGGTGGCCGAGCCGCACAACCTGGGTCGCGGATGGGTGGGTTTCGATTTCGAGGAGGCCCTGGGGCGTCCCGCGCGGGTCATCAACGACGCGGCGCTGCAGGCTCTGGGCAGCTATCAACGCGGGCGGATGCTCTACCTCGGGTTCGGCACCGGCCTCGGTTCGGCCATGGTCGTTGATGGCGCCCTCGCGCCAATGGAACTCGCGCACCTCCCCTATCGGGACGGACGTACCTACGAGGACTACGTGGGGGCCCGCGGCCTCGAGTGGCTGGGGGAGACACGCTGGCGTCATCACGCGGACGAGGTCATCGCGCTGCTCACGATGGCGCTCCAGGCGGACGATGTCGTGGTCGGCGG
>CAZWJE010000007.1:0-1768 GCA_964634395.1 uncultured Gemmatimonas sp. | reverse complement strand
GGCCC
This sequence comes from uncultured Gemmatimonas sp., assembly GCA_964634395.1. Lineage (GTDB taxonomy): Bacteria > Gemmatimonadota > Gemmatimonadetes > Longimicrobiales > Longimicrobiaceae > WHSP01. The sequence goes on along the minus strand of CAZWJE010000007.1, from coordinate 1,763 downwards.
GTGTCGCGACCGCGTGGAATGGAAGCATGTCGAGATCTTCTGGGGTGACGAGCGTTGTGTGCCGCCCGATCATCAGGAAAGCAATTACCGGATGGCGCGCGATGCGCTGCTCGATCGTACACCCATGTCGGAAGCGCGCGTTCACCGGATTCACGGCGAAGACGATCCGGCGGCGGCGGCGGTCGCCTATGAGCGCGAGTTGCGAACGGCCTTCGCCACGCCGGCGGGCCCGCCGCGTCACGGGCCGGGCAGCCACTTCGATCTGGTGCTGCTCGGCATTGGCGAAGATGGGCACACGGCGTCCCTGTTCCCCCGATCAGCCGCCCTCCGAGAGAACGAACACTGGGTGGTGGCTGCCCAGGACGCCGGGTCGATGTGGCGAATCACGCTCACACCTCCCGTCATCAACGCGGCGGACGAGGTCATCTTTCTGGTCACTGGTATGAAAAAGGCAGCCATCCTGCGCCGGGTGATCGACGGGCCCGGTGAGCCCGAATTGATCCCCGCGCTGGTAGTCGCGCCCAGAGCGGGTCGCCTGCGCTGGATGATGGATGCGGAGGCCGCCATCGACCTCCATTAGCCGCCGCGGTCACGGATGTGACATTGAACGGAACGCGGATGCTCGACGACGCCGGCCAGAGTCTCTGGCTGGACACGATCACCAAGGACCCGAAGGCTTCAGAAGTATTGTACGTGGAGGCGCTTGCCGCGGCGCTCGCGAATACGCGCTGATCCCGCTCACCCGTTCACACGGGGTTTTCGACGCTCATTTCGCGGGCGACCCGTCCGGGGGGATCGCCGCGGTCCGGCTCGGTGAGGATGTGCTCGAGATCGAGCTGGCGCACCGCATCGATCGCGTACTCCCACCGGCCCTCCCCGCATAGCCCGCGGAAGCCCGCGTCTTCGTAGGCGGTGAGGGCCATCTCGACGCAGGCGCGTCGAACTCGTTCCGCGATTTCGATTCTATCGGTCATCCCTGTTTCTCCCTTTCGAGGCCCGACGGAAAGTGGACACCGTCGGGCCCGCGCGGGGGTTCATCACATGAGTCGTCGCGCAAGATCAGGGTGCGGACGAAGGTCGTTCGCGTTCCGCGGACGTACCGCGGGACCCGCTACGCTGATACACTCCGAACGTCGTCGTTGGTCGCGACGCCGGCATTCACTTTCCCGTGAACTCCCGACCGTGCGACGAGGTTGGATCGATCCGCGCGCGCCTCAGGTCTTCGAAACCCGTGTCGCGGCGATGTACCAGCCTTCCAGGACCGTCCGTTGAACGGTGACATCGCCGGAGAGCGACTCCGTCTTCCACTGATCGACAACCGCGACAGGCGCCGCGCGTAGCGGACCGGTGACGTGGAGGGACTCGCCCGGCGTGACCCCGCCCGTATGCTGGATGAAGATCGACTCGCCCGAAGGTGCCCGCAGAAAGAAACCATCAGCGCGCGGTGTGCCGACGACCGTTCCGGTAACGATCAGGATCTTGCCCGCGTCGTCCTCTTCCAGCGGCATGGCCGATTGCAGCGTGATTTCGCCACCTCCGACCGCTATCTCGGCCGCGGGGGGAATCTCGGGAGCTTCAGCGGGGGGTGGCGGCTCGGTTTCACAGCCGACGAGCAAGACGGCTCCGACCAGGCCGGCGGATACCCGGCGGAGAGATCGGACTATGACTGCCTGCGGGTCCATCATACGGATACTCCTTGTTCGAACCTGTGGGCGCAACGTGGGCCACGCTTCGCGGCGGCGACGCCCGGTCTCCATCTTCGG
>CAZWJE010000006.1:87094-88659 GCA_964634395.1 uncultured Gemmatimonas sp. | reverse complement strand
AGCTTCGAGAAGAGGCGCTCGCGGCGGCCGACCGGGACCAGTGGGAAGATGAGGGTTTTCTCGCCGCGAACGGAACGTTCGGAGAAGAAGGGCCCGATCCCGCTGAGGTGAACTTCAGTGAAGATGAGTTGGACAACCAGGATCCGCGGCGCGGGGAGTGGCGGTGATCATTCCGGAAGCGATCCTTCCGCCAGCGCCATCACCAGCTGATCGATCGCCGACACCACGGGTCCGCCGCCCAGACCGGACGCGTTGCTCAGGATGGCGAAGATCAGTTCGCGGCCGTCCTCGCGGCGAACATACCCGCTGAGTGCGTTGACGTTGCTCAGCGTGCCGGTTTTCCCCTCGATACGCCCTTCCAGCTGGACGAGCCGGTTCTCGAGCGTGCTGTCCTCGACGCGCGGCCGCGCGAGGGCGGCGCGGAACGAGGGGCCCCAGGGGGCGGTGCGCGCGTAATCGTAAAGCTGCACCACGGCGCGTGGGGTCACGAGGTTCAGGTAGGACATCCCCGATCCGTCCTGGAGGCGCAGCGCCGTTGAATCGATCCCCACCGGACCGAAGAGGAACGCGTTCTCGATCGTCAATCCTTCACGCCAGCTTCCCGTCTCGCCCTTCTCCGCGCCGATCGTTCGCAACAATTGTTCGGCGATCCAGTTCTGACTCGGTACGAGAATCGCCGTGACGATTTCGCTCATCGGCGGCGACGTCCACGACGCGATTTCCCGCGCGTCGCTCCCCGGCATCCCACAGCACTCATCGGATGATCCGGCGATCGAGGGATCGTCGGCTCGCAGGATCCGGATCTTGCCATCGATCGTCACGCCGCGCTCGCGAAGGGCATCCGCGAAGACGGCCGCCGCGAAGCGGACTGGATCCGTCATGGGGCGTCGTACCGACCGGGCCGGCGAGCCGAGCGTGGAGACGCCGGTGACGTATAGCGTGTCGCTCCAGGGACCGCGGCGGTATGAAGTGCCCCCCTCGGTTCCCGAGGGCGCGGTCGTGACGCGGTTCACGATCGGCTCCACGCCCGTCGGCCCAACGACCTCGAGCATCGCGGGCTCGCCGACCGCCGTCGCGGGCGCCATCGAAAGACTGAATACTCCCTCCGCGACGATGAACGCCCCCGTCGGGGGTGCGGACGTGCCGTTCAGGTTTCCGAACGTCCACGTCCCGGGTACGATGGCCTCGTCAAAGAATCGGGCGTCGATCACCAGGTCGCCCGTGACACGCCGGACACCGGCCGAGACAACCGAATCGGCGAGCATGCCCAGCGCGGCGAAGTCCTCCCCGTGGAAGCGCGCCGACATTGTCGGGTCACCACTGCCGACGACGGTCAGGGACCCAGCGGTTCCCGTCGTCGCGTCGAGGCCGGTGGCGTAAACGGGCGTCCGGTAGCGCCAATCCGGGCCTAGCTCCTGGAGCGCCGTCGCGGTCACCCAGAGCTTCTCGTTCGAAGCGGGGATGAAGTGCCGCTCGGCGTTGTGCTCGTAAAGCGTGCGTCTGGTGGCGGGATCGTAAACGAGGATCCCGATATGCGCGCGGTGGAGTGGCGGCGAGGCGACGAT
>CAZWJE010000006.1:44691-86994 GCA_964634395.1 uncultured Gemmatimonas sp. | reverse complement strand
TCAGTTCGACGGGAAGGAACTGAACCGGATCGTCCGGGAAGAACTGGGCTGATCCCGGATTCACTCGATCCCGAAATTCCGCGCTCGGGGCCGATGAGAGTCGGAACGCCTCGGCGCGAGGGGAACCGGGAAGGTGTTTACCGGCGGCCCATCAGTTCGTCGACCAGCGCCAGTACGGGTTCGCGGCAGAGCGTCGCGTCCTCGTACTCGAGAATCGTTTCGAGTTGCTCTTCATTGAGCCAGGCATCTTCCAGCCATTCCATGAGCGTCTCCTGATCCATGCCGTCGTACCCGAGCACCGGCTCTTCGAACTCGGCGATGAAGATGTAACCGCCATGCGCCCGTCGGCGCCGAATTTCGCGGATGCCGGCGACGAGCATGCCACCGGCGAGTCCCAGAACCATCCATTCCAGCGTCTTCATTGGCCCTCGAAAGTGTGGGTGTTATGCTCGGATAAGTGCAAGTACACGGCCAAGTTATGTGAGCGTGAAACCGATTTTGCCAGGGCCGCGCGCGAACGCGGCGAAACGGTCGCCGGCAGGGACAGGACGAGGATGAGAATCGGGTGAAAGAGATGGAAGACGGGATGGACCTCCACGCGCGAGACGTGCTGGAATTCGCGGCCGCGCTCGAGCTGGTCGCGCGACACGCCGCTTCTGATCTTGGGACCGACGCGATACGCGCGTTGGAACCCCGGCACGACTTGGACTCCGTGCGCGCTGAACTGGCCGCCGTCGCGGAAGGGATAACCCTCTCGACGCGCGAAGGCGGGTGGCGGATGCCGGCGTTCCCGGACCTGCGCATCCCGATCACCCGGCTGGGGCTCGACGGATACGCGTGGGACGGCCCAACTCTTCGCCTCGGCGCCGCCCTGATCCTGGCCGTCCGCGCCACGCGTACGCTCATCCTGCCGCTCGCGGAAGAGCTGCCGCGCCTGGCGGCCGCCGCCGAGCCGCTCGCGGAGCTTCCGGGAACCGCCGAGGCGATCGATCGGGCGATCGCCGAGGATGGTCTCGTACGCGACGGCGCGTCGCCGGAACTCGGTCGTATCCGTCGTGAACTCCAGGGCGCCCGCGCCCGGATCGTCGCGAAGCTGAGTGACTTCGTCGCTTCCCTCCCGTCCCATTACCAGGTGCCGGACGGCTCGGTGAGCGTGCGCGACGGCCGCTACGTGATCCCGGTCCGGCGCGAGGGGCGAGGCGAGGTCGGCGGGATCATTCATGGCGAGTCGCAGACGGGGGCCACGCTTTTCGTCGAACCGCCGGTCGCGATCGAGATGATGAACCGTCTCCGCGCGCTGGAGGCGGACGAGGGTCGCGAGGTCCAGCGGATCCTGCTGGAAGTGACCGGCCGCCTCCGCCCCTACGCCGTCGAACTGGCCGATTCACTGCACGCGCTCGTCCGCCTCGATACGATCCACGCTCGCGCCCGCTACGCTCTGGCGGTCGACGGGCATCTTCCGGAAGTCCTGCCGAGCGGGCGTGGACTCGAGATCGTCCAGGGTCGCCATCCCATTCTTCTCGCGCGGGGTGAACCGGTCGTCCCGTTCGATTTGCGCATGGATGACGGCGAGCGCACGCTGGTCATCTCGGGACCGAACACGGGTGGGAAGACGGTGTTGTTGAAGGCGATCGGGCTCATCACCCTGCTCTCGCGGAGCGGAGTGGTACCGCCGGTCGGACCGGGTACCCGCCTTCCGATCTTCCGCGACGTCTTCGCCGATATCGGCGATGAGCAGTCGATCGAAGCGTCCCTCTCGACGTTCTCCGCCCATCTGCGGAACCTGAAGGTGATGCTGGCCGGGGCGAACGCGGAATCGCTGGCGCTGATCGACGAGGTGGGGAGCGGCACCGACCCCGTGGAGGGCGCGGCGCTCGCGCTCGCGATCATCCGGGAACTGACGGCGCGCTCCTGCTTCTCGGTGGTCACCACGCACCTCGGCGCGCTGAAACTGCTTGCCGCCGAGGATCCCCGGGTGGTGAACGCCTCGCTGCGTTTCGACTCCGAGAAGCTGCGCCCGACCTATCTGCTGCAGAAGGGGATCCCCGGCCGCTCTCATGGCCTGGCGATCGCGCGCCGGCTCGGGCTCCCAGCGGACCTCCTCGACGCGGCGGAGGCCGCGCTGCCCAGTGGGGAGCGCGACGTGGGGCGCCTCCTCCTCGAACTGGAGGCGAAGGAACAGCGCACGACCGAGCTGAAAGAGGAGCTGGCGCGCGAGGTGGCGGCGAACCAGGCGCTGCGCGAGGAGCTGGAACAGCGTGGGCACGAGCTGGGAAGGCGTGAGAAGGACGCCGAGCGACGGGCGCGACAGCAGGCACGGGATCTCCTTCTGCGGTCGCGCGCCGAGGTCGAGGCGGCGATCCGTCAGGTACGTGAGGCGGCGGACGACGACGCGATCCGGGAGGCCGCGACGCAGGCCCGACGGCGGGTCGAAGAGGCGGCGCGCCGACAGCGCGAGAAGACGCCGGCCACCAGGACGGCGAAGCGGCTCGCGCCCCGAACGGAAGCCCTCCGCGTCGGCGCCCGTGTTCGCGTGGAGTCGCTGGGCCGCGTCGGGACGCTCCTCGAGCTGCGCGAGCGTGAGGCGATCGTCGACGCGGGCGGCGTGCGGCTGCGAATCCCCGCCGATGATCTCTCGATGCTCCCGGCCGGCGACCAGGCTTCCGGACCCGCGTCCCCCCGGATCGCCCGACCCTCTGGCGGGCGGATCGACGCGGACCTCGACGCGCGCCCCGAAATCGACCTGCGCGGGATGCGCCCGGGTGACCTGGCCCTGCAACTCGGGCGAGCGCTCGACACAGCGATCATGGCCGGATTACCGTCGTTCCGGATCATCCACGGGAAGGGGACGGGGGTGCTGCGGGCGGAGGTCGAGGAACTGCTGCGGGCCGACCCGCGAATCGCCTCCTTCCGACCGGGGGAGCGCTTCGAGGGCGGGACGGGCGTAACCGTGGCGGAGTTCGGCTGATGTCGATCCCCGACTCGCTCCTGGAGGAGGTGCGCGCCCGCGCCGATCTCGTCGAGATCGTCTCGGAGCATACGCGCCTCAGGCGGTCCGGGAAGACGTTCCGCGGCCCGTGCCCGCTTCACGGCGGCGAAGGACCGAACTTCTCCGTCGATCCCACTCGCGAGATCTTCAAGTGCTTCGTGTGCGGCGAGAGCGGGGACGTATTCTCGTTCGTGATGAAGCACCTGGGGATGACGTTCCCGGAAGCGATTCGCTGGACCGCCGCCCGAGTGGGGATCGAAATCCCCGAGGAAAGACGGCGCGACGAGCCCGAGGAAGAACCGTACGCCGAGCTCTACGAGGCGAACGCCTTCGCCGCCGAATGGTTCCGTGCGCAACTCATCGAGCCGGACACCGGCCGCGAGGCACGTGACTATCTGGACGGTCGGGGGATCACGCCCGAGGTCCGCGAGCGGTTCGGCATCGGCTGGGCACCCGAGCGGTGGGCGGCGCTCGCCGATTCCGCCCGTGTCCATGGTCTCCGCCGTGAAACGCTTCTCGAACTGGGCCTCCTCAAGGAGCCGAAGGATGCCGGTCGCGAGCCCTACGACGCATTCCGTGGCCGAATCATCTTCCCGATCCTCTCTCTCTCCGGAAAGGTCCTCGGCTTCGGTGGACGGGTCGTCGGGCGGGTGGACGAACACATCCCCAAGTACCTGAACTCTCCCGAAAGTCCGATCTACCACAAGGGCGAGACGCTCTTCGGCCTGCGCTGGAGTCGAGGACCGATTCGCAAGGAGCGGGTCTCCCTGGTCGTCGAGGGGTACGTCGACTACGTCTCGCTCGCCGCGCACGGGGTCGAGAACGTCGTCGCGCCGCTCGGCACCGCGATGACCACCGAGCAGGCGGAACTTCTCGCGCGCTACGCCGAACGGGTGATCCTCCTGTACGACAGTGACAGCGCCGGGCTGAAGGCCACCTTCCGGACCGGCGACGAGCTGCTCCGCACCGGCGTGGAAGTCCTGGTCGCGACGCTTCCCGCTGGCGAGGATCCCGACTCGATCGTGCGCGCCGGCGGCTCCGAGGCGCTGCGAAGGCATCTGCACGACGCGGTGGATCTCCTCGAAAGGAAGATCCAGATCCTGGACAGGCGGGGTTACTTTGATTCGATCGCGGGCCAGCGCCGCGCGGTCGACGCGCTTCTTCCCACCGTCCGCGCGACCGCCGACCAGGTGCTTCGCGGCCTCTACCTGAAGCGGATCTCCGAACGGACGGGTGTTCCCGTCGAGGTGATCGAGAACGAGGTGGGCGCGGGGGTCGATCCTCGTCGCCGCGGTGGAGATGTCCCCCGGCGTGAAGGACCGGGCCGAGCCGCGGATCGGTCCGGCGCGCGCGAGGAAGGTCGTGCGGCCGCCATGGATTCGACGGTCGCGTCCGCCTCGCGCCTCGGACCCGAGCGGAACATCCTCCTGCTGATGCTGCGCGACGAGCGATTCATAGAGAAGGCCGCGGAACGACTGGGCCCGGACGACTTCCGCGATCCCGTCTGGCGCGAGATCTACGCGGAGACGCTGCGCGTGCACGCGGAGAGCCCGCGGGAAGACGGTGTCTCGACGATCGAGGCGCTCCTGCGCGCGCTGGAGGATTCCGAAGCCGCGCGCACGCAGGAGCTCATTGGCGATCCGGAGGGCGAGAACCTCGTTCACCCCGACCGTTACTTCGAGGACGCTGTCCGTGAGATTGAAATCCGTAACGGAGACATCGCCCTGCTCGCGGAGTTGACCGACGAGATCGAGAGATCGGACGAGGAAGCCGCTGCCCGACTGCTTCGCCAAAAACATGAGCTTCGCCAGACCATGCAGAGGAAGGGCGAGGTGGTGAAGATGAACCCGACCCGCCGGGGTGGCGGCCCGGAGCGGGCGGATGGGTGAGAACGTCGGGCTGTGCGCGTCATGCGCCCATGCCCGTCGAATCGAGACTCGGCGGGGTTCGGTCTTTCTGCTCTGTGAGTTGTCGGCGGACGATCCGCGCTTTCCCAGATATCCCCGGCTTCCCGTCGCTCACTGCCCGGGATGGCGGCCATCCGATCCCACCCCTACCTTCCCGCCATGATGACGCCCGTCCCCGCCCGTCTCGCCGCCAGCCCGGCCCGTGCTCCGCTCCGTCCGCGTTGGGTGGTGGCGGATCCACCCGATCCGGCGGTGGTCGACCGCCTTGTCGCCGAACTGCGCCTTCCTCGGACACTCTGTGATCTGCTCGCGCGCCGCGGCCATTCCGAACCTGAAGCCGCGAAGGCGTTCCTTCGGCCGCATCCCGGCCAGATCCATCCACCGCTCGGCCTCGCGGGAATGACCGTCGCGGTGGAACGCGTGCTCCGCGCGATCCGTGCGGGGGAGACGATCCTCGTGCATGGCGACTACGACGTCGACGGCATCTGCGCGACCGTCATCCTCTGTCGGGCGCTGGGGATGATGGGTGGGCGGGCGGTCCCGTTCGTCCCCCATCGGATCGGCGACGGCTATGACCTGACGGAGGCGGGGATCCGAGCGGCCGAACGCGTGGGCGCGACGTTGATCATTACCGCGGATTGCGGGATCGTCGCGCACGCGGCGGTCGAGACCGCGACTTCGCGGGGGATCGACGTCATCGTCACCGACCACCACGCGCCTGGAGAAGTGATCCCGCCGGCGGTGGCGGTCGTCAACCCGAATCGCCGGGACTGCCCATACCCCGACAAGGGACTGGCGGGAGCCACCGTCGCCTACAAGCTGGCCATCGCGGTCGCCGAGGCGGCCGGTTTCGCCCCTGACCGCCTGCACGCGCTCCTCGACCTCGTCGCCGTCGCCTCGATCGCCGATCTCGCGCCGGTGACCGCAGAGAACCGCGCCCTCCTCCGCTGGGGGATCAGCATCCTGCGGTCCAGCCCGAACCCGGGAATGCGCGCGCTCATCCGCGTCTCCGGTCTCGCGGAGAAGGACGAAATCAACGCGGGACGTATCGGCTTCATTCTCGCCCCGAGGCTGAACGCGGCCGGCCGGATGGGCGACGCGATGCGGGGGGTTCGCCTCCTCCTCACCGACGATCACGCCGAGGCGGAACGACTGGCCGGCGACCTCGAGAGCGAGAACAGACGGCGACGGGAACTCGATCAGGCCACGCTCGACGATGCGCTCCGCGTTCTCGATGAGGCATATGACCCGTCCCGCGACTTCGGCGTCGTCCTGGCGTCGCCGGAATGGCATCCGGGGGTCATCGGTATCGTCGCCTCGCGCGTCGTGGAACGGATCCATCGCCCGACGGTGCTGATCGCGCTCAGGGACGGAGAAGGGAAGGGGAGCGCCCGATCGGTGCGCGGATTCCACCTCCATCAGGCGTTCGTCGCCTGTTCCCGGCACCTGCTCCGATTCGGTGGGCACACCGCCGCCGCCGGGTGTTCGATCCTCCCCAACGAGGTCGACGCGTTCCGTGAATCGTTCAATACGGTCGCGCGCGAGCGTCTCGGCGAGGAACAGCTCGTTCCCCGGATCGATATCGCGGCCGAGCTCTCGCTGGGAGAGGTCACCCATAACCTCTTTCGAATGCTCCGGCACTTCGAGCCGTTCGGGATCGGTAACGCGACACCGGTGTTCGCGGCGCGCGGCGCGCGCCTCGAGAAGGCCCCCCGACTCGTGGGGGACAAGAGCAGGCATCTGAGGTTGACGCTCGCTGACGACGGGGTGGTGCTCCCCGCCATCGGTTTCAATATGGCCGACCGCCTTCGCGAGATCGGTGGTGTTGGCTCGCGCGTGGACATCGCCTTCAAGGTGGATGAAGACACCTGGAAGCGGTCGGGTCCCCGCGATAATGGACCGGGTGTTCAGGCGAAGCTGGTGGATGTCCGTGCGGCGGCGGGCTGAGCATCGCGGAATCCGCGCCGAATGAGGATCGTCGGGGGGATCTGGCGTGGACGGCAGATCGCCGCACCTTCGGGCCGCGATACCCGTCCCACGACGGACCGCGTCCGGGAAGCCTGGATGAGCGCCATGACGTCCGACCTGCCTGGCGCGCGCGTTCTCGACCTTTTCGCGGGGTCGGGGGCACTGGGTCTGGAAGCGCTCTCTCGCGGGGCCGAGCACGCCACGTTCGTGGAGAGCGCGGGGCCGGCGCTCCGGGTTCTGCGCCAGAACATCTCGACACTCGGCGTCCAGACCGGGACGTTCGAGATCGTTTCGGCGGACGCGATCCGTTACGCGGACGCGCTGCGGCCCTTGCGGTTCGACGTCGCTTTCGCCGATCCGCCCTATGGTCGGGGCCTGGCCACCCGTCTGGTGGAGCACTGGTCCGCGGTTCCGTTCTCCCGGATCCTCTGCATTGAACATGCGCCGGACGAGCCGCTGCACGGGGTGGATCCGGTACGACAACGGCGTTATGGAGATACCGTTCTCACGTTCCTGGCCGCCCCGCCGGCCACCTCGCACGACTCGACAGATTCTCCGACTCCGGAACCCGATGAAGGTCGATGAACCTCGATGAGCGCTGAACCCCGCATCGCCATCTATCCCGGCTCGTTCGATCCGGTGACCCTCGGTCACGAGGATATCGCCCGCCGGGCGCTCGCCGTCGCCGACCGCGTCATCGTGGCCGTCGCGCACCGCGCGAGCCAGCCGAAGAAGGGACTCTTCGACATAGCGGAACGAATCGCGATGATCGAGGAAGTATTCCGTGACGATGACGGGATCGAGGCGGCGGAGTTCGACGGTCTCCTCGTCGATTTCGCCAGGCGCCGCGGCGCGAGCATCCTTATCCGCGGTGTCCGGGATTCCAGCGACTTTGAGTATGAGTTCCGCATGGCGCTCATGAATCGCGCGCTCTTTCCCGCGCTCGAAACGGTCTTTCTCGCACCCGACGTCGGAAAATCGTTCATCTCGGCGTCTCTCGTTCGTGAGATCTCCGCGCTGGGTGGAGACGTGGGAGAGTTCGTCTCGCCAATCGTCCTGGACCGGCTGCGCGACCGTCACTCCGCCGGATGAGTTTTCTCGACTCGATTCGTTCGCGCGCGAGCGTCCGGCGGAAGCGGATCGTCTTCCCGGAAGCGAGTACCGACCCGCGGGTCGCGGAGGCGGCGCTCCGGGTCGCGCACGACGGCCTGATGGTGCCCGTCGTGATCGGCGCGAGGGACGAACTCGGTGAGAGTCTGGACGATCTCTCCATCACCGCCATCGACCCGGTCGCCGATGCCGACCTTCTCGATGACCTCGCGGACCATCTCTTCGAGCGCCGGAAGCATCGCGGGATCTCCCGCGAGCAGGCGAAGGAAAAGGCGAGGGAACCGCTCTACTTCGCGAACCTGCTCGTGGCGACGGGCCGAGCCGATGGCTGCGTCGCCGGAGCCTCGCACACCACGCGCGACGTTCTGCGCGCCGCGCTCTGGACCGTGGGGCCCGCCGAAGGGATCGCGACCGTTTCCTCCTCCTTCTACATGCTCAGCGCCCGTTTCGGCGTCGACGTCGGCAACCAGGATATCCTGACGTTCGCGGATCCGGCCGTCGTCCGCGACCCGACCCCGCCGCAACTCGCCGAGATCGCCCTGGCCGCGGCGGACGCCCGCGCCCGCGTGGTCGGCGATCGGCCTCGCGTCGCGTTCCTCTCCTACTCCACGCGCGGAAGCTCCGACGGGCCGGCCGTCGATCGGGTGCGCGAAGCCCTCGCCATCTTCCGCGATCGCGCCCCGGACATACTTGCTGACGGAGAGATGCAGGCGGATACCGCGCTGAATGAGGCGATCGCGAGAAGGAAGGCCCCCGACTCGCCGGTCGCCGGCCGCGCCAACGTGCTCGTCTTCCCCGACCTCGGCGCGGCCAACATCGGATACAAGCTCGTCGAGGAACTCGGCGGCGTCGACGCGATCGGGCCGATCGTCCAGGGGCTGCGTCATCCGTGCAACGACCTTTCTCGCGGCTCGCACGCGGACGACATCGTGAACGTCGCCTGCATCACCGCGCTCATGGCCGGGTGAGTTCGACTCCCATGGCCGGGTGAGCTCGACCCCTCGATTCGCGGCCGGAACTCCCACGATTTCCGATCTTCGTTGTCTCTGCTCCTTCCTTCCCGCCCGTTCTTCCTTAACTTCCACTCCGGCGGTGAGCGTCGGGCGCTCTCCTGACCGGTTTCTGGCACATGGCTTGCCGCGCCGAAATGCCCCGGCTTCCAGATTCTCACGTGTTGCGGAGGTGTCATGAGCTTTCACGCTTCGAAGGCGAATGGTGTTGTCGTGGTGGACGTGGACGGACAGTTGATCGTGGGGAATCGCCAGGAGTTGAAGCAGAAGGTGCTCGACGAGCTGGAAGGCGGCGAGCGGCGTTTCCTCATCGATTTCGCGAACACCGGCTACATCGATTCGTCCGGCCTCGGCGTTCTTGTCAGTCTCTCGAAGAAAATCCGCGAGCAGGGCGGGGAGCTGCGGCTCTCGAACCTGAACGAGGATCTGCGAACTCTTTTCGAATTGACGAAACTGGACACTCTCTTCGAAATCGCGGATTCCCGCGAGGAAGCGCTTTCCAGCTTCTGAACCGTTCGGCCCGCGAGGGCTCCCCGGCTTCGTGGGTCGGATGTTGAACGGCGATCGACCGGCCCGATCCACCGGCACGGCCGCTCCCGACGCCGCTGCGTTCGCGATCGATCTTCCCAGCGATCTCGGGCTTCTCGAAGCGGTCGTCAGCTACCTCATCACCCGCAGTCTGGCGAACGGTTTCGACGACCCTCGCCTCGACTTCAATTTCCGCGTCAGCGTGACCGAAGCGCTCGCTAACGCGATTCTGTACGGCAACGACGGTGACCCGGAAAAGACGGTGCGGGTCGAAGTCAACGTCGATCCGCACCGCGTCGAGGTCACGGTGATCGATCAGGGCGGTGGCTTCGATCCGCTGCGTGTGCCGGACCCCACCTCCCCCGAGAACCTCGAGGCGACCGGTGGGCGCGGCCTCTTCCTCATCCGGCATCTGATGGACGAAATGAGCTTCAACGAGCGCGGGAATATCGTCCGGATGGCGCTCGTCCGCGCGGACACCGACCCTTCGGGGCCGGGCGGCTGAGCATGTCCGCTCCGATCCCCGCCGCCGCCGTCACTCCCTCGGCTTCCGCCATGGCGCCGATTCACGACCTCGTGAAATCGTTCGGGCGGCTCTATTCGGCTGATGTCTGGTTCTGGCAGCGCGTCGGGGATCGCTGGGAGATGCTCGCGGGCACGCGTGACCCGCGGACGACGGTGCCTGGCACTTCGGCCCTCCCCGTGCCGAATCCCGAAGGTCCGGAATCATACCTCGAGGTGGAGTGCGCCAACGCTGAGGAGGGTGCCCGCGGCGCGGCGCTCCTGGCCACCGTTCTCGGCGAGACGCTTCGACATCAGCGCGAAACTCGATTCTTCGGTCGCGAAATCGCCGAACGATACGAGGAGATCACCCTGCTGTACACGATCAGCGAGATCCTCGGATCGGTCATCTCGATGGAGGAGGCGGCGCGCGGCATTCTCGGCGAAATCGTCGACACCATGGGGGTGAAGCGGGCGGCTCTCTGGATCCATGATCCGGAGGCCGACACGCTTGAGTTGATCGCGGGTGTCGGCGGCGACGGTCGCATCGGTCCGATCCCGCTCGACGACACGTCCTCCATCACGGCCGCCGTCTTCCGGGCGCGTCGGCCGATGATCCTGGAGCCGGACGACATCTTCCCTCGCGAGGCGACCGATTTCGGCGTGATCAACCGCGAGTCGATCCTCTCCGTCCCGGTCAACTACACGCCCCCACAGGGCCAGGCCAGGACGATCGGGGTCATCAACCTCATCGGCCGCCTCAACGATGAGCGTTTCTCCGCCGGCGACCACAAGCTGGTGACCGCCATCGCCAGCCAGGTCGGCGCGGCGATCGAGAACAACCGGCTCGTCGCCGAGAGTCTGCGCCGCGAACGGGTCGATCGGGAGATGGAACTCGCGCACGATCTGCAGCTCAAGCTCCTCCCGTCGACCGAGAACTTTCGGGACCGGGCGGACGTCGCCGCCCGTTGCGTACCCGCCGATTCCGTCGGCGGCGACTTCTACCAGCTCTTTCGGCTTCCGGGCGGCCGCTTCGGCGTCGTCATCGGTGACGTCTCCAGCCATGGTTTCGGTGCCGCCCTGATCATGGCGCTCACCATGAGTGCCGTGTCGATGAGCGCCTCGGAGGGGGATTCGCCCTCGGAGGTCCTTCGCCGCGCCCACCTGGCACTCATCGGCGAGCTCGAGAGCACGGAGATGTACCTCACCCTCTTCTACGGAGTGATCGATCCGGCCGCCGGCTGGCTTCGCTACGCCAACGCCGGCCATCCGCACGCTTTCCTCATCCCGCCGACCGGTGAGCCGCGACGGCTGGGCGTGACCAACCCCCCCTTCGGCCTCGTCGATGTTTCGAATTACGACGAACGCACCGTCGACTGGGTTCCGGAGAACGACCTGCTCCTTCTCTTCACGGATGGTCTCTCGGAGGCGATCGGTCAGTCGGACGGAGAGCGCACCGTGATCGACCATGTCGCGCTGCGGCGAGACCGGCCATTGCCCGAGATCATGGGAACGCTCTTTGAGATCGCCCGCGGAGCCGGTCGCATCCCCTCGGACGACCGTACCGCCGTCCTCGTTCGCGCGTGACGAATCCTCGCCGACGCGGAAATGAACGGGCCGCCACGGACCGCGACCTCCGGACCCATACCGCGAAGAAATCACTCGGCCAGAACTTCCTCGTCGACCCCAACACCCAGCGCGCGATCGCGAACGCGATCCAACCCGGGCCCGAGGACGAGGTGCTCGAAATCGGACCCGGTCGCGGCGCGCTCACCCAGTACCTCGCCGGTCAGGTCCGGCACCTCATCCTCGTCGAACTCGACAACCGCCTCGCCGCGACACTCGCCACACGCTTCGCCGACGATCGCTCCGTCTCCGTCATCCACGGCGATTTCCTCGACATCGATCTCGACTCCGTCGCCGAGTCCGTCGACGACCTGAAGGTGATCGGCAACATCCCCTACAACATCACCAGTCCGATCATCTTCCATCTCCTCGAACGGCGCCCCCGACCACGCGAAATCGTCCTCATGGTCCAGCGCGAGGTGGCCGATCGCATCCTCGCCGAAGTCGGCGGCCGCGCCTATGGCGCCCTCGCCGTGGGCGTGCGCCTCGTCGCTGACGTCGAACGCGTCCTCAACGTCGGCCGCGGTGCCTTCCGCCCCGCCCCGGACGTCGACTCGACGGTCATTCGCGTCGTCCCCCACCATCCGCCACGGTTCACCGCCGACGTCGAGGCCGCCGTCCGCGACCTCACCCGCGCCACCTTCGGTCAGCGCAGAAAACAGCTCCGCCGAATCCTCCGCGACGCGAGCGAACTCACTCCCGACGCGATCGACGAGATCGCGGCCGAGGTCGGCTTCGATCCGCGCGATCGACCCGAGACGTTGACTCCCGAAGCCTTCGCGAGCCTCGCCCGGGCGCTCCTGGCACGCGGCGCGGCGGTTGACCGCGCGGGCAGGCGGGACTAACTTTGTGAAGGATTTCACAAGCGTTCCTTCCCTTTCTGTCCGGCGTTGCGCGTGGCCAGGAAACTCGACGAAAGCGACCCTCGCGGAGCGAAGATTTCGGACTCCACGGTTCGCCGGCTCTCGCTCTATCTGCGGCTGTTGCGGGAGGTGGACGCCGCCGGGCAGGACACGATTTCGAGTGGAGAACTGGCGGGGCGTGCCGGGACGACGGCGGCGCAGGTGCGAAAGGATCTTTCGTCCTTCGGATCGTTCGGGAAGAGAGGCCTGGGATACACCGTCCCGGAGTTGTTGCGGACGTTGCGGGAGATCCTGGGCCTGGACCGGAGTTGGCGAGTAGCGCTGGTTGGGGCGGGCAAGATCGGCACGGCGCTCATTTCGCACCGGAACCCCCGGTGGCGATGGTTCGAGATCGAAGCGGTGTTCGACACGGATCCGGCGAAGATCGGGCGGATATGGAGCGGGCGTGAGATCTACGACGACGCCCTGATGGAGCGGGTATTGAGGGAAAAGGGTATCGAGATCGTGGTGATCGCGGTTCCCGCGGACGCCGCGCAGGCGGTGGCGGACCGTGTGGTGGCGTCGGGGGTTCAGGCGATCCTCAACTTCGCGCCCGTGCGACTGCGGGTGCCGTCGACGGTGGCCCTGCGCAACGTCGATATGCTGGTGGAACTCGAAGGGCTCGCGTTCGCGCTGAGCAGCAGGTAGGCCGCGTCCCCTCGAAGACACTGTTTCTTCCGTCCGATCGTTACGATCGGCCTACCGGGAGGGCGATCCCGCCGGCGATCCCGCCGACGACGCGCCGCTCCCGCCGCGAGCGGTCGCGGATCGCCGTACGATCGCGTTATCTTCAGCTGTCGAGTTGGAATCGCCTGTCCTGTTCTCCCATGATGTTCCGCGTGCCGAAACCGTTTGCGTCTTCTTCGCCGCATGAATGAGCCCGAGGGGATCGGGCGGGGCGGCGTGTCGTTCGGCGCGTCGGGTAGCCTCGTCGAGTGCACGATCACGCGGCTGACCGAAGGGCCGATGTCGACGGCCCGCGTCGCCGAGGAGATCCTGGCGCTGCGCGGAAATCCGAAGATCGCCGCCGCCGCGGTGTTCGCGCTCCTGGGCTCGGATCCGCGTTTCGTCGTCGATGGTTCGGGAACCTGGTCGCTGGCGGAGGGACACGGATCCACGGTCAGCGGGAAGGCGGGGCCGGGGAGCACCGGCCGAACCCGTCGGGTGCGCCCCGGGTCATCGGGCCCCATGCCGGGCGCCCTTTCCGAGATCGACTGGGTCGTCGTGGACGTCGAGACCACCGGAGGCTCGCCGGCGACCGGCGACCGGGTGATCGAGTTCGCCGCCGTGCTGGTCTCGGGAGGAAGGATCGTCGACAGCTACTCGAGCCTCGTGAACCCCGGCCGTCCGATCCCTCGGATGATCACGCGGATCACCGGAATCGCGGACGACGAGGTGAGGCGGGCTCCGGGTTTCGACGATATCGCGTCAAAGGTCACTGAGGTACTGGGGGGCCGAATCTTCGTGGGCCACAATGCGGGGTTCGACTGGGGATTCGTACGAGCCGAGATGGAACGCAGTACCGGCCGCACGCTCGTCGGTCGGCAATTCTGCACGCTGAAGGTGGCGCGTCGTCTGCTCCCGCACCTCCGTTCCCGCTCGCTCGGCGCGCTCGCCGACTATTATGGTGTCGAGATGGTGACGCATCATCGCGCGCTCGACGACGCGACCGCGACCGCCCGTCTCCTCCTGCGCTTCCTCGACACACTCGCCGAGCGTGGTATCGAGGATTGGCGTTCGTACGAGGCGTTCCTCGGTGGACGGACGCGCCGCCCCCGGCGCGTCGCGCGCCCAACCTCGATCGATCGGGAATGAACGTGCCTGAGCTGCCGGACGCCGCGGCTGACCTGCCGCTCGCGAGGTCCACGACGCTCGGTGACCTGCGGATCCACGCCATCGAGGGTGGGCTCCAGTGGCTCGATGGCGGGGCGATGTTCGGCGTGGTGCCCAAGCCGCTCTGGGAGCGGCGTATCCCCGCCGACGCCCGCAACCGCATTCCCCTGGCGATGCGCTGTCTTCTCGTGGAAACGCCGGACGAGCTGATCCTTGTCGAGACCGGCCTGGGGAACAAGGAGAACGAGAAGTTTCGCCACATCTACGGCATCGATAACGCCGCGCCCGAGGGCCACCGGGGCGCGGATCGGGTCCAGGCCGCGATCCACGCGCTCGGTTACGATCTCGATGACATCACCGTCGTGGTGGATACGCACCTCCACTTCGATCATGCCGGTGGAAACACCTTCGCCGACGAGGAAGGCCAGCCCCGGCTCTCGTTCCCCCGGGCACGTTACTTCGTGCAGCGAGGCGAGTGGGACTACGCGCACCGGACGAACGAACGTACCCGGGCCAGCTACCTGCCTCACAACTACGCCCCGGTGATGAGCGCGGGTCGCTTCACGTTCCTGGAGGGGGACGCGCTCGTCGTGCCGGGCATCGAAGTCGTCCTTTCGCCGGGACATACGCCGTACCACCAGTCCGTGTTGATCGGCCCCCCGGACGCCCGGGCGTGCTACCTGGCGGATGTCGCGCCGACGATGGCCCATCTTCCGCTCCCCTGGATCATGGGCTACGATGTGGAACCGCTCCGTACCCTCGAGTCGAAGCGGGCGCTCCTCGATCGCGCGACGGAGGAACGCTGGCTGCTGGTGTCCACCCATGACGCCGCGACACCCTGGGGTTTCGCGGATCGGCACGGTAAGGATGTGGTGTTGGGGGAAGTGATCGTGGAAAGTTTGACGGGCGCGTAAACCGAGAGGAAGCGATGCCCACTAACGGGAGAAACCCCGCGACGACTGCGGTGATCGTCAGCGCCGTCCGGACCCCGATCGGGCGGTTCATGGGTGGACTCGCGCCGCTCACCGCCCCGGAACTGGGGGCGATCGCCGTTCGGGCGGCGGTGGAGCGGGCGGGAGTCCGGGCCGAAGAGATCGACGAGGTGATCCTCGGCAACGTGATCCAGGCGGGGATCGGCCAGGCACCCGCGCGCCAGGCCGCGATCGGCGCGCGACTCCCGCCCACGATCCCGGCGCTCACCGTCAACATGGTGTGTGGCTCGGGTCTCAAGGCGGTGATGCTCGCCGCCCAGGCGATTCGCGCCGGCGACCGGCGGGTCACCGTCGCGGGCGGCATGGAGTCGATGTCGAACGCGCCGTACCTCGTCCGCGGTCTGCGTGACGGGGTACGGTTCGGCGACCAGAAACTCGTCGACGCGCTCATCAACGATGGCCTCTGGTGTTCTTTCGGCGATTGCCACATGGGTGGTTACGCCGAGTACACCGCCGCCCGTGCCGGTATCTCTCGACAGGCGGCGGATGAGTTCGCGCTCGATTCTCACCGGAAGGCGATCGCGGCGATCGATGATGGGCGATTCGAGAACGAGATCGTCCCCGTCGAGATCGCCGGCCGGAAAGGCGCGCACGTCGTCAGCCAGGACGAGTCACCGCGACGTGACACTTCGCTCGAGTCACTCGCCAGACTCAGACCGGCCTTTCCAGCCGACGCACCGGAAGGGATCGAGGAACTGGTCGTCACGGCCGGAAACGCGCCCGGCCTCAATGATGGCGCCAGTGCCCTGGTGGTGACTTCCGAGGAGTACGCGGCCGCCGCGGGCCTCTCCGTCCGCGCGCGGATCACCGGGTACGCGTCCGCGGGGACGGAGCCGCGTGACCTCTTCTTCGCCCCCGTCGCCGCGGTCCGGGCACTGATGGAACGCGAGAGGAAGAGTATCGGCGACTACGATCTGATCGAGGCCAACGAGGCCTTCGCCGTACAGGCGGTCGCCGACGGCATGGAACTCGGCTGGGACTGGGGACGCGTCAACGTCAACGGCGGAGCGGTGGCGCTCGGACACCCGATCGGCGCTTCCGGCGCGCGCGTGCTCACCACCCTTCTCCACGCCCTCGAGGACCGCGGGCTGGGATCCGGGCTCGCGACACTCTGTCTGGGCGGAGGAAACGCCGTCGCTCTCTCGATCGAGCGACCGTGAAGCGAAGCACGAGTTCGTCGCGAAGTCGATGCACGACAGCGGGACCCGGTGATTCCGGGTATGACCAGATGATCACTCAAGGGCCAACCACCATCCGGAGCGAATGAATACGACTCAGGGCGCGAGCACCGCCACGACTTCCAGCCGCACCGATCTCCTCGCCAGCCGACCCGCGCGACGGATCGCCGCCGTGGTGACCTTCACGCTGCTGACGGCGATCGCCGCCAAGGTGGCGCTCCCGCTACCGGGCACTTCGGTGCCGTTCACCTTCCAGACGCTGGCGATCGTGCTCGCCGGGGCATTGCTGGGCTCCCGGCTCGGCGCATCGAGCCAGATCCTCTATCTGACGCTCGGCATGATCGGTGTACCCGTGTTTTTCGGACCGGTCGCCGGGCCGGCGTATCTCTTCGGACCGACGGGCGGTTACCTGATCGCGGCTCCGCTCGCGGCCTGGGTCGTCGGACGTCTGGCGAACGGCTCCGGGTTCCGCGTATTCGGCGCGATGCTCGCCGGTCTCGCCGTGATCTACGCGGGAGGGGTCTCCTGGCTCGCCGCGACGAGCGGATGGAGCGTCGCGCTTTCCCTCGGCCTGTTGCCGTTCCTCGTCGCGGACCTGGTCAAGATGGGGATGGGGACGCTCATCGCGGGACGGCTCCGCGATCGCTCGCGGTCGTTGTTCGGCGTCTGAGCCGGCGGGCTGGTGGGCGCGGCCGCGATCCGGGCCGGATGACCGGCGCCGACGGGGGGCGGGGTCAGGGAGCGACGCCGGAAGACACGCCGCTGCGGCGCGCGCTGGTGGCCGCCGATGGCCGCGTGCGTCCCGCCTGGCGCCTCGTGTTCTGGATCTTCTGCTTCTTCCTGCTCACCGCCGTGGGGAGCCTGGCGATCGGGCCGCTGCCCGGCACGTCGCTGCAGTGGGGCGGTACGCTGGTGCTCGCCGCCGCGGCCGTCGTGTCGGGTTGGATCAGCCTGATGCGGCTCGACAATCGCCCGGCCGCCGCCCTCGGCCTGGTCCGCGGTCGCGCATTGCTGGGCGAGCTGCTGACGGGGCTCGGGGTCGGTGGCGCGCTCATCCTCCTCGCCGCGCTTCTCCTTCTCGTCTCCCGCGCGATGACGTTCGCTCCGGACGACGGCTCGCCCGGTCGCCTCCTCTGGTTCCTGGTCTGGACGTTCTTCTTCTTCGCCATCTCGGCGCTCTTCGAGGAAGCCGTGTTTCGCGGCTACCCGTTTCAGGTCCTGGTCGAGTGGATCGGCGCGTGGCCCGCGATCGCGATCATGTCGGGAATCTTCGCGATCGTGCACGGCAACAACCCCGGTATCACCACGCTGGCCATCGTCAACATCTTCCTCGCCGGGGTCATGCTCTCGCTCGCCTACCTGCGAACGATGTCGCTCTGGTTCGCGACCGGCGTGCATCTCGGGTGGAACTGGACGATGGCGGGAGCGCTGGACTTCCCCGTGAGCGGAATCGAGTTCGACGCGCCTCTGTATACCGGGGAGCCACTGGGTGCCGCGCTCTGGACCGGGGGTGACTTCGGCCCTGAGGCCGGCCTGGTGGCCACGATCGTGCTCGCGCTCGGGATCGTGTGGCTGTCCCGGACCCGGCGGCTCGCGCCCGCGCCGACCGCACTGGCCGCCGGCCCGCTGGCGGAATCACGCGCCCGCGAGGCCGGCATCCTGTGAGCTCGACGGGAATGCCCTCCGCGATGTCCATTGACGCGAGGCGTCCCGGATCGTCGCGGATGCTCCCTCGCGATCGTGGCAACCCGCGGAGAAGTCGAAGCCACCCCGTTCTGGTCGGTCCCGAGTGCCCATCGTGGTTCGAACCCGTGAGACGTTCATGAACCCGACCCGCTTCTGGATTACCTCGATACTCGCCGCTCTCGTTCTCGGCGCCCTCGTCAGCGTGGGGTTTCCCTTTGACCTGCTCGGCCTCGAAGCGGGGATGGAGCGCCGTCGGGCCTGGCTCCTCACGGTCTGGACGCTGGGTGTCATGTCCGTCTGTTTCGGCGCTTCCGGCCTGGCGGCGACCCTCAGCCCGATCAGCGTCCGGGATATCGCCGAACGTGGTTCCGTGGCCGCGGCGATCGAGGCGCGCCGCGGGTCCCGTCGCAATCGCTCCGAAAGCCCATTCTACAACTTCGCCGGATGGATCACGGTCACCGGCTTCTTCCTCCTGCTCATCTATTTCGCGGGCTGGCTGCTGCTGGACCAGTGACCCCGATCGTCCGGCGATATTCGATCGCGCGGGGACCATGAAACGTGTTGATCGCGGGTGAGACCCGCGGCGAATCCGGAGCGATGATGGCGGAAATCTCGAGAGTCGTGGTGATCGGGGCCGGAACGATGGGGAACGGGATCGCGCACGTGTTCGCGGCCAACGATGTCGACGTCGTCCTCATCGACCTCGAACGCGCCTCGCTCGATCGCGCGCTCGTCACCATCGCGGCCAACCTCGACCGGCAGGTCAGGAAGGGAACGCTGGGGCCGGAAGTGAAGGACGCCGCACTGGCCCGGATCCGAACGACCACGACGCTCTCCGAAGGCGGGGACGCCCGGCTCTGGATCGAGGCGGCCACCGAGGACGCGGAAACCAAGTTTCGCCTCTTCGAGGAGATGGATGCCCGAGCCCCAGACGGCGCGATCCTCGCCAGCAACACGTCATCCATCTCCATCACCGAGATCGCCGACCGGACCCGCCGACCGGAATGTGTCGTCGGCATGCACTTCATGAACCCCGTACCGGTCATGAAGCTGGTCGAAGTCGTTCGAGGCCTCGCCACCTCCGATGAGACGGCCCGAATCGTGACGACAACCGCCGAGGGACTCGGGAAGGTCGTCGCCGAAGCGAATGACTACCCCGGTTTCGTCTCCAATCGGATCCTGATGCCGATGATCAATGAGGCGGTCTATTGCCTCATGGAGGGGGTCGCGTCGCGCGAATCGATCGACACGGTCATGAAACTGGGCATGAACCACCCGATGGGCCCTCTCGAACTCGCGGACCTGATCGGCCTGGATATCTGTCTCGCGATCATGCGGGTCCTTCACGATGGCCTGGGAGACGACAAGTACCGCCCTTGTCCTCTGCTTCGGAAGTATGTGGCGGCGGGAAAGCTGGGCCGAAAGACCGGCGAGGGCTTCTACCGGTACTAGCCGCGCGACCCGCGTCCGCCCGGGTCGGTGGACCCCTCGCGATCACTGGTCGGGGCGAAACCACCGTACCAGGTTCGTCCGGGACTCGATGGCGCGGGGGAAGCGGCAGGCTGGCGGGGCGATGCTCCCACCCGGATTCGACGCATTCTCTTGACGGATCGCATGGAGATCTTCGACACGATCGCGGCGCACGGCCACGAACAACTCATTTTCTGCCATGAGCCGGCCTCCGGCTATCGTGGCATCATCGCCATCCACGACACGACCCTGGGGCCCGCGCTCGGCGGAACGCGTTTCTGGAACTATGCCAGCGACGCGGATGCCGTCACCGACGCCCTGCGACTCTCGAAGGGGATGACCTACAAGGCGTCCGTCGCGGGTCTCAATCTCGGCGGCGGGAAGTCGGTCATCATCGGCGACCCCAGGACGACCCATCGTGAAGCGCTCTTCCGTGCCCACGGTCGATTCGTGGAAACGTTCGGCGGCCGGTACATCACCGCCGAGGACGTGGGAACGTCGGTGTCGGACATGGACTTCGTCCATATGGAGACGAGTTACGTCACTGGCCTCGCGGGTACATCGGGAGACCCTTCGCCGGTCACCGCGTTCGGGACCTTCAGGGGGATCAAGGCCGCCGCCCACGCGCGTCTCGGGTCCGACAGCCTCCGAGGGCGGGTCGTGGCCGTGCAGGGACTCGGGCACGTCGGCTATCACCTTTGCCGTCACCTCGCCGCGGAGGGCGCGCACCTCGTCGTGACCGATATCGACCCGGAACGGATCGCGCGCGTCGTTCGCGAGTTCGGCGCCGAATCGGTCGCTCCCGACGCGATTTATGACGTGGAGGCCAATGTGTACGCCCCCTGCGCGCTCGGCGCGACGATCAACGACGAGACCATCGATCGGCTCAGGGTCGAGGTCGTCGCGGGCTCCGCGAACAATGTCCTCGCCGAACCCCGGCATGGGCTGGGACTCCATGGGCGCGGAATCCTGTACGCGCCGGACTACGTGATCAACGCGGGCGGCCTCATCAACGTGTACGGGGAGTTGCAGGGGTGGAACCGGGACCAGGCGATGCGAAAGTCGGGCGATATCTATGACACGCTCATCCGCCTCTTCACGCTCTCGGCGGAGGAGGGGATACCCACCTACCAGGCGGCCGATCGGATCGCCGAACGACGGATCGAGGAGATCGGGCGATTGCGGAGGTTCGCGTGGTGACGGTGCCTGAACGAAGTTGACGGAAACGGTCCGAAGCCGGAGAACGCCGCGAGACGCGAGCGCCTACCCTGACAAGTTATGTCCGGATACATGAGGAACCGGGAGCCCGACGCGCGGAGCGAACGGTTTGCGCGGGAGTCCGCGTCTCGCTAATTATAGATTGCTTCCGGAGGCCGACCGAGCGTCGCCCGGGCACCTCCGAAGCGTAGTGACTCCTTCCGCCCCTCCCGCGGGACGTCCTCTCCGGCCGCTCGGACAGTGGCCACAACGGACAGGGGCCACCCATTCCCTGGAGCCCCCCGGCGGACGATTCACCATTCCCGGAGGACCGGTCATGCGTTTCCGTTTCTCGATCTGGGTCGCGTTCCTCGTGACCCTCGCCGTCGCGCCCCGACAAGCGCTCGATGCTCAATCCGGAACGATTTCCGGCGTGATCCGCTCGGCCGAGACAGGCGCTCCGCTCGTCGCCGCTTTCGTACAGATCAATGGGGCGGATGGCGCCAGGATCGCCTCCACGCTCACCGGGCAGGCGGGGCGCTACGCGATTCTGAACGTGCCGGCCGGCAGCTACACGATCGTCGTCCTGACGACCGGATTCGGCACGGGTCGAAGGGAGGCCGTATCGGTCTCCTCAGGCACGACGGTGACGGTGGATTTCGACCTCGAGACGCAGGCGATCAACCTCGACCCGATCTCGGTCACCGCCTCTCGGGGCGAGGAGCGAGCGCTCGACGCGCCTGCCCGAGTGGAGGTGATCGGTCCGGCGCGGATCGCGGAACTCCCCACGCTCCAGCCAACGGACCATCTCCGGGAGATCTCCGGGGTCGACATCGTGACCCAGGGACTCCAGTCGACGAACGTCGTCGCCCGCGGCTTCAACAATGTTTTCTCGGGCGCGCTGCTCGCGCTGACCGATCATCGAATCGCGGCGGTCCCCTCGTTGCGGGTCAACGCGCTGTACATGGTGCCCGCCTCGAACGACGACATCGAGCGAATGGAGGTCGTGCTTGGGCCGGGGTCCGCCCTCTATGGACCGAATACGGCGAACGGCGTCCTGCATATCTTCACGCGCTCGCCGCTGACCTGGCAGGGCTCTTCGCTGAGCCTGACGGGCGGCCAGCGAGACGTCTTCCAGGGAACCGCCCGCACCGCCCGTCTGCTCACCGAGAATCTCGGGGTGAAGGTCTCGGGCGAGTACTTCCGCGGGCGCGAATGGGAGTACACGGACCCGATCGAGGAGGCCGCGCGGATCCAGGCTGCGGACCCGAACTCGCCGATCGGGGTGCGCGATTTCGACTCCGAGCGATGGATGGTGGATGCTCGCGCGGACTGGAGGATCACCCCCGACGCGACCGCGATCTTCTCCGCCGGCCGGAGTACTCAGGTCAGCGGGATCGAACTCACGGGCGTCGGCGCCGCCCAGGCCCGTGACTGGGCGTACGGCTACTATCAGGCGCGCTTCAACTGGAATCGTCTCTTCGCCCAGTGGTATCTGAACACTTCCGATTCCGGGGATACCTACACCCTGCGCGACGGCGCTCCGATCGCGGACCAGAGTACCTTCGCGGCGGTGCAGGTCCAGCATGGCGTGACACCCCGGCCCTGGCAGAACTTCGTCTATGGTGTCGATTACCTGTCGACCCGGCCCGATACCCGCGGCACGATTCATGGCCGGTACGAGAACGAGGACGAGTACACGGAGATCGGCGCCTTTCTCCAGTCGGAAACGACGCTCTCCTCGCGACTGGAACTCGTCCTCGCGGGCCGACTCGATCGGCATTCCGTGATCGACGAAGTCGTCTTTTCACCACGCGCGGCGATCGTTTTCAAGCCGGCCGAAACACAGACGCTCCGGGCGTCATACAACCGGGCATACTCGAACCCGGGTTCCGTGCAACTCTTCCTGGACCTGCCCGCGGGACCGGCGCCGAGCACGCTCGGGTTGCTTGGCTACAACTTGCGGGCGCAGGGCGTCGGGCATGACGGGATCCGCTTTCGTGACGACGCGGGGACCGCCTACATGCGCTCGCCGTTCGGTCCGACGCCGGGGACACTCCAGGAGATCAACCCCGCGAACGTCTGGCAGACACAGGTCCGTAGCTTCGCGGCGGTGCTGACGGCGAATCAGTCGCTCACGCCCGCCCAGGCCCAGCAGTTGACGCAGTTCCTTCTCCTGCCGGTCAACACCCCGACGGAGATCGGTGTCCACGGGTTCAGTCCTCTGACCCCGGGCATCACGACGCCATTCTCGGCACCTCCCGACCTGCCGGAGATTCGCGAATCGAACAACACGACCTGGGAGGTCGGGTACACGGGTCTCTTCGGGGAACGATTGCTCCTGGGCGCGGACGTCTGGTACTCGCGGCGCGACAACTTCATCTCGCCGCTCATCCCTCGCGGGGGATTCGTGCTCCTCGATCCGGCGGCCCTCGGCGCCCACGTACAGCCGCGCATCAGCGCGTTCCTCCAGGCGGGAGGCATGCCCGCCGCCCAGGCGAACGCCACGGCGACCGAGATGGCGACGGGGATGGCGCGGGTCCCCGGCGGGGTGGTCAGCTCTCCCGACTTCGATCTCGATACCTCCGACCTTCTCGTCAGCTACCAGAACTTCGGCGACATCGATCTCTGGGGGACGGATCTCTCGGCCGCCGTCCTGCTCGGCGCCTGGAACGCGAGGCTCTCCGTCTCCCTCGTGAGCGATGACCACTTCGTGGACGACACCGATGTCATCACCCTCAACGCCGCGGCCCGCAAGGGCAGCTTCTCGCTCGGCTATCGGAATGACGATCGCGGCTTCTCGGGCGATGTTCGGCTTCGTTACTCGGCGGGATTTCCGGTCAACTCCGGCGTGTTCATCGGTCTCCGTTGTCTCGGCGCGGAGTACGCCTCCACCGAGGAGTGCGTGGAGGCTTCAACGCTCGCCGACGCCACGCTCTCCTATCGGCTTCCCCGGTTCGAAGGCGCGTCGGTCCAGTTCTCCGTGCAGAACCTGCTCGGGGCCGACTATCGCGGTTTCGTCGGCACACCGACGATGGGGCGGATGGCGCTGCTGCGGCTTCACTATGAGTTCTGAGCGACGGTAGACAACGGATCCTGACCGCGGACACGCCGACCGCGATGCGTGAATGAGAACAGGGGGGAAGATGGCGGCTGATTCGCCGGTCTTCCCCCCTAGTTCCATTCGCTCCGGAGCGCCCGGTTTCGTTCGACGTCCCGGCTACGCGATGAGCTCCTCGATCTCATCGATCGCCCGGTTCATCTCGCGCATCGTCAACTCCAGCGCGTCCCCGTTCGTCATCTCCACTCCCGCCTTCCGAAGCGTATCGATCGGGTATTCCGATCCCCCCGATCCGAGGAACTCGAAGTAGCGGGAGATCGCCTCCGGATCGCGCGAGCGGACTTGGCTCGCCAGGGTGATCGACGCGGTGAGTGACGTGGCGTACTGGTATACGTAGAACTCCCGGTAGAAGTGTGAGACGTAACTCCATTCATGGGCGATGTGGTCACCGACTACGGTCACGCCCGCGTCGTGACCGTAGTATTTCCGCGTGATCTGCAGGTAGAGCGTCGAGAGCGCCTCCCCGGTGATCGGTTCCCCGCGCTCGGCCATCTCGTGCATTCGCATCTCGAACTCGGCGAACTGCACCTGACGGAAGAGCGTCGATCGCAACGTCTCGAGGAAATCGCCCAGCAGCGCGAGACGCAGTTGCACGTCATCGCTGGTGGCCAGCATGTGGTCGAGGAGGAGCACCTCGTTGAACGTCGACGCGACTTCGGCGAGGAAGATCGGATACGCGGCCGTCGGATACGGCTGCTTCGCCGAGGAGTAGTGACTGTGGAGCGAATGACCGAGCTCGTGGGCCACCGTTCCCACCGCGTCGTAACCGCCGTTGTAGTTGAGGAGGACGTACGGGTGAACGTCATACGCCGCTCCATTGTTGTAGGCTCCTGACCGCTTCCCCGGAGTCGGGAACCAGTCGATCCATCGGCCGTCGATCGCCGCGCGCAGGACGCGCTGATAGTCCCGGCCGAGTGGCGCCATCGCCGCGACGATCATTTCGGCGGCCTCATCCGGCGTATAGCGCTTCGAGGCGCTCTTCACGAGCGGGGCGTAGAGATCGTGATAATGGAGCCGATCGACTCCCAGCATCCGACGGCGTAGCGCCAGGTAGCGTCGCAATGTCGGCAGGTGACGGTTCGCTCCTTCGATCAACTCGGTGTAGACCGCCACCGGGATGTTCGAGCGGAAGAGCGTCGCCTCCAGGGTTGACGGGAACCCTCGGGACCGGGCGAAGAAGATCGCCTTGCGGAGGCTGCCGTCCATCATCGTTCCGAACGTCGCGGAATACCGTCCGAGCCCGTTCATGAACGACGTCATCACCAGTTCCCGATCCTCGCGGACGGGGGATGTGCGCAGATCGGTATAGGCCGCGCCGGTCAACCGGACTTCCCGTCCGTCGGAGAGGGAGACCGTCGAGTAGGGGAACTCCGCGTTGGCGAATACGTCGAACGTTTCGCGCGGAGTAGCGGCGAGCGGCCCGGTGTAGGCCAGGAGCTTCTCTTCCGCCTCGCTCAACGTGTGGGGCATCCAGCGGATGCTGTCCTCGAGGAAGACCCGGTACTCCGCGAGCCGCGCCTCCTCCGCGAGGAACCGTCGGATCCTGTCCTCGCCGAGGCGGAGGATTTCCGGGCGAAGGAACGCCGTCGCCGCACCGAATTCCGCCGCCAGGCGCACCATCTCGCGAGACATTCCCTGACGTCTGGCGTCACGGGTATCCTGGTCGTGGAGCAGGTCCGCGTACGTCCGGAGTCGCGAGATCTCCCTGCCAATGCCGAAGGTGCGCTCCAGCGCGGAGGCCAGGGAAGCGGCGGAGTCCCCGAGTCGCCCCTGGAACGCCCCGACATGTACCAGCTCGCCCTCGATCCGCGTCTTCTCCAGACGCCAGGCTTCTTCGTTTTCGTAGAGGTCCTCGACCCGCCAGGTGAATCGATCTTCCACCTCGTCGCGGGTGATCTCCTTCAGGGCGAGGTCGGTCACGGGTCGAACATCCGGGTCGGGGCGGCGTCCACCTGGCGGATGAAATAGGCGAAGAAACGCGCGGCGCGCTCGAGCCCGGGGACGGAGATCGTCTCGATCACGTCGCCACTCGTGAAATGGACGGGGCCCGTATGGTTCACGTCGACGTGGGTCGCGTCGAGGTGCGCGAACCCGCCCGACGCCGTTTCGAGATCACCGTCGCCGAGGTCGTCCAGGTCACGCTGGATCCTCGTCGCGATGCCATATCGGGCGGTCCCCCGATGGATGACGTCATCCAGGAACCGGGCGCCGTCCGCGATCTCGATGGTCATCTCCTCTTCCGCGGGCAGCAGCCGCCAGGGATGTGGGGTCATCCGTAACCGCGCCAGGTCACCGAGACTCAGAACGAGAACGGCGTCGCGAACGACGCCTCGATTCATCCGCATGAAGTTCGCCGGACCATCGAGTCCACGACTGTGGCGGCCCGCGCTCGCGACGAAGACGAGAGTCCGTCGCGGCGTGTTTTCCGATCGCGCGAAGTGCCGCGCCAGCGCCATCATCACCGCCAGCCCATCGCCGTTGTCGCCGGCCGCGTCGAACCAGCCATCCGCGTCGGCCGTGATCACGATCACCTCCGTCGTCTCGCCGGGAACCACCGCCACGGCGTTCGCCGCGGCCAGGCCGGCGCGAGAGGCGGCGTTCAACGTCAGCCGGATCGTCGGCTCGGCGACTCCCGCCGCCCGCGCCCGTCGGATCACCCGCAGGAGAAAGTCGCCATCCGCCGCTCCGAGATTGAAGCATGGGCCGCGGCATTCGCCTTCCCGTACGAGCATGTTCCCCGGTAGATCGACCACGTTGATCACGCCCAGCGCGCCCCGCCCGATCAGGGAGCGCGCCCGTCGTTCCGCCCACTGCCACTCGGCGTCCGCGCGCGAAACGAAGCGGATGCGCTGAACCGCGACCTTCCCGAGCACGTCGACGGTGGCGAAATCGCTTCCGTATCCGTCTCCGGACGCGATTTCGATGAGCGGCGCCTCGACCGGTCCGCTGACGAGTGTCGATCCGCTCAACGGGAGGGCCGATTCCAGCGTCACGTCAGCGCTCCCGACGCCATAGGCCGAGTCCGCGAGGAGGGTCACGCCCCACGACTCCGGCCACCACATCTCCGCGTTGGCGCTGAAGTTCTGTACCGAGACCTCGGCGATCCCGGCCCCGCGAAACTCTTCGGCCGCCCAGAGGATCGTTTCCTTTCCGGACCGGAAGCCGGAGACCCGGCCCCAGAGCCGGTCGCCCCTTTCGCGGCTGGCGCGCGAGAAGCCGACGATCGCCTCGAGGTCCCGGAAGATCCGATCTCCCGCCAGCTCGGGCGCGGACGGATCGTCCACCGGAACGATCGGGCTCGCCGGCTGGAAACACGGGTCTTCGACGACGTCGTGGATCGGAGGGTTCTCCGGATTACCGGGTGGCGTCAGCCCGAACCACGCACGGTTCGGTTTCGCCACCTGGCCGAAGAGAGGGGCGGCCACGAAGGAAAGAACGACGACCACCGACAACCCGAACCATCGCCGGGGCGCGGTCGTGCCGAAGAGCGGCGCGGACGGGTGGTTTACGGGTGAACGTGAGCGTGACAAGGGCCTTTCGGGTGCGAATCGTGTCCCGAAACCCCACGACGACTTGCGGATCGGTGGAGCCAACGGATTTTCAAGATCGGGCGTGCGGCGAGGCGAAGCAAGGAGATTGAATGTCGGAGCGAAGGGAATGATGGAGCATTCGCGGAACGCCGGGCGCGACCAGGCCCGTCTGCGCGCGGCTCTGGAGGCGACGAGACTCTCGTACGGCTTGACGGATCATGACGTGCGCGCACTCGTGAGTACCGCCACCATGCTCGGAGTACGCGCGGTCTGCGTACCCCCGGCGTTCGTGACACTCGTGTCGTCCGTTGGTGCGGCTTCACTGGAGATCGCGACCGTCGCCAACTTCCCCACGGGAGATCGTCCTCGCCGCGCTTTGGAGCGGGAAGTGATCGACGTCTCGCGTGAGGGAGCCGACCATATCGATCTGGTCCTGCCCGGAGCGCTGATCGCCGATCGCCGGTGGACGGAACTCGCCGCCCATGTTCGCGTGGTGCGTGAATGGGCCGGCGCCGGCCGGGGTGGAGACGTCGCCATCAAGGCCATCCTCGAGACGGCCGCGTGGGACGAGGACCGCGTCCGGGCCGCGGCGGGGGCGGCCGTCGACGGTGGAGCGGCGTGGCTCAAGACCTCGACGGGGTTCCATCCCGCCGGCGGCGCCACGCTCGCGGCGGTCAACCTGCTCCGCGAGGTCGCCCCGCCCGAGGTCGGGGTGAAGGCCTCGGGTGGCATCCGCACGCGGCGTCAGGCCATCTCCATGCTCGACGCGGGCGCGGACCGGATCGGAACTTCTTCGGAGGCCGCGATACTACAGGGGGAGGACGAGGGACGGGACTGAACCTCTTGCTCCGGCGGTCACCCGTCTTCGCGGGAGGGAACTGGCGGTCGGTCGGGTGAGCGACGTCGGTCAGGTCAGCCACCCTTCCTCGCGGGCGGGGACTGGCGTCCCCGGGCCGATTGGAACACACCGGCCGCTCGATGGGCGGGCACTCGGCTGGTGATGCTCCAGTCGTATCATCCAGTCAACACGGACGCGGGCCAGATGCGCATTCGAAAGATCGGTGTGGTGGGGGCGGGCACGATGGGCGGCGGAATCGCGGCCCTGGCGGCCTCGGCGGGTGTCCCGGTGGTGCTGCTCGACGTGGCCGGCGCCGACGACGAACGGAACGGCCCGGTGACGAAAGGCCTCCAGCGGGCACTGGGCGCGAAGCCGTCCGCGTTCATGTCCCGCGGGCGCGCCGACCTCATCCGGATCGGCAACCTCGAAGACGACCTCGATTCCCTCGCCGA
Organism: uncultured Gemmatimonas sp.; assembly: GCA_964634395.1. Taxonomy (GTDB): domain Bacteria; phylum Gemmatimonadota; class Gemmatimonadetes; order Longimicrobiales; family Longimicrobiaceae; genus WHSP01. Next base: position 58,156 of record CAZWJE010000006.1, on the reverse strand, counting down.
TTGCGACTGGGTCGTCGAGGCGATCGTGGAGCGGCCGGACCCGAAGAAGGCCCTGTACGCGCGACTCGAGCCGATCCTGGGCGAGCACGCGATCGTCTCCACGAATACCTCGGGGATTCCCGTAGCCACGCTCGCCGAAGGTCGTGGTGACTCTTTTCGCCGCCGCTTCCTGGGCACGCACTTCTTCAACCCCGCTCGTTACCTCCACCTTCTCGAGGTAATCCCCACCCCGGACACGGACCCGAAGGTGCTCGTCCATCTCATCGAGTTCGGTGAGGCGATCCTGGGGAAGGGGGTCGTGGTCGCCCGCGATACACCCGGATTCATCGCCAATCGCCTCGGTGTCCGGGCGATCGACCGGGCGATCGGTCTCATGGACGAGTATGGCCTCACCATCGAAGAGGTCGACCTCCTCACCGGACCGCTCGTCGGACGACCGAAATCGGCGACCTTCCGTACCGCCGATCTGACCGGGCTCGACGTACTCCGGGCCGTGCGCGAAGGGCTTGCCGCCGCGACGGGCGAGGAGTTCGGAGTTCCGGCCTGGGTCGACGAAATGGTCGAGCGGGGGAGACTGGGGGAGAAGACGGGCGCGGGGTTCTACAAGCGGGAGAGCGAGGGTATCCTCACCCTGGACTGGAAGACCGGCGAGTACCGGCGGAGAAGACGGCCGGAGATTCCGGGGGTCGACGAACTGGAGAAGCAGCCGCTCGCCGATCGCCTCCGCGGTGTACTCTCGCTACCGGGCGCCCACGGGGAGTTCTCCCGCGTCCTCTTCGCGGAGACCTGGGGCTACACGCTGGAGAAGGCGCCCGAGATCGCCTATGACCTGCTCGCGGTCGACCGGGCGCTCGAGTGGGGTTTCGCTTGGGAGCTCGGCCCCTTCCGGCAGATGGACGCGGTGGGACTCGGGCCCGTCCGGGAACTCCTCGAGGCAAGGGGTGCCGGCGAGCCGGAGCTGCTGCGCCGCGCCGGCCGGAGCTTCTATCGCGACGATCTGGGCGCCTTCCTCGGCTTCGACGGCAAGTCCATTTCCGTGCCCGAACGTCCGGGGACGTTGGCGCTGTCGCGCGTCCGGCGGACCGGTCGGATCCCGCGGGCGGATTCCGGAGCGACGCTTCTCGACATCGGCGACGGCGTGATCCTGCTCGAGTTCCGCGCGAAGATGGGTACGCTCAACGAGTCGGTGATCGGGATGCTCGATGCCGGGCTCGAACTCGTCTCGCGGGAGGACCGGCCCGGGTTGGTGATCGGTCACGAAGACCCGCGAACCTTCAGCGCCGGCGCGGATCTGAAGGCCGTCCTCGCCGCGGCCGAGGCCGGACGCTGGGAGGTGATCGATTCCTTCGTTCGCGACTTTCAACGCGCGACCGCGGCGATCCGGAGGGCACCCTTCCCGGTCGTCGTCGCGCCGTTCGGTCTGACGCTCGGCGGCGGGGCGGAGATCACCCTCCACGCGGCGCGCGTCCAGGCGCATGCAGAACTCTACATGGGTCTCGTCGAGGCGGGGGTCGGGCTCATCCCCGCCGGCGGCGGAACGAAGGAACTCCTTTTCCGCTTCACCGAAGAACTCGCGCCCTATCAGGAGGCCGACCCCTTCGAGGCCGTTCGCCGCGCGTTCAACCTGATCGCGCTGGCGCGGACATCAGGCAGCGCGCTCGAAGCGATCGAGGCCGGTCTCCTCCGACCAGCGGACAGGGTCTCGATGAATCGCGACCGCCTGCTGGCCGACGCCAGGGCTCGCGTCCTCGACCTGGCTTCCGACTGGATCCCGCCCGTCCGGGGTACCATCGAGGCACTGGGCTGGAAGGCCCTCGGTAACCTCCGGTACGGGATCTCCGCGATGCGCGAAGCGGGTCAGATCACGGACCATGAAGCCCTGATCGGAGAGAAGCTCGCCAGGGTACTCTGTGGGGGCGACGGGAATCCCCGAACCGTCACGGAAGAAGACATCCTCGATCTCGAACGTGAGGCGTTTCTGGAGCTGCTCGGGACGGAGAAGACGCGGGAGCGGATCAGGTACACGCTCGAGACGGGGAAAACGTTACGGAATTGAACAGGGAGCGGAGTCCGGGAATGCGAGAAGCGATCATCATCAGCGCCGTCAGGAGCCCCGTCGGCCGCGGCAAGGCGGACGGTTCACTCGCCGCGGTCCACCCGGTGGACCTCTCGGCCACCGTCCTGGGTCGGGCCGTGGAGGTCGCCGGAATCGACCCCGCCAGCCTCGACGACGTGCTCTGGGGGTGCGCGCACCCCGAAGGCCCGCAGGGGATGAACATCGGGAGGCTCGCGGGCCTGCGGGCCGGTCTGCCGGTCGAGGTATCCGGCGTCACCGTCAACCGGTTCTGTTCCTCGGGACTGCAGACGATCGCCATGGGTGCCCAGGCGATCATGACGGGCATGGCCGACGCGGTCGTCGCTGGCGGGGTCGAGATGATGAGCCAGGTCCCGATGGGCGGCTTTCGCAAGGAACTGCACCCCGATCTCGGCGACGCCTACATCGGTATGGGGTTCACCGCCGAACGCGTCGCGAAACGATGGGGGATCTCCCGTGAGGACCAGGATGCCTGGGCCTTCCGCAGCCAGCGGCGCGCCGCCGAGGCGAGCGCCGCCGGGCGATTCGCGGCCGAGATCGTGCCCATCCCCATCCGCCATGAGCGATGGGAAGGCGCGTCGCGACGTGTCGATGACGCCATCTTCGACACCGACGAGTTGATCCGCGGTGACACGTCGCTGGAAAAGCTCGCCCGATTGAAACCCGCCTTTCAGGCGAATGGCACGGTCACGGCGGGCAACGCTTCGCCGTATTCGGACGGAGCCGCCGCCCTCGTCCTGGTGAGCCGGGAGCGGGCCGAAGCGCTCGGCGCCCGTCCGCTCGCTCGGTTCGTCACCTTCGCGACCGCCGGCGTGGAGCCGGATATCATGGGTGTGGGTCCGATCAGGGCCGTGCCACGCGTGCTCGAACGCGCCTCCATGACGCTGGACGACATCGACCTCATCGAGTTCAACGAAGCGTTCGCCGCACAGGTGCTCGCCGTGATGCGTGAACTCGATATGCCCGAGGAGCGCACGAACGTGAATGGCGGCGCGATCGCGCTCGGCCACCCGCTCGGTGCCACGGGCGCCAAACTTACCACGCAACTGATCCATGAACTGGGCCGGCGGGGCGGGGGAGTGGGCCTCGTGACGATGTGCGTCGGCGGCGGGATGGGCGCCGCCGGCATCTTCGAGGTCCATGGCGCGTAGCCCTCTCCCGATCAGGACGCGCTACTTGCCCGCATCCATGTCGGACTCTAGCGTCCCTCGCGAGGCTTCGCCTGTCCGCCCCGGGGAGTCCGAGGACTCGGCGGCGACCGCCCTGCTCGCCCGCCGGCAACCCATCATCCCGCGCTCCCTCGTCTGATGCCTCGGAACGATTCCGGAAACAGGATGCGTCTCGACACCCTCGAGAGCCGCGTCTTCCTGGCGTTGGTCCTCGTCACGACCGCCTTTTTCCTCTGGATGGTCCGTCTCTTCCTTCCGGCGGTGTTCTGGGCCGTCATCTTCGCGGTGCTCTTCGAGCCCGTCCATGTGCGCACGAGGCTTCTCGTCGGCGGACGCACCGCGCTGGCGGCGGCACTCAGCACGATCGCGGTGGTCCTGGTGGTGGTGGTGCCATCGGCGTTCCTCGTCACCGCCGTCGCTCAACAGGGTCTCAGCGTCTATCAGAGGATCCTGAGGGGAGAGGTCAATTTCGATCGTCCGATCGAGATCTTCGAACGGAGCGTTCCCCAGGTCGCGGAGTTCCTCGACCGCTACGGTATCGAGCCGCTTCGCGTCCAGACCTGGTTCGAGGATGCGGCGATCAGCGCGTCCCAGTGGATCGGGTCCCAGCTCCTCGCGGTCGGCCAGAACGCCATGAGCCTCGGCGTCCTCTTCTTCCTCATGCTCTACGTTCTCTTCTTCCTCTTCCGCGATGGGGAGAAGATCGTGCGCGGCCTCATCCGCGCGCTGCCCATGGGCGATGAGCGCGAGGAACGGCTTTTCCGACGCTTCGCCCAGGTCGCTCGGGCCACGGTGAAGGGGACGCTCGTCGTGGCGGCCGTCCAGGGCATCATCGGCGGGCTCCTGTTCGCGGTCGCCGACATTCAGGCGGCACTCTTCTGGGGGCTCATGATGGGCCTCCTCTCCGTCCTTCCGGCCGTCGGTCCGGCTCTCATCTGGGGCCCCGCTTCCATCTACCTCCTCTTCAATGGAAACGTCGTCGGCGGTCTGATCCTCTTGATCGGCGGAGCGATCGCGGTGAGCCTGGCGGACAACGTTCTGCGACCCGTCCTCGTGGGCCGCGAGACGAAGATGCCCGACTACCTCATCCTCATCGCCACCCTCGGCGGCCTCATGGCGTTCGGCATCGCCGGCTTCGTCGCCGGGCCGGTCATCGCCGCGCTCTTCCTCGTCATGTGGGAGATGTTCACCGACGAGTACGCGCCGTATGACGATTCCGCGCCTTTCGTGGAAGAAACCGACGGCGATCCTCCCGACGATGAGATGCCGGCCGCCAGCTCTTCCGGGACGGATTCCGTCGCCGGTCAAGAGGTGGTATGACCCCCTTCGCTTTTCTTGACAGCCCCGGATGCCGAGCCTATCCTCGAAGATCGGAGCTCGGCCGGGCCGTCGATGCGGGCGATCTCACGGTTCCCCGCGGGGCGGATGAAATCACCCCTCGGGTCGTCTCGATCCTCGCGCGCACCCCGATGCATGTCCCATCGGGGACGTTGTTGAAAACCCGGACAGGGCAAGGCTCCAGCATGGCTGGATCGAGTTTGACGGGACCATGGGTCCAGCGGAGACGGGTGCTTCTCCGGCCGGCCGGCATCCTCCTGGCCGCGACACTCGTCGTGAGCGCGGGCTGCGCGGCGGCGGTGGCGCCCGCCCTGCCGTCTCCCGCCGAGATCCCGGCCCTCGAGCAGAGTCTCGCCGCCTCGCCGGCGACGGTCTCCACCCTCGTCCGGCTCGGTGTGGCCTATCGCGAGGCCGGCCGGCTCGACGACGCGCTTTCGACTCTGCGCCGCGCGGTCGACCTCGACGCCACCGAACCCGCGGGTATCTTCTACCTGGGCCTGACCTACGAAGATCTTCAACGTCCTGGCGAGGCCCGCGATGTCTACGATCGCTACCTCGAGGTCGGGACGAACGAGGATCTCAAACGTCTGATCTCGGGCCGCCTCCCGCTGCTCGAGCGCCAGGAGCTGCTTCTGGCGACGCGGGACGCGCTCGCGAGCGAGGCGTCACTCGGTGGGACCCAACCGCGGGCCGGAACCGTCGCGGTCTTCCCCTTCGCCTACGAAGGCCCTGATCCGCTCTACCGCCCACTCGGCCGCGCCCTCGCCGAGATGGTGGTGACCGACCTTTCCGCGACGGATCGACTCACCGTCCTCGAGCGCACCCGGATCCAGCTGCTCATCGATGAGATGGATCTAGGGGAAACGGGTCTGGTCGACACGCTCACCGCCGCGCGCTCCGGTCGCCTGGTCGGTGCCGAGCGAATCGTGCAGGGTCAGCTCAGTATCCCCGGCCCCGACCAGCTCAGGATGCAGGCCGCGATCGTGGGGGCTTCCACGGGCCAGCTCTCCGGCGCTCCGATCGTTGAACAGGATGCGCTGAGAAGCCTCTTCGAGGCACAGAAGCGGTTGGTGCTGAACCTCTACACTTCGCTGGGGATTCAACTGACGGCGGCGGAGCGCGAGCGGATCTCACAGGTTCCGACCGCCAGTCTGCAGGCCCTGCTCGCGTGGGGTCAATGCCTCGAGGCCGAAGATGCCGGTGATTTTGGCGCGGCGGCGACGCTCTGCGGACAGGCGGCCACGCTCGATCCCGGGTTCACGGCCGCGAGGATGCGTAGCGAGCGGGCGGGGTCAGCCCTTGCCAGCTCCTCCATCTCGATCGAGCGGCTCGCGGTCCTCGGCACGCCCGAACTCGCGCCGGCCGGTGGGGTGGCGACCGCTCAGTCGCTCCCGGGCCTCGAGGCGATCCAGGCGCTCGTTCCACCCGAGCTGCCGCGCGCCCCCGCGCCGGAGGTACTCGCCACGGAACCACCTGATCGAACCACGTCGATCGACATCATCATCACCCGCCCTTGAACGAGACTCCTGTCCGCCGTTCCACTCCCCGTGCGTCGGTCGCACGGCACGAACCGTTTCCCGACCTCGCCATGCCGGAAGTAGCGCACGACCGCGAAACAGCGCGCGATTGCCGGGATCGGGTCTTCGCGGTCCGGGAGGCATCACCGCGTTCGCGTCGGCGTTTCGCCAGGGAGAAATGGCTCGCCGGGCTCGTCGCCGCCGTCCTGGCGACATGGGTCGTACCCATCGCGGCGCAGTCACCGCTCGCGGGTCGCTCGGCGGCGACGGGGGTCGGCTTCGAGAGTTACCGGTTCGCGGAGCCGGTGAATGCCGGTATCGAGTCGGTCTCGTTGATCTCCGTGCCGGCGACGGCCCGGGCCAGGCTCTTCGGCCCGCTCACGCTTCAGCTGCGTGGCGGATTCGCGAGCGGGTCGCTGGTCACCGCGACGGGTTCGGAAGTCGACCTTTCCGGCCCGATCGACACTGAAGTGCAACTCGGCGTGAACCTCGGTTCGGGTCCGTTCTCGACCTCGGTGGCTGGCATCTTCGTGGCCCCGACCGGTACCTCCCGGCATTCTCCCGAGGAGGCGATTCTGGCCGCGTTCGTCGGGTCGGACTTCCTGCCCTTCCGCGTCCGGAACTGGGGCATGGGCGGGGCCGCCGGGGTCTCGCTCACCGCCGCCCGATCGTTCGGTGGTGGCAGCCTGGGGTTCGGCGCCGGATACATCGCGACCCGCGAGTACACGCCGTTCCAGACCCCGCACGCCGCGGACGCTCCGGCCGCTCACGATTTCGTCTACCGGCCCGGTAACCAGCTGCAGCTCCGATTCGCCGCGGATCGCAACCTCACGTCGGCGTCGAAGCTAGCCGTCGCGCTCGTCTTTGAACGCAGTGACGAAGATCTGCTCGACGACGAGAACCTCTATCGTTCCGGTAACCGATACCAGGCCATGGCGTCCTACGCGTTCGCCGCCGGGGCACGATCGACGGCGATTCTGTACGCCGGCGGCCTTCTTTCCGATGAGGGCGTGGCGCTGAACCCCGCGCTGAACAACGACTTCACCTCTCGTAACCTTATCCTGGCGGGCGGCGGAATGCGCGTACCGATGGGCCGGACCGTGTTCGTCCCCAGCATCGACGCGCGCGTCTTCCGGCGGGGCAGTGGCCTCGGTCAAGGCTATCTCACCGGGATCGGAGCCGCGTTCGAGATCCCGGCCGGCGGCTTCGCGCTCTCGCCGACCGCCCGCTACCGACTCGGAAAGTTCGTCGCGAGCGAGGACGTCGAAAGCCGGGTGACCGGGTTCGATCTTGGCCTCGAGATTCGCTTCGGCCGATGAAATCACCAATGCGCGACGAGCCGCCGCGGCCCCGGACCACACCTCGGGTCGGTTCGCTTCCTATGCGATATAACCGAGTGAGGCTGTCCTTCGTATTGGGATTCCTCCTGGTTCTCGTCGCCGCGTGCGGGGAAATGCTCGTCGATCCCTCGCTCGCCCCGACGTCTCTTCGCCTTTCGATCGCTCCCGCCGAAGGGGAGATCGCGGCGGACGGGCTAACCGACGCCTTCGACAAGGCGGACCGAGTCCGTGTCCGGATTCTCCGCGAACTGGGTCCGCCGGTCACGGTGACCCGCGACTTCACGCCCGGTGACGTCAATACCGTCTCCGTGACGGTCACTCTCGAGGCGGACGAGGAACCCGCGGTGATCATCGTCGAGCTGTTGCGGGGGGATACCGTTCTCTTCCGGGGCGAGACCGAGATCCTGCTCGTGGCCGGCGGTTCCCCAACGGTTCAGCTGGGGCTCGAAGCGACTCCTGACCACCTCGAGATCGCCGGGCCCCGGGAGCTCCTCCTCTCGGTCGAGGGGACGCTTCGGCTCACGGCATCGGTTCTCTTCGCGACGGGCGACACGGTCTCGGGGGCGCCGATCGCCTGGGAGAGTTCGGATTCCCGCGTCGCCTCGGTCACCGCGGCGGGGCTGGTAACGGCCCATTCCGAAGGCATCACCAGAATCCGGGCGACACACGGGGCACTCACCGACGAGGTCGAGGTGAGCGTCGAGCGGAGAGTCGCCTTCGTGGTCGTCGAGCCGGGACAGCGATCGCTCCAGATCGGAGACACGATTCAGTTGACGGCGACCGCCTACGATACGCGTGAGGGCGAGATCACGGGGCGGGCGGTCGTCTGGGCGGCCTCCGGCGGGGCGGTCGAGGTCAACGCGTCGGGCCGCGTAGTGGCCGTACAGGCCGGGTCGGCGGTCGTATCAGCCACGATCGAGGGAGTGAGCGGCTCGGCGTACCTGAGCGTTGAACCTGAAATTCCGCCGATCGGTCCCTTCCACGGGGACTGGTACGGCCTCGCGTATGGGATGTCGCCCGCCTGCGAATACTCCGACGGGTGCAGCGCGCTTCACCTGCAGATCAATCAGGACGGGAGATCTCCGATCTCCGGTATTCTCGAGGCGTTTGGGATGAGCTTCGACAACGCGCGGTTCTATGACGTGACGAACATTTCCGCTACGGCCTCCGGGCTTCAGTTCGGGGTTTCCTGGTTCTACACGGGCGAGAGCGGCACCACGACGAACGACTTTACGCTGACCCTCAATTCGAACGGAACGCTCACCGGCCAGATGCTCAAGTGCGTGTATTTCCCCCCTTCGCCCCCCTCCTGCGATTCCCCGCTCCAGGTCTACCTGGATCGGAACCCCTCGAGCATGCCGGAATCGTTTGAGCAAGGGTTCTGATTTTCACGCCGGTTTCGGAGGTGTCGCGCACCGCGTGGAAGGGCCTCGCGGCCGCGGCGGGACGGGGCGACGGAAGTCGATTCGCGCGAACGGATTGCGTCGCGCCCTTGACGGCGGGCGCGTGCGCGGACATTTTGGTCCATCCACTGGGCTGGAAAACTTCGTGTCCGCGACCATTCAAACCCCATAGCGGCCGATCGGTGGCTCGCCGATCCCCGGGTTGGTGGAACGTGCTCAGGTCGGCGCTGGTACAGACCCGACCGGGTGCGCGATGGTTTGGTGGGCGAGAAACTCCTCCCGGTTCGTCGTTCGCGGCGTTCCCGCCTCCGGAGGTACAGCGGGGCTCCGCGCGCGGATGCAGGCCGTATCGGCCGCGCGGCCAGGGTTGGCGAGCGGGCGCCGGCCGTCCTGTGCCGTCCGTTTATATCGTGAGGACCCGGATCGGGGTTCCTCGTCCGCTCTTTCCCCGTTTCATCATTCAGACTGGAGTGACGGTAATGCGAGCTTTCCTTCCTCGGACCGCGCTGTTGGCGGCCGTTGTGGCAACCGTCGGGGGGTGCGCGGGCGCCGGTTATGGTGTCGATCTCGGCTCTGACACCGGTGGCCGGTACCTCGTCATGATCCCGGCGTTCCCCGGGCCGGAAGGCGCGAACGTCGCCAATGAGCTGCGCGGCCTGGTGATGAACATGACGACCCACGTCGCGATCAGCGACGGGTCGGTCAAGGCCTCGATGCGGGAATATGACCTCAACGAGCTCAACGAGATCAGCGCGCGCCAGCTCGCTTCGATCGTCGGCGCGCAGCTCGTCGCCTGGGGCGAGGTCGAGCAGGCCGGTGCCGGCCTGCAGGCGGACGTCAAGTTCGTCGACAGCCGGAGCGGTGACGAGATCGATATCCCCGGGGTCTCCGGCGCGACGCCGCCTGAACTCGCGGCGGCGATTTTCTCCAACTTCGAGCGCTCCGTCGAAGGCATCCGCCAGGCCTCGTTCTGCAACGACTACCTCTCGAGCAGCCAGTACGAGCAGGCGCTCCAGAACTGCGAGTCGGCGCTCGCCATCGTTCCGACGAGCAGCTCGGCGCTCTACGGAAAGGCTACCGCGCTCCTCAACCTCGACCGCAACGAGGAGGCCCTGGCCACCTACAATCAGCTCCTCCAGGTCGACCAGAGCCATCAGGACGCGCTCCTGGGCGCGGGCCTCGCCGCCAGCCGCCTCACTCGCGGTGACGAAGCGATGGGCTACTACCGCCGTTACCTGGAGATCAACCCGGGCAGCGCCGACGTCCGTATGACGGTCGCCAACGACATCGCCCAGACGGGCGACTACGTCTCGGCGTTCCGCGTCCTCGAACTCGGTCTCACCGATAACGCCGACAATACGGACTTCCAGTCGTACGTCTTCCAGATGGGCGCCGCGGCCGGCCGCTCACTCCGCGAAGCCGGCGATACCGCGCAGGCCGCCGATGTCCTCAATGTCACGGTCCAGGCCTATGAGTACGCGTACGGGGACGCCGAAGAGGTCGATATCGCGGTCACCCAGCGCGTCATCGAGGTTCTCGCCTCCGTCGGACGCACCGACGAGGCCGTCGCCATCGGCGATGAAGCCCTCCGCGCCGATCCGAACAACACCGCGATCATGTCCATCTACGCCACCGCGCTCCGCGAGGCCGGTCGAGGCGAAGACGAGATCGCGATGCTGACCCGCATCATCCAGGTCGAGCCGGCGCACGAGACGGCCTACATCCGGCGCGCCCAGGCGCACAACCGGGCCGGTAACCGGCAGCAGGCGATCGCCGACCTCGAACTCGCCGCCCGCAATGACGCGGCGACCGCGTCGGCCGTCCTTTACAACCTCGGCGCCACCGCCGCACAGGCCCAGAACTGGGCCGTCGCGCAGAGCTTCCTCGAGCCCGCCTTCAGGCACGCTCCTCAGGGCGAGACTCGCAGCAACGTCGCGTATCTCCTCGCGGCATCGCTGGTCCAGCAGGCGCAGGCGATCAACCAGGCGAACGTCTCCGTCGGTAACCCGCAGGAGTTCCAGCGGGCGCTCACCCTCGTCGAGCAGGCCGAGCCGTATCTGGCCGCCACGAACTCCCCGAACGCCGGCCAGCTGCGAACGGGTATCACGGCGCTGAAGGATTACCTCACCCAGGTGCTGCAGGCGACCCGCCGGTAAACACCCGGGCTCCTCTCGAGCCCTCGCGATGGGATTCGACGAGGCATGCCGACGTTACGCCGGCATGCCTCGTCGCTTAAGGGTATCCATTCGAAGGCTCAGCGGGATCTCTCCTCCAGCTCGATCGATCGTCCTCGCCACGATCGCTACCCTCGGGGCCCACTCCGCCCTCCGACCTTCGTTGTCCTCGGTCCCCTCCCGTCACGGGCCCCCTGTCCTCGGACCTGTTCCGTCATCGGTCACCCCTTTCGTCGGCCCCCCGCCGTCCGTCCACCCTGTCCTCGACCTCCCTGTCCTCGATCCCCTCCTGTCGTCGGCCCAATCCGTCATCCGAGCGGAGTGAGGGATCCGCGTTTCGCCCCCCTCCGCGCACCGGACCGAACATGCGGATCCCTCGCCGCGTTCGGGATCACGAGAGGGGTGCTCGCGGGGCCTCGCCGAACACCTCCCGAAGACCGGGCGGAGATTGCCTATCCTCTCGTTTTTCCAGCGACTTCACCCTTGACGAAGTCCGGCCGCTACTTATCATTGGGGAGAAAGTGGGATGAAGTGGGGAATAGTGGGATTGAACCCCGTGTGGAGGCTGGATGCTCGGATTCCTTGGCGGCTATGTGCATCAGGTGGACGAGAAGGGGAGGCTGAGCCTTCCCGCCTCGTTCCGTCGTGGTGTCGCCGAGGAATCGCCGCTGGTGGCGGTACAGGTGGACGACGACTCGCTGACGCTGTATCCGGCTCCCGCGTGGCAGGATCTGTCCACGCGGCTGATGGAGATTCGCCGGAAGCACCCGGAGCGCCGTGCCTTCGTCCTGGAGGTCACCTCGCGGGCCGTGGAGGTCATGCCGGACAAGGCGGGGCGAATTCTGGTTCCCGCGCGGCTTCTGCAGGCGGTGGGGATCACCGATTCGGTGCTCCTCGTGGGGGCGCTGGACAGGATCGAACTCTGGGATCCGGCGCGCTATGAGGCCTCCCGGCCGGCGCGGACGCCCGAACTGGATGAATGGGCGCGCGAGGTGTTTTCATGACGGGGGATCGGGGTTGGGGTCCGAACCGGCAGGGTGGCCGGTCGCGGATTCTGGATCGGGCCGACTCGCCGGGGTGGCTGCTCGGGGCTCCGTCGATGCGGCCTCGCTGGGGCGCGGATATCCGTCCGCGCGGAGAACTCGACCGGGATCGACTCGTGACCTACGGCTCCGACTATCATCTGCCGGTCATGGTGCCCGAGGTGCTTCGGCATCTGGATCCGGAACGTGGCGGGACATACCTGGACGGCACACTGGGCGGTGGGGGGCATACCGAGGCGATCCTCTCGGCATCCTCGACCGTCGAGGTGATCGGTCTGGATCGGGATCCGGCGGCGTTGACCGAAGCCGGTCACCGGCTGGAGCGATTCGGGTCGCGGTTCCGCGCGGTGGAGAGCAACTTCGCGAACGCCGTTGCCGCGGCGGGAATCGCGCCGGGCACGCTGGCCGGTGTGCTGCTCGACCTTGGCATTTCTTCCCGGCAGGTGGACGAAGACGCGCGCGGGTTCACCTTCCGGCCAGGCGCGCCACTCGACATGCGGATGGAAGGCGAGGCCGGGTTCGAAAGCGCGGCGGATCTTCTGAACGCGATGGATGAGGAAGAACTCGCGTCCGTTTTCTGGAGGTTCGGGGAGGAGAAGAAGTCCCGGAGGCTGGCGCGGGTCATCGCGGAGATGCGCGAATCTCGGCCGTTGGAACGGAGCGACGATCTCGTCGCGGCGATCGACCGGGTTCATCCTCGGTCTACCCCGCAGGACCGTGCGCGGATCTTCCAGGCGGTTCGGATCGTGGTGAACGAGGAGATCGTTTCGCTGGAGATGGCGCTTCCACGGCTGCGCGACGCGCTCGCTCCGGGAGGGGTGTTCGTGATCATTTCCTACCATTCGCTCGAGGATCGACCGGTCAAGGAATCGTTCCGGGAGTGGAGTCGCGAGTGTGTCTGCCCGCCGGGTCTGCCGGTGTGTGTGTGCCGAGGCAGGGCGCTCGGGCGGCGGCTGACCCGGAAACCGGAAATGGCGAGCCCAGCGGAAGTCGAGGCCAACCCGCGGGCGCGGAGCGCACGGTTGCGCGCCTGGAGGAAGACATGAGCGGGCGGCGCCGGAGTCAGAATCCGGGGCGGGCACGGCGCCGCAAGGGCGTGATCGTGGTCGCGGGGTGGCTGCTCGTCCTCCTCGCGGCCCTTTCATTGGTGACCTGGAGGCAGACGCGCGGAGTCGCGATGGAGCGGGAGCTCCGGACGCTGGAGTCGGAGCGATCGCTGGTGGAGGCGGAGCGCGTGTCGCTCTCGCGGCGTATCGAGGAACTTGGCAGTCGTTCGCGGGTGGTCCGCGTCGCCCGGGAGCGTCTCGGGATGCACCTTCCCGAGGATGATGAAATCGTCTTCCTTCCCGCCGTCACCGCGCGACCACCCGCCGGAGCCGGAGCCGG
>CAZWJE010000006.1:0-44591 GCA_964634395.1 uncultured Gemmatimonas sp. | reverse complement strand
AAATCGTCTTCCTTCCCGCCGTCACCGCGCGACCACCCGCCGGAGCCGGAGCCGGCGTCGGCGTCGGCGTCGGCGTCGGAGTGGCGGGAGGTGGCAGGTGAGTCGGTCCCGACGCCGAACGGAAGGGAGTACCCGCGGACGTCCGCCCCGCGCCTTACGCCGATTCCTTCTCCTGGGCGGCTTCTTCGCGGCCGGCGTGGCGATCGTCGGCCGCGCCGCGCAGCTGCAGGTCATCGAGCACGATCGGTGGGCCGCCGCCGCCGCCGACCAGCACCGGCAACGGCTGGAACTGCCCGCCCGGCGTGGCGCGATCTTTGACCGGAATGGTGTCCTGCTCGCGATAAGCCATGAGATGTACCAGGTCTCGGTCGCGCCGAACGAGTTGCGAGACCGTGACGACGCCGTCAGGGCGCTCGCGGACGGCCTGGAGATGCCGCTTTCTCGGGTGAATGCGGCGCTTTCCGGTTCGCGCCGATGGGTCGTGCTTCCCGGCCGCTACTCGGCCGATCAACGGCGGCGCGTCGGCACCATCCGCGGAGTGTATTTCGAACGTTCCTTCGAGCGGTTTTATCCTCAGGGGGACGCGGGCCGTGAATTGATCGGCGCCGTCACGCGCGATGGCCGATCGCTCGGGGGGATCGAGCAGGTGATGGACTCGGTGCTGAACGGGAAGGCGGGGTACTCGGTCCTGCGCGTCGAAGCCGATGGCGACGCGCAACCCGCGATCTCCCTGCCCGTCGTTCCACCCACCGACGGGGCGAGCGTCTGGCTGACGATCGACTTCGACATGCAGGAGATCGCCGACGAGGCTCTTCGTGACGCGATACGCACGACCGGCGCGTCGGGCGGTGACCTGCTGATCGCGGACCCGCGAACCGGAGAAGTTCTCGCGGCGGTCTCGCGTCGGGCGAGCGGGTCGCGGAACCTGACCGCGATCACCGAGCCTTACGAACCGGGTTCGACGTTGAAGCCCTTTCTCGTGGCCACGCTCCTCGCGGAAGGTCGGGCCACCCTGGCGGACAGCGTGTACGCCGAGAAGGGTACCTGGCGAGACGGCTCGCGAACCTTTCGTGACACCTCGCCCCATGAGTGGCTCACCGTCCGCGAAGCTCTCGAAGTCTCGAGCAACATCGCGTTCGTGAAGCTGGCGCGGCTCCTGAGTCCGGGACAGCAGTATTCCTATCTCCGGGATTTCGGGCTCGGTACCGCGACGGGCGTCGAGTATCCTTCGGAGTCGAGTGGCCTGCTGCGGAAACCGGGTGACTGGACGCGGCTGAGCTCCGCCAGCCTGGCGATGGGTTATGAGGTATCCGTGACGCCCTTGCAGATGATCGCCGCGTTCGGCGCTCTCGCGAACGGCGGTGTCCTGATGCGTCCGCGACTCGTGCGTGAAGTCCGCGATGTGGATGGACGGGTCGTGGACGGACGCGGCCCGGAAGCGCTTCGCCGGGTGATCCCCGAAGAGGTCGCGAGTTCCCTGGCGCCCGCGCTCGAGGCGGTCGTCGAGGACGGAACGGCGTCGCGGGCGTCGCTCGCCACCTTCGCGGTCGCCGGCAAGACGGGAACGAGCCGCAGGGTGCTTCCCACTGGCGGGTACGCGACGGGTGCCTACACGTCCACCTTCGCCGGGTGGTTCCCGGCGGAGGAGCCGCGCATCGTGATCTTCGTGAAGCTCGACGAACCGAAGGGCGACTATTACGGCGGCCTGACCGCCGCCCCGGTGACGCGCGAGACACTGCACGGGATTCTTGCCGCCCGCACCGGCACGATTGACGGGCGAACCCTGCTCTCGGCGCGCGCCGATTTCTCCGCCTTGCCGGTCGCCGGGGCCGCGGTCGATCGTGGCGCGTCGATCGCCGTCGCTCTCGACGCGGAGCTGGGTGACGTGCGCCCCCGGACCGTCGATGGGCCAAGCATCTTCGACCTGGGCGAGGGGTTGCCGCCCGTCGTCGGCCCCGAACCCGGGTCGGCCGTCGTTCCGCGACTCTCGGGGCTGACCGTCCGGGAGGCGGTGCGACGCGCGCATGGCGCGGGTCTGGCCGTGAAGGTGCGCGGGTCCGGTGAGGTCGTCCGTTCCGAACCGACGGCCGGCACGGAACTCGATCGAGGCGCGATCCTCACGCTGGTGGCCACCCCATGAGCGTTTCACTCTCCGCGATCATCGCGCGGCTGACGGGGGAAGGGCTGATCGCCCCGGGGGCCAGGATGCCTGAGGGCGGACGTGACCGGGCCATCGAGGTCGTCACCTCCGACTCGCGCCGCGTCATCCCCGGAGCGCTCTTCTGTGCCGTACGCGGCGTGGCGGGCGACGGCCACGACTATCTTCGGGCGACCGCCGACGCGGGCGCCGTCGCCGCCCTCGTCGAAACGCCGGCCGACGGCCTCCCCATTCCCCAGATCATGGTGACCGACGGACGCGCCGCGATCGCCTTCGCGGCCGCGGAGTTCTTTGCCGATCCGTGGCGGGGCATGACGTTGATCGGAGTTACGGGAACGAACGGCAAGACGACCACCGTCTCGATTCTCCGTCATCTCCTATCCGGGAAGGGTCCGGCCGCGAGCATCGGCACACTGGGGCTGATCGGCCCCGACGGGTCGCCAGCACCGGGGAGCGAGGGGCTGACCACCCCCGGGCCGGTCCGGTTCGCCGAGGAGCTGCGCAAGCTCGTCGACGAAGGGGTGACCTCGGCGGCGATCGAAGTCTCGTCCCACGCGCTCGCGCAGCGACGGGTGGCCGCGGCGAGCTTTTCGGCCGGCATTTTCACCAACCTCACCCGCGACCATCTCGACTATCACGGGGACCTGGAATCGTATCGGGCGGCGAAGCTCGAGCTCGTCGACCTGATCCGGCCCGGCGGCGTGATCGCGGTCAACGCGGATGATCCGGCATGGGAGGGGATCGCCCGCGACGACGCGCACGTCGTTCGCTTCGGCGCCCGGGGGCGTGGCGAAGTGGTGGCGGAGGAGATACGGATGAGCGGGGACGGTGTCACCTGGAATCTCTGGACGCCGTCGTGTACCGCCCCCGTGCGGCTTCCGGTCGTCGGAATCCACAACGTCTATAACGCGCTGGGTGCCGCGGCGGCTCTGTGGGGGCTCGGCTGGACCGCGGACGACATCGCCGATTCTCTCGCGGGGCTGGGCCAGGTACCCGGGCGAATGGAGCGCGTGCAGGCACCGGACGGGCTCCACATCGTCATCGATTTCGCCCACACACCCGACGCGCTCGAGCGGGCGCTGGGTGCACTTCGTCCGCTGGTGAAGGGGCGGCTGATCGTCGTCTTCGGCGCCGGCGGCGATCGTGACCGCGGCAAGCGGCCGGAGATGGGTCGCGCCGCCGCCAAGGGGGCCGATCTCGCCATCGTCACGAGCGACAATCCGCGTCACGAGGAACCCGCCGCCATCGCTGACGAGATCGAGGCGGGGATGGGCGCGGTCCCGCGGGAGCGGATTCTCGACCGGCGGGAAGCGATCGCTCACGCGATCGAGATCGCCACGCCGGACGACGTGATCCTCGTCGCCGGCAAGGGCCACGAGACCTACCAGATCCGCGGCGACGAAACCATCCCCTTCGACGAGCGGAGGATCATCGCCGAGATCCTGGAACGCCGGAGCGCCGAAGGATGAGCGACAGCTTCTGGACCGACGCTCGGGTGCGGGAGGCTCTCGAACTCGAAGGTTCCGGCGACGAAGGCGTTTTCCGCGGCGTATCGACGGATACACGCGCGGTCGCCTCGGGCGATCTCTTCGTGGCGCTCGTCGGCCCGCGTTTCGACGGTCACGCCTTCCTCGCGGACGCGGTGGAAGCAGGGGCGGTCGGCGCCGTCGTGAGCGACGAATCCGCCGCCGTTCCTGAGGGGATGACCCGGTACCTCGTGCCGGACACTCTGGTCGCGCTGGGACGGCTGGCGGCGTTTCGGCGTCAGCGCCTCGACGCCACGGTGATCGGCGTCGTGGGCAGCAATGGCAAGACGACGACGAAGGAGTTGATCCGTTCCGTCCTCTCGACTCGCTACCGTGTGCACGCCACGGCCGGCAACCTGAACAACCGGATCGGCGTTCCGCTGACGATCCTGAGCGCGCCGGATGACACCGAGATGCTCATCGTCGAGATGGGTACGAACATGCCCGGCGAGATCTCGATCCTGACCGGGATCGTCCGACCCGATCATGTGGCGATCACTTCGATCGGCGAGGAGCACCTCGAACGGCTCGGCGACCTGGAAGGCGTCCTGCGCGAGGAAATCTCGGTGCTCGAAGGGTTGAGCCCCGAAGGGAAGGCGTTCATCGCCGAGGAGCCGGACACGCTGCCGCGGGCGACGCGTGAAGCGATCGGCCGTCGGCGGGTCAAGCTCGCGGGGTTCCGCGAAGGAACCGACCTCCGGCCGGACGGCGGCGAACGCGGCATCCACGTGCTCGAGAATGGCGCCACGCTCTGGCGGTACCGGGGAGTGGAAGTCCGACTTCCGATCCCCGGCCGGCTGAATGTGCGCAATGCGTTGCTGGCGCTGGGAATCGGCGCGGAGATGGGGATCCACTCGCGAGAAGCGGTTCGCGGGCTCGTCGCCGTGTCCCTCCCGGGCCTGAGGGGAGACTGGGTCACGATCGGCGGATTCCGGGTTCTCGCGGACTGCTACAACGCCAATCCTCCCAGCGTCGACGCGGCGATCGACGTGCTCGTTTCGATCCCGATCAGGGGCCGAAGGATTGCCGTTCTCGGCACGATGCGCGAACTGGGCGAACAGATGACGGCGTTGCACGCGAGCGTGGCGGACCGGATCGTTCGCCTCCTCGGCGATCGCCTCGACCTGGTCGTCGCCACCGGTGAGTTCGCTCGGGCCTTCGAGCGACACCGGAGCCGCCTGGGCGATCAACTCATCATCGCCGAGGACCCGGCCGCCGCGTTCGAGATCGCCGCGCCGCATCTGCGCGAGACCGACACGATCCTCCTGAAGGCGTCGCGGGGTGACCGTCTGGAGCGATGGCTGGATCTGCTGAAGGAAAGATTCGAAGGGTAGGGAAAAAGGCGGGTCGCCCCCGGGCGGTCAGGGGGCGAACCGGTCGTGTTCATCGAAGAACGCGGCGGTCGACGGCGTTCCATCACTCTTGTCGAAGGGCTTCTCGGGCGTGCTCTACCACTTCCTGGCGCCGCTGTCAGAGTACCACATCATCTTCAATCTCTTCAGCTACCAGACGTTTCGGGCGGCTGGGGCGGTGGTGACGGCATTCCTGGCGGCGTTCTTCCTCGGCCCTCCGGTGATCAACCGCCTGAGGGTCCTGAAGGTGGGCCAGATCGTCCGCACCGAGGGGCCGGCGACTCATCTCGGGAAATCGGGCACTCCGACGATGGGGGGGGTGCTCATCGTCTTCTCGACCGTGATCCCCACCCTTCTCTGGGCCGACCTGACGAACGGGTTCACCCTCACGGCGATGGTCGTCCTCGTCTGGCTCGGCGCGCTCGGGTTCATGGACGATTATCTCAAGGTCGTCCGCAAGAAGACCGAGGGATTGATCGGGCGATACAAGATCGTCGGCCAGGTGACGATCGGACTGTTGCTCGGGACCTTTCTCCTTCTCGTCCCGCTCTCCGACGTGCCGACGACCTGGACGCAGATTCCCTTCTTCAAGACCTACCACGTCGATTTCTTCTACTGGTGGTCGTACATCCTCTTCGTCGCGTTCATCATCACCGGCAGCTCGAACGCGGTGAACCTGACGGACGGACTGGACGGGCTGGCCGCCGGTCTGACGGCGATCGCGGCGGCGACCTTCGGCGTCTTCGCCTACATCATGGGCCGGGTGGACACGTCGGATTATCTGAACCTCTTCTACCTCCCCGGAGCCGGAGAACTGGCGATCTTCTGTGTCGCGCTCGCCGGCGGGTGCATCGGCTTCCTCTGGTTCAACGCGCACCCGGCTGAAGTGTTCATGGGGGATACGGGGTCGCTGGCGGTGGGCGGTGTCCTGGGCGCGATCGCCGTGCTCCTCCGCGCCGAGTTCCTGCTCGCCATCATCGGGGGCGTGTTCGTGCTGGAAGCGCTCTCCGTCGCCGCGCAGACGCTCTACTTCAAGTGGACGAAGAGGAAGACCGGAACGGGACGGCGGATCTTCAAGATGGCCCCGTTGCACCACCATTTCGAGCAGGCCGGATGGGCCGAGAGCAAGGTGATCATTCGTTTCTGGATCCTGGGGATTCTCTTCGCGATGGTCGCATTCGCCACACTCAAGATCCGATGAGTCAAATCGTGCCCGGGGAGCGGATCGGTGTGCTGGGCCTCGCGCGAAGCGGGGTCGCGGCCACCAGGCTGGCGTTGAAGCGCGGCGCGTCGGTCTACGCGAGCGATCTGACGCGGAACGAAGCGACCGAGGCGGCGGCCGCCGAACTCATCGCGCTTGGCGCCGAAGTCGAGCTGGGCGGGCACGACATCGAGAGGCTCGCCGCCTGCGCGCGGATCGTCCTGAGCCCGGGGATCCCGCCGACGGCGAAGATCCTGAACGCGCCCGAACTGGCCGCTGTTCCGGTGATCCCTGAGCTGGAGTTCGCCTTCCACGAGCTCTCCGGGCCCGCGATCACGGTGACGGGCACGAACGGGAAGACCACGGTGACGGCGCTGACCGCGCATGTGTTACGAGAGGCGGGGATCGACGCGGCGGCGGGAGGGAACATCGGGGTCGCGGTGTCCGAGCTCGCCCTTCGCGAGCCGCAGCCGGCGGTGACGGTGATCGAGGCGAGTTCCTTCCAGCTCGGCGCGATGACCGACTTCTCGCCCTCGGTGGGCGTGCTCACCAACCTGGCGCCGGATCATCTCGACTGGTACGCCTCTGTCGAGGACTACTACGCCGACAAGGCGAAGATGTACCAGGGCGCGACCACGCGCAGCCGGTGGCTGCTCAACGGCGAGGATGAAACCGCCGCCGCACTCCCGGGCAACGCGCCGGGCGAACGGTTCTACGTGCGGATCGCGGGTCCGCTGGAGCCCGGAGAGCGCGGCGGGTTCCTGAGCGAGGATGGATGGCTGACGCTCCGTCTCGGCGGCGACGACCACCGGCTGCTCGCCGCCTCGGAGCTGAAGATCCGTGGCCCTCACAATATCGCCAACTCGCTCTTCGCCGCGCTGGCCGCCCATCTGGTCGGCGGCCCGGTCGAGCGGCTCGCCGAGGGGCTCCGCACTTTCGCGCCCATGCGGCATCGGCTGGAGCCCGTCGCCGAGAAGAACGGGGTGCTCTGGGTCAACGACTCGAAAGCGACGAACATCGCCTCGGCCACCGTCGCGCTTCGCAGCATGGACCGCTCGACGATTCTGCTCCTCGGCGGGCGGCACAAGGGCGAGGAATACGAGAAACTGATTCCCGAGATGGAAGGGCGGGTGAAACAGGTGATCGCCTACGGCGAGGCGGCGGACCGTATCGCGGCCGATCTCGGCGACAGCGTGCCGGTCGAGCGGGTGGAGGGCGACTTCGAGACGGTTCTCAGACGCGCGACGGAGCTCGCCCGTCCGGGTGACGTCGTGCTGCTCTCTCCCGCCTGCTCGAGCTACGACATGTTCAAGGACTATGAACACCGTGGCCGCGAGTTCCGCCGCATCGTACAGGAGGAGATCTCGTGACCACGTTGATCCGCGGGACGGGGATCAGACCCCGCTGGAAGAGTGTGACGTCCTCCGGGGGAGAGGGGAGTCGCGGCGCCGCCCGTCGTCGCGCGCGGACCGCTGGCGGAACCGCCGCCGAGAAGGCGTATGGTCTTTCCGGATGGGAGCCGGCCGCGCTCATCGTCGTCGTTCTGCTGGCGCTCTTCTGCGGCCTCGTCGAGCTGTACAGCGCGAGTGCCCTGATGGCCCAGGCGGACGGATTACCGGCGCACTACTACGCGCTCCGGCAGCTCGTCGGCGTCGTGATCGGAGTCGCCTTCGCGGCGATCATCGGAAGGATCGACTACCGGCTGATCCAGCCGGTCGCGTGGCCGCTGATGATCGCGACACTCACCGTGCTGGTCCTGATGATATTGCCGGGGACGGAGTCGATCGCGCCGCGGGTGAATGGCGCCCGTCGATGGATTCAGCTCGGGATCACCTTCCAGCCGTCGGAGTTCGCGAAGATCTCGATCATCGTCTGGACCGCGGCGCTCGCCGTGAAGAAGCAGGACAGACTGCACTCTCTTCGCAAGGGACTGCTGCCGTTCCTCCTCGTCTGGCTCGCCGTGGCGGTTCCGGTCCTGATGCAGCCGAACTTCTCGGCGGCGCTGCTGCTGCTCTTGCTCGCCGCGCTCGTCCTCTTCGCCGGCGGGGCGCGGATCGGCCACATCATCCTGCTGGGGATGTTCGCCGTCCCGGTCGCCTGGAGTCAGATCGAGAACGCCGGTTACCGGATGCGCCGGATCGTCGCGTTCCTCGATCCATCGGCCGACCCCAGTGGTGTGACCTACCAGATCCATCAGGCGCTGATCGCCGTGGGTTCAGGCGGTATCGCGGGCGTGGGGCTGGGGGGAAGCAGGCAGAAGTTCGGATTCCTCCCCGAGCCCCACAACGACTTTCTCTTCGCGATGGTGGGGGAGGAATGGGGATTGATCGGGGTCTGCGTGATCCTCGCCCTCTTCCTGGCGTTCGCGGTCATCGGCTACCGGATCTCACGCGCGGCGCCGGACCTCTTCGGCTATCTGCTCGGCCTGGGCGTGACGAATCTGATCGTCGTCTCCGCGCTCCTTCACATGGGCGTTTCTCTCGCTCTGCTCCCGACGACCGGGGTGAACCTGCCCTTCATGTCCTATGGGCGCAGTGGGCTGCTGGTGGCGTTCATCGCGGTGGGGCTCCTCCTCTCCGTCGCTCGGAGCTCGCTCGCCACGGGGGAGACGCGTCGATGAGCCGGAAACCGCGTATCCTCTTCGCCGGCGGCGGCACCGGCGGGCATCTCTATCCGGCGCTCGCGCTCGCGGGCGCCTTCGAGGCATTGCCGGGGGGCGCGGAGGTATTCTTCCTCGGGGCGAAGCGGGGGGTGGAGGCGCGCGTGCTGCCCGAGCGAGGGGTCCCGCACGTGCTGCTCCCGTTCGAACCGATCCGGCGGACGAGGGTGTGGACCAACTGGCGGCTCATCCCCGCGCTGGCGAGCGCGATCGGGGGGATCCGTCGCGTCTTCCGCGAGTTCCGCCCGGACCTGGTCGTCGGCACCGGCGGCTACGCGAGCGGGCCCGTGGTGGCCTGGGGTGTCCTGCGCGGGATCCCCACGGCGATCCAGGAACAGAACTCATATCCGGGCATGACCACCCGTTTCCTGGCCTCGCGGGTGCGCCAGGTCCATCTGGCCTTCCCCGAGGCGCGGACGTTCCTGAAGCCCGGCCCACGCACGATCGTGTTCGAGATGGGGAACCCGATTTCACCGCCTGACCCATCGATCGACCGGGGTGAGGCGCGGGCCCGATTCGGTCTCGGCGATGGGTTCGTGGCGCTCGTGGTCGGTGGCAGCCAGGGAGCCCGGTCGATCAACGAAGCGCTGCTCCGGGATCTGGCGCTGGTCACCGATTCCCGCGGGCATGGGGACCCGGCCGAATCCATCGAGGATGGCGGTCTGGCGCGGCGCCCGGAAGGACTCTCGATCCTCTGGGCCACGGGTCCGGCGAATCACGCGGCGGTCGCGGCCGAGATCGAGCGGCTGGGCATCGGCGGTTGGGTACGCGCGGAGCCGTACATCCACGACATGCCGATGGCGCTCGCCGCCGCCGATCTGGCCATCTCCCGGTCGGGCGCGATGGCGCTCGCCGAACTCTGCGCCTGGGGGATTCCCGCCATCCTGGTGCCTTTCCCCCACGCGGCCGCGAACCACCAGCATCACAATGCCCTCGCGCTCGCCGACGCCGGGGCAGCGGTCCTCGTCCCCGAGACGGAATTGGCGCCGGGCCGTCTCTGGAACGAACTCGTCGCGTTGTTCACCGACGATGCTCGTCGCGCCGGTCTCGCGCGGAAGGCCCTCGAGCGGGGGCATCCGGAAGCCGCCCGGGAGATCGTGGAGCGGATGAGTGTGCTCGTCGCGAGCACCGGGACAGGGGAGGGGGCATGACGGCGCCGATCGTCGACCTGGTCTCGCTGGCCCGCGAGGCGCCGGTTCACTTCATGGGCGTGGGTGGCGCGGGCATGGAGCCGCTCGCGGAGCTGGTCGTCCACTCGGGTGGCCGGGTCACGGGGTGTGACGCGAAGGACAGTCCGGCCATCCGGCGGCTCGCTGAAGCCGGCGTCGGCGTCGGCGTCGGTCACGATCCGTCCCACGTGGCCGGGTGTTCGGCGCTCGTCGTGACCGCCGCCGTACCGGCCGATCACCCGGAGATCGCCGCCGCCCGCGCGGCGGGGATACCGGTCCTGAAACGCGCGCATGCGCTCGGCGGAATCGTCAACGAGGGATACCTGGTCGGAGTCGCCGGCACGCACGGGAAGACGACGACGACCGCGCTCACCACCCTGGTTCTGGCCGCCGCCGGAAAGGATCCGACGGGTCTGGTCGGCGGGCGTGTCGTCGGGTGGAAGGGAAACCTTCGCGCCGGCGGACATGGCCTCTTCGTCGTCGAGGCCGACGAGTACGACCGATCGTTCCATACGCTTCGCCCGACGATCGCGGTCGTGACGACCATGGAGGCCGACCATCTCGACATCTATGGGACCCTCGCGGCAGTCGAAGACGCGTTTCTCGAATACCTGGACCGGGTTCCGGCGGGTGGGCTGATCGTGGCGTCCGCGGACGACATGGGTGTCGGCCGTCTCCTCCCACGCGTGGCGACCACCTCCCGGTCCATCGTCACGTACGGTACCTCGGCCGGCTCGATGATCCGCGCCGACGAGATCAGCCACAGCGGGCGGAGCATGTCGTTCACCGTCCGCGAGCGCGGCGATCGGCTCGGCCGGGTGACGATCTCCTTGCCGGGGATCCACAACGTGCGGAACTCGCTCGCCGCCGTCGCGGTCGCGCGTCATCTCGGCGCGGATATGAAGGAGATCGCGGAAGGCCTGGCGAGTTACGCCGGCGTCGAGCGCCGATTCGAGCACGTGGGCGAGGCGGCGGGGGTCACCCTGGTCGACGACTACGCGCATCATCCAACGGAGATCAGCGCCACCCTCGAGGCCGCGCGCGCCGCGCATCCGCGGTCGCGCCTCGTCGCCGTCTTCCAGCCGCATCTCTACTCGCGTACGCGTGACTTCGCCGCGGAGTTCGGCCGGTCCCTCGCGGCGGCGGATCTGCTCTTCGTCGCCGGCATCTACGCGGCGCGTGAGGATCCGATCCCCGGCGTATCGGCCGAGCTGATCGTGAACGCCGCGCGCGAACTCGGAGCGGATGTCCACTATCTCTCCGATCGTGACGAGGTGCCAGCGGTCGTTGCGGAGGCGCTCCGGCCGGGTGACCTCTGCGTAACGCTTGGCGCGGGTGATCTGAATGTCGCCGCCCGCGATATCCTCGAGCTGGTACGGAACGATGGCTGAACTCCGACATCGGCACCCGGTGCTGCTGACCGCGATCGCCGCGGTGATTCTGCTCGCCACGACCAGCCCGCTCTGGGGCTCGTATGTCGGCCGTCGCATCGCGTGGTTGAGCGTTGAACGGGTGGAGGTCACCGGAACGCGCCTGCTCACGCCCGAGGAGGTCATCGCGACGGCGGGCATCGAGCCCGGTCAACCACTCCTCCAGGAGCCCACGCTCTGGGAGGACGCGCTGCGCGAACACCCCGTCATCGCGGACGTTTCCGTCACCCGGTGGCCCCCACGAACGCTTCGTATCCACGTGATCGAGAAGCTCCCGGTGGCCCTCGTGAACGACGGCACATTGAGGCTCGCGACCGCCAACGGCGAGATCCTCCCCGTCGAACCGCACCTGGCGCCGATGGATCTGCCGATCGTGCACGGCGGCTTCGAAGATTCCACCAGCGCCGCGGCGATCCGAGCCACACTCGCGGAAACCGATCGGCTCACGATGCTCGCGCCTTCCCTCATGCGCGAGGTCTCGGAGATCCGCGCCGAAGGCACCGACATCATCGTCTTCCGGCTCTCGCACTCCGCGGCCGAGATCCTCGTTCCGGCCGGCGCGCCGATCGTTCGGCTCGAAGAACTGAAGGTCGTGCTCGCCGACATCGAGCGCCGATTCCCGGTGGACGCCGACGAGAAGAAGCGACGACCCAGACATCACGTGGACCTGCGTTTCGACGACCAGGTCGTTGTCCGTCCCTCGAAACCAGGTGAGCGTTCCTGATGGAATCCCGAATCGTTGCCGGCCTCGACATCGGCTCGACCAAGACCGCGGTGGTGGTGGCGGATGTGGGAATCGAAGGCGGCGCCCCGCGGGTCAAGGTGCTGGGCGTGGGACAGGCCCGGACCACCGGGATTCGGCGCGAGGTGGTCACGGATCTCGAGGCGACCACGGATTCCATCCGCCGCGCGGTGAAGGAGGCGGAATTGATGGCCGGCGTCACGCTCGAACGTCTCTACACCGGAATCGCCGGCGAGCACGTGCACGGGCGCGCCTCGATGGGCCTGGTCGCGGTTGGCGGGAAGGAGATCACGAGCCGCGATATCGAGCGTGTCCACGAAGTGGCCCGCGCGATCGTCGTCCCCGGCGATCGGGAGATGCTGCACGCGCTCCCGCAGGAGTACATCGTCGACGCGCAGAGCGGGATTCGCGACCCCTCCGGGATGGCCGGAACCCGCCTCGAGAGCGAGGTCTACATCGTCACCGGCTCCGCGTCGGCGGGCCAGAATATCCGCAAGGCCGTGGAGCGCGCGGGTTACCAGGTCGCCGAACTCGTCTTCGAACCGCTTGCGTCGTCGCTCGCCGTGGTCAGCGAAGACGAGCGTGATTCGGGTGTCGTCCTCGTCGAACTCGGCGGCGGTACCACGGACGTGACGCTGCTCTACGAGCGCAAGGTTCGCTATCTGACGGCTCTTCCCTGGGGCGGCTCCACGGTCACCAACGACATCGTCAAAGGCCTCTCCCTTCCCTATCCGGAAGCGGTTCTCGCCAAGGAGAGCTGGGGAACGGCGATCACCGCCGAAGTCGACCCGCTCGAAGTCTTCGAGGTCCCCGGCGGATTTCCCGGCGAGACCCGACAGATCGCCCGCGAGCTCCTCGCGCACATCATCGAACAGCGCCTGGACGAGATTTTCGGCCTCGTCGCGGAACGCATCGAAAAGAGTGGCGTGGTCGACCGGCTCGCTGGCGGCGTCGTCCTGACGGGAGGCGGCGCCGCGCTGCGGGGCATCCGGGAACTCGCCGAGCGCACCTTCACCGGCCCCGTACGCGTGGGGGTCCCCGGCCTCGGTATCTCTGGTCTGGTCGACTCCGTCCGCGCCCCGAGGCTCGCCACCGCTACCGGCCTCGCTCTCTGGGGCGCTCGCCGGATCGGCTCCGAAATGGCCGAGGCGGGCGCTGGCGCGGGGTCACCCGCGACCGTCATTCGCTGGGTCCGTGACTGGTTCAACGACTTCTTCTGACGCGACGCGTTCCGTCGCCATACGATCACCATCCGTTCCACCGCCGAGGAGAGCAAGATGAGCATCATCTTCGAGTACGACGATTCACGCACGGCCCCCGCGTTGATGAAGGTGATCGGCGTGGGCGGCGGCGGGGGGAACGCCGTCAACCGAATGATCGATGAGGACCTCGAGGGCGTCGAGTTCATCTCCGTCAACACCGACGCCCAGGCGCTCAGGTCGAGCAAGAGCGACATGAAGATCCAGATCGGCAAACAGCTCACCCGAGGACTCGGGGCCGGCGCCCGCCCCGAGGTCGGCCGGGCCGCGCTCGAGGAGTCCTGGGACGAGGTCGCCGAGTCACTCCGCGGCGCCGATCTCGTCTTCGTCACCGCCGGGATGGGTGGCGGGACCGGAACCGGCGCCGCCCCGCTCGTCGGGCGGATCGCCCGTGAACTGGGTGCATTGACGATCGCCGTGGTCACCAAACCATTCCTTTTCGAGGGGCGCAAGCGGATCCGGCAGGCGGAGGAAGGGTTGGCGGAACTCAAGGAAGCGGTCGATACCATGATCGTGGTGCCCAACGAGCGACTCCTCTCCGTGGTCGGCAAGGGAACCAGCTTCCGTGACGCCCTGAAGAAGGCGGATGAGGTGCTGCTCAACGCGACCCGCGGGATCAGTGACGTGATCACGGAATCCGGCGACGTGAACGTGGACTTCGCCGACGTGAAGACGATCATGGGTTGTCGCGGCGCCGCTCTGATGGGCACCGGATATGGCCGTGGCGAGAACCGGGCGATGGAGGCGGCACAGGAAGCGATCAGCTCGCCGCTCCTGGACAACGTGGAGATCCAGGGCGCGACCGGCGTGCTCGTCAACATCACGGGGGGAATGGATCTCGCTATCGACGAGGTGACCACGATCAACGAGATCATCCAGCAGTCCGCCGGAGAGGATGCGGAGATCATCTTCGGCATGGTCCACAAGGCGCACATCGTGGACGAGGTCCGGGTGACGGTGATCGCGACCGGTTTCGATCGGGCGGCCGAGCGGGCCGACAACGTGATTCGCCCCCGGTTCGGCTGGGGCTCCGGATCCGGATCGGCCCCGACCCCGCCGCGGACGGCTGGGAACACGGGCCCTGAGCGAGATCAGACGCGGCAGCGGCAGGTCGTGAACGGGGGCACGGTGCCGGAACCCGGCGCGCGGATGGATCGTGGCACACACGGCGAGCGGGCTCCCCAGGCCGAACGGACGGTGCCCGTTCGCCCGATCGAGTTCCGTACGCCGTCCGATCTGGAGATCCCGACGTTCATCCGTCGACAGATGGATTGAGCGGTTGATGCATTCGGTTGACGCATCGATTGAGGAGTGTGACGCGGCAATTGAGCGGTGTGGTGCATCAACGGGCTGGCGCGAGACGTGTCGGCGACTAATATGATGCTCTTCCGCGACCGCGGGAGGCGACTTCCGGAGCGGGACCGCCGAGTCCGGCCGGTGCCCGCCCCGCGGCGTGACGGCGTTTCAGAGAACCGCACGGGAAGATGTCGAAACTGATTCGAATCGGGGCGATGATCACGCTGGCCGTGATTGGCGTCGCCCTCGTGAGCGTGGCCAGTACAGCGGGATCGGCGGGTGAAGCGGCCGCGGTCACTCGGGAGATGTTGCCCGCTGTGGTCGTGCGACCAGTCGATGTCACCTCTGTCGACACGCTCCACGCCGGGGAGACGCTCTCTGAACTGCTGACGCGGCTCGAAGTCGAGAAGGGCGAGGCGGCGGCGCTGCTGGAAGAGCTCAGCGCGCATCAGGACCCGCGGCGGTTGCGGCCGGGCTCGGTGATCGCCTTCCGTCGATCGATCGAGAGCGGTGAAGTTCACCGGGTGGATTTCCGGCTGGACGCCGACCGTACGCTGAACCTCCGGCGTGAAGGCGAGGCCTGGGTCGGTGGCGTGGAAGAAGTCGAGGTCACCATGGATACCGTGGTGATCGCGGGCGTCGTGAACTCTTCGCTCTACAATGCCCTGGTCGCGGATGGGCCTTCCGGTCCGACGCTCGAAGAGCGGAATCGCCTCGTCGATCAGCTCGCCGATCGGATTTTCGCCTGGCAGATCGACTTTTCCCGAGACCTCCGCAGCGGCGACGAGTTCCGTATCCTCTACGAGCGTCTCGTTCGACCTGACGGGACGACGCGCGATCTACGCGTCCTCGGCGCGCAGATGAGCATTAACAGCCGCGACTTCGAGGCGTACGCATTCGTACCGGGCGACGAACGCGAAGACTATTTCAATCGGGAGGGCGAATCTCTCCGCCGCTCATTCCTCCGCGCTCCGCTCCAGTATCGTCGTATCAGCTCCGCGTTTTCCCTCAGCCGCTTCCATCCGATTCTCAAGACCAATCGCGCTCATAACGGGATCGACTACGCCGCCGCCTCGGGCACCCCGATCTACGCGGTCGGTGATGGGGTCATCCAGCGGGCGGGGAACGGCGGCAGCTACGGGAACGTGATCGAGATCAACCACAACCGGGGAATGATGACCCGCTACGCCCATCTCCGCGGTTTCGCGAAGGGGATTCGTGCGGGAGTCGCCGTGAAACAGGGCGACCTGATCGGATATGTCGGCATGACGGGGCAGGCGACGGGGCCGCATCTGCACTACGAATTCCATCGAGGAGGCCGGGCGGTCGACCCCAATTCGATCGAGGACTCCAGTGGCGAGCCGATACCGCAGAGTTATACCGCGCAGTTTCTTGAGCGCGTTCAGGAGTACGTCATTTCCCTGAACGGAGCCAGCCAGCCCGTCCTCGCGGCGGACCGCGGGCCACGCACTCCCGTCCTGGACGATTGACCGCTCGTCGTCCGCTGGAACTCTTCCCGGCAATCGATCTTCGAGGGGGGCGTTGCGTCCGTCTCGAGCAGGGTGAGGCGGACCGCGCCACGGTCTACCAGGCGGATCCGGCCGAAGTCGCGGCCGGGTACGCCCTGGCCGGAGCATCCTGGATCCACGTCGTCGACCTGGACGCCGCGTTCGGGGAAGGTTCGAACCGCCCGCTCATCCGGAGGCTCGCGTCCGCGGTCGGGATCAGGGTTCAGACCGGCGGAGGGCTCCGCGGCGAATCGGATCTGGAGGACGTTCTCGAAAGCGGCGTCGCGCGCGCGGTGATCGGCACGGCGGCCATCGAGAACCCGGATCTCGTCGCGCACGCGATCGAACGCTGGGGCGCGGACCGGATCGCCGTTGGTCTCGACGCTCGTGGCACCCGTCCCGCCCTCCGCGGCTGGCGTGAGGACTCCGCCGAAGACCTCTTCCAGATCAGTCTCCGTCTCGCCGACCTCGGCGTCCGCACGATCATCTACACGGACATCTCCCGCGACGGGATGTTTTCCGGTCCCAACGTCATCACTTCGGGTGAACTCGCCGATCAGACCGGAGTCGAGGTGATCGTCTCCGGTGGCGTGGGCGGCCTGGCGCACCTCGACGAAGTTCGCGACGCGGCCGCTTCATCGTCGGGAATCGCCGGGGTCATCGTGGGGAAGGCGATCTACGAGGGGCGATTCACCGTCGAGGAAGCGTTGGCGCGTCTGCGGGACTGAACGAGTCTCGTCGCGACCAGACCTTTTCGGCTCCCGGGTACCGGGTCTTCGACTCCCGGGTACCGGGTCCAGCCATCCCGCATCCCCGACTCCGTGGAGATCTCATCTCGCGGGGGTCGCCGGTGGACGGGCTGAGGATTAGCTTTCACGGATTACTCTTCGCCCTCGAGACCGACGCATGAGCCGCATCTTCAGAAGCAGGGACGAGAGCCGAAAGTCGCTCTGGCAACGGATCGTCGACGTCGCCCTCACGGACGTGACGACACTCGTTCGTGGGGTCGATGAGGGCTCTCTCGAACGTCTGGAGGAGCTGCTCATCGCCGCTGATTTCGGCGTTCCGGTAACCCTTCGCCTCGTCGACACGGTCGAGAAGCTCGCCGAACGGGGGTTCGCGCGCTCTCACGATGATTTCCTCGAGGCCGTCCGCGGCGAGATCGTCGAGATCCTTTCCACCGGGAATTCGGACACGGCACTCTCCTTCAATTTCGCTGGCGGCCCGACGGTCATCCTGGTCGCGGGTGTGAACGGGGTGGGGAAGACGACCACCATCGGCAAGCTCGCACACCGATTCACTTCCCGTGGGAGAAAAGTCACGCTCGCGGCCGCCGACACGTTCCGCGCCGGCGCGATCGAGCAGCTTCGCCGCTGGTCCGAACGTGTCGGATGTGATTTCGTGGGCGCCGAGCCCGGCCGCGATCCCGCCGCCGTCGCCTTCGACGCTCTCGAACGGGCCACGGATTCCGGTTCAGACATCCTCATCATCGACACCGCCGGGCGATTGCATACGCAGGCGGGCCTGATGGAGGAGCTGCGCAAGATTCAGCGGGTGATCGCGAAGAAGTTGCCTGGCGCGCCGCACGAACGCCTGCTCGTCCTGGACGGGACGGTCGGCCAGAACGCCATGGCGCAGGTCCGCTCCTTTGGCGAAGCCGTCGACATTTCCGGTCTCGTCCTCACCAAGATGGACAGCACCGCCCGCGGCGGGATCGCCGTCGCGCTGAAGCGGGAGTTCGACCTCCCCGTGAAATTCATGGGTATCGGAGAGGGTATCGACGATCTGGTCCCCTTCGACATCGAGGCGTTCGCCCGCGAAGTGCTGACGGAGTAGCCGCCGATCAGGGATGACGAACCCACGTCCGCCCGTGTCCCGATTCAACTTTCTCGACCGGGAGATCCAGTACGTTCGCGGTGTGGGCCCGAAGCGCGCGCGGCTATTCGAACGGCTGGGTATCCGCACCGCTCGCGATCTGCTCTATCACACGCCCCGCCGGTACGAGGACGCGTCGACGATCACCCCGATCCGCGACGTTCGCACCGGGATGGACGTGACCGTGGCGGGTCGGGTCATCTCGAAAGGGGTACTTCCCACTCGCAAGGCGCTGCGGATCTTCCAGGTCGTGCTTCAGGACGATGCGGGGCATCATCTCGAATGCGCCTGGCCCGGCCAGCCCTTTCTCGATCGGGTGATCGAGAAGGGCGATCTTCTCCTCGTCACCGGCCCCGTCCGCTTCTTCCACGGCGACCAGCTCCAACCCCGCGAGTTCACCATTCTGGCGTCCGCGAAGGAGTCGATGACGCTCGGGGAAGGCATCGTCTACCCGATCTATCCGGCGACGGAAGGGATGCCGCACTGGCTCCTGCGGCGGATCATCGGCGACTCTCTCGAGGATCTTCTCGCGGCGGCCGGCGGCGAGGACATCCTTCCCGAGGGTCTGGTCGAAGCGACCGGCGTTCCCGCGCTGACGCTGGCCCTGCACTGGCTTCACCAGCCGCCGACCCTGGATGCCGCCGAGGAGGGAAGGCGACGCCTCGCCCTCGAGGAACTCTTCGTTCTGCAGCTGCTCCATGCCCAGTCCCGCCGGGAGGTGACGAGCGCCAGACCGGGAATCGCGTTCGGTCGCGGAGGTACGCTCGTCCCGCGACTCCTCGAGTCGCTGCCGTTCCAGCTCACCCGTGCCCAACGTCGAGTGCTGGGTGAGATCGGCGCCGACATGGCGGCGGTCTCGCGGATGCACCGGCTCCTGCAGGGCGACGTGGGCTCGGGAAAAACGGTTGTCGCCCTGCTCGTCGCCCTCCGCGCGATCGAGAATGGCTACCAGGCGGCGTTGATGGTCCCCACGGAACTCCTCGCCGAACAGCACGCGCGAACCCTCGCCACACTGGCGTCGGAAACCGGCATCGAACCCGTGTTGCTGACCGGGCGGCTTTCCGCGCCCGCGCGTCGGGAAGCGCTGGAACGGATCTCGTCGGGAGAAGCGCGACTCGTGGTCGGGACACACGCGCTCATTCAGGAGGGGGTGCGTTTCGACCGACTCGGGTTGGCGATCATCGACGAACAACATCGTTTCGGCGTACGTCAGCGGTTGGCTCTCGCCGCCCTTGGCGAGAACCCCGACCTCCTCGTGATGTCGGCGACTCCGATTCCCCGCTCGCTCGCGCTCACCATGTATGGGGATCTCGAGATATCCACACTCGACGAACTCCCCCCGGGGCGCACGCCGATCACCACCGCCATCCGGCGGCCGTCACATCGTGAGTCGATCCATCGGTTCGTACGTGACCAGGTCACGGCCGGGCGCCAGGCGTATTTCATCTACCCGATCGTCGAAGAGAGCGAAACCACCCCGCTCGCGGCCGCCACCGCCGAGTTCGATCGACTCGGCGCCCACGTCTTCCCCAACCTGCGCCTCGCGCTCCTCCATGGTCAGATGCCGGCCACGGAAAAGGACGCGGTGATGCGGTCGTTCGCCGAAGGGGACATCGACATCCTCGTCGCGACGACGGTCGTCGAGGTCGGTATCGATGTACCGAACGCCACCGTGATGGTGATCGAGCATGCCGAACGGTTCGGGCTCTCGCAGCTCCACCAGCTCCGCGGTCGGGTTGGCCGCGGGGCTGAGAAGAGTTACTGCATCGCCGTCACCGAGGCCGGAGAAGCCATCGAGAGACTCCGGGTATTCGCCGGGACCGAAGATGGTTTCAGGATCGCTGAAGAGGACCTTCGCCTCCGGGGACAGGGAGACCTCTTCGGCGCGCGCCAGGCCGGGATGCCGGGATTCCGTTGGGCCCGGCTCGACCTGGATGTCGATCTCATCGGCCCGGCCCGCGCCGCCGCCACGCGCATCATCAGCGAGGATCCGACCCTCGAGTCCCACACGGAACTGCGGATGACGATCGAACGGGACTGGACGGAAAAGAGGGAGATGTACGAGAAAGGATGACGGGTACCGCGACCGCTTCGACGTGAAGGACGAACAAACAAGGCGCGAAAACGCCGCGTTGAAGCGGGTTACCGTCAGGGCCGGCCGGGCCCCGTCAACGTCCGCCGGATTCGCTCCAGTTCGTCCTGCTGCGCCTTGATCGTCGAATCACGCTCGGCCACCTGCACGCGGAGACGATCGATCTGGGCCATCAATTGACGTGACTCCTCGGCCGGGACGAGAACCCGTTCCTCGATCCGGATCACCCGCTCTTCCGGTTGGAGGACGGCCACGCGCGCGTCGGGCGGGAGGTTCAGTTCACGCGCGATTTCGAAGAACGCGCGCGCCTCCGGATAACGATAGAGGCGCTCACCCTGTCCGGCGAGGGCCAGGTACTCCCCAAGCCGGTCCTCCGATACCTGTGAATCCCAGGCCGCGTTGCGGGGATCGAGCCTCAGCACACCCAGATAGAAGAGGGCCTCGCGGCCCTCCAGGGTGTTCGGGTACTCGGACACGAGTTCGGAGAACGCGGCTTCGGCGGCGTCGAAATCGGTGCGACCGAGCGCGGCCTGCCCTTCCGTCCAGAGATCCTCCGCGTCGCCCAGGCCACCGACGAAGGACGTCAGTGTCGCGCATCCGGTCAGCGGGCTGGATGCCAGGAGGCCGAAGAGAAGAACGAGCGGAAAGGATCGCATCATCGCGCGGATTCAGGCCGCCTGATGCTCGCCGCTGGCGGACTCCGGCGGATGGGGTGGCAGAACCACCCGGAAAATCGTGCCTTTACCAACCCTGCTTTCCGCACTGATCATGCCTCCGTGGGCCTCGGTGATCTCCTTCGAGATGGCGAGCCCGAGGCCCGTTCCCATCGACCGAGGCATCGCTTCGTTCTCGACCTGGTAAAACTTCTCGAACACACGGTTCAACTGATCCGACGGTACGCCCACTCCGGTGTCCACCACCTCGATGCACACACTGCCTTTGGCCTCCGGACCCGGGAAGGCCCTGAGGGTGATCCGCCCGTGCCGCGGCGTGAACTTGAACGCGTTGGCGAGCAGATTCCCGACGACTTCGTTCAATCGGTCGCCGTCTCCCTCGATCGTCGCTGGCAGCGAGTCGTCCAGGACGACGGCGAAATCGATCTCGTTCTGAACCGCCAGCGCCTCGAAGCTGACCGCCAGTTCGTCCAGAAAGTCGCGCAGGTTGATCGGCCGCACATCCAGCCGTCCCACCCCGGCCTCGAACCGACTGATGTCGAGGAGCTGCTGGATGAGCCGGCCGAGCCGGTCCGTCTGGTCGCCCACCGAACCGAGCACCTTCTTCTGTTCGGCGCTCATCGGTCCGTACACTTCGTCCCGCAAGAGCGAAACGTAACCCCGGATCACGCTCAACGGCGTCTTGAGCTCATGAGAGGCGACGGAGACGAATTCCGCTTTCAACCGGTCGAGCGCCGCGAGGTCGTGCGACATCACCGTGAACGAGCGTGCCAGGTCGCCGATCTCGTCCGGTCGATCGAGGGGGATCGGCAGTTGTGCCGAAAAGTCGCCCTCCGCGACGCGACTCATCCCCCTGCGCAGTTCGCTCACTGGCCGCAACAGCTTGCTGCCGGTCCACGCGCCGATGAGGAGCGCGATGAGCAACGCGAACGTGAGGGAGAGGAAGGTTGTCGTCGCACCTCCCCGCGCGATCGACTGGGCCTGCCGAAGCTGGATCACGCCAGCCTGATTGATCGCTTCGCCGATGGGGGTGAGCGATTCGTCCATCGCTCTTACCGCGGGGTCGACCGAGGCCTCTCGGAAGCTGTCGGCGACCCCTAGCGAGTCCACCATCACCAGCCGCTGTTCCTCCGCGATTACGCTCTGCAGCCGGGTCCAGGCGATCTCCGTCTGCCGGGTAACGGCTTCGTACCCTCCCGATCGCAGCTGTTCCAGTTCCGCGTCGACATCCGCGAGCGCTTCCGCGACCCGATCCGCCGCCGCCCCACGACCCGCCGTGTCAGTCGCCAGCGCGAGATAGATTCTCTGTCGATTGTCGACCTCCCGGAACGCCGACTGGAGCCGCCCGAGCGCCAGCGCGCCCACCGCGTCCCGCATACTCAGATTCTCGGCGACCCGCTGCAGTTCGCGAAGCGCGTACACGCCATAGACGGCGGGCGCGATCAGGATGATCGTGATCGCCATCAAGGTCAGCATCAGGCGTGTCGCTAGCTTCACCCTTCCTCCCGCTCGGTATCGTTCCGCTCGGTCCGGCTCGTTTCCACCTCGTTCGGCACCGATTCACTCCGCTTGATTTCAGTCCAGATCGCGTCGAGGGCCGCGAGGCCGGCGGATTCCAGCGCGAGCCCACGTTCGGCCGCGAGTGTCTCGACACCGCGGAACCGGCGCGAGAACTTGACGCTGGCTCGGGTCAACGCGGTCGACGGATGTACCCCGCTCAACCGCGCCAGGTTGACGACCGCGAAGAGCAGGTCGCCCATCTCTTCTTCCAACCGGAGCGGGTCCACGCCCGCGTTGACCGTATCCGCGCCGCCGAGTTCCGCCGCGACTTCCTCGACTTCCTCCCGGACCTTGGCGAGCGCTCCATGCGCGTTCGGCCAGTCGAACCCCACGGTCGCGACCCGTTCCTGGATCCGGTATGCGTGAGCGAGAGGATCGGCGCCGGCGAGCAGGTCGCCCAGAATACCCCCCGCCGAGTCGAGAGGCCCGCCACGCTCCGCCGCCTTGAGCGCTTCCCACGAGGCTCTCTCCCCATCACCGTAGAGATGCGGGTGCCGGCGTCGCATCTTCGCCTTCAATCCGTCGACCACCGTCACGCGATCGAACGCCTCGCGCTCTTCCCCGATAACGATCTGAAAGGCGAGATTCAGGAGGAGGTCGCCGAGCTCGTCGCGAAGGGCCTCGTCGTCACCCGCATCGATCGCGTCGACGACTTCGTGAGACTCTTCGAGGAGGTAACGGCGCAGCGAAGTGTGCGTTTGGGCGGCGTCCCAAGGACAGTGGGCACGCAGGAATTCGACGAGCTCGAGCGCGTCGTCGAGACGACCCGTGACGGGCGGAACGGGCGGGTTCGCGGCGGCTTGCGGCTCATTCACAGTCGGCCTATACTACGACGCTTGTGTTAGATCCGTCAACTGCTTCGCGTACGCGCGCCTGGGTGGAGGTCCGGCTGGACCGCCTCCGCGCGAACGCCCTCGCCGCCCTGCGGGCCCTCGGCCCGGATGCCCGACTCGTCCCGATGGTCAAGGCCGAGGCGTATGGGCTCGGTATGGAGGCCGTCGCCGCCGCGCTCCGCGGGTTCCCGCGCGCCGACGACCCCTGGGCTTTCGGCGTCGCCACGGTCACCGAAGGTGTACGACTCCGGTCCTCGGGCTGGACCGGGCGTGTTCTCGTCTTCTCTCCCGCCCCCATCGACGAGTTCCGGCGCGCGGGCGAGGCGGGCCTTACCCTCTGCGTCTCCGAACTCGAAGCCGTTCGTCGTCTCGCGCGGGTGGCCGACGACCTCGACCGTCGGCTCGCGTTTCACCTCGAGATCGACACGGGGATCGGGCGCGCGGGTTTCGCGTGGCATGAAGCGACGAGCTGGGGCCCCGCAGTGGTCGACGCGATGGGCGAGCGGCTTCGTTGGGAGGGGGTCTTCACCCACTTCCATTCGTCGGATGAGCCGGACCTCGGCCCTACGGATGACCAGTGGGCCCGGTGGCGAGACGCGCTCAGAGTGCTGCCACCACTGGAGCCGCGCCCGCTCGAGTACGTGGCGAACAGCGCGGCGATCCTGCGGCGGGCGGGGTTCGGCTGTGTTCTTGCACGGCCCGGCATCTTCCTGTACGGAGGCAGGGCGGGTCCGGGCACCGAGCCCGCGGCGGTCGTCTCCCTCCGGGCGCGCGTGGTGCTCGTCCGCCGGATGCCGCCGGGCTCGACGGCGGGGTATGGGGCCACCTACGTCGCCTCCGGCGAGGAGACGTGGGGGACGGTGGCGATCGGATATGGAGATGGTGTGCCGCGGGCACTCTCGCCCGGTGGCGGTCAGGTGATCGTACGCGGTCAGCGAGTCCCGATCATCGGCCGTGTCTCGATGGATATGATCACCGTCGACCTGACCGGAGTGACGGGTGCGCGGGCCGGCGACGTCGCGACCTTCATCGGCGTGGATGGGGCCGAGGAGATTACCGTGGACGAGGTGGCGGAGCGTTGCGGCACGATCTCCTACGAGATATTCACGCGTCTCACCGGACGGCTGCCACGCGTTTACCTCGACGGGGAACACGAGGTCCTCGACATGGCTAGTAACACGATTCCTCGAGTGGCCCTTCCCCCCCGGGCGCTCGGATCGGGCTTTCCAGAACCGGACGACATCGATTGATGAGAAGGATAGTCAGCGGCCGCGTCGGGCTCGTGCTGGGTGCCGGGTTCGCGGTCGCCGCCGGGTGTACGGACCGGCTACCCACACTGACGGATGCCGACCGGATCCCCCCCGGTCTCGTTCCCACGACCATCGAGTACATCCTCGAGACCGACGCCTTCCTCACCGAGGGCTTCTCCGTGCGCGGCCCGACCGGAATCGAGGACGTCGACAGACTTCTGGTCGCCGGCCAGTTCGACGATGTGCTGGACTCGCACGTGATCGCCCGGTTCGGGGAGTTCCCGGACTCGATCGATTACGAGGAATCGGACGGGACGTTCGATTGGGTCGAGGTCAACATTCTTTCGACCGTGATCGACAGCCTGGCCTCGCAACCCGAACTCGACTTCTACCTCTGGCTCGTCGACCAGCCCTTCGACTCGACGGCCAACTGGCTGAACGCCACCAATGGGCCGGACAGCATCGTTCCGTGGTCGGAGCCGGGCGGCACCCGGGGCCAGCTGCTCGGCGTGCACAGCTGGACGCGCGCGGACACGACGGTCTCGGGCGATTCTCTCTTCTGGTCGCTTCCCCTCAGTCTCGTTCGGGATTTCGTGGAACAGGACGTGGAACCCGGGTTCCTGGTGACCCTGGAGGGAGGGGGCGGGCAGGCGCAGATCACGCCGCTGACGGTGGACCTCAAGGTGGCGCCGCTGCCGGCGCTGGACACGATCCTGGACCTGACCGTCGCGTCACGATTCCAGAAGCTCATGATCTCCGAGGCCGCGCCGCCTCTCCCGGCGAACGCCTGGTCGGTGGGCGGATTCACCTCGGACCGTACGCTCCTGCGCATGACGATACCGCCGGTCGTCCCGGGATGTGTCGATGGGAGCTGTCCGCCGGTACCCACGACGGAGGTCGTGCTGAACAGGGTGGACCTGTTCCTGGAGCCGGTCCCGATGGCGAACGGGTTCCGGCCGGTCGCGACGGTACCGATTTCGATTCGTCGACGATTCGACCCTGAACTGGGGGAGCAGGCACCGCTCGGTCCGGTGGTGAGCGGGACCGGTGTCCCGCCGGCCGGTTTCGAGACGCCGAACGCGCCCGACGCGGGCTTCATCATCACCGCCGTGGTGGCCGAGGCGTTGGCCGCCGGGGATTTCGATTTCGGTCTCGCGCTGACGATGGAGCCGGAGGCGTCGGAGGTATGGTACGCCTGGTTCGACCGGAACCCGCGGCTTCGCTTTGTCTATACCCTACGTCAGAGGCCGGAGCTACCATGAGGAGACGCCTGGAAGTCGCGGGCCTGGTGTTGATGATCGGTGCGGCCGTCGCGTCGGCGAGTGAGTTGACCGCGCAGTCGATCCTCACGACGCGTGGTCTCGGCTATCCGACCCAGCCGGTCGATGCCCGGGCCCGGGCGCTCGGCGGTTCCGGAATCGGCCTGCCCGGGCCGGAACTCACCTGGGCCAACCCCGCGTCCTCGGTCGGGCTCCTCGCCCCGGGTCTCGTATTCGGGTACCTGTACGACAACTTCTCCGCGAGCGACGTGACGAGTTCCTATTCGGGGAAGGCCGTGCGTTTTCCGCTCGTTCTGGCGGCGATCCCGGCGGGGGAGCGGCTCGTCATCCAGGGCGGCTTCGGGAGCTTTCTCGACCAGCAGTGGCGGGTCATCGAGCCGGACACGCTCGTCCTTTCGGGTGACACCGTCCCCATCACCGACTGGTGGCGTTCTGACGGCGGGGTGACGCGTCTTCGGCTCGGGGTGGGCGCCGCCCTCGACTGGGACCTCGACATGGGGATCGCGCTCGATGCATACACCGGCTCGGTCGATCGACTCATCGGCCGAGCGTTCCCCGGCGAGTCGCAACCCGCGTGCTGTGCCGCGCGATGGAATTATCGGGGTTTTGGTATGAGCATCGGAGCGCGGTGGGCTCCGACCGGTGATACGGGGATCGGTGCGTCGCTCAGCGTCGGCGGCAAGCTCCGGGCGGAGCCGCGCGACTCGATCGGAGTCCCCAATGAGTTCAGCATGCCGTTGATCCTGCAGGGTGGGGCGAGCGGCCGTGTCGCCGAAAACGTGCTCGTCGTTCTGGGCGGGTCGTGGGAGGGGTGGTCGAGCCTGGATGACGCGATGGCGGATCGCGGCGGTGCCCAGGACACCTGGTCGGCCTCGGCGGGTGTCGAGTGGGATGGGGCAACGATCGGCGGTACCGCGCTTCCGTTGCGTCTCGGTTATCGGGTCGCCACTCTCCCCTTTGGCTGGACGGATGGGGGCGGTGACGCGCCTAATGAGCGCGCCTTCTCGCTGGGGACCGGGATGCAGCTCGCCGGCGGCGCGGTGTTCCCCAACGCCTCTCTCGAGTTCGGTGGTCGCGACGGCGGTGGCGGCTTCGAGGAATCATTCTGGAGAATCGGGATCTCGGTGAGGGTAATGGGTCGGTGAACGAAGCCCCGGTCGTCGCCCCGTTGATCCTGGTCGTCGACGACAACCCGCTCAACGTCGAGCCGCTCTGTGATCTGCTCTCGGCGATGGGCTACCGCGTGGACCACGCGCACGACGGGCCCACCGCTCTCGAGATCGCGCGCCGACGGTTGCCCGACCTCATCCTCCTGGACATCATGATGCCGGGGATGAACGGGTTCGAGGTATGCGCGCGGCTGCGCCTCGAAGCCGCCACCGCGAGGATCCCGGTCGTCTTCGTCACCGCGCTTTCCGAAACCGAGGACAAGCTGCGCGCGATCGAGGCGGGCGGCGATGACTTCCTGACCAAACCATTCAATCGCCCGATCCTCCTCGCTCGCGTCCGCTCGCTCCTCCGGCTGAAGGCCGCGCGCGACGAACTCGAAGAATCCTACAGGAGGCACCGGGCGCTCGAACGGGTCAAGGACGACCTGATGAAAATGATCGTTCATGACCTGAAGTCACCGCTCA
Organism: uncultured Gemmatimonas sp.; assembly: GCA_964634395.1. Taxonomy (GTDB): domain Bacteria; phylum Gemmatimonadota; class Gemmatimonadetes; order Longimicrobiales; family Longimicrobiaceae; genus WHSP01. The sequence goes on along the minus strand of CAZWJE010000006.1, from coordinate 17,093 downwards.
CCGCGATTCTGGGGACGCTCGAGATGGCCGTCGACGGCGAACTCGGTCCCGTCTCACCGCAGCTGGAGCGTCTGTTGGCGGACGGTCTGCAACGTGGAGGGGAATCGCTCCAGTTGATGGACGACCTCCTCGAACTCACCCGGCTCGAGGAATCCCGACTCTCCCTGAACCTGGAGCGGATCGACACCGCGGAACTGCTTGCCGGCGCGGCACTCGAGTGGCGGGTGCGAGCGGAGCGAGGAGGTGCTTCCCTGCATGTCGTGGATGGTCCGCCGGCGGCGATTCACGGCGACCGCTACATTCTGCGCCGGGTGTTCGCCAACCTCATCGGCAATGCGCTTCGGCACGCGGGAGAGCGGATCATGATCGAACTGTCGGCCATCTCCGTCGACGAGATCGGCGCGGTACGCTTTACGGTGCGGGACAACGGCGCCGGGATCCCGGCCGCGTATCATGAGCTCATCTTCGACAAGTTTGGAAGCCTGGGCCGTGGGGGCAGCCGTCCGAGCACCGGACTGGGACTGACCTTCTGCAAGCTCGCCGTCGAGGCGCACGGGGGAAGGATCTGGGTGGAGAGCGGCGAGCGGGGCGGGGCCGCGTTCCACTTCGTGATCCCTCGCGATACCGGCCCCCATTCCGCGACGGCGGCGTGATGGGAGAGAGCCGCGCGGAGGCGCCGGATCGGGGGTCCGAAGGTGGTCTTTTCCTTGCATTTGAAGGGGTTGAGGGCTCCGGCAAGAGCACGCAGGCACGTCTGCTCGCCGAACGGCTTCGGGCCGCCGGGATAGAGGTCGTGCTGGCGCGGGAACCGGGATCGACGCCGCTGGGGGAAGGCATTCGTCGGCTCTTCCTCGACGACTCCGGGGTGACGATTCCGCCGGTCAGCGAGCTTTTCCTGATGCTGGCGGCGCGCGCCGCCTTCGTCGAGCAGGTGGTTGCACCGGCCCTGGCGGCCGGACGGGTCGTGATCGCGGATCGTTTCGAGCTCTCCACGCTCGCCTACCAGGGGGCGGGCCGGGGACTTCCCCTGGAGGTCATCCTGGAGAGCAACCGGGTGGCGACTCGCGGTATATCTCCGCATGTTACCGTCCTCCTCGACCTGTCTCCGGACGAAGGCGCGCGCCGTCAGGCCCTGGCGGCCAAGACGCCCGACCGGCTGGAGGCCGAAGCCCGTGATTTTCATCAGCGTGTGGCTCGCGGGTACCGGGATTTCGCGGAGCGTGTCGAGGGGCTCGTCCCCGTCGACGCGAGTGGTTCGATCGATGAGGTTCAGGCTCGCGTGGAGGCCGTTCTCAAGGCCCGTCTCGAGCCGCGTTTTCCAGAACCTTTCCGATCGGCCGGGGTTATCAGCTAAACTACCTGCCGCCACGATTTTCTCGGATCGTGGCGCCTCTTCAGGAGCGCGGAGGTCGAATGAAGCTCAAGCGTACGATTCTCGGCCCGATTCTCGTCGTCGTATTCGCCATCATCTCGGGCGGCTGGCTCCTGCAACGAGGCGGGGACAATCGTCAGGCTTTTGACGCGCGCGCCCTGAACGAGATCCTCGATCGCATCTCGCGCGATTACGTCGATCAGCACGAGGTCACCGAACTCTACCAGATGGCGGTCGACGGTTTCCTCAAGGAACTGGGCGATCCGCACACGAGTTTCATGTCGGCCGCGGAGTACAACGATCTGCGTGTCTCGACCACGGGTGAGTACGGCGGCCTGGGCATCCAGATCGCCGAGCGCGACGGGTGGATCACCATCCTGGCTCCACTTCCGGGGACCCCGGCGGAACGTGCCGGCCTCCTCTCGGGTGACCGCATCGTGGAAGTCGAGGGTGAATCGACGCAGGGCTGGTCGGACTCCGACGCGGTGGACGTGCTCCGGGGCCGCGTGGGCAGCCCGGTCAATATCCGCATCGCCCGTCCGGGGGTGGAGCAGCCGATCGCGTTCGAAATCGTCCGCGAGGAGATCCATGTGAACGCCGTGCGCACGGCGTACATGGCGGACCCGACGATCGGATATGCCCGGCTCGACGTCTTCAGCGAGACGGCGACCGACGAACTGCGCGCGGCGATCGCGCAGCTCAAGGGCGAAGGGATGCGATCGATGATCCTGGACCTTCGCTCGAACCCGGGCGGGCTCCTGGACCAGGGTGTTTCCGTCTCGGATCTCTTCCTGGACCGCGGTCAGCCGATTGTCGAGACCCGGGCGCGCAATCCGCGCGACAGCTTCACTTTCCGCTCCGCGCGTCAGGAGGAGTACCCGGGGATGCCGATCGTGGTGCTCGTCAACGAGTACTCCGCCAGCGCGGCGGAGATCGTGGCCGGCGCGCTGCAGGATCATGACCGTGCACTCGTCATCGGGGCTCCGACGTTCGGCAAGGGCTCCGTGCAGACGCTCTTCCCGCTCTCGGGTGGAAATTTCCTGAAGATGACCACCGGAAAATGGTACACGCCGGTCGGTCGGTCGATTCAGAGGGACAGGGACGCCACGACCCAGATCTCACCGGTCGATCTGGCCGCGACGACGACGCCGGACACCGTTGGCCGTGAGGCGTACGAAACCGACAGTGGCCGGGTCGTGTTCGGGGGCGGCGGGATCGTGCCGGACCTCATCGTTCGGGAGGACACGCTTACCCTGGCGGAACGCGAGTTCTTCGAGGCGGCGTCGGAGGCCGGAAACCGATATACGGACGTGATTTTCCAGTTCGCGGTGGGCCAGGTTCGGGCCAACCCGGATCTCCAGCTCGACTTCCCGATCACTCCGGAGATGAACCAGGAGCTGTTCGACATGCTCCGACAGGCGAACATCAACGTGACGTGGGAACAGTTCCTCGGTGCCCGGCGCCTGGTGGATCGTGACGCGGCACTCCAGATCGCGCTGGCGAAGTGGGGTCAGGCTGGGCAGATGCAGCGGGCGAACCTCGAGGATACCGTCGTGCGAACGGCCGTCGGCCTCCTTCAGCAGGCGCCCAACCAGCAGGCGCTCTTTTCGACCGCGGAGCGGCAGGCGAGTCTTCGCTAGGCGATCTGACGCGATATGCAGGTGATGATCCCGGGCATCATCATCGCCGTCGGTCTCGTGGTCGGTCTGGTGTCGGGTCTCGTCGGTATCGGAGGAGGGGCGCTCATCGTGCCCTTCCTCTATTTCTTTTACGCCCGGCCGGATCTCTTCGGGGTGGTCGTGAGTCCCGAAGCGCAAGTCACGATGGCCCACGCGACGAGCCTTTTCGTGATCATGCCGACCGCGATTCGTGGGGCACTCTCCTACGACCGGTCCGGACTGGTCGCCTGGCGGGTCGTCTGGCCGATCGGGGTCGTTTCCGTCTTCGCCGCGTTCGCCGGAGGTGCGCTGGCGCTCGTCTTGCCGCCCGGCCTGCTGAAGGCGGGACTCGGCATCCTGCTGGTGTTCGCCGGATCCCGCCTCGTTTATCGGCGACCCGGGGAACCGTTCGCCGTCGAACGGACGGAGCCCCCGCGCGTTTCGCTCGTCCGGGCGGTGATCGCGGGCGTCCTCATCGGCGTCTTCTCCGCGCTGCTCGGCGTGGGCGGCGGCATCGTGGGGATCCCGCTCCTGATTTACATGCTCAAGCTGGACGTGCGGCGGGTGGCGGCGACCTCGATCGGAATCGTGTCGATCACGGCCGCGGCCGGAACGCTCGCCTACATGGTCCTCGGGTACGGCCGGCCGGGGTTGCCATCGGGATCGATCGGGTACGTTCATGTCACGGCGGGGCTCCTGCTCGCCGTCGGATCCCTCATTTCGGTTCGGCTGGGAACGATGATCAACCAGTCGATGAAGCCTCGCGCGCTCGAGGTCCTGTTCGGGATCCTGTTCATCATGAGCGGCATCCAGATCGCCGGTTGGGGCTTCGTTCGGCTGCTGACCCGGGTGCTTGGTGGCTGAGGCCGCGGAGGCGGTGTACACCCTGAACCTGACGCTCCCTGGTGAACCGGTGGGCGCGACGCTGATAGCCGGGACACTTCCGTCCATCGCCGAAACTCCTTCGGTCTTCACGATCGTGGGGGGTCCCCTGATCCCTTCCGGCATATTTCTCAGGTCCGCGACGGGTCATCATGCCTGATACGGTCGAAGTGTTCCGGGGCGCGATCGTGGAATCGCGACACCATATCCACGCGGCCGTCGTCGACGCGGATGGCGGGCTCCGCGCGTTCATCGGCCAGCCTGAACGGGTGACCTTCTTCCGCTCCTGCGCCAAACCGTTCCAGGCAATCCCTCTCATGCGGGACGGGGCGGCCGAACGTTTCGGCTTCACGCTCGAGGAACTGGCGATCTGCTGTGGTTCTCATTCGGGAGAGCCTCGCCATCTGAGGGCCGTCAGTTCGATGCTCGCGAAGGTCGGAGCGGACGCCGAGGCACTCGCCTGCGGGCCGCAGTCGCCGAGTGACGCGGGAACGAGACGCGAACTGGCCGAGCAGGGCCTCGAGCCGGGGCGAATGCATAACAATTGTTCCGGCAAACACGTGGGGATGATGGCGCTGGCGCGCTCGCACGGGTGGGAGATGGCGGGTTATGAGCGGCTCGAGCACCCGGTCCAGGGCCGGATCCTCGGAGAGATCGCCCGGTGGACGGAAGTCCCCGTGGAAGCGATCGGGCTCGGCGTCGACGGCTGCGCGGCGGTCAACTTCGCGCTTCCGCTCCGCCAGATGGCGTTCGCGTTCGCGAAGCTCTCGGCGGAAGCGCGCGGTGGAGATCGTGATGCGTCGTGTATCGTTCAGGCGATGACCACACATCCGGAGATGGTCGCCGGCGAGGGACGGATCTGTACCGAGTTGATGCGGCTGACCGAGGGCCGACTCGTCGCCAAGATCGGGGCCGAGGGACTCTACTGTGTCGGCGTGCCGGGCGCGGAACTGGGGCTCGCGGTCAAGGTGGAAGACGGCGCGCAACGCGCCGTGGCACCCGCCATACTCGAAGTGCTGCGACAACTCGATCTGATCACGGAAGACGATCTCGGGATGCTCTCCTCGTACGCCTATCCCGACCTGTTGAACACCGTCGGCGAGGTGGTCGGGCAACTGCGCCCGAATCTCGAACTCAACTGTCCGGTCGAATGACGGACCGGCGGGCCGACAATCGACCCGACACGTCGAATGGCCGGGATGCACATTCGGGCGGCGACGCGACGATGGGTCAGGACCGGCATCCTGGACCGTCCGATTCGGCGCGCGCCGGCGCGCCGAGCGCGGCCGGGTCGGCGCTGACCTTCGCGCGCGAATCGCTCGTCGACGTCTCGGCTTCGCTGGCGACCCGGGACGAGGCGGCGCTCGCTCGCGCGTTGCGGATCGCCGCGATGGTCGCGCCGCCCGAGGCGGTGGACGAGATCCTGCTCCAGTCGCACCTCTTCGTGGGATTCCCCGTGGCGCTGGAGGCGTTCATCCTCTGGCGCGAGCTCCTCCCGCCGACCTCCGCACCGAGAGATTCCGGAGAGAGCCCCGTTTCCTGGGACTCCCGCGGAGAGGAAGTCTGCCGCGTCGTTTATGGCGCCAACTACGGGAAGCTGCGCGCGAACGTGGCGGGACTCCATCCCGAGCTGGACCGCTGGATGGTCGCTGGAGGGTACGGCCGGGTGATCGGACGTCCGGGGCTGGATCTGGTGACCCGCGAACTGTGTATCGCCGCGCTCCTGGCCGTGTGGGGCTCCCCACGGCAACTGCATTCGCATCTGCGCGGCGCGATGCACGCGGGCGCGTCGCCGGACGAGTTGCGGGCGGCGATCCGGATCGCGTGCCGACACCTGGACCTGGACGCCATCGGGAGAGTCTCGCCCCTCCTCGAGCGTGTACTCGAGTCTCGCGAGAACCGGGGAGCCAGCGAGTAACCGATGGTGTCAGCGTCAGGCCGTACGGGTCACCGGGGGGCGTTTTCCGGGGGGCGAACGCACCTTCCGCGACCGTATGGCACTGATGGACTTGCGCGCCATGGTCGTCTCGACGCGCGCGGCGGAGCATGAATTGCCTAGGCGGACCGCGGGTTCTCGCCCCCCGGCACTCGCCATGGCGGTTATCTTTCCCCGGTGCACGCGGCTTCTTCCCTGAATTGAACCCACTGGGCTGATGTTCCTGGACCACGCGGTGATCGAGATCGAGGCGGGCAACGGCGGCGCCGGCGCGGTCAGCTTCCGACGGGAATCCTACATCCCACACGGAGGCCCGGACGGCGGCGACGGCGGGAAGGGCGCTGATGTCGTTCTGGTCACCGATCCGCAGCTCTCGACGCTGATGGACTTCCGCTACCGCCGGCGATATCGCGCTCCGTCCGGGCAGGACGGAGGCGGCGCGAATCGAACGGGGCGAAGCGGCGCGGATCTGGAGTTGCGAGTGCCGCCGGGGACCGCCATACGCGACGCGGACTCCGGCGAGTTCCTTGGCGAACTGCTCGCGGTGGGTGATTCGCTCATCGTCGCCCGGGGTGGGCGGGGAGGGAAGGGGAACAGCTTCTTCACGACCGCGACGAACCAGGCGCCACGCCACGCCCAGCCGGGTGAGGAGGGCATGGCCCGCCGGATCGAACTGGAGCTGAAACTGATCGCGGACGTCGGGCTCGTCGGGGAGCCGAACGCGGGGAAATCGACGCTTCTCTCAGCGGTCTCCCGCGCGACGCCCAAGGTCGCCGACTATCCGTTCACCACGCTCACCCCCAACCTCGGTGTCGTCAGTCTTTCCGACTCGCGGAGCTTCGTTCTGGCCGACATCCCGGGGATCATCGAGGGGGCGCATGAAGGGAAGGGCCTCGGTCACGAATTCCTCAGACATATCGAGAGAACCCGAACCCTCGCGCTTCTCATCCCGGCGGATGCTCTCGAGCCCCAGGCCGAGCTGGAACTGCTCCGCAACGAACTGCGGAGCTATTCGGACGAGCTGGCCGGCAAACCGTACTGCGTGGTGTTCACCAAGTCCGATCTTCTTCCGCCGGATTGGCCCGACCCCGAAGTCGAAGCCGAGGGCGCGTGGGGAACGTTCACGATCTCATCCGTGGCCCATCGTGGGCTGGACCCGCTTCTCGAGGGGCTCTGGCGCGAGTCCCGCGCGGCGATTGCGGCCGAAGAGGAATGGGAAGATACCGACCGGCCCGTGGTGGAAGGGCGCCCCCCCGGGGAGGGTTAGCCCGCGTAATCCCTTCCCGCACCATTCCTTCCCCCGTTTGACCCCCGTCTGACCGCCTCGTGCCGCTCACCTCCGAAGAACTCGAGCCGCTCCTGCGCCTCGCGCTGGTGCGCGGGGTGGGTCCGCTCCGACTCGCCCGTCTCGTCGAGTGGTTCGGTTCAGCGGAGCGAGTCATCAACGCACGGCCGATCGAAGTGCGCCAGGTCGAGGGAATCGGGGCGGAACTCGCGAGGCGGCTCGGAGAGGCGGGATCGTCCGCCGGCACGCGCGAAGTTCGTATCGCGCTGCGGGTTCTCGCACGGTTGAACGCGGTGGCGGTCACGCGTCATGATCCGCTCTTTCCGGAGAGCATCCGAAGACTTCCCGATCCACCCTATCTCCTCTTCTGTATCGGTGACGCCGGAGCCCTGACGAGACAGTCGGTGGCGGTCGTCGGCACCCGCGATCCGACCGTGTACGGCCGTCGGACCGCGCGCGGGCTGAGCGAACAGCTCGCCGGGACCGGTCTCGCCATCGTGAGCGGGATGGCGAGAGGCATCGATGCCGAGGCGCACCGCGGAGCCTTGCTCGCCAACGGGCTCACGATCGGCGTGCTTGGGCATGGGATCGATCGTGTCTATCCCCCGGAGTGCCGCGACCTTTTCCTCACCGTCCGTGATCGCGGAATCCTCCTCACGGAATACGCTCCGGGGGAAACCCCCAGGGCGGGCAACTTCCCGCGTCGAAACCGTCTGATCACCGCCCTGTCGGACGCCGTGCTGGTGGTCGAGATGGGGCTGCGCAGCGGAGCGCAACATACGGTCAACTACGCGCTCGACCAGGGGAAGGAGGTGCTCGCGGTGCCGGGGCCAGTCGGGGTTCCCACATGCGAAGGGACGAACCGGCTCCTTCAGGACGGGGCCGCTCTGATCACCTCGGCGAGCGACGTCATCGAGATCATCCACGGTGTCGGCGCGGGGCGTTCCCTCGCACCGAAGCGGGTGGATTCGCTGCGGGATGCCCGCGCGCGGCGCGTCAGGGACGACATTCCGCACGACGGTGCGATGCTTCCCCTCCTCAACGCGTCCGAAACGAAGCTGATGCGGGTACTCTCGGCACATCCCGAACACATCGATCAGGTCGCGGCGGCGGCCGGTCTCGACGTGAGAGAGACGCTCGTCACGTTGCTCGAGCTGGAGCTTCGCGGACTGGCGACCGCGCTGCCGGGGAAACGGTTCATTCTCGCGTAGGCGTCTCATGCCCGCCGGCGCGGATTCCGCTCGCGCTTCTCACCCCCGGCCTTTCCCACGCGTCATGAACGTCCGGACGGTGGTTCCGTGACCTTACGCGAGCGCGGGGGTATTGTCAGGGATATCCTGAACTCGAGGGGGTTCGCGCGCGTGTCCGGGAACGAGAGAGAAACGGTACGATCACTGTACGTGCACGCGCCATTCTGCGTGCGCCGGTGTTCGTATTGTGACTTCGCGGTCGAGGCGCTCCGCGATCCTCCGGTGGGGGAGTGGCTCGACGCCGTCGAGGGAGAATTGCGGCTCACGGCGGAGGAGCGAGGATGGGACGGGCCGCTGGAACTGAACACGCTCTACGTAGGCGGGGGGACGCCCTCGCTGCTCGGTTCGGGGGCGATGGAGGCGTTGCGGCGACGTCTCGAGCCGTTCGCGCGACTGGTTTCCGGCGCCGAATGGACGTGCGAAGCGAATCCTGAGAGCTTCACGCCCGGCCTCGCCGTCGATTGGCGTGCGGCCGGCGTCAATCGGCTCTCCCTCGGCGCCCAGACGTTCCACGCTGAATCACTGCGCTGGATGGGTCGGATGCATGGACCGGAGGGCCCCGAGGCGGCGCTCCGCGCGGCACGGGACGCGGGCTTCGCCGATGTCAGCATCGATCTGATCTTCGGACTCCCCGAACGGCTTGGACGCGACTGGGGCGTCGACCTCGAACGCGTCGTGGAGCTGGGCCCCGAGCACGTTTCGCTCTATGGCCTGACCGCTGAGCCGGGCGCGCCGCTGGGTCGGTGGGTTTCGTCGGGCCGAGAGACGATCGCCGACGAGGATCGATACGCGGGGGAGTATCTGCTCGCGCATGAAAAGTTGACCGAAGCGGGTTACGAGCACTACGAAGTTTCCAACTTCGGCCGTCCGGGCAGGCATTCGCGTCATAACTTCGCGTACTGGACGGGCGCGCCCTGGGCGGCTTTGGGCCCGGGCGCGCACGGCTGGTTTCCTCCGGAACGACGGTGGAACCTGCGATCGTGGTACGCATATAGAGACGCGGTCGCCGCCGGTCGGTCGCCGGTCGCGGGTCGGGAGACGATCGATTCCGCGGCCGCCTCGCTGGAACGGGTCTGGCTTGCTTTGCGCACGCGCGCGGGGTTACCACTGAAGGATCTCGACGCGCGGGGGGCTCGGGTGTTCCGAAAGGCGGAGGTGGACGGGATCGCGACGATCGACGACGGAGTCGCCCGCCTCACCGCGCGCGGCTGGCTGCTCCTCGATGAGATCGCGGTTTCGCTCTCGGAGAGCCTTCGCCCGGATACCCCCGCGACGCGTCCGGTCCCGTTTGACGGTGGCTCCGATCTCGTTCAGATTGGGGCGAACCCCGCATGATTTCTCGGATGAAGGACGAATCGCTCAACGAACGCGAGCAGCAGGTGCTCGAGGCGGTGATCCGGACGTACGTCGACACCGCCGAGCCGGCGGGTAGTCGAACGGTGGCCCGGCGGTATGGCCTGGGTATTTCGCCGGCGACGATCCGGAACACGATGAGTGACCTCGAGGAGAAGGGATACCTCTACCATCCGCACACGTCCGCCGGACGGATGCCCACGGATCGAGGATACCGACTCTATGTGGACGCGTTGTTGACGCAGCCCCGGAGAACGGTGACCGCGACCCGGGAGATGCGCTCCGAACTGCGGAACGCCGACCGTACCGGCCTCGAGCTTCTCCTTCGCAGGGCCGCGCAGGTACTCGGCCTCCTGACCAGCGAACTGGGGATGGCGATCGGGCCGGGACTCGCCGACGCGATCCTCGAACGCATCGAGCTGCTGCCGATCGCCGAAGGGAAGGTACTCCTCGTTCTCGAGCTGCGGTCGCGCGGTCCGCGCACCGTGTTCGTCGATGTGCCCGCTCACGTGCCGCCAAGCGCGTTGATCGCGGTGTCGCAGGTGCTCAACGAACGGCTCTGCGGAAATAATCTTCTCGAGGTGCGAACGACGCTCTCCGAACGCCTCCGGGACGCGGCCCCCGCGGGCGACCGGAGCACTTCGGAGCTGCTGAACGTCTTCGTTCAATCCGCCGATGGCTGGCTCGATCCGACGGAGAGCAGTCTTCACCTCGGCCGGGCGTCCGTGCTCGCGGATCAGCCGGAATTCCAGACGGGCGAACGCCTGAAGGGTCTCCTGGAACTCACCGAGCGGACCGATCTCCTTGCCTCGACACTCTCGTCGAGGATCGGGACGTCCGGTCTCACGATCACTATCGGCGCCGAACATTCTGATCCCGCCCTCGCCGGGTTCACGATCATCACCTCCGAGTACAACGTGGGCAACCTTCGGGGTGTGATCGGTGTCATGGGCCCTACGCGCATGCCCTACGAGCGAATCATCGGCCTCGTTGAGGGGACCTCAGCGCTCGTATCCGACTTCCTGACCTGACTGAACATTGCGGGATTACTACGAAATTCTGGAGATCGACCGCGGCGTGGACGCCGAGACGGTGAAGAAGGCCTATCGGAAGAAGGCGCTTCAGTTCCATCCCGACCGGAACGGTGGCGACACCGAGGCCGAGGAGAAGTTCAAGGAAGCCACCGAGGCCTATGAAGTCCTGCGAGATCCCGACAAGCGCGCCGCGTACGATCGGTTCGGTCATGCCGGCGTGAAGTCCGGCGCCGGAGCCGGGGCGGGCCGAGCCGGCTTCAACGGTTTCGGCTTCGAGGACGCGCTGAACATCTTCATGCGCGACTTCGGCGGCTTTTCCAGTATGGAGGACCTCTTCAGCGCACGGGGTCGCGGCCGTGGTCGCGTGCAGCGCGGGCAGGACACGAGGATTCGGTTGCGGCTCACCCTCGAAGAAGTCGCCACGGGAGTCCGGAAGAAACTGCGGATCGCGATCCAGGAGCCCTGCGAGACGTGCTCCGGAACGGGTTCGGCCGGCGGCTCCGAACCGATCGTCTGCGAGACGTGCGCGGGCGCGGGAGAGGTGCGACGGGTGCAGCGGAGCGTTTTCGGGCAGTTCGTGAGCGCGTCCACCTGCCCGACGTGCGGGGGTGAAGGCCGTCAGATCGTCGAGCCGTGCTCCGACTGCGCGGGCCAGGGACGGGTGCGCCGGGATCGCGAGTTCGAGGTCGATGTGCCGGCCGGGGTCGAGACGGACAATTACATCACGCTACGGGGGCACGGCAACACCGGTCCGCGCGGCGGTCCGCGTGGCGATATCCTCGTGGTTCTGGAGGTCGAGGAGGATCCGCGGTTCGTGCGGGAGGGCGATGACCTCATCCATAACGCGCGAATCTCCTTCAGCCAGGCTGCGCTGGGGACGGATATCGAGGTCCCGACCGTCTGGGGCCCGGAACGCGTCGAGTTCCCGCCGGGTGTGCAGAGCGGGGAGGTGCTTACCCTCCGCGGGAAGGGTCTCCCCCATCTGGGCGGGGGAGGCCGGGGTGACCAGCACGTACGAGTCCAGGTGTGGACGCCCAACCGGCTCTCCTCGGAGCAGGAGGAGATCTTCCAGCGCCTCCGGGAGATCGAGGGCGCTCCACCGGAGGCTGACGGCCGATCGCGCGGAGGCTTCTGGAATCGGATGAAAGAAGCTTTCTCCGCCTGAGCCGATGCCACCGCCGGAGCGCTGGTTCGTCCTGACCGTCGCGGCCCCGCCGCGAGAGCCCCTTCGCGACCTGATCGCGGAGGGGTTACTCGCCCTGGGGGGGCAGTCGGTACTCGACGAGGCCGAAACGCTTTCCACGTTCCTCCCGCCGCCGCCCGATCCCGAAGCGTTCACCACGTTTGCCGCGGATTCCCTGCGAGAACGGGTCGGGGGTGAGCCGCTGGAAGTCTCCTGGGCCTGGCGGCCCAACGAGGACTGGGAGCTCGATTGGCGCCGGGGGCTACAACCCCGGAAGGTCTCGCCGCGTCTCGTCGTCAAGCCGAGCTGGACTGATTGGGAGGCCGCGCCGGGCGAAGTAGTCGTGGAGATCGATCCACAGATGGCGTTCGGGACCGGCGAGCACGCGACGACCCGGGGATGTCTCCGACTTCTCGACGCGAGTCAGGTCCCGGGTGATCGTGTGCTGGACGTAGGGTCGGGCTCGGCGATCCTTTCGATCGCGGCCGCGCTCCTCGGCGCCAGCGAGGTGATCGCGGTCGAGTTCGACGCCGACGCGAACCTCAACGCGCGCGAGAACATCGAACGCAACCGGGTCACTGACGTCATCGTCCTCCTCGAGGAACTCGCTGACCCGACACTCGTCGAAGGGCTTGGACAATTCGACATGGTGTTGGCGAACATCCTCAGCGGCGTCGTACGGCCACTTCTGCCGGCGTTCGCGGCGTCGCTCCGACCGCGTGGGCGACTGATCGTTTCCGGGATCCTGCGAGAGGAAGCGGATGACGTGATCGAGGACGCGAGGGCGGCGGGGCTCCGGCTCCTCGCGGAAGATCGTGAGGATGAATGGTGGAGCGCTCTGTTCGGCGGATCGCCGTCCTGAGGCTTCCTCATCGTCGTCCCGGAACTTCATTGTCGTCCGACATGACGGGAGCGGCCTCCCGATGACGGCGGCTTTCCGCTCGAGATCGTACCGAACGTTGTTCCTTCCATGAGACTGCTTCCATGACCAAAACGATTTTCAGCCGCATCATCGATGGAGAAGTTCCGGGGGATTTCGTCTACCAGGACGAGGACCTGGTCGCGATTCGCGACATCGCGCCGGCGGCGCCGGTGCATATTCTCGTGATTCCGCGGAAGCCGGTCCGGTCGCTCCAGGACCTCGAGGGCGATGATCTGGAACTCGCCGGAAAGCTCCTCCTGGCCATTGGTCGGATCGCCGCCGCGGAGGGACTCGACAGCGGTTACCGGGTGGTGATCAACACGGGCGAAGACGGAGGACAGACCGTCCCTCATCTCCATCTGCACATCCTCGGCGGATTGAAGCTGGACGAAAAGCTGCTGTAGCCTCCAGTTCCTCCGTCCCGATCCGAGTCATTTTCGACGGTTTCCCCGGCACCGTGGAAAGCGGAGCCACCGGTCGATTGCGTTCGGGGTCAAATCCGACTACATTCCGTTATGGTTATAGATACAACGGAGGCAACCATGAGTAGCTTCAGGCTGACACCGGAGGTGCTGGACGTGGTCGCGGAGCGCTTCAAGGCGCTCGCCGAGCCGGCGCGGCTGAGGATTCTGAACGCGCTGCGCCAGGGCGAACGCACGGTTTCCGAGTTGATGGAGGAGACCGGTCTGGGCCAGGCGAACGTGTCCAAGCACCTGCAGATGCTCCATGCGCTCGGTTTCGTCGAGCGCCGTAAGGAGGGATTGTACGTGCACTACAGCCTTCGGGGCGAGGAGGTGTTCCAGCTCTGCGAGATCGTCTGCGGACGATTGGCCGCCGAGGCCGACGCCCGCGGTCGGATGTTCCAGGCGGTGTGACCGGACGCGGAGCGGTGAGGCCATCGTGCGGGGAGGGAAGATGACGGACACTTTCTGGGAACAGAAGGAGGTGGTCGAGCAGTTCGCCTCGCGCGAGCCCGACCACCGTCTGGCCGCGATGATCGAGGAGTACCAGCGCCCGGAGTCCGTCCGGGTGCTCGACCTGGGCTGCGCGGGTGGCCGAAACACGGCCCTGCTCGTCACGCACGGGTTCGACGTCCACGCAAGAGACGCGTCGACGGCGATGGTCGAGCGGACCCGGGAGCGGCTGACGGACGTCCTCGGGGAGGAGGCCGCTCAGGAGCGGGTACGCGTTGGCCGCATGGACGATCTCACTGACTTCGCTGACGGATCGTTCGACCTGGTGGTCGCGCTCGGCATCTTTCACAACGCTCGCGGCGTGGCCGAATGGGAGCGCGCGATGGCGGAGACCGCGCGCGTGCTGAAGCCGGGGGGACGCCTGCTGCTCAATCACTTCACTCCCGAGGTGGACCTCACGGGGGAAGGCGTGCGCCCGGTTCCGGACGAGCCGGGTGTCTACGAGGGTTTCCCCGGCGGTCGGGCGGTTCTGCTGCACGCCGTCGCCCTGGAGGAGTGGGTCGGTCGTCACGGGCTGAGCGCCGAGGCGCCCGGCGAGACGGTGCGGGTGGAGACGGAGAAGGGCCGGAGGGTGAGCGTGAACGCGTTGTATCGTAAGCGGTAGCGACCCGGCGGCCCACAACGGCCGGTGGGGCACCGATGTTTTTCGTTTCCCATGGCGAAGGGATCCCGCGCCCCGCGGTACCCGCGCGAGAGCGGTCTCTTGACGACCAATATACAACCATATAATTATATGTCGAACTATTCTTCCGGCCTGGCCGGGTGCGACTTCACTTCGACGCTCGATTTCATGGTACGTCATCGCTCGCTATTGCTGGCCGGGCTCCTGGCCGCGGCCCCGCTGGCGGCTCAGGCACAGACGCTGTCGCTGGAGGACGCGCTCGCGCGGGCCGAGCGCTCGGCGTACGCGAACCGGATCGCCGCCGGCGACGCGGAAGCGCGGAGCGCCGAGCCGCTCGCCGCGCTGCGCGGCGTTCTCCCCACCCTCCGTCTGGAGGGTGGCTTCGCCCGGACGACCGATCCGATCGGTGCGTTCGGCACGGTGCTGCGCCAGCGTCGCATCGCCGCTCCCGACTTCGACCCGGCGCGGTTGAATCACCCGGACGCCGTCAACAACTACGCTGGCGCCATCGTGCTGGAGCAGCCGCTGTTCAACGCCGACGCGCATCTTGGCCGAGTCGCGGCGTCCCATGCCGCCACCGCGTCGCGGGCGGCCGAGACGTGGACCCGGACGCGTACCCGTGTGGACGTGATTCGCGCCTTCTACGGCACCGTGCTCGCCCGCGAGATGGTGGCCACGCTGGAGGCCGCCGCCGAGGCCTCACACGCCCACGTGCGGCAGGCCGAGACGATGGTGAAGAACGGACTCGCCACCCGATCGGACGCGCTGCTGGCCGCGGTGAAGGCGGGAGAAGTGGAAGCGCGGCTCGTCGAGGCACGCGGCAATGCCGTACTTGCCGGAAGGCAGCTCGCCACCCTCCTCGGTTCGCCCGACGACATGACCCTTGCCCCGCCCGCGCATCTTCCCGCCGCGGAGGCGATTCGCGCGCTGGAGTCGCGCCAGTGGAGTGGGAGTGTGGAGGCGCGCGCGGACATGACCGCCGCCCGGGCGGGGCTGGCGGCCGCTCGCGCCGACCTCAACCGGGCGCGCTCGCTCTACCTGCCGCGGGTCAACGCGGTGGCCCGTTACGACTGGAACTCGCCCGACCGGCTCTACGACGGCGACGAGAACTGGACGGTGGGAGTGATGTTCTCCTGGACCCCGTTCGCGGGCGCGGGGCAGGTGGCGGAGACGCGGGCCGCTCGTGGGCGTGAGACCGCCGCGCGGGCCGGGGCCGAGGCCGCCGCGGCAGAGGCACGGTTGCAGGTGGAGCGGACGGAGACTGACTGGTTGGTCGCCCTGGAGCGGCTGCGCATCGCCGGTGAGGCGGTGGAGCAGAGCGCGGAGGCGCACCGCATCGTCGGCCGCAAGTACGAGGGTGGTCTGGCCACCGTGCTGGAGCTGCTGAGCGCCGCCGCCACCGAGACCGAGTCGTCACTGCGATTCGCGAGCGCCCGCCACGATGCCATCACCGCCGCCGCCGAGCGCCTGCAAGCGCTCGGGCTCGACCCGGCTGAGCTGGCCTCGCTCGACACGGCGTTTCCGGCCACCGCGAACCCGACGGAATCCCGATGAGCTCCCCACACCCGAAGAATGGGACGATGAAGACGAAGACGACGGGAACGCTGCTGCTCGCGGCCGCGTTCGGCCTCGGGGCGTGCGCCGCGCCCGAGACCGAAGCGGCACCCGGGACGACGGGGCCGGAGGCGTCGACGGGTCCGCTGCTCACCGTGCACGCCGTCGAACGCGTGGGCGTCCTCGACGCGTCCGGCGTGGCCGCCCCGGTCGCTGAGGCCACTCTGAGCACGAAGCTGATGGGCGCCGTGACCGAGGTGCTCGTCCAGGAAGGCGACCGCGTGGCGGCGGGGCAGCCGCTGTTGCGCATCGACGCGAGGGATCTGGCGGCGAAGGCCGCACAGGTGGAAGCCATGCGGGCCGAGGCCGAGGCCGTCCTTCGCGAGGCCGAGTTGCACGCCCAGCGGATGCGGGCTCTTTACGCCGACGACGCCGCCCCGAAGGCACAGCTCGACGCCGCGGAGACGGGTCTCGCCCGGGCTCGTGCCGCGGTGCGGGCGGCGAGCGCCAGCGCGGAGGAGCTGGGCGCGGTACGCGACTACTCCGTGATCCGTGCTCCCTTCGCCGGCATTCTGGTGAACCGAATGGTCGATCCCGGGAGCTTCGCCGCGCCCGGCGCCCCGCTCCTCGTGGTACAGGACGCCTCGCGCCTGCGCGTGTCGGCCAGCGTCTCGCCCGACGTGGCCCGCGGCCTGGAACGCGGTCAGGCGGTCGACGCCGTCATCGAGGGCGTGTCCGCCCGTGCGGTGGTGGAGGGCGTCGTACCCGCGCCCGGCGGCGGGCTCCATACGATCAACGCGCTGGTGGACAACGCCGACGGGCGCTTCCTGGCCGGCAGCGCCGCCACTCTCTCGGTCCCCATCGGTGCACGCGCCACGCTGGTGGTTCCCGTGTCGGCGCTGGTGCACGAGGGCGACCTGACGGGCGTCTATCTCGCCGCCGACGGCGGCGCGCAGCTGCGCTGGGTACGGCCCGGTCGCGCCTTCGCCGACTCTGTCGAAGTGCTCGCGGGTCTGAGTGATGGAGACCAGGTGGTCGCCACGGCGGCCACGGGACGGAGGTGAGCGG